>JAIQFA010000002.1 GCA_020073525.1 Terriglobia bacterium
AACAAGTGGTAAACCACATCGACGAGCGTGAGCTAGCCGATGTGATTTACGAATTCGGTGAGGAAAGGAGGTCGCGGAGAATCGCCAGAGCCATTGTCCGGTCGCGGCCGATACGCACGACGACGCAACTTGTCGAGGTGGTATCAGCCGCGGCCCGGTCAATGAAACATGAGCGGATTCATCCGGCGACCCGAACCTTTCAGGCTCTCCGAATCTTCGTAAACCATGAACTGGACGATCTGAAAGCACTGCTGGAGGCGGCGCCCCGAGTGCTGAAGCCGGGCGGAAGGCTGGTGGTGATCAGCTTCCACTCGCTCGAAGACAGGATCGTCAAGGATGCGCTTCGTGAAGGCGCAAAGCGAGACTGGTACCGGCTGCTGACGAAAAAGCCGATGACCGCCAGCGAAGAAGAGATTGATCGCAACCCGCGGTCGCGCAGCGCAAAGATGCGCGCCGCCGAAAGAATTTAGGCGAGTTGGCTCGGAGAAACTGCCGGGCGCCCGGTGCGGTGATAGTAAGGCGTGCCGGGTAAAGAATTTAGAAACACTCTGTGGTGGTGTTTTTCCGGAGAGGCCAAGAAAAATAAAACAAGGCCGCGTCCGGGAAGAAAAACTGGAACATTTGCAATGACATTTACCGGCACCTTGATTGAAGGTCTGATGGCAACGGTCGAGCGCGCAGAACAGCGGGCGCAAACGGATGAACCTATCTTCGCCGAACAAATGGTGGTCGAACCCTGGTTCGCTTCCGTTCAGGAAAACGCAGATTACGATTCCAAATTTTTGGGAGTGGCATAAATCATGAGCGCCGTGGCAACGCAAAGCGCAATTCCTTCGATCCGGCGCAAGTCCTGCTGGCTGGGGACCCCGGAAATCTATTTCCGTAAGACCATTGATAACTCGCGCCTAGTGAAGGTGGAAGACCCGCGCCGCGCGCGCGAGATGAAGTTCTTCGGACTGGCGCTGTGCTGCCTCTTCCTGTTGGTCATGGGATATGCACTGCAGCATTTCCGCGCCATTGAATACGGATACAAGATCGAGACGCTGCGGTCACAGCGCGAGGATCTGACGAACATGAACCGCGCCCTGCGCCTGGAAGAGGCGTCGTTGCGCGATCCGGAACGCATTGATGTGATGGCGCGCAAGTTGGGCCTGCAATCGCCGCAACCCGGGCAGGTCATTCGCATGGATGCCACCACCGATACTGCTACGCCGGTCATGGCCAGCGTGACCCCGGTTTCCGTTGTGTCCGCGCGGTAAATCAGTTCTCAGTTCCCAGTTCTCAGTTCTCAGTAAGGAGCCGCAAGCTTTTCGCTGAAGAAGAACTGAGAACTGAGAACTGAGAACTGGGAACTGAAATGGCAGCGAGTACCTCTTCGAACGGCGGACGGTTCAGGCTCTATGCCTTGTCTGGATTCCTGTGCTTCTGGCTCCTGGCGATCTGCATCCGTCTCGTCTATCTCCAGATTTTCTGCTACGGCGATTTCGAGCGCCGCGCGCAGCGCCAGCAACAGCGCAGTTTCGATCTTTCGGCGAAGCGCGGCATCATCTACGATCGCGCTGGGCGAGAGCTGGCGATGTCTATCCAGGTGGACTCCGCTTTCGTTGTGCCCTCGGAAGCTCCCGATCTTGCCAACACCGTCAGCCTGATTACCCGCATCACGAAAGATGATCCCCGGGTCGTACTAGCGGATTGCCGCGCCCACAAGACCTTCTGTTGGGTGGCGCGCAAGGCCGATGCGGACGTGATTGACCGTATCCGCGCCCTGAATCTGCAAGGCATCCATTTCCAGAAAGAGCCGAAACGCTTTTATCCAAAACGTGAATTGGCGGCGCAAGTCCTCGGCTATGTTGGTACCGACGATCAGGGTCTGAGCGGACTGGAACGGCAATTCAATCAGCAGTTGCAGGGCAAGCCCGGCAAGCTGATGATTTCCGTCGATGCGCGCAAGCGCTGGTTTGCCAGCGTCGAAAAAGAGCCAGAGGCTGGCAATAGCGTCGTCCTCACCATCGATCAGAACATCCAGTACATCGCGGAACGCGAACTCGAGCGCGGGATGGAAGAAACGCACGCCATTTCCGGCACGGCGATCGTGGTAAATCCTCACACCGGCGAGATTCTGGCGCTTACCAACCGGCCCACATTCAATCCGAACATTCGCCGGGAAATCAAGAACGAGACCCTGAAAGACCACGCCGTGAGCGACATTTACGAGCCGGGCTCGACTTTCAAAATGGTGACCATCTCCGCCGGCCTGGAAGAGAAGATTACGCGCCCCGACGAAATATTCGACTGCCAGATGGGATCGATCGTCATCAACGGCATGCGCATCCGCGACAGCAAACCGCACGGCCTGCTCTCGGTGTCCGATATCATTGCCGACTCGAGCGACGTGGGCGCGATCAAAGTCGCGCTGCGCCTGGGCGACGACCGCTTCTATAAATACATCCGGGCCTTCGGCTTTGGCCAGCAAACCGGCATCGAACTGCCCGGTGAGACGCGTGGCCTGACGAAACCAGTGGACCGCTGGTCGAAAGTATCGATCGCGGCCATTTCCATGGGCCAGGAAATCGGAATTTCGGCGGTGCAACTCGCCTCCCTGATTTCGACGATTGCCAACGATGGCGTACGTGTCCCGCCGCGAATCGTAGCGGGTACGATTGCGCCGCAGAACACCCCGCAAACGATCGCGTTCCAACCTGCGGAGGGGACGCGGGTGATTTCACCGCTGACCGCGGCCCAGATGCGGCAGATGCTGCAGGCGGTGGTGCTCCACGGCACAGGACGCAAAGCCCTTCTCGAGGGCTACAGTTCGGCGGGCAAGACCGGGACTGCTCAGAAAGTGGACCCCGCCACCGGCGCTTACTCGAAGACGAAGTACGTCGCGTCGTTTGCCGGGTTTGCTCCCATCAATGATCCGCAAATTGCCGTGGTCGTGATCCTGGACTCCGCCGTCGGCCTGCACCAGGGAGGTCAGGTTTCGGCGCCGGTCTTCCAACGCATCACGCAGCAGGTGCTCGAGTACCTACACGTCCCGCACGACGTTCAGCTTCCGCCCAGCCGGCAGGTGTTGCTGGCTCGCCGCGACGTCCCTGAGGCAAGTCTGGAGGAAAGCTCACCCGACCACTTAGGTGCGGGGCTCGATATGGCGGATGCAACGGAAACACCCGTAGTTCCACTGCCGGCCAAGCCCAACACAATCGCCGCTCAGGTGGTTCCTGCGTCGCAAATCGCGAGAGCGCCGGATCCACATCCGCAGAACGCAACGATGGCTGCGACATCCGCGGTTCCGTCTGCTGCGCAGTCCGAGAATTCAGCCACGCAGAGACTGCCAAGCAGCGGAACGGTGGTTCTCGATGTGGAAGAAGGAGGGATCGAGGTCCCATCCTTCCTCGGCAAGAACCTGCGCGTTGCCATTGAAGCCGCCCAGGATGCAGGGCTTGACCTCGACGCTATCGGCAGTGGAGTCGCACGCGAACAGTCGCCCCAGCCCGGTGCGCGCGTCGCGACTGGATCGCGCATCACGGTGCGTTTCGGTAGATAGGGTTTCCTCTGTGCACCCCTGTGTCCTCTGTGGTTTAAGATTTTTTTCAACCACAGAGGTTCACAGGGGAATCAAAGACCTGGCGAGGCCGTCTATTTATAATCAACCCAATGACATTCCAACAACTCCTGCAGGGTGCCGAGGTCCTCTCCCAGAGCGGAAATCCGGCGGTTGCAGGTGTGGAATACGATTCCCGGCGGGTGCGCCCTGGAACTCTATTTGTTGCCATGAAGGGCGAGACCAGCGACGGCAATCGGTTCATTGATCAAGCCATCGCTGCCGGAGCGGTCGCCATCGCTACCGACTCCGCGACCGAAACGCCGCGACCGAACGTTGCCTGGGCGCAAGTCGTGCACGGTCGGCGTGCGCTCGCTCGCCTGAGCGCGAATTTCTACAAACGCCCAGCTGAGCGAATTGCGACTACCGGGATCACGGGGACGAACGGAAAAAGCACAACCGCCTTCCTTATCGAATCCATCTTCCAGGCGGCCGAACGCAAGACGGCGTTGGTTGGAACCATCGAATATCACGTTGCCGGAAAGATTCTCCCAGCACCACACACCACACCAGAATCGCTGGAACTGAACCGGCTTTTGTCGGAGGGCCTTGGCCAGGGAGTGACCGAAGCCGTGATGGAAGTGTCGTCGCATGCGCTCGAGCAGCAGCGTGTTTTCGGAATCCCTTTCGATGTGGCCGTATTCACGAATCTCACGCGCGACCATCTCGATTACCATGGCACGATGGAAGAGTATTTCCGCGCCAAACAAGTGCTTTTCGAAGGCTGCGGCACGGACCCGCCGCGCGCCGCCGTCCTCAACCTCGACGATGAACACGGTGTCGAACTTTTGAAGCTCTCCAAGAAAAAGGGCTCCGTTGCGCTCTCCTACGGGCTGACGTCTGGCGACTTCCATGCTGAGTCCGTCGAAGTCACGCCGCGGGGAACGCGGTTTCAAATGACGACGCCCTCGGGAAAGATTGCCATGTGGTCTCCGCTGATCGGAAATGTGAATGTCTACAACGTGCTTGCGGCTTCCGCTGCCGGGTATGCCCGTGATTGTTCCGCGGAGGCGATTACGAAAGGAATTTTCGATCTCACCAGCGTTCCCGGCCGCTTCGAACGTGTGGACTGCGGCCAGCCCTTCACGGTGGTTGTGGACTATGCGCACACCGACGACGCGCTTCGCAACCTCACTGCGCTGGCTCGCGACTTCGTGGCTCGCGCCGGGCTCAAAGGCAAGGTCATCACGCTTTTCGGCTGCGGCGGCGACCGCGATCGCACCAAACGTCCGCTGATGGGCGAAGCTGCGGGCAGGGGCAGCGACTTCGTCGTACTCACCTCCGACAACCCACGCTCGGAAGATCCGCTGGCGATCATGAATGATGCACTCGTGGGATTGCAGAAGTCCGGCGCAAAGTATTCCATGGAGCCCGACCGCCACAAGGCCATCGCTCTTGCTTTCCAACAGGCGACTCCCGGCGACATCGTGCTGCTCGCTGGCAAGGGGCACGAGAAGGTGCAGACCACTAGGGAGGGAACAATTCCGTTCGACGACGTGGAGGTTGCGCGCGAAAATCTGAAGGTTCTCGGCTACGACTGCAAAAGCGCCGCGAAAGCTGGCACGGCGGGGAAGACTGCATGAAACTTCCCCTCTCCCGCATCGGCGAATTCGTGTCTGCGGCCGGGCAATACGACGGCCGCGCGATGGCTCAGGCATATTCCATCGATTCCCGCACCGTGCAACCGGAAGAGCTCTTCCTTGCGGTCAAAGGCGAGCGTCTCGACGGCCACGACTTCGTCGAGCAGGCACTAAGCAGGGGCGCGATTGCTGCCGTGGTTGAGAAGAAGGAACTGGCGCGCTATTCCAACTCTGCCGGCTTGCTCGCCGTCGACGACACGCTCGTCGCGCTCCAGACGCTGGCGACGGCGGTCCGAAAAATCTGGGGTAAGATCGCTATCGGCGTCACCGGTTCGATGGGCAAGACCACTACCAAGGAAGCGATGGCCCATCTGCTCGCGATCAAGTATCGCGTGCATCGCACCAAGGGAAATTTCAACAATCATTTCGGTCTGCCCCTCGGACTGCTGACGCTCGAGCCGGAATACGATGTCGCGGTGGTCGAGATGGGGATGTCCCACTCCGGTGAGATCGCGGCACTGGCGCGCATCGCCCTACCGAACCAGGCCGTGGTCACGAATGTCGCTCCTGTGCATCTGGAGAGTTTCGACTCTATCGCCGGAATCGCGCGCGCGAAATACGAGCTGATCGAAGCTCTTCCGCATGGCGGCACTGCGGTCTTGAATGCCGATGATGAATATGTGTGCCAGTTCGGGCGCGACTTTAGGGGCAAGGTCGTCACGTTCGGCTTCAAATCCTCGGCAGATGTACGGGCGGAGAACGTCGAAGTGCTCGGAGCGGAAGGCACGCGCTTCGATCTCGTCTGTCACGAAGTGCGCCAACCGGTGCACAGTCCCCTGCTCGGCAAGCACAACGTGTACAACGTGCTCGCTGCGGCTGCCATAGCGCTGGAGCACGGCATTACGCCGTCAGAGATCGCCGCAGCCCTACCCTCCCTCCAGCCCGCCGACAAACGCGGACAGGTCGTCCAACTGGGTAACATCACGGTGCTGTACGATTGCTACAATTCAAGTCCGAAGGCGCTTATGGCTGCCGTGGATACGCTGGCTGCCATGCCCGCCCGGCGCCGGATTGTTGTCGCCGGCGAAATGCTGGAACTTGGCACGACCGGCGAGCAACTGCACCGCGAGTGCGGGCGTTACATCGCTGCAAGGAAACTTGACTTCCTGCTCGGTGTGCGCGGCTTAGCGAAGCCGATGGTGGAAGCGGCGACCGAGACGGGCATGAAAGCGGAATTTGTCGCCACGCCAGAAGAAGCCGGCGAGTGGCTGGCCAGCGAAGCCCGTGATGGAGATGTAGTCCTGCTAAAGGCGTCGCGAGGCGTGAAACTGGAAAAGGCGCTGGAGACGTGGAAACAGAAAAGCGGCACACCCAACGCCCCAGGCGCCGGGATCTAGAAACTGAGAGCTGACAGCTGAGAGCTGACAGCTGTTGTCGGAGGCGGATTGCTCTACTGGCTGCTCTACCTGAAGCTCTTTCATTACTTTCCGCCATTCCGCATTTTCCGTTACCTGACATTTCGCACGGCCTTCGCCAGCCTCACCGCTCTTTTCACGGGCCTGATTGTTGGTCCAATCGTGATTCGCCGGTTGCGCGATTTTCAGATCGGGCAGTACATCCGCGAAGAAGGTCCGCAGGCGCACCAGAAAAAAGCGGGCACTCCGACTATGGGTGGCTTGTTGATCGCCATCGCCATCCTGGTGCCGACACTGCTCTGGGCGGACCTGAGCAACCCGTTTGTCTGGATCGCGGTGTTCTCCACGCTGGCCTTCGGTGCGATCGGTTTTACCGATGACTACCTCAAGGTCGTTCATCGCCGCAATCTCGGCCTGACCGCGCGCGCCAAGCTGGGCTATCAGATTGCTGCCAGCATCCTGATTGCGATCGCATTGATCGTTTTGCAGCACCGAGGAGAGTACTCCACCAAGTTGTTGGTCCCCTTCTTCAAGCAGTTCCACCCGGACCTGGTGATTGAACGATTGGCTCATTCGCAACTCTGGCCGCTGGCGTTTCTGCCGTTCGTGGCCTTCGTGGTGATTGTGATTGTGGGCTCAAGCAACGCCGTGAACCTGACCGATGGTCTCGACGGCCTCGCCATCGGCTGTACGGTGATCGCAGCCGGAGCGCTCGCGGTTCTCACCTATCTCAGCGGCCACGCGACGTTTGCGACCTACCTGGAATTGCAGCGCATGCCGCAGATCGGCGAGCTCACCATTTTTTGCGGAGCCATGGTCGGTTCCGCCATCGGATTTCTCTGGTACAACGCCCATCCGGCGGAAGTATTCATGGGCGATGTCGGTTCGCTGGCGCTGGGCGGCGCAATCGGCACCGTCGCCGTTATGATCAAACAGGAACTGTTACTGCCGTTTATAGGAGGGATCTTCGTCATCGAAGCGCTCTCGGTAATTCTGCAGGTGGGTTCTTACAAGCTGCGCAAGAAACGCATTTTCAAGATGGCGCCGATTCATCATCACTTCGAACTGTTGGGCTGGTCGGAATCGAAAGTTATTGTGCGTTTCTGGATCGCGTCGCTCGTATTTGCGCTGTTTGCGCTGACAACACTGAAACTTAGATGAGAGAGATGCACCACAGAGAACACGGAAAATGGCTTTTGGCTTTTAGCTCTTAGCGTTTGGCTAAAGGCGAAGAGCCAAAAGCACAGTTCAGGTCTTCTCCGTGTCTCCGTGCCTCTGTGGTGAAATGAATTTGATGGATCTGAAGAACAAACGCGCGCTGGTTGTGGGTCTCGGGAAATCGGGCGTGGCCTCCGCGCTCTTTCTGAAGTCGCGCGGCGCCCGCGTCACGGTGTCGGATTCCAAACCCGAAGCTGAGCTTCGTGACGAAATCCTGCTCCTGCTGGAGCATGGGATCACGGTCGAAACCGGCGGCCACGGCGACCGCACCTTTCGCGAGCAGGATCTAATTGTGGTAAGCCCGGGGGTGCCGGTCGATGCGCCGCAACTGGTGCAGGCGCGCAACCTGGGAGAGTCGGTCATCGGAGAAATCGAACTCGCAGCACGATTTCTGACCGGTCCGATCGTAGCCATTACGGGAGCCAACGGCAAAACCACCACTACATCTCTGGCTGGCGAAATTATTGCTGCAGGAAATTTCCCGACGATGGTCGGCGGCAACATCGGCACGCCGGCCATCAGTTTTGTGGGCCAGGCCGGGCCCGCGACCTGGATTGTGCTTGAGGTGTCGAGCTTTCAACTGGAAACGATCGTTGAATTTCGTCCTCGGATCGCGGTGATTCTGAACATCACGCCCGACCACCTCGATCGCCACAAGACGTTCGCCAACTACGTCAACGCCAAGGCGCGAGTTTTCGAGAACCAGCGACCGGAAGATTTCACCATCCTCAACGCCGATGACCCCACCACCGCTGAACTGTCAGGCCGTACTCGCTCGCAGTTGTACTGGTTCAGCCGCAAGAAAGAGGTCGAAAAGGGAGCCTTCGTCCGCGGCACGTATCTCTATTTCCGGGATGGCCACGGCGAACGCGAAATCATGCCGCTGGCCGAAATGCCGCTGAAAGGCGCGCACAACCTGGAAAATGTACTGGCAGGCGTTTCCATCGGCGTCCTCGTCGGCTGTCAGCCTGAGCAGATTCGTCAGGCAGTCCGGAATTTCAAAGCCGTCGAGCACCGCCTGGAGTTCGTCGCCAAGGTCGCGGGTGTGGACTACTACAACGACTCCAAGGCCACGAACGTCGATGCCACCATCAAGGCGCTGGAATCTTTCCCGTCGAACATTCACCTGATTCTCGGCGGCAAGGACAAGGGGAGCGACTACACCGTGCTCCACGAGTTACTGCGGCAACGGGTGAAGCGCGTGTACACCATCGGGGCCGCTGCCGCCAAGATCGAATCGCAGATTCAGGGTGTGGCCGAAGTTGATCACGCGGAAACTTTGGAAAACGCTGTCCGGCGCGCCAGCGAATCCGCGGCGCTGGGCGACGTGATTCTTCTGGCTCCGGCCTGCGCGAGCTTTGATCAGTTCCGGAGCTATGAACACCGCGGCCGAGTGTTCAAAGAGATCGTGCATTCCCTGGCAATGGCTCGATCCACTTAGCGACAACGCAGCCCCTAAAGGGGCGTCTGATTTGCAGAACTTTCGGTATCGCTGAAGCGATACCCTGATACGAAACCCCAACCCTGATATGGATCCTACTTTTGGAACCAAGTCAGTTATCCCCTGCCCAAAATCCACAAGCGAAACTCCTCCGTGACTCCGTGTCTCCGTGGTGAAATGAGTTGTTATGGCCAAGCGGGTCAGTGTCGATCGCTGGATGTTTACCGTGACCATGATCCTGGTATTTGTCGGGCTGGTCATGATCTTCAGCGCCTCTGCCGTGATGGCCAAGGAGCGCTTTGGGTCGGCCTACGAATTCCTGCTGAAGCAACTGGTTTGGGCGGTCGCGGGACTTGTCGTGATGGTGGTGGCCATGAAGGTGGATTACAAACGGCTGCAGCATCCCGCGTTGGTCTTCTCGCTTCTGGGCTTTACGACACTTTTGCTGATCGCTGTTTTCTTTCTTGATCGCGCCCACGGCACGCACCGCTGGTTTCACATTGGTCCGATTTCGTTGCAGCCTTCGGAACTGGCCAAGCCCGCGCTGATCCTGTTTCTGGCGTGGTTTCTCCAAAACAAAACCAAGGCCATGGACGACTGGCGCAATACGCTGATTCCCGCCGTGGCGCCCACGGCAGCGTTTATTGGACTGATCGTTTTTCAGCCCGACCTCGGTACCGCCATCGCCTGCGCGGGCATCACCGCTTGCGTCCTGTTCGTCGCCGGCATTCGCCTGCGCTATTTCGGATACGCCTTGGCAGCCTCGCTCCTGCCGCTCTATCTCCTTATCGCTCGTGTGTCGTACCGGAAAGATCGCATCCTGGCTTTCCTGAACCCCTATGCAGATCCGAAGGGGTTTGGGTTCCACATCATTCAGTCGCTGATTGCGGTTTCGACTGGCGGTGTGACCGGGCTCGGCCTGATGGAAGGGAAGCAGAAATTGTTTTATCTTCCCGAGGCACACACGGATTTTATTTTCGCCGTCACCGCGGAGGAGTTGGGCTTGGTCGGGGCGCTCACCGTCATCATCCTGTTTGCAATCTTTCTCTGGCGCGGAACGCGCGCGGCGCTGCGGACGCAAGATAATTTTGGACGCTTCCTTGCGGTGGGAATCACCAGCATGATCGTCTTGCAGGCTTTCATCAACATCAGCGTGGTGCTGGGGCTGATGCCGACTAAGGGAATCCCACTGCCGTTCGTTTCCTATGGCGGATCGTCGTTGTTCGTGACTTTGATGTGCGTCGGCGTGCTGCTGAATATCACGAAGCAGGCGGAGTAGGCGCTGCCCACACACGATTATTTGCGGTACCCCCCTACCCCCCCTTTTTTCTCACACTATTAAAATCATAGAGTTAGCGAATGGTCCCTGCTAAATAACTCAGGCGTAAGGACTTATTTGCACATAATACAAGAATAAGGACTTAGTTGCGAAATGCCTCGTTTTGGCGCCGGATCGGGAGCGGATGACGACCGCTCAGGTGTCATCATTAGGTTGTCAAGGAGCGCTGACAATGGCTTCTGTGCGGCATCGAAGTCCGTCTCTGGAGACGGACACACTTCTGACTTGGCCAATCAGATCTTCATTCTCGGGCATGGCGAGTGGGATGTCTGTGAGGGTGGTCACTGGCTGGATGTGATGAAAAATCGGTGGCCGATAAAGAATTCGCCGCATGCAGTCGCACCCGCCGACAATTCTCAATTAGCGCTAACGCCTGATTTCGTAAACTAGGGGTGTAAACTGTGTCACGTAGGCAAGTGGGCCGACTGGGAATAGGCCATGAACATTGATTCGTCTAAGCTACTAGCGATTGAAACCTTCTCGGTTTGCAGCGTCTCGCCCCATATTATCTGGCTCGCACTGTATGGGGCTTCCCGGCGGTGGCCTATCGACCCACGCCCGGTATTGAAGTGGCTAAGAATCCTGCGTTGGGTAGGTTGGGGTATAGCAATTCCCCTTGGCCTGTTAGCCCTAGCCCGCAATCACTTTCCCATCTACGGGCTCGCAATGTCCACGTTCTCGACTGGGCTCTCATTCCCGGAGAGTTGGCTGAAGCGCCGATTTGCTTCTGACCTGTTTAAACCGCTCTAGCGATTCGTGGCCAAGCAAGATTGAATAGCCACTTAGCGAAAAATCCCGAGTTCACTAACGGACCGGGGTCCTTAGTGTAAACGCCTGATTACAGAAGTTACGAAATCCCGCGCGGATAGCTCGCTCAGTAGGTGAACGGTAACAATCGTACAATGCACGATGGAGGACCCATTCGAGAATGGATCAAGCATCGGCGGGCGAGCAGTCGAGAGTGGGGAAAAGCATATTGGGCTGGTTCATTGCTATCGGTTCCCTTGTGCTTCTGTATGTCGTCCTTAGTTGGTTCGATAACACCACTGAGCTGAGCCCCGACCACGATCACGTTCTGCAAGCATGCTTCGCGATAGCAGGTCTGAGTGGATTGGCCTCAGGTATTGTAGGAATCCGCAAATCGAAGGGAATAACCGTCTGGCGACGTGCCCCGCTCGCGTTAGGCCTTTCGCTGCTTGGATTTCTCTCCGTCTTCTTGGCGAGCAGCCGCACTGCAAGTATCGTCGAAGGGTTGATCGACTTCCCGCCCGGCAAGACGAGAAGCTACACGACACTGCTTTTAATCTCGCGAGCTTATCAGACACATGGAAAAGGGCGAAGTTGGAATGTTCAGACGACACCAATTTGGTCCAACCTCGACATCACCGAGGACGATTACGAATTCATGCTGACACATCGGCGAGCTGGAGATAATACACGCGATCCCGATGAAATCTCGAGCAACGGCTATTTCTGTGCTCACGTAACGATCCAGCAATCAGGAAACGCCCTGCGCGTCTTGCATGCCGGAAGCCACAAGCTACCTAAGGGCTCAGTGGTCATTTGCCCATCAAGCACTGGCAGGTAACGAGCACTCGGAATCCTTTGGTGAGATTTCCTCCCAGTTGCTCGATTACCCTCAACTGGTGGAAAATCCCCATTACACTAACAACGCTCTAAACGCCCGCTTCTTTCTCCATGGCCAGCAACTGCTCTTTGCGCTCAATGCCCCAGCGGTAGCCGCCTAGTTCGCCGTCTTCTCGGACTACTCGATGACAGGGGATGGCTACAGCTACCGGGTTGGTGGCGCAGGCTCGGGCTACGGCGCGGGTCGCTGTTGGCATACCGATCTTCTTGGCTACGGTGCTGTAGGAGCGCGTTTCTCCTCGGGGAATTCGTTGCAGAGTTTCCCAGACTTTCCGTTGAAATGCGGTCGCCCTGATGTCGAGCGGAAGGGAGGGATGCGCCTCGCGTCCCTGCATCAAGCGGGTTAGGTTCACTCGCCATTCGGCCATGGCAGCGTCATCGCGGCGGCGGGTGGCGAAGGGGAACTCGCGCATCAGGCCTTGCTGGAGCTGTTCGTCGTTGTCGGCGAATTGGATCGAGCAGATGCCTTTGTCGGTCGCGGCAATCAGCATCCGTCCTAGAGGCGAGCCGGCGATGGTGTAGCGGACTACGGCGGCCACAGCGCCGCGGCGGTATTTCTCCGGGGTCATGCCGAGTTGCGTGGCCGTGCGCTCGTAGAGGCGGCTGCTGGAGCCGTATCCTGCGGCATAGAGCGCAGTGGTGACGTTGTGGCCTGCTTGCAGGTTCTGTTTCACCTGCCGCAGGCGGCAGGCGTCGATGTAGGCCTTCGGCGACACGCCCAGCACCGACTTGCACGTTCGCTGTAAGTGGAAAGGGCTGAGCCGGAATTCCTTGGCCAGCAGGCCGAGCGTCAGGCGGTCTTCGATGTGTTGCTCGATGTAGCGGCAGATTGCCCGCACCAGTGCGGACTGCGGGTTTCCGTCCACCGCCTTCGGACGGCAACGCAGGCAGGCGCGATAACCGGACTGCTCGGCTTCGAGCGCGTGCTCGTAAAAGCTCACGTTCTCGCGCCGCGGGCGTTTTGCCGGGCACGACGGACGGCAGAATATGCCGGTGCTCGACACGCCGAAGACGAACGTGCCGTCGAGCGAGCTATCGCGATCGACGACAGCTTGCCAGCGCCGGTCGTTTATCTGTCCTGTTGTCTGTTCCGCGGTTCGTTGCCGATTTGACTTCATGGCTTCTTCTGAAAGTATCGCATTGGGGGCCATGCAGGTAACATAGGGGAGTCGCGCCGCGCGGACTATCCGAATGTTGCGGTCAAACGATTTTCGAGGTGGAGTCGCGGTATTGGCTGATGAGGATGCGGAAAAAGTCGTGGCGTACGCGGCAGCGGACCTCGGCGGCTAAAGCCTTCGAAACTGATCGCCTAGATCGCAGCGGTAAACCGCTGCGCCACCCAAAACCAAGCGGAAGATCCGTTTCTTCAGCAATTTGGCAAGGCGCGGCAGGCTTCACTGCCGGAGCCTGCTGAATCGTGTACTATAGCGGGCTCCCTGCGACAGAAGTGAAATCCAAGAACTTGAAAGGACCCTCTATGAACTGCAATCGCAAGATGATGTGGCTGGTTGTCCTGGCGGCGCTCGTGGCACAAGCCGGCGCGCAAGTTCTCACCGCCGATCAGGTGAAAAAAATTGCTCCCAGCTCGTATTTCTTTGCGGGCCAGAGCGCTTCCGTGCAGGTGCGGAATACGGCTGGCTTGAAGAATGCCGCCGGCAAGGTGGTGCTGGCGGGTCTGGTGGACACATCCGGATACTCCACCGCAATTGCGGAAAAATATCAGGGCTTCCTTATTACCGAAACCAAACTCAGCTTTGACGGGGCCACGCTCGATCCGGGGCAGTATGGATTCGGTTTCAAGGATGGCAAGTTCATCGTGATGAACGTGGCATCCGCGGACGTGTTCTCGACCGCCACCCAGAACGACGATCAGGTCAAACACCCCGTTCCCCTCAAATTTGAAAAAGATGGCGCTGGCTATCGACTGTATGCCGGGCGGAAGTATGTAGTCGTGAAAGCGGATTAGTGTTAGCGAGCTGTCGAAGGCCTTAACCACCAAGGACACGAAGGAAGCCCTCAGGGATATCCACCTTCGTGTGACTTCATGTCCTTGGTGGTTGATGAATTTGGGACACGAATGTGGCGTCCGCGTAATGGACAAGGGCCGCTTCCCCCAATAGAATCTGGAGTTGCCTTTACCTGCTGGCAAACTCCTATGAAACTTGTGACCTTCGAAAATGTTGCGCGCCAATCCCGCATCGGCGCGCTGGTCAATGACCATCAGATTGTTGATCTGCATACTGCCTGCGCGCTCTACCTGCGCGACGTCGAGAGCGAGGCCATTTTCTACCGGCTGGCCGATGCCCTGGTCCCGCCTGACATGCGTGCGCTCTTCCGCGGCGGAGATACGAGTCTTGAGGCTGCGCGCAAGGCTCTCGACTATGTTGTCCACGTGGGCGCGAGCGTTACCGGTCCTCGCGGCGAGACGGTCATCTACTCGCTTGGCGACATTCAGCTCAAGGCGCCTATCGTTCCGAAGAAGTTTTTTCACACCGCGGGGAACTTTCGCGAGCACCATGAGGAAGCGACCAAAGCAGGTTTTTCTCATCCGGTCATGCCGTGGATCGTCTTCTTTCAGAACACCGACGCGATCATCGGGCCCGACGAACCGGTGATTTATCCCGAACACCTGACCCAGGAACTGGATTACGAACTGGAACTGGCGGTCGTGCTGAAGAAGGGCGGCAAGCACTTTACTCCGGAAGAGGCG
The DNA here is from genome assembly GCA_020073525.1 of Terriglobia bacterium. GTDB lineage: Bacteria > Acidobacteriota > Terriglobia > Terriglobales > Acidobacteriaceae > Acidiflorens. Next base: position 14,952 of record JAIQFA010000002.1, read on the forward strand.
TCGAGCTATATCGGCGGCTACGTAATCTTCAACGACATTACGGCGCGCGACATTCAGCGGCGTGAAATGAAGTCGGGCGTGTTCAGCTTCTGCAAGGGAATCGACACGTTCTGCCCGCTCGGGCCTTGGATCGTGACCGCCGACGAGATTCCCGACGCGCATAATCTCGCAATGGAACTGCGCGTGAATGGCGAGTCGCGGCAGCGCTCGCATTCGAGCAAAATGTCGGTCAAGATTCCGGAGATCCTCTCGCACTACTCGCCGATGGGATACAGCGCGGGCGATGTCGTCTCGACGGGAACCGTGTCGGGCGTGGCGGCATTTTCGGGAGATCCGAAGGCGTGGTACCTGAAGCCGGGGGACGTGATGGAGTGCGAGATCGAGAAAATTGGCGTGCTGCGGAATCCCGTGATCTCTTGGGAGAAGGCGTACGGACAGAAACCGGCGGCGCTGGCGACGCAGGAAGTAGTGAAGTAAATCTTTTCACCACAGAAGAGACAGAGTCACAGAGAAGAACCAAGAATTGATCTTCTCTGTGTCTCTGTGGCGGGTTTTGGGTCTAACAGATGATGACTACCAATTCTAAAGTTTGGGTTAGCGAACTGAATGCGCGTCCGGAAGTACGGGGCGCGTTCCCGAAAAACACCGTCCGCTTTTATGACACGACGCTGCGTGATGGAGAGCAGACGGTTGGAGTTGTGCTCTCGCCGCAGCAGAAGCTCGACATTGCTCGCAAGCTGGATGAGCTGGGTGTGAGCCGTATTGAGGCTGGGTTCCCACGCGTCTCGGTGGAAGACGCCGAAGCTATTCAGCTCATGCAGAAGGCGGGCATCAAGGCGGAACTCTGGGGATTTTCGCGTGCGGTCAAGGCCGATGTCGAAGAACTGGTGCGGCTGAACCTTCGCTATTCGGTAATCGAAGCGCCTACCAGCGCCATCAAGTTGAAGGCGTATGGCATCTCGCGGGAGGAGGTGCTGCGCCGGATTCGCGATGCGGTCTCGGCGGCGAGTGAGGCGGGCATTACGGTGGCATTTTTCGCGGTCGATGGAACGCGCACCGAGTTGGAGTTTCTGAAAACCGTGTACCTGTCGGCGCTCGATGCAGGCGCGAAAGAGCTGGTCGTCGTCGATACGATCGGGGCCTGCGGACCCGAGGCGGCAGAATATCTGACGCGGCAAGTGTGCCAGTGGGCCGGCAAGGACGTGCCCGTGCATTTCCACGGGCACAACGACTTTGGCATGGCGACGGCCTGCGCGGTGGCGGCCGTTCGGGGGGGAGCGACCTGGATCCAGGGCACGATTAACGGCATGGGCGAACGCGCGGGCAATGCCGATATCGCCGAAATTGCACTCGCATTGCGCTGTCTCTACGACGTGCCGGTGGTCCTGAACCTCGAAAAGGTGCGCGAGGTTTCCGAAGTAGTGCGGCGGGCCGCGGGGTACACGCTCGAGGCGTGGAAGCCGTTGGTCGGCGAAAACCTGTTCATGCGCGAAAGCGGCGCGGTGGCGAGCCAGTTTCATCTTCCCGAGGCGATCGAACCCTACTCGTCGGAAATCGTGCAAGCGGAGCGACGGATCGTTCTCGGCAAGAAAAGCGGGCTCGACAGCATTGACCTGAAATGCCAGGAGCTTGGGGTCACGATCACGGCCGAGCAGCGCGGTCCCATTCTGGCTGCGGTCAAGCAGGCTGCGGTGAAGCGGGCTGCGGGCGGCCAATCCGGCCTGGTCGGCAATGGCGAGTTTCGGGAGATTCTGGCGGCTCTGCACATCCTGTGAAGGCCGCGCGGCTGAATCGATCATGCCCGGTCAAAAGCCTTGGCTGGCGTGGGTTTCGAGGCGTTTTCAACTTACCGTGGTAACGCTGGTTTCGTTACCCATTAAGTGCAGAGGCTTGCACCCCCGGGCCTAGCCCGATCCCGTTTCTACTCGCTAACCCCATTTGCCACAGGTACTTACCTTCTCCCCATCGTATGGTTTCACGGGTGCACTATTCCCAGGTGAAGCCCGGTGCACATAGGGCGAGTTTGGGGGCCACTTGACCGTCATTTATAGTGCTGAGTCCGTAGCTCTTCGAAAAACGTCGCGGCCGACCGCCATCCTGCCGCTACTGGTGATTCTGTTCATCGTCTCCTACGGCATTCTGACCATGCTGGTTTTCGAGCAAGGCCAGACCATCGAATCGCAACGCAGTTTAATTCGCGAGATGTTGAAGGACAGCACACAACTGGCTGCGCTTAAAGGCAAGCTGGCGCGCGACGACGGGAAGCGAGTGCAGGAAAAGGCGTCCGTGCCGGCGCAACCGAACAGCGCTGATTCTCGCAACTCCGCGGCAGGCGCAAAAGGATCAGAAAAAGAAACAAAGCGACCCGGTAAATCGGCCCGCTCCATGAAGCAAGTCCCGGGGAAACCGGCTGCGGATTTAGAGGATGTGCGGCGCTCGACCCGAGTGATCTAACAATCGTACGAGCGCGAGTAGTACCGGTTGGTGAAGCGCATTGACTTTCGAGATTTGATTTCAAAGAAGAAACGGTTCTGTGAAATCCGGCCCTCTGTGGGGGGCCGTGCAAGCGAGACCCAATCATGAAGGCCCTGGCCCTAGCTTTAGTCTTGTCACTTCCCGTCCCCAAGTTCGCACCCCCCGTACCGTCCTCCCCCACTCCGAGCCAGCAACCGGCAAAGAGAAAGGGAGGGCGCTGGTACTTCGCTGCCACCGGACACGCCGTGTATTGTTATGGACCGGTGATGACCATGCCGCAGGCGCAAGGCGGGCTGCTAAAAGTTGCAACTTTTTGCCGTGGCGATCGAACCATGGTTCCGCTCAAAGACTAACCAAACTACTTCCGCAAATCGCTTGACATGCTGAGGCAACTAAACCAGAATGCTCGACAAAGCTGATCGTGTGACAGCGCCCCGCATGTCCCCCCGTTTTCCCTGTCGGTAACAGGGTTTTTCAAAATCATTCCAGGAGCAAGACCGAGTATGAATAAGCGTTTCGTTCTCAGCGTAATTGCTGTGTCCCTTATGCTGGCATGCGCCAGCTTCGCCCAGGACGCCAAATATCCGACCCTTACCGACGCCAAGCCAATGTTTAAGGCTGGACCAAACCATATGGACCTGGCCCCGCGGGCTCCAGTCGCTCAGCTGACTCAGTGGAACGGCAGCTTCAAGGATCTCACCGGCAAGACGATTAACTTCACCATGGTTGGCACCGACCCTTCGAAAACGAATACCAGCTCGACCATCCCCGTGTACATCATTCCCGTCAGGCTGAAATACGGCACCCAGAACGGAAACCACATCTTCGATCCGAAGAACACCGTGCTCAGCAACGGCAAGACGGTGATCAACAACATCATTGCTTCTCCGATTTTCGACCCAGGAGTCGACTTCACGCAGGGCGGTACCGACCTCGGCACCACGCAGTACATCGATGCCTTCCAGCGCGGCAATTTCTGGTCGACCGTGGCCAGCAACAGCAGCTATCACGTTCTGCTGGGCAAGCCGAAGGTATTGGCCCAGAAGACCATTACGGTCCCACCCTCGCTTGGCAGCGTGATCAACAACCCGTTCGGCAGCGGCATCGTTGGCACCTATGACATCAACGCCTTCGACGCGCATCTGCAAACCTGGATGGCGGCGATCAAGAAGATTAACCCCGGCGTTCTGCCGATTTTCATCACCTATGACGCATATCTGACTTCGGGGGGATGCTGCATCGGCGGCTATCACAACGCCAATGGTGCCCAGCCTGGTGGCCAGACCTATTCGCACGCCACCTACGTGGACAGCCCGGGCGCGTTCTCACAGGACGTTTCCGCTCTGTCGCATGAAATCGGCGAGTGGATGGACGATCCATTTGTCGACAACCGCGTCAACTGCCGCGACAACAGCATCATGGAAGACGGCGATCCGCTGGAAGGCGAATCGAACTATGGTGGTTATCCGTACACCCTCAATGGCTTCACCTACAACCTGCAATCGCTGGTGTTCATTCCCTATTTTGGAGCGCCGGCGAGCACCTCAGTCCACAGCTGGCTTTCGTTCCAGAACGACGAAAAGAAAGTCTGCCCCGGCCAGTAACGCGGAGCCAATCAATGTTGTTCAGGAGCCCGTCCTCTCGAGGAACGGGCTCTTTTTTTGACGGAAGAAGGCCCTTGATTTTTCGCTCGCGGAGTAACATCAGACCACGCAAGCAGCCCGAAGAGACATGGCCTGCTTGAGATGGCTAGAACCTATCTCATAAATGCTTTTTCGGCAGTTGGCTCCCATGAGCAGTGAGCATGCGACTCAGATCGGTCCTTGATAGCGGCGGAGCCGGACCGCTGCGGCGAGGAATGCCGCAGCGATTGCCAAGCCGATCCACAGACCCGGGCTGATCAGGAAATGACCCGGAGTGAGATGTGTCATCGGATCGAGAACGCTACCCGGCGCGACCGTGACGCTTTCCGGACCGCCACTGACGCGGTACCCCAGCAGGGCGGTGAAATGCGAGGTGTGGAAGGCAATCTTCTCGACGATACCGATCGCGAGCAGCGGTAATGCGGCCCATAGAAATGCCGCGCGCCGCGCCCAGGCTGAGACCAGGAGCAGCCAGCCGAAGATTGGCGCATACCAGAGCGCATGGACGGTTACAAGATGGTAGAGCAGCAGCAGCCACATCTGGAGCAACGGCAAATGCGTCCACAGAGTTGAGACGCCCCCGCCACTCACCAGCAGGACTAGGGTGCTCAACAGCAGCATGATCCACTGCGTGGCAACGGTGATCGCGAAAGTAAGCAGCGGGAGAACCACGAGCGGGATGCTTGCCTTCGAAAGCACTGCCGTGAGATCGGAAACCGGCAGCGATTTCCAGAACAGGATGCTGCGATCGCGACGTTCGCCGTGCAGCGCGTCGAGGCAGTAGAACACCCCGACGATAAAAGTGGTCAGCATGATCAGAAGCGCAGCGAAGCTGTACGGCTCGGCGAGCTTGGCAGACTGCTGCACCGGATCAAGCCTCAGCGCCTTCTCCCAGATACCCGCAACCGTGCTGAGCAAGAAGCCGACCAGAATGACGGCGGCGACCGCCAACGGCGCGATATAGATCGAACGGCTCTCCCACAATTCGCGCCGCACTGACCAGTACATGCGCCGAGTCGCCGAGATGACCGCGGGCGCGATTGCCTGCGATTCGAGAGAGGACTCGGATATGGCGTTCGCTTGAGGATTCATCTAGCCGCTCCTTGTGCCTGGCCGGCCTGATTGCCGATCACGGCAACGAACAAGTCGGCGATGCTGGGTGTGCGCACGTCGCCAAGCGCGGCGAGTTGGTGACGATCAACAGCATCGAACAGCAGGATGCTGCGACCGAGCACTTGGCGCTCGTGAATCGGCTTGAGCGCCCGGGCTGCTGTGACCTGCTCGGGATTCACCATCACTTCCAGATAACGCGACTCGAATTCTTCCATGCTGCAATTGAGTACGATTCGACCGCGGTTGATGAACATGAGATCGGTCAGGACGTGCTGGACCTCTTCCACCTGATGCGTCGTCACCACGATGGTGCGGCTGCGGTCGTAGTAGTCGTTCAGCAGCGAATCGTAGAACTGCTTGCGATATAGGATGTCGAGGCCAAGCGTCGGTTCGTCCAGCACCAGCAATTTCGCATCAATGGCCATGACCAGAGCGAGGTGCAACTGGGCGACCATGCCTTTGGACAATTGCCTGACTTTGCTGGTGTGGCGAATGGTGGTCTTGACGAGAAAACCTTCCGCCTTCGCGCGATCGAATCGCGGATGGATGCCGGCGACGTAGTCGAGGGCCTGAGAAACCCTGATCCACCGCGGCAGTACGGCGACATCGGCAATGAAGCAGACATCGCGCATGAGTTGATCGCGCTCGGTCCAGGGATCGCGTCCGAGCACCTTCAGTTCTCCCTGATACGGGGTGAGGCCGAGAATCGCGTTGAGCGCAGTGGTCTTGCCCGCGCCATTGGGACCGATCAGTCCGAGGATGCGGCCCTCTTCGATGCGCAAATCGATGCCGTCCACCGCGACGGTTGTGCCGAAGGCCTTGCGGAGGCCGCGTGCTTCGATGACTGTCATGGCTTCTTCTTCGTCTCCTCTGCAGCGTTCGATTTCCCTCGGGTTGCAGCAGCATCCAGCAGTTCTTCCGGAGTCAGGCCCAGACGCTGAATGGTTGCGTGAACTCTGGGCCATTCTTCCGCAAGAAATTTCTGGCGTTCGCCCTGCAGCAGCAGATTGCGCGCTCCCGCATTGATGAACATGCCGCGACCTCGCCTACTCTCGACCAGTTGCTCGTCCACCAGCTGTTGATAGCCCTTCAGAACCGTCAGCGGATTAACCCGATATTCGGCCGCAACATTGCGCACCGAGGGCAGCGGATCGCCTTCCTTGAGTACGCCGTCGAGTATCATGGCGACGACGCGGTCGCGGAGCTGGCGGTAAATCGGCTGACTGTCGTTCCACTCATGGTCCATCATGTTTTCCAATAAGCCCTTACGAGACCTTACCAGAGATACCGCGCGCCTTAGTTCGTCCTGTGCAGGTCGAAGTGCGCGTGGATCGGCTTGTCGTTCATCATGAACGTCCAATCCTCGGTGTGATGGTTGGCGTCGATGATGGTGAACACCGAATGGTGCATGTGCTGGTCCGTGCTCCCACTGATGTCCTTGAGCTCGAACTCGACCATCTTGCCGTCGGGCGACATCTTGCCGGTCATACGCGGCCGGTTCCCGGCATCGCAATAGTGAACCAACGTGAGCTGGTCTCCGTCCACGTAAAGCATGGTGACCGGATGGTCGTACTTTGTCGCATCCAACGGCGTTCCTGCTTCCTGCAACTCGTGCACGAGGGCGTGTCCCCGCGAGGTTACACGCAGTGAGACGTGGAGCGGCTTGCCGTCCGACATCTGCGGCATCTCGGGGACGGTGACGGGGCCTTCCCACTCTCCCGCCAGGCTTTTCATGGTTGCGAAGGACTTCTGCGCCTCGGACGGCACAGGAGCCACGGACTTTTGCGCGTCGGACTGGGCGAAAGCCACGGTGGAGAGCGATAGCAGGACACCTAACAGCACAAAACGAAGGGATTTCATGTTTTATTCTCCTTTGAGAAGTTCATTCTTCCTTGCTCTTGGGTCAGGGTTTATTCCTGTCGTACTGAGATCGATCAGCGCTCACGACCCTACTTGTCATATACTGTCATAGATAACTATAACACTAGTTAACATGTCAAGCTGTTTCTGCAATTCGAAGCGGTCGGGGCAGCCCGTAGGATTCGGATCAAAGATGCGGACGCGTCCAAGGGGAAAGAAAGAAGGTGCAGGCTCGGGCTACCCGCGCTCGGGAAAAGCAGGCAGTTTCCTGAGATCGAGACTTGCTATTATTTGAAGCGGGATGGTCCGCGCGGTGCCGCCGTCCCTTGTGTTGAGAGCGAAACGGAATCAGATGGTTGGGCGACGAGAATCTGGGTTGTCAGCCGCTCCCAAGTTGAGCAACCGACACCAGAACTGACACCAGCTATAAGGGAGAATTGAAAATTCTTCCGGCAATGGGATGTAAGTGCTTTACAGTGTCGTCTTTACAGAAAAGAGGGCCCGTAGCTCAAGCGGATAGAGCATCGGATTTCTAATCCGAGGGTTGCAGGTTCGATTCCTGCCGGGCCCACCAGTTCTCGACGAAGTTGCGTGTAGTACATGCATCTCCTGAGTCCGTCATGAGCGAAGTTTACGATCCAGACGGCGAGTTGGAAAATTGCGAGCGCCCATGTCCTGCGGCGATTCACCCTGCTCTTTCGTGAGTTCGCCAGGGACTGCCGCGTGACAAGGGTCACCGCCGCAGGGGCCAGCACGGGCTAGGATATCCCCCATGAGCATGCGCCGCACGGCCGAGCCCGCCGTCCTTCTGGATGCCGAAGAACGCTTTGAGGGCTTCGATCGTCTGATGCCCTTCAAAGTGCTCAACATTCTCCTGGTCTCGAGTCTCTACGATTCTTTCATTCTCCGCGAAGACGGCCGCCTCAACGAACTCCTGATTGACGAATCACTCGAACTGAACCTGCGGCAGATTCCGAGGATCACGCACGTCTCCAGCTGCGGCGAAGCTCTTCACCTGGCAAGTTCCAATCCGCAATTCAACCTGATCGTCACCAACCTTGCGGTCGGCGACATGGATGCGGCGCAGTTGGCACACGAAGTCCGCCGCGCCGGGTTGGATGTGCCTGTCGTGGTTCTGGCCTACGACTACCGCGAGATCAAGAATTTTGTTGCCCGCAATCCGGTCACCGACATCGATCGCGTCTTCCTGTGGCAGGGCAGTGCCCGCATCCTGATTGCGATGGTCAAGTACATCGAAGACAAACGAAACGTGCAGCACGACACACGGGCGCTCGGAGTGCCGGTGCTGCTGGTGGTGGAAGACAACATCCGCTACTACTCGTCGTTCCTGCCCGTGATCTACACCGAGCTGATCAAGCAATCGCGGCGCGTGATCCAGGAAGGCATCAACGTGGCGCATAAGCTGGCGCGCATGCAGGCGCGGCCGAGAATTCTGCTGAGTTCAAACTTCGAAGACGCGGCCAGCCTGGTGCAGGAGTATCGCGATTGTCTGTTTGGCCTGGTATCGGACGTCGAATTTCCGCGGGATGGCAAGCTGAGTCCGGAGGCAGGTTTTGATCTCGCGCGTATGGTGAAGAGCCTGGTCCCGGACGTGCCGGTAGTGCTGCAAACCAGTCGCACCGAGTTCCGCCCGCGAGCGCACGCTGCGGGCTATTCGTTTCTGCGCAAGCGTTCGCCTACGCTGCTGAACGACTTGCGCCAGATCTTGACCGAGGAATTCGGCTTTGGCGACTTCGTGTTTCGCTTGCCGGATGCGAGTGAAGTCGGCCGGGCGAAGGACCTGAACGAACTGGAAGAGCAACTGCAAACGGTTCCGGCCGAAAGCCTGATGTATCACGCGCAGAGCAACCACTTCTCGCACTGGCTGATGGCCCGGACCGAGTTTGCGCTGGCGGCGAAGCTGAGGCCGCGGCGCGTCTCCGACTTCTCGGGTCCAGAACATTTGCGCCGCGATCTGATTGAGTCGATCCACGAGTATCGACGCGAACAGAGCGAGATACTGATCGGCGACTTCCGGGCCGATACCTTCAAGCCCTCGGAATCAAGTTTTCTGCGGATCGGATCGGGTTCGCTGGGCGGGAAAGCTCGCGGCCTCGCCTTCGTGCGCCACCTTCTGCGCAAAAGCCGCATGAGCCGCCGTTTTCCCGGAGTGCGCATTTCAGTTCCTCCCGCAGTCGTTCTGGCGACGGACGTGTTCGATCAGTTCGTAGTCGAGAACAACCTTTTGGACTTCGCTTTGCATTGCGAAGATGATGCTGAAATTCAGCGGGAGTTCCTGGCTATACCCCTGTCCGCTTCCCTCACCGAAGACCTGAAGTCGTTTCTGGCCGAAGTGCACCACCCGTTGGCGGTGCGCTCGTCGAGCTTGCTGGAGGATTCGCAATACCAGCCTTTCACCGGTGTGTATGAAACGTTCATGCTGGGCAACCAACAAGCGAATCCAGCAGACCGCCTGGCGGCGCTGAGCGAGGCAATCCGGCGCGTCTACGCGTCCACTTTCAGCCAACACGCGAAGGCTTACGTGCGGGCCACTCCCTACCGCCTGGAAGAGGAAAAAATGGCGGTGATTCTCCAGCGGGTTGTGGGTACGCCCCACAGGCAGCGTTTTTATCCGGATTTTTCGGGTGTGGTGCGCTCGCGCAATTATTATCCTGTGCCGCCCATGACCTTCGAGGATGGCATCGCGGCCGTCGCTCTGGGCCTGGGGCGGGCGGTGGTTGATGGAGGGAAGTGTTTGACCTTCTGCCCGCGTTACCCGCAAAACCTGGTGCAGTTCTCCTCGGTCGAAGACATACTCTCGAATTCGCAGTCGGAATTCTGGGGCTTGGAGTTGGATGGCACAGCGGAAGGCCGTCCGGGTCATTGGCACGAGAAGCGGTTCGGCCTGGATGCTGCTGAGAGCGACGGTACTCTGTGGGCGCTGGCCTCGACTTACTCCCGAGATAATCATGCGGTCTACGATGGCGTGAGCCGGCCGGGCGCACGCATCGTGACCTTTGCCCCCATGCTCAAGCACGGCACTTTTCCGCTGGCTGAGATTCTCGATGACCTGGTTCGAGCCGGGGAAGAGGCGCTGGGCAATCCCGTGGAAATCGAATTCGCCGTGCGTTTGCCCCAGCAGGCAGGCACATTGACCGGAGAGGCGGCAGAGTTTGGTTTCCTGCAGATCCGTCCACTGACGCTGGCGCGCGACACGGAGGATTTAACTCTCGACGACGTGCGACCGGAGCGGTTGATCTGCCTGAGCAGTAAGGTTCTAGGCAACGGCCGGGTCGAGGGCCTTCACGATGTGGTGGTAGTCGATTCGCAGCGCTTCGAGCGCGGTCGAAGCCAGGAAGTGGCAACGGCGGTCGCCCGCTTCAATCGCCTGCTCAATGAGAATCACCGGCCCTATCTGCTGATCGGGGTTGGACGCTGGGGATCGACCGAACCCTGGCTCGGCATTCCGGTCGAGTGGGATGAGATCTCGGGCGCGCGCGTGATTGTGGAGGCTGGATTCCGCGATTTTCGCGTGACCCCGTCACAGGGTAGCCACTTTTTCCAGAATCTCACTGCCTTTCAGATCGGGTACTTCACCGTGAATCCAGACGCCGGCGAAGGATCCGTCGACTGGCAGTGGTTGACGGAACAACCCGCCGTGGAAGAAGAAGGCTGCGTGCGTCACCTGCAGTTTGCGGATCCAATCCGCGTGATTATGAACAGCCGGACCAGCCAAGGTGTCATCTTCAAGCCGGAAGCTGAAGTTTCGCGACCGTAGCGCCACCGTGCTCGGCGGCTGTCCGGCGGACCGCGCCGAGGGGCGAGACGCCCTCGGAACAGCCGGCAAGATGCCAGCGCTACGGCCAGATTTCTCCTTGACTCGGCAGGGGAACCGGGGGAGAATTTGTCCTGAGTAGTGCGCCTTTTTCCGCGAGCAATTCTCGTTCGCGAAACAAGAGCCCGAGAAGCGCTTCCCCAGAGGCGTAGGGCCAAAGTTATCCGATTACAACCCAGGCATGCGAACGGCTGGATTCGGCTGGCAATGTTCCCATTGACGCGGGGCGTCGTGGGATTCACTACAGACGGGGAGGCGCGTATGGCAACGGAAAAAGGCAACATTCAACAGAAGATTTGTTTAGGTCTTTCAGCGGCGACGGGCGGACTACTGGCAGTTTTGGCTGACATCATGCAAAAGCAGGATGCCTCGGCTGTAGAACAATTGAAGTCCGCGTTGGGAACGGTCTTGCAGGTCCGGACCTATCCGTGGTTTGTGGGGCTGCTGCTGATCGTGCTTTCTGTGGCGCTCAGTTTCATTTTCAGTGCAGATTCCAACAAGAAGTCCTTTTATGTGGGCGCCAGCATTCTGGCGATCATGATGACGTCGGTGCCGTACGACGCGAAACCGGGCCTCAATACGGGCTCAGTCCTGCACCCAACCCCTGACGCGGTCGGAGCGACAAACGAACTGGGTTGGTGGGGCCGATTCCTGATTCCTTCCCGGGTTTTCGCACAGAACGCGGCACCTTCGAGCCAGGGCTCGCCGGTCACAGTCCAGCTCGAGACCACGGACAAGAAGCCGGTCAGCATGGCCACATTTACGCTTGTTGATCCCAGCAATGGCCAAGTGGTGGCTCGATCGCGCGTTCAGGGCAGCAAGTTTACGTTCTATGTGACCAACCCGCAGTATCTGCTTCGGGTCCAGGTGGACGGCTACGCGATCGCGGAACATTCTCTCAATCCACCACCGCCGTCGCTCACCATCTCGCTGACTCCGTCTAGTGTTCCGCTGTCGATTCAGCGGCTCTTCCGGAAGTAGTGTTTCGGAACCCTGGATTCACGACGGCGTGTGATTCGGGTCACAGCCGATGCTGGATGCCTGCGCCCACAATCAAGGTGAATCGCTAGCATCCTTGCCAGGGGGACGGAATGTCGAATGACGTGTTGGTGAAATGTCCAGTGTGCGGTGTTTTTACCCGGATCGAAAAGCCGGAACTGCTGGCGGCGTTGAACGATCCCAAAATCTGTCAACAGATTGAAAATTACGTTGCCGGACTGTTGCCGTCTCCGCCGGCCGAACTTGCCAGCGTCGCCACGAGCCGGGCGGAGGTTCGGAACTTCGATAAGGACGTGCACAGCTGGAACCCGGCCGTGCCCATGTGGCAGCGGAGTCCGAAGGAATAAGGCCGCTCGACGGAATGCTCTCCCGTAGAGACGCGGCTCGCCGCGTCTCCCAAGGCGTCCAAAGGAGACGGGGCAAGCCCCGTCTCTACACCAAGATCCGAAAGTTCTACCACAATCGGGCGCTCAGTGTTTCTGAATCACTTTTGCGATTCGCTCGAAGGCCCAATCAATTTCATGGCGGGTGATGACGAGCGGCGGCGCGATGCGAATCACCCGGTCGTGCGTTTCCTTGCAGAGAATTCCTTCTTCCTTGAGCGCTTCGCAGTAGGGACGCGCTGGGCTGTGGAGTTCGATGGCGATCCACAGGCCTTGACCGCGCACCTCTTTCAGGTCGGAGCTGCGCAGGGTTTGCAGCAAGGTCAGGAAATAGGCGCCTAGTTCGGCGGAACGTTCCACCATTTTTTCTTCAACCAGGACGCGCAGCGCGGTTCGGGCGATGGCGCAGCCCATGGGATTGCCGCCGAAGGTGCTACCGTGGTCGCCGGGCTTGTACACTCCGAGAATTTCTCTTGACGCCAGGATCGCCGAGACCGGATAGAATCCACCGGCTAGCGCCTTGCCTACGATCAACACATCGGGCGTGATTCCTTCGTGCATATAAGCGAAGAGCTTGCCGGTTCGTCCCAGGCCGGACTGAATCTCGTCCGTCATCAGCAACACGCGATTCTTATGGCAGATTTCAGCCGCTTCCTTCAGGAAACCGGCTGGCGGAATGACAATTCCGGCCTCGCCCTGAATGGGCTCGACCAGAAAGGCGCAGGTGTTGGGAGTGATGGCTTCGCGGAGGGCGCGCGCGTCGCCGAAGGGTATGACTTTGAACCCCGGAGTGAACGGGCCGAAGCCGTCGCGATATTGTTCGTCGGTCGAGAAGCCGACGATGGTGACGGTGCGGCCATGAAAATTATTGGCGCAGACGATGATCTCGGCTTTGTCCTGCGGAATGCCCTTGACCTTGTAGCCCCACTTGCGCGCCGTCTTGATCGCGGTTTCGACGGCCTCGGCACCTGAGTTCATGGGGAGCGCCATGTCGAAGCCGGTCAGGTCGTGGAGTTCCTTGTAGAGCAGCGGCAGTTGCTCGTTGCGGAAGGCGCGCGAGGTGAGCGTGACTTTCCGCGCTTGCTCGTTGAGCGTTTGCAGAATCTTGGGATGACAGTGTCCCTGATTCACCGCGGAATACGCGGCCAGGCAATCGAGGTAACGTTTGCCCTCGACGTCATATACCCACACGCCTTCGGCGCGCTCGATTACGACGTCGAGCGGATGATAGTTGTGAGCTCCATACTGGTTTTCGAGTTCTACGAAGTAATCGGTGCGCATAGTTTTTTCTATTAGTTCGGTGGTCATAAGGTCCTTTCACTGAATCGCCAGCCGCCGCAATTCATTTTGTTACTTCGATTCTGATTTTGTTGGAGGCAATTGTGCCCCGCTCCCGCGACCACAGCGGCAGATTGGGGAGTCGAAGGTTTTTCCGAAGGTATTGTTCTGGTAGGGAACTGGTGTACTCCACGAAAATATCGTACGTCCCCGGCGTATTGACGAAGTGTGTTGCATCTTCACTCACGCGGTTTCCAAAGAACTCGCCGCCTTCAAGCACTATGAAGTCATCTTCCCGTGGCATTGGCGGGACCTCGTCGGCCAAGAATGTAGTGAACACTTCTTTGCCATTGCTATCAAACACTCGTACATCCATTCGCCCCACACCCCATCCCACATGGCGCCACACAAGCAGGGATTCGCCGCCGAGGTTTTCAACCTGGATTTGAAGTTGGAACTTCTCCTTGATGCCGTACGACAATTTCGCACTTCGGACCGACACTGACAGTGTTGGCTTGACGGGTTGTTCTTGCCCCTCAGCCAGCTTCAGCGCCGGACTGACAGCGGCACCCAATACGAGAGCGCACGATATGATGGTCTTTAGCATTGCTTGACTTTATGCCAAGTTCTAGCGTTTCGTCCTGCCCCTACCACCAAGCACTCCCCGCCGCCGGTTCCTTGTCCAACAGCATGGTCAGCAGCGCCATCCGCACGTAGAGGCCGTTCATGGCCTGGCGGAAATACATGGCTCTGGGATCGGCATCGACTGATTTATCCAACTCGACCGTGCGAGGCAGCGGATGAAGGATCAGTGCATCCGGCTTCATGCGCTGCACTACTTTCGAATCGATGGCGTAACGCCGTAACCCATCCAGGTCCTTGAATCGCTCAGGATGGATCCGCGTCTGGTAAACCACATCCACTTCGCCAATCACGCGGTCAATGTCGGACTCCAGTTCGTAGCGGACGCCATGCTCATCGAGATATTCCAGGATGTCCGGCTTCATCTGCAGTTGCGGCGGGCTGACGAAGAACATCTTTACCCGATCGAACTTGGCCAGCAGATACGCCAGCGACCGCGCCGTACGTCCTTTATCTAACTCGCCGATGATGGCCACGCTGAGGCCATTCAACGGACGCTGCCTGTAGATAGTGTACAGGTCGAGCAAAGCCTGGGTCGGATGCTGGCCGCCGTTGCCATCGCCGGCATTGATCACGGGCACCAGCGAGACTTCCGCGGCGCGACGGGCGCCGTCTTCGGCGGTGTGGCGAATGACAATCACATCCGAATAGCCGCTGATGATGCGGATGGAATCCTCGACCTGCTCACCTTCGATCTCCGACGAAAACACGCCCGCGTTCTCCGTGGACAAGACCCGGCCGCCCAGTCGATGCATGGCGGCCTCGAATGAGAGTCGAGTGCGGGTCGACGGCGCATAAAAAAGCGTGGTGAGGATGCGGTTCTGGTAATCGAGAGTGCCGCCGCGCGCCACTACGTGCTCCATGCCTCGCGACCGCGAGAATAATTCCATGAGCAGAGGCACCGTGAATTGCTGCGACTCCAGCACATGTTTCAACGGCATGCCGCCGATCAGCACGGATTCCGCGTCAGGAGGCTGAATCGTGTTGAGCGGCTGGAGGGGAGTGATCGTCGATTTTGGCATTAGCGTCCTCGCACCGGAAGTTCGAGTGTTTTGTTTTCCAAATCTTTGTTCTTGAGATCGGTGTTGCGCCCGCTTTTCGCGCGGTCGCGATCGGTAAACATGTGTGTGCCGGCCGATCCGGCAACCGCCTGGCACAGATTCTCGCAGGAAGTAATGATGGCTTCCTTGCCTCCGCTGTGCAGAAAGCGCAATACGGATTCGATTTTGGGGCCCATGTTTCCGGGTGGGAAATGGCCAGCTCTTACATACTCGTCCAACTCATCCGCGCTGACATTACGCAGTGGGCGTTGCGTCGGTTTCTTGTAGTCGAGGTACACGTAGTCAGTATCGGTGGAAATGACAAAGAGGTCGACGTTGAGGCACGAAGCCAGCAACGCGGAGATGCGATCCTTGTCGATGACCGCCTCGACTCCCTGCAATTTCCCGTTCCTCCAGACGACAGGAACTCCACCGCCTCCGCAGGCGATGACCAGCACGCCGTGCCCAATCAGATTTCGGATGACCTCCAGTTCAACGATGCCGACCGGCTCAGGCGACGGAACGACACGGCGATAACCGCGAGCCGCATCCTCCACAATCTCCCATCCGAAAAGGCGCTTGCGTTCCTCGGCGTCGGCACGCGAATAGAAAGGACCAATCGGTTTGCTGGGGTGCTTCATCGAGGGATCGTCTGGCAATACCAGGCATTGGGTCACAATCGTCGCCACCGGCACATGCAGATCGGCCTGTTGCAGTTCGCTTTGCAGCGACTGCTGGAGAAGATATCCGATCTCGCCCTGGGTGGAGGCGCCACAAACGTCGAGCGGGAGTCCGGGCACCTGGCTTGCTCCCCGTTCCGAGCGTAGAAGGGCAGCTCCAACTTGCGGGCCGTTGCCGTGCGTCAGCACTATGTGGTAACCGGCACGGATCAGGCCGATGATCTGGGCGGCGGTGCGCTGGGCGTTGGCCAGTTGCTCGGCGATGGTTCCCTTTTCTCCCGCGCGAATCAGGGAGTTTCCGCCGACGGCAAGGAGCATGGTCTTCATAAGCGTTTTCAAGTGGAGAGCCGGGCGTCCCCGCCCGGCTGGACGGGCGAGGCGCCCGTCTCTCCACAGGCTCTAACTATATGTGCGCCAACTCCTGCAACTCGACCAGGCCTGGCAATTTGACGAACTCGCCTTTCATCAATTCCAGCATGATCGCTTTTTGCGCGTGCAGGCGGTTCTCGGCCTGCTGAAATACCAGCGACCGGGGCGAGTCGATCACATCGTTGGTGACCTCGTCGCCGCGGTGTGCGGGCAGGCAATGCAGGAAGATGGCATCGTGCTTGGCGCGACGGAACAGCGTCGCATCAACCTGGTACGGGAGAAAGATGTGCTTGCGTTTCTCCGTTTCCGATTCTTGTCCCATGCTGGCCCAGACATCGGTGTAGATCACATCGGCGCCCGCGGCCGCCTCGTCGGGATCATTCGTTGTCGTGCAAGTGCCGCCCGTCTCGGCGCCGCGTTCGCGGGCCCAGGCTACCGACTCCGCATCGAGTTCGTATCCCGGAGGCGTAGCCAGCCAGACATGCGCGCCGACCTGGGCTCCGGCAAACATGAGGGAGCGGGCGACGTTATTGCCATCGCCTATATATACGATCTTCAAGCCGTCCAGATTGCCTTTCGTTTCCCAGATGGTGAGGTAATCGGCCATCGCCTGGCAGGGATGACTGTAGTCGGAGAGCCCATTGATGACCGGGATACTGGCGTATTGCGCCATCTGTTTCACCACTTCATGGGAGAAGGTGCGGATCATGACGCCCTGCACCATGCGTTCCAGGTTCTTCGCCACATCGTATACGGACTCGCGTTTGCCCAGATTGATCTCGGCCGGAGAGAGGTAGAGCGAGAAGCCGCCCAGTTGCTGGATACCGACATCAAAAGTTACCCGGGTGCGTAGGGAAGGTTTCTCGAAGATCATGGCCAGAGTCTGACGACGCAGTGTTCCGCCGTAAACGGCCGGGTGAGCTTTGACTTGACGGCCTAGCGTGAGCAGATACTGGATGTCAGACGGCGAGAAATCTCGAACGGAGAGAAAATCTTTGGCGTCGATATTGCCGTGGCCATTCATTTTCTGGCTCCCGCGAGGGCTGGCTCGTGCTCGCCCACGAACTTGGCAAGCATTTCGGTCAGGCCGGGCTTGGTGAGTTCTTCAACTTCATAGGTCACGCGGAGGTTGGGCCGATCGATTTTGATCACGCGCGCGAGGTCAATGGGAGTGGCGATCAGCACGAGATCGCACGGAGTGCGGCGGATGGTTTCTTCCAGTTCGTGCCGCTGGATGGCGCTGTAGCCCATCGCGGGCAAGAGGTTCGTCAAGTGCCGGTAGCGATCGTAGGTGCCGCGGATGGAGCCGACGGCATAAGGCCGGGAGTCCACCAATTCGGCCGCGCCACATTGCCGCGCTGCGACCACACCGGCGCCGTAGGGCATCTCTCCGTGAGTGAGTGTTGGGCCGTCCTCCACTACCAGAACGCGCTGTCCCTTCACCAGATACGGTTCGGGAACGGAGACGCGGCAGGCCATCTCAAAAACGACGGCCTTGGGGTTGTGGAGTTTTATGTTTTGGCGAACCGTCTCCACGTCACGCTGCTCAGCGGTGTCCACCTTGTTGATCACGATCACATCCGCGCGCCGCAGATTGACTTCACCGGGGAAGTACGACAGTTCATGTCCCGGACGGTGCGGGTCTACGACGACGATTTCCAGGTCGGAGACGTAGAAAGAAGTGTCGTTGTTGCCGCCGTCCCACAAAATGACATCCGCTTCCTTCTCGGCCTGGCGGAGAATCTTTTCGTAGTCGACTCCCGCATACACGATGGTTCCCTGGCTGATGTGCGGTTCATACTCTTCGCGTTCCTCGATCGTGCATTGGTGAAGATCGAGATCCTCGATGGCGGCGAAGCGTTGAACAGCCTGCGCCACTAGATTTCCGTAGGGCATGGGGTGGCGAACCACCACGGTCCTGCGACCCTGCCGGCGCAACTCTCCCGCGACCAGGCGCGAGACGGGGCTCTTGCCGCATCCCGTTCGCACCGCGCACACCGAAATGATGGGGACTTTCGACTTCAGTTGCGTGTGCTCGGTTCCAAGAAGCCAGAAATCGACGTCTGCGGCCACCGCACGCGATGCCAGATGCATGAGGTTCTGGTGGGAAACATCGCTGTAGGAAAACACCACCGCGTCAATCTCGTGTTCGGCGACCAAGGTCTCCAGATCCTTCTCTTCGAAGATGGGAATGCCTTCCGGATACAGTCGTCCGGCAAGCTCCGGCGGATAACGGCGGCCGGCAATGTCGGGAATCTGCGTGGCGGTGAAGGCGACTACTTGATAGTCGGGATTATTGCGGAATAAGACGTTAAAGTTGTGGAAGTCCCGGCCTGCCGCGCCAAGAATCAAGACTTTCTTCATAGGTATCCTCCAGCGGAGATCATCAACTGAATATCTTCCCGCTTGGTGACAGTGGTGGCTGTACCGTTCATCACTTCCGAGAGTGACATTTGGCGCAAAATGGCGCCCGGAAGGCATTTTTGGCACGACCTTAGGTGACGTAGGTCACAGCACTGCCCGACCCCAAGACTCAGAATGAAGATTGGCCTCGGGCACAATGAGTTCCGAGTCTCGGGAATACTCGCCATGATGGATCTAGAGGAAAAACACGAAACCGGCGCCAGCCTGATGGTTGTTGGGCTAGGCATGTGGCTGATGGATCTACTCGTTGTCACCTTTCTGCCGTCTGGCATTGTCTATGGGCACCGTGCGACGTTCCTCGGCATCATCGGCGCGATAGGCGTACTGGGCCTGATTCTGTTGATCGCCGGCTATAAGGTTCGAGGCAAGTCCGGCGACGACTAGCCGAGCTGCGAGAGTCGGTTCTAAATTCCTAACACGATGGAAGGAAACTATGGCTTATTCATACTTGGTTCTGGGAGCCGGGCGGCAAGGTATCGCCGCGGCATATGATCTGGCGCGTTTTGGTGGGGCCTCGCGAATTACTCTGGCCGACTTCGATCGAGAACAGGCGCAGGCTGGGGCGCACCGAGTCAACGAGCTTGTACACAACCCAATCGCCACTGCGATCGGATTGGATGTTCGCGATGAAAACGCTACTCGCCGCGCGCTGAAAGGTCACGACGTCGCGCTCAGCGCGGTACCGTACTTCTACAATCTCGCCCTGACCCGGGCAGCAATTGAAACAGGAGTGTCGTTCTGCGACATGGGGGGCAACACCGATATCGTGCGCAAACAGCATGCGCTCGATCCCGAGGCGCGCCGAGCCGGAGTGAGCGTAATCCCGGACTGCGGCATGGGACCTGGCATGGGCAACACGCTCGCAGTCTATGCCATGGAACTGGTGGGCGATCCGGAGGAAGTGTATCTCTACGACGGCGGGCTGCCGCAGAAGCCGCAACCACCCTGGAACTACGCGCTCACGTTCAACATCGAGGGTCTGACCAACGAGTACTACGGAGGAATGACCATTCTCCGGGATGGCAAGCTGTTCCACGCGCCCTGCTTCACGGAATTCGAGATGATGGATGTGCCGCCGATCGGCAAGTTGGAGACTTTCCTGATTGCAGGGGGCGCTTCGACCGCGCCTTGGACCTTCCAGGGCAAGCTGCGCACCTACGAACTCAAAGTATTGCGGTATCCGGGCACCTTCGCACAGTTGAAGGCGTTTTCCGACCTCGGTTTGTTCGACCTCAAACCGGTTCCGGTAAACGGAAAGGCCGTGGTTCCGCGCGAGCTCTTCCACGCTTTGTTTGAGCCGCAAGTGCGAGTGGACGACGTGAGGGATGTCTGCATCATTCGGGCGCATGCCAAAGGGAAGAAAAACGGGCAGCCCAGCGAGGCGGTCGTGGAGATCATCGACTACTACGATGAAGCTACCGGATTTACCGCGATGCAGCGCATGACGGGCTGGCACGCTTCCATCGTGGCCGCGATGATGGCGAGGCAGGATGTTCCTACCGGGTCGTTGCCCTTGGAACTGGCCGTGCCGGGCAGGGCATTTGTGAGTGAAGCGAAAAGGCGGGGATTCAAGATCACGGAACGAACTGGGGCCGAAGCAGTCGAACCCGCCCTCGCTCGAATTGGTTAACCATATCGCAGGATTTACTTCAGGATTCCTGGAACACTGCGGGAGATACAGAAAGGCCCGGCCGTTCGCCGTCTAGCGGCGGCTGAGCGAGTGTCCTCACTCTTGTTAGGGCCGGGCCCAATTTGCGGTATTCAGTTTTAGTCCTCCTGACTCATTACTAGACCCATGAGACCCCGGTTGTCGGTGACATTGATCACAGTTTCAGGGTCAATTGAACGTCCATTCCGACTATTCCCATGCGCACAAACCGTCTCGACCGGCGAGGCGGTAATGCATTAAACCCCTTATCCGTGGCCGACTTACGGGCGGTGCCCGATGGTGGTATCGAACTCCCCCATTCGTGCCATTCCCATGGTGGAGGAGAAATCGTAGAGTGTTCATGAGCAGACTTCGGGGGAGGGCTGTTCGACGAGCGTCCGATGACTCTAACCGAGTCCGGGCGCTTTCGTTTTTCACAGAATATCCAGTTACAAGGGCTTTAACCACTAAAGGGCACGAAGGAAGCTCTTGAGCAGAAAAGCCTTCGTGATACTTCGTGTCCTTGGTGGTTCCTAGCCTTTCTCCGTGCTATTGGGAAGCGCTCTTCTTCGGATTCGGTTTCATCATCTCCCACTCCTTGTCCGTCAACTCCCGCCCCAGCGCCGTGAACTCGCCTGCCCCTTGCAGCCACTCGCCTCCATCCATGGTAACGACCTCGCCATTGATATACGCGGAACCATCGCTGACCAGGAATGCCGCCAGATTGGCGAATTCCTCGGTCGTTCCAAACCGTCCCAGCGGGTTGCGTTTCTTTGCCGCCACTTCCAGTTCCGGACGCGGCAGGAGGCGGGAGAACGCGCCCTCGGTCGGAATCGGCCCGGGCGCGATGGCGTTCATGCGAATTCCTCGATCGCCCCACTCGACGGCCAGGCTCCGCGTAAGCGCCTGCAACCCGGCTTTCGCCACCGCCGATGGCACTACGTACGCTGAGCCCGTGGTCGTATAGGTGGTGGTGATGTTCAGGACCACGCCTCCACGCCCCGCCGCCAGCCACCGCCGCCCGCAGGCCATCGTGGTGTGCAGCGAGCCCATCAGGACGATCCCGATCACCGACTGGAACGCTCCCAGCGAGAGTTCTTCGGTGCGCGCCA
The DNA here is from genome assembly GCA_020073525.1 of Terriglobia bacterium. GTDB lineage: Bacteria > Acidobacteriota > Terriglobia > Terriglobales > Acidobacteriaceae > Acidiflorens. The sequence goes on from JAIQFA010000002.1 coordinate 36,453, forward strand.
GAAAATTTCCGGCCGCGTTGTTCATGAGCACATCAAGGGGACCCTCGGCCCAGATGATCCCGATGAGTTCCTCGACGGCGGCAGGGTCGCGTACGTCGCAGGGACGGGAGTGAATTTTGCCGCCGGTGCGCTCACGCAACTCCTGCTCGGCGGCGGCCAAGACGTCGTGCCGCCGCCCGCAGATATAAACTTCCGCGCTCAACTCCAGAAACTTTTGCGCTGCAGCCTTGCCCAACCCAGAGCCGCCGCCGGTGATGAGAATGCGTTTGCCGTTAAGAAGGTCCTTCTGGAACATTGTTCGCCCTCCGCAGCCCCTAAAGGGGCGTCTACGTTCGAGAGTTTTCCGGTATCGCTAAAGCGATACCCTGATACGAATCAAAATCTCGCCATTCTAGAAAATGCTCTATCCAGTTACTGAATACTCGTTTACTGGTTACTGGGTACTGGCGACTGGATACTTTGTTCGAGTATCGCCACTGCCCAACGCGCGTGCTCGGCGACTACCGGGTCTGAATCCTCGCACAGTCTTTTTAGCGTCGGCACAAATTTCCGGTCGCCGCTGTTTCCCATGGCAATCACCGCATTCCGCCGCAGGCCGGACAGCTTGGCGCGCCGGACAGGAGACCCGCGAAAAACCGCCCGAAACTCTTCCGGTTGCATTTCGGCCAGCCAGTCGAGCGCCGGATTGACCAGTCCTTCCCGCGCCTCGAACTCCGTTGCGGAAGTCGCGGGCGACTTGCGGTTCCACGGGCAAACATCCTGACAGATGTCGCATCCGAAGACGTGACGTCCCATGCCCGGGCGCAGTTCATGCGGAATCTCGCCGCGCTTCTCGATGGTCAGATAGGAAATACACAGCCGCGCATCCAAGTCGCCGGGAGCAACAATTGCCTGCGTGGGGCAGGCAGTGATGCAGCGCGTGCAGGTGCCGCAACGGTCGGGGGAAGGCAGGCCGGGCGTGAGTTCAAGCGAAGTTAGGATGACGCCCAGAAAAAGCCACGATCCCAGCTGCTGATTGATGATGCAGGTGTTTTTGCCGATCCACCCGATGCCGGCGTATTTGGCGTACACGCGCTCGATCAGCGGACCAGTGTCGACATAGGAACGGAGTTGCAAGTTGCCAGTACCCGGTACCCTGTACCCAGTTGTGTCAACCAGTCCCTGCAATTCACCTTCAACCTGTCGCAGGCGGCGCAGGACCGCGTCGTGGTAATCCTCATGGGACCAGGCGTAGCGCGAAATCCAGCCTCGGTTCTCATGTTCCTTCTGCACCTGAGTCGAGTAGGGATGCGCAGTGTTGTAGTTGATGGCGCAGACGATCACGCTGCGCGCCCAGGGTGCGACCCGAGCCAGCGCTGCGCGCTTGAGTTCGCCAGCTTCATCGCGCGCTTCCATGTACTTCATTTCGCCGTGCTTTCCATCCGCGATCCAGTCGGGAAAGATGTGCAACTCGGCGAAGTCGCGGACCGGCACTATGCCGCAGAGATCGAAGCCCGCGTTGCGCGCGCACTCCTTGATGCGGGTTGGAAGGTCGGAAAACACGTGGGAGTGGCTCGCGGCAGTACGGCCGATGGGCTGGACTGACGTCTTCCAGAAAAGGCTACCACTATCGCAACACTACGGTGTTTTCACGAAAAGGTCAGTCCGATATGCCCGCAGAGGTGGCGCTAACTGGGAAGGCGCAAACCACAGAGGACACAGAGGAGCCCTAGCTTTTGCGGGCGCGCCCCGCCGCGGCCTTCTTGGCGGCAGCGGTGGAGTGCTCGACCCGGTTGCGGCCGTTCTCCTTGGCTCGGTAAAGCCCGGAGTCGGCCTGATTCAGCAATCCTTCGACTTCGTTTTTTTTTGTCAACATTGGAGACGGCGACTCCCATACTCATGGTGACGATTGTCTGCGCGCCGGAATACACCACGGGTGTACTGGCAATGTATTCGCGCAACTCATTCGCGCGCTGCATCGCGTTGGCCAAATCACAGTTCGGGAGAATCAAAAGAAATTCTTCTCCGCCATAGCGGCCAACGCCGTCGTAGACGCGGAGTTGCGCACGCAGTCGCCGGCCAATTTCCCGGAGCGCCTCATCGCCAAAAAGATGGCCGAGGGTGTCGTTTACGTTCTTCAAATGATCGATGTCGCCAAGAATCACAGCACCGGCCTGCGCTCCCGGCGCGCTCGTTCCAATTCTCGCATGAGCATGCCGACAATCTCTCCGCGGTTCACCAATCCGGTAAGGCTGTCGTGGGTGGCGGCGTGGCGCATGGACTCCCGCGCGGAAACCAATGCCTCCTGCAAGTCGAGAATCCGCTTACCGACCAGCAGGCGCGCCTTTAATTCCATTTCATCGAAGGGCTTGACGAGATAGTCGTCCGCTCCGGCTTGCATGGCCTCGAGCATGTTCTGGCGGCCTTCTTTGCTGGTCAGCAGGATGGCGTAGACGTAAGCGCCGGACGATCCGGCTCTGCGGATGCGCCGGCAAAGCTCAACGCCGTCAAGATCGGGCAGCACCCAATCGAGCAGAGCGAGCTTGGGAGAATCCGGCTGCTGCAGGATCTGCCAGCCTTCCGAGCCGGTCTCCGCCAGGGTGACGCCAAAACCCCAACTCCGCAAATGATCGCCGATTAATTTGCGGTAGATAGCCGAGTCATCGACCACCAGGGCCTGCATGAATGTTGAGCCTCCAACCTCCGTTGCTCCAAACAACGATCGGCCGCCCATCCCCACCCCATGGCAGATCAGTGCCTAGTCACCTGAACCCACCATCACAAGACGAAGGGGTCGCTTAAGGATGCGAGCAATTGGCTGGCCCGTGTATCCAGAGGTATCTTTTTGAAGAATCGGCAGACGAGGCAGATGCTTCAATTTTAGTTTGGTGCCGCACCTATCTGGTCGCTGACAGTTGACCGGGGCTCCGCCTGCGGCCTAACATAACCGCCGACGGCACTGAGGCCCTCGGAATGATCGGCCAGACAGTCTCCCACTATCACATCATTGGAAAGCTCGGTGGTGGTGGCATGGGCGTGGTGTACGAGGCGGAAGACACGCGTCTGGCCCGTCACGTTGCCCTCAAGTTCATTCCCGCGGAGATGGTCCACGACAAAAAGTCGCTCGACCGCTTCGTGCGCGAAGCCCGCGCCGCTTCCCAATTGAACCACCCCGGCATCTGCACTATCCACGATATCGACGACAACGAAGGGCATCCCTTCATTGTTATGGAGAAGCTGGACGGGATCAGCCTGAAGGAGCGGATCCGGGGGAAGCCGATGGAAGTCGATGAGATCCTCGACATCGGTATTCAGGTGGCCGATGCTTTGGCAGCTTCGCACGCCAAGGGGATCATTCATCGCGACATCAAGCCAGCCAATATTTTTGTGGGACAGACGGGTCAGACAAAAATCCTCGATTTCGGATTGGCCAAGTCAGCGCGCGACCCGAACTCGAGCGAGGCGGCTCTGGAAGATTCGCTGACTGCCGTGGGCGTGATCCCGGGAACGGCGGTTTACATGTCTCCCGAGCAGGCGCGCGGCGAAGAACTGGATCCGCGGAGCGATCTTTTTTCCCTCGGCGTTGTGCTCTACGAGATGTCCACCGGCAAGAAACCTTTTGCCACCGGCAATGTGATCACCACGCTGGATGCCGTCCTGAACCAGAAGCCGCTCTCGCCGCTTAGTCTCAACCCGAAGCTTCCTGTGGATCTGGAAGGCATTATCGGCCGGGCCATGGAGAAAGACCGGGGACACCGCTACCCAAACGCGCTGGCGATGAAGGGCGATCTCCAGTCGCTGAAAAAGGAAACGGAGCCCGGGCTAACCAGAAGCGGGCTCCGGCGGCCGGTTCTTCCGTATCGGCTGGCCTCGACCACGTTCCGGGCAACGAGCAAATTTTCAACGTATCTTCTGCTGGGAGTGAGCGCGCTGCTGCTTACGGTTTTGATTGCGGTCGGAGCATGGTGGTTCAAACAGCGTCAGATGGCGGGCAGCGGTGCGCCGAAGAACACCATTGCGGTACTGCCGTTGCAGAACATGAATGGCGACATCAGCGTGGAGTTTCTGCGCTTCGCGCTGGCCGATGAAATTGCCAACACGCTCACCTATACCCGCACGCTGGATGTTCGTCCCTCTGCGATGGCGCGCAAGTTTGTGGGCAATGACGTCGATCCGCAAAAAGCTGGCAGGGAATTACACGTTGCCAACATTCTTACCGGGCACTTTCTGAAGCAAGGCGATCGTCTTCTGATTACGCTCGAAGCGATCCAGGTGGAGGGTAACAAGCTCTTGTGGCAGACCAACGTGACCGCGCCCGCTCAGGACCTGATCGCACTGCAGGCGCAGATGGCGGCCCAGATGCGTCAAGGGTTGCTGCCGGCGCTCGGCGCGGCTGGCGGCTTCCTCGATACCGGCACGCGCCCGAAAAGCCCCGAGGCCTACGATCTCTACCTGCACAGCCTCGCGTTGCCCCACGATGCCGCGCCGAATAAGGATGCTATCGCTGTTCTCGAGCACGTGGTCGAAGTGGACCCAACCTACGCACCCGCATGGGAGCAGCTCGGTTTGCGTTGCTACTATGACGCGGACTATTCCGATGGCGGCGAGCCGATGTTCCAGCGGTCCAACAAAGCCCTCGAAAGTGCTGTCGCACTTGATCCAAACCGCGTCGTTGCCGCAGGACAGTTGATCAACAACAGCGTTGAGCGCGGCGAACTCGGCAAGGCATACGTTTCGGCGCAGGCGCTCGTCAAACGGCGGCCAGAGAGCGCGCAAGCACATTTTACGATGGGCTATGTCTATCGGTATGCGGGCATGCTGGCGCAATCCGCGGATGAATGCAACACAGCGCTGGCGCTCGACCCTGGTAACTATAGCTTTCGCTCTTGTGCCTGGGCATTCATGGAGTTGGGTAAGACGGAACGCGCGGCTGATTTTATCCGTCTGGACGCTGGTTCGGAATGGGCCGCATACATTACGCCATCTCTCTTTCTGCGCGAAGGGAGAGTTTCCGAAGCTCGCGAGGCGGTAAAGCACATGCCAATTACACCGCGCTATCATCGCGATCTATTGGAGGCTTGTCTGGAGTTGCGACCAGCCGCCGATCTCGATCGGATGGCACAGGAAGCGGAAACGAGCTTGCCCACCGAGCCCGATCCGGAGACGTGGTATTACCAGGGAGCGCTTTTCGCCTATTGTGGCAAGAAACAAGCCGCACTCCATTTATTACAGAGTGCGGTCGAACAGAATTATTGCGCGCATGAGAATCTTCTTTCCGATCCATTGCTCACAAAACTCCGCACAGATACAGCGTTTGACAAAGTGTTAACCTCCGCGGGCCTCTGCCAGGAGGCGGTGCGGGCGGCGGGCAGCGCGCAGGTGCAGAGCAATTAGAGCAATTAGTGTTCGAAGCATCAGCATGTAAGCTGGTACAATCCCGCTTGTCTAATGTTTTCTCTTCCGCAATTCCTTCTCGCGGACAAATCTCCAAAGAGGATCTCTCATGATTTCTATCCGAAGGTTTTTCGCGTTCGTGGTCGTCGGTTGTGTCGTCTGCTGCGCTTGCCTGACAGCGGCGCAGGAACAGCAAGAAGGTCGCTTACTTCGATTCCCTGACATCTATAAAGACAAAATTGCATTCATGTATGGTGGCGATCTCTGGCTGGCGTCAAGCTCGGGAGGTACGGCTCGTCGCATTACTTCGCATCCAGGGCGCGAGCTATTTCCAAAATTTTCACCTGATGGAAAGTGGCTGGCATTCACGGGCCAGTACGATGGCAATTTTAACGTCTACGTGATGCCGTCCGACGGTGGCCAACCGAAACAATTGACCTTCTACCAGGGACAGGCGCAGCCGCTCAGCGACCGCATGGGCATACTGAACCAGGTGATTGGGTGGTCACCAGATGGGAAGAGCATCATTTTCCTCTCGCGTCGCGACGCTTCCAACGGTTGGATCAAACGTCCCTACACGGTGAGCATCGACGGTGGACTGCCGCAGCCCATGTTCATGGATGAGGGCGGCCTGCTTTCGTTCTCTGCGGACGGGACAAAGATCGCCTACAACCGGATCTTCCGCAATTTTCGCCAGTGGAAACGCTACACGGGAGGCATGGCGCAGGACATCACCATCTATGACCTCAAGAACAATGTCGTCGATCAAGTCATTCCGCACACGGAGTACACCGACACCTTTCCGATGTGGCACGGAAACACGATCTATTTCACTTCCGATCGCGGGTCCGCGCACCGGCTCAATCTTTATGTCTATGACCAGGGCAGCAAGCAAGTCGAGCAACTTACCAAGTTCGACGAATTCGATGTTATGTGGCCGAGCCTGGGGCCCGATGCAATTATTTTTGAGAATGGCGGCTACCTCTACACATTTGATCTGCAGACCCGGCAGCCGAAGAAACTTACCATCTATGTGAACGGCGACCGCGACCTGGCGATGAAGCACTGGGTGAGCGCGAGTCACCATATCACCGACTTCGACATCGCGCCGGATGGCAAGCGCGCAGTCATCGCGGCGCGCGGCGAAGTATTCACCGTTCCCGCGAAGGATGGAAGCATCCGCAACCTGACGCACTCTCCTGGCGTTCGCGAACAAAAAGTGGCATGGTCACCGAATGGGCAATGGATCGCCTACGTCTCCGACCGCACCGGTGAAGATGAGATCTACATTGCTTTGCAAGATGGGCTGGCTGCCGAGGAGCAGATCACCAGCGGACACAAGGGTTTCATGTTCCAGCCGGCCTGGTCCCCAGACAGCTCGAAAATCGCTTGGGCCGACAAGGACCTGAAACTCTGGTATGTAGACATCAAGGAGAAGAAGCCGGTCGAGGTGGATCGCGGTAAGTACTTCGAGATTAATAATTACAACTGGTCCCCGGATAGTAAGTGGCTCGCATACGACAAGAATTTAGATACCGGCTTTGCGGTTGTCTACTTATACGGATTAGCAGACCACAAGATTACCGCCGTGACTTCCACTCTCAATAATAGTTATGCGGCCGTGTTTGATCCCGACAAACGATATTTATACTTCCTGTCCGACCGCGACTACAACGAAGTTCTGGGCAACTATGATTTCGAGTTCGCGAACCCTAAAACGACGCGTGTTTACGTGGTCACTTTAACTGCGGACGAGCCTTCGCCCTTCCCGGCGTTGAGCGATGAGGTAAAGGTCAAGACCGAAGAGCCGGCGGCGACCGCTCCGGTACCCGACAATAAAAAGGGCGCGAAACAACTCCCCACCAAAAAGGAAGACAAGCCCGCCAGCGAAGAGAAAGCGGCGCAAACCGAAACCAAGGAGCCGCCGAAAGTCTTCAAGATTGATCTGGAAGGAATCCAGAACCGGATCGTCGCCTTGGCTGTTCCACCTGCGGTGATTCGCGCCTTCGACGCATCCAAAGATTCGATCTACTACTCGACCGTGGCCGTTCAGGGATTGTCAGGCCCTCTTCCCGGAGAAACTCCGGCGATCCATGCCTACGATTTAAAGGAACGCAAAGACAAAGTGCTGTTGGAGGGCGCCGCTCGCTTCGCACTTTCCCACGATGGTTCGAAGCTGTTTTACCGGGCCGAGGGGGATGGGCCGGTTGGAATCATCGATGCCAAGCCGTCCGACACGCCCCACAAGGTTGGAGATGGCGCGCTCAAACTGGACGGCATGCGAGCTGAGGTAGACCCTCCTCAGGAATGGAAACAAATTTTCAACGAGGTCTGGCGTCAGGAGCGCGACTACTTCTTTGAAGCCTCGATGAACGGAGTCGATTGGCAGAAGACGAAGGACCAGTATGCGCAATTGCTCCCCTATGTGGCCGATCGCTATTCATTGACGTACATTCTGGGCGACATGATCGGGGAATTGTCGAATTCGCACACTTACGTGGGCGGCGGTGATTTTCCGGATTTGCACCCCGTGAACGTCGGACTGCTGGGCGCGGAATACGAGGCGGATGCTGCCAATGGCTTGTATCGGATCAAGAAAATCTTTACCGGCGAAAATTGGGACGCGCACACTCGGTCTCCCTTGACCGAGCCGGGTGTCAATGTCAAGGAGGGCGATTACCTGGTCGCAATCAACGGCCACGCGCTGCGCGATCCTCAGACGCCCGACGAATTGCTGGTGAATACGGCCAATGAGGTGGTCACGCTCACCGTCAATTCCAAGCCATCGGCGGACGGCGCTCGCAAAGTCGTGGTGAAGCCGATCGGCGATGAGTACAGCTTGCGCGAGCTGAACATGATTGAGACCAACCGCAAGAAAGTCGACGCAGCCAGCGGCGGACGCATCGGCTATGTCTATCTGCCCAATATGGGCGATGACGGGCTCAACCAGTTCGTCAAGCAGTATTTCCCGCAGATTCGCAAGGAAGGCATCATCTTCGATGTTCGCTACAACGGCGGCGGTTTCGTGGACCAGCTCATTTTTGCGCGCTTGCGGCGCATGCTGGTTGCCATGAATTCGGCTCGCAATTTCGAGTCGAACACAACCCCGGCCAACGTCTTCTACGGATACATGGCTTGCGTGACCAATCACTACGCTGCGTCCGACGGAGACTTCTTCAGCTACTTCTTCAAGCAGTACAAGCTGGGTCCACTCATCGGCGAACGGACCTGGGGCGGAGTGCGCGGCATCCGCGGCAATATCCCGTTGATGGATGGCGGCTACATCACGCGTCCGGAATTCTCTCTGTCGAGCCTCGACAGCAAATGGCTGATCGAGAACCGCGGCGTGCAGCCCGACGTGGTGGTGGACAATCCACCGGACCTGGTCTTGAAGGGGCAGGATCCACAGTTGGAGAAAGCAGTTGAGATGCTGATGGAGCAGATCAAGGCCAATCCCAAGAAACTGCCGGCGCGGCCGCCGGATTTGCCAACCTACCCGGATGGGCCGGGTTTGTAGGCACAGAGCTCGTGTGGGGACGAGCGACCTGCCCGTCCTTGCATTTAAGATTGTAGCGTCGAGTGCAGCGCCGGCAAGATGTCGGCGCTACGCGTAATCGCGGCTTAGGGTGTGCAAATTTTCAGCAACTCGCCCAGCGTGCACACGCCCCGCGATTCGAGCTGGTAAATCAGCTTCTGCCAGAGGCGAGCGGTGACGAACGCGTCATCGAGTGCGTGGTGGGCCTCGCGGAACTCGATATCATAGATCTTCGCCAGCGAGGCCAGATCCACGTTTTCCAGGCGGTGGAATAGGTCCTCTGAGTAGCGTCCCTTGCGCAGCAGCCAGCGATGAACTTGGGCCGTACACACAGCAGGGTTGTCAAGCGAGTGTTCCGTCGCCCGCAGTTCTTTGCGCAGAAGATCCACGTCGATTTTGATGAAGTGCCCGACCAGTACCGCCCCCGCCATGTAATCCCGGAGTTCCGCCAGAACCTCACGCGGCGGCACTCCCTGTTCGATGTCGCTCTGCCGCAGCTTGTGCACGAGAACGGTACTTGGGGGAACCTCCACGCCGGGGTTTAGCACGCGATAAAACTGCTCGCCCATGCGAATGCTGGCGCCCTCCATCGTGACCGCGCCCACGGAAAGCAGGCGGTTCGCACGCCGGTCGAGCGAGGTGAATTCCGTGTCGAGGACGACGTAGCGGGCCGAATGGATGGGAGTGTCGGGCGGGTACAGGTTTTGCGCAGGTTGCCTTTCGCGACACTTGAGCCAGCGGAGCATCTTCAGGGGCATCTCTAGGACGACCCCAGTTGCGCCCACACGGCGCTGCGGAAACGGTCAGAGATCGCGGACTGCGCGCGCGTGATCGTGCGAAACGCTTCTTTGAGCAGGCTTCTCTGGAGTTGGGTCAGACTGCCGGGGTTGACATAGTTGCTCAGGGGGTGGGCCGCGTGCGCCTGCGCGAGTTGATGTTCCAGGCGGAGAAGCGTAAGCAACTCGAAGGACTCCAGCAGATCGCGGCGAAGCACATCGTCGAGATAGGTGAGCGCGTGTGCCGCCGAAAGGCGGTCTACGGTATTCGTGGCCGCGATTCCTCCGTCGATGGCCAGCAGACGTGCCGCATTCACGATGGGACAAGTGCCGAACGTTTTGATATCGAGTTCCTGCTTGTGCTCGCCCGACTGCTCGACCACGAAGGTGCGGAAAAATCCGAGGGGAGGTTTGCGATCAATGGTGATGTAAGCGAGAACTGACTTGAAGAAGGAGGCGTCGTGCAGTGCTTCGCGAACGAAAGCCGCCAGAGCATCGAACAGCGAAGCATCGCCGCCGACCGGGCGCATATCGAAAAAGATAAGTGCATCCTCCACCGAATGAAGATCAGCCTCGGTGATCCACGTCCGAAAGTAGTTTTTCCATAAAGAAAGCGGCTGCCGCCAGCGCGGGTTACTGGCCATGTAGTCGCCCGTGCAAGGCGGATAGCCACAACTGGCAAGGGCATCCCGGACGTATCGCGAGAAGCGCGCGAAATATTCCTGCGCCGTGCCCGCATTGCGGTCGTCGGGATCGGCATCCTCAAAGATAAGGGCATTATCCTGATCGGTCTTGAAGGTCTGCTCGCGGCGTCCTTCACTCCCCAGCACCACCCAGCAATAGGGAAGCGGTGGCGGGCCCAATTCGGCTTCGGCGAATTCCAGAATTTTCGCCATCAGGCGGTCATTGATTTCGGAAACTACCCGCGTGATGTGGCTCACCCTTGCGCCTTCCCGCAGCAGCAGGGGGAGCATCTCCATGATCTTTTTCTGGGCGGCAGCGAGACCCTCGACAGAGGTCTGCTGCTCGATATGACGCGATACGGTGAGCGGCGACTTGCCCTGCAGCAATATGAGGTCATGGCTGGAGAGGACGGACTTGGGCAATCCCTCTTCGATGACCAGCACGTGATGGATGTCTTTGGAGATCATGGCCAGCAGGGCCTGAAACAAGCGCGCCGTGCTCTCGACAGAAGCTACGGGTGCGCTCATGATGCTGGCAACGGGAAGATCAAGAGACAATGCGTTGGCCACGACGCGCTGCGTAAAATCGCGATCCGTTACGATTCCGATAGCGCGGCCGTCTGGTCCGACGACCGCGAGACAGGTCGCATGCGAAGTTGAAACCAACTGTGCGGCCTCCCGGATCGAAGTTTCGCCGATGCAGACGACAGCCGGAGCGCTGACGACATCTTTGACCGCGAGCGAATAGAGCAGGCGCTCGGTGTTGCCCATCAGATTCGTCTGGTCCTTGAGTTCCTTCAGACTGCGGTCGAGGTAGCGCGTGATCGACGCCCGAACCAGGTACTCCGAAAATTCAGGGTAACGGGAGCCGAGTTCCTGAATCACCGTGGCCGGGATGCTATAGCAGAGCGCGTCTTCGACCGCGGTCACGTCGAGCCGGGCGATGTCCCGACCCATGAGTGAAAGCAGTCCGAAGATTTCACCCTCGCTGCGCACATCGAAAACGAGTTCCTTGCCCACTTTGGTGCGCAACGCGAGCTGCACGGCGCCCTTATTTACGATGTACAGCACCTCGGATGCACGATGGCCGGCGCTTATGATCGTGTCGTCTTTCGGGAAATATTCCAGCTTCATGCTGGACACGAGGCGGGAGAGTTCGCTCAGAGGCAGGAACTGAAAGGGCGGGACAGTCTTCAGGAATTCAATCACGGTCTCACTGACTACCGACGGAGAAGAAGAGCGGCTCGACAAAGCTCACCTGTGGGGGCCGATTTTAGCAAAGCTGGGGATGGGAGGCTGTGATGGCGGGCACTGAACAGGAAAAGCAAGGGCCTGTTTGAAGCTGGTTGCGAAGGAACCGGCCCTAGGGAAGGTGATTCCGAAAGCCTGACTTTTCCGCTTGCCAACCGGTCGGTCGGTCGGATAGTATCACTGTCAACTCTGGGGTGCAAACGTGACGAACAAACGGACTCTCGGCCGAGTTAGTCTTAAGATTCCCGAAGTACGAGTGTGCCGGTCCATCGCGGCGCGGGGGAAAGAGTGAGCTGAGAAATTAGAAATCGTAAGTGCTCCCGAATCCCACCCGCCAGAGACGCTGGTTAGGTGGGTTTTGTTTTTTTTAGAGGAGTAATCTGAGATACGAATCGCACTCGCTTTAGGGACGGGCAGGGAGGTCGCATGACGGATCAGAAAAGCACGCCGCCGACAAACAATACCAAGGACGAGAAAAAGACCGAGAAGAAGACCATGACCGGGGCCAGCATTCTCTGGGAATGTCTGGAGCGGGAAGGCGTGAGGGTGGTCTTCGGCTATCCCGGTGGCGCCATTCTACCCGCCTATGATGCGCTGAAGCACAGCAAGATTCATCACGTTCTGGTGCGCCACGAACAGGGCGCAACCCACATGGCCGACGGCTACGCCCGCGCCAGTGGCGAGGTGGGGGTTGCGGTTGCGACCTCTGGGCCGGGTGCAACCAATATGGTCACCGGAATCGCCACCGCCATGCTCGACTCCATCCCCATCGTCTGCATCACCGGCCAGGTTGGCAGCAAACTGATCGGCTCAGATGCGTTTCAGGAAACCGATATCACCGGCGTTACCCTTCCCATCACCAAGCACAACTACCTGGTCACGCACGCCAGCGAAGTGGCGCGGACGGTCCGTGAGGCTTTCTACGTGGCTCGGTCGGGACGTCCCGGTCCGGTGCTGATCGATATCACCAAAGACGCGCAGCAGAGCACGTGCGAGTTCGATTGGGAAGCGGCCAAGCCGCAACTGCCGGGCTATCGCCCCGATCTTTCGCCCGCTCCGAAGGAGTATGCGCAGGCGCTGGAGTTGATCCACAATTCGAAGCGGCCCGTGATCCTCGCCGGGCACGGCATTATCGTTTCCGGAGCCATGCGCGAAGTGCGCGATTTTGCTGAGCGTGCGGGCATCCCAGTCGCGCTCACGCTGCTCGGCCTAGGCGCCTTTCCCGCATCCCACCCGCTTAATCTCGGCATGATGGGTATGCACGGAGAAGCCTGGGTCAATCACACGATTCAGGAAGCCGACCTGCTGCTCGCCTTCGGCATGCGGTTCGACGACCGCGTTACCGGCAATCTGAAGAATTACGCGCCCAATGCCAAGAAGATCCACATTGAAATCGACCCCGCCGAGATCAACAAGAACGTCAAGGTCGATGTACCGCTGGTCGGCGATCTGCGGGAAGTCCTGCTGGAGCTGATGCCGAAGGTCGAATCCATCGACCGCAGCGAGTGGCTGGATTCCATCGACCGGCTGAAGGGCGACTCCGCCGTCCGCGACATCCAGAACCTGCCGGACAGCGGCCATCTTTACGCCGCGCACGTCATCAACGATTTGTGGCACCAGACCCGTAACGGCAACACGATTGTCGTAACCGACGTCGGACAGCACCAGATGTGGGAGGCGCAGTACTACAAGCATGAGCATCCGCGCTCGCTGATTACTTCCGGCGGATTGGGCACCATGGGATTCGCTCTGCCCGCCGCCATCGGCGCCAAAGTTGCTCGCCCTGACGCCGAGGTTTGGGTGATCGTCGGCGATGGCGGGTTCCAAATGACCATGTGTGAATTGGCGACGATTGTGCAGGAAAATCTGAAGATCCATATCGCCATCATCAACAATGGCTTTCTCGGAATGGTGCGGCAGTGGCAGGAATTTTTCTACGACCGCAACTATGCCGCGACGCCCTTGCTCAATCCCGACTTCGCCAAGCTGGCCGAGGCTTACGGCATCCGCAGCGCGACCGTCTCGGAGCGTTCGCAGGTCGTGCCCACGGTAGAGTCTGCACGCCAGCATGAGGGGCCGATGCTGATCAATTTCAAGGTGGAGCAGGAAGATACGGTTTATCCGATGGTCGCGGCCGGCGCTGCGCTGCATGACATGATCCGGCGGCCGAGTCCGATTGTCGAAACGGCGGAAGACGAATAAATGCAGCTACTAGCTGCTGGCTACTAGCTAAAAGCCAAAAGCCAAGAGCCAAGAGCTAAATACGGTCAAACAATATGCTCAATACATTCATGGTGTACGTCGAAAACAAACCGGGTGTTCTCACCCGCGTGGCCTCGCTGTTTCGCCGCCGCGCCTTCAATATTGATTCGCTCACGGTGGGGCGCACCGAGAAGCCTGAAGTCTCGCGCATGACCATCACCGTCGATGCCGACCACGACCAGGCTCGCCGCATCGAGGCGAACCTATACAAACTGGTGAACGTGCTGCTGGTCGAGAACATCACTAACGAACCGGCCATCGTCCGCGACCTGGCCATGATAAGGGTGGCGGCCAAGCACGAAGAGCGTTCCCATGTACTGGAGCTCGCCAACGTGTTCAGGGCGCGTGTAGTCGATGTCGCTCCCGAATCGTTGACCATCGAAATCACCGGCGCCGAAGACAAGATCGACGGACTACTGGAACTATTACGTCCCTACGGGATAGTGGAGATGGTGCGCACAGGTATCGTCGCCATGCGGCGTGGCAGCAAGTCAACTGGCGTCGCCGCTACCACCGAAAATACGGTGCTCGACGCAGCCAACGACGGAGTCTCTTACTCCGTATAGCAGTCGTGAAGTCCTGAGGGCAAAAAAAACGCCCTGAGCGTTGAAGCTCAGGACGTCTCTGGCAGCCCTCCCCCAGAACTGCCAAACCACGTGCTCATCCTATGTCCCCTTGGCCAGACTGTAAATGTCACTTCCGTAATGAAGGTTTGGCAATTCAGTACCGCGGGGTCATGCGCGGAGGTAACGTTACTTCGAGGAAGGTGGTTTGACTGCCAGCAACAGGGAAAATCCTTCAAACGTGTATTCTTGGTGGCCCTCGACCAGCTGGCCCTTGGCCTTGCCGCTCTGCACCTGCTGCACGGCATCCGCGAGGCGCCGCAAGTAGGAAGGCTCGGCAAGCGGCACGTTGTGCGCGGGCAGAAGCAGTTGGATCTGTGGCGCTAGCGCAGCCAGCCTGGCCACGGATTGCGCATAAGCGGCGAAGTCGGTCTCCGGAGTGAAAAGATAAATCGGTCCGGGATAGAAGGTGTCTCCGGTAAACAGCAGTCCGTTCTTGTGATCGAGAAGCGCCAGGGAATCCGGTGTGTGTCCAGGGCTGTAAATCACTTCAAGTTCCCGCCCGCCGAGATCGACCCGCTCACCGTCCTGCAAAGCATGGGTGCTTTTCCAGCGACGGATTGAATACGATTCTGGCTTCGTTCCCGGCGGCAACGGTCCGCAGAGACGCTCGGGGGCAAGCGCATCGCGCGAGTATACGTTGGGTTGGCCGCGCATATTCTGCTGCGTGTAGGGCAGATCGCGATTCCAGATTTCTTGAAATTCGGCGTTGCCACCAACGTGATCGAAGTGCGTGTGCGAGTTGATCACGGTCACCGGGAGGGACGTGAGTCTGGCGACGGTTGTACTGATCCTTCCTACTCCCAGGCCGGTGTCAAAAAGAACGGCGCGCTTTTCACCCAGGATCAGATACGAGATGACTTCTTCAAACTGCTTCGGTTCGTAGATCGCGAACACGCCCGGCCGAATGCGGTAGATTTCGAACCAGGGTTCATCGCTCAGAACGCGCTCTAGCTTGCCGTACTCCGGCCGGGGCAGTTGCCGGCACCACTCTGGCCGAAGCGGTTCTGCGGGCTGCCCCACGGCAATGGCAGCCGACAGAATCGAGGCACAGCAGAATGCCCCAAGCCGCCGGATCACTTCTTCTCCCAGGTCTTTCCGCCGTCCGCGGTAGTCCAGGTTTCGTTGTTACTGGTCGAAACCACAACCTCAGCCGGCCCGTGTACGTCAATGTGGGCGATGTCCGCGCTCAGGGGCTGGCTTTTGATGGAAGGTTGCACCTGTGCCCAAGTCAGGCCGCCGTTGGCCGAGTGAAAGAGCATGCCCGCCTGTCCCCCCGTCCATACATTCTCATCGTGGCTGGCGTAGCACAGCAACGGATGATCCGCGCGCAAGGCGTTTTGCCAACTCTGACCGCTGTCGATTGACCGTTGCAGGATACCCCCGGTGATCGTCCACGTGACGTTGTGCGCCAAAGCCTCTTTCGCTGATTCCAGCTTCAGCGCACTGGAGCCGTTCATGGCCAGTGACCGGGCCATTCTGGGGGCAGCCGCGGCCTGAGTTTTCTGCTGCTGATCAAGATCGCGGCCTTGGAGCGCCGGTTTTGCCTTTTCGATTGCCGGCGCCTCATTCCGCGCCATCAGTTTGCCTTCGGCGGAAGGAGCTGCCTCTATTGCGATGGCGTCTCCGGAAACCTCGACCGCCTCTGTTGTCGTTCGACTGGCGGACGTATCGTCATCGAACGCGCGGGCGCCGGCTGGCGGCGCTGCCGACGGCCTATTCGCCAGGACGGAATCCTTCTTGTTGTCGGCGAGCAGTATTCCGGATCCGGTTTGCACGGGTTCCGCCGCACCTTGACCGGCCTTGAGTTTCTTGGACAAAGACGAATTGGGCTTGGATTTTGCGACATCAGTTCGGGCCAAGGTAGCGAGTTGGTCCATTGGTTGCGTGGTTTGCGGGATGGGACCTGCCGGCACAGTAGCAGCCGCCGGCGGGTTTGCCGGTAACAGCGTGGCGACGTTCGGCTTGTCTAAACGCAACAGAAGTACGGACGCGGCCAAAGCCACACCCGCTGCCAACGCAGCCCAGCGCAGAGTCGGCCAGGCAAATACAGCCAGCCGGTTCCTTCCCGGCTCTTTTGCATTGGTCCGAACCACCTCAGCCCCGGCCGCACCAGACGCGGCCACAGTCACCTCCGGCAGCGCCAGGGCTACCACTTCGCGGCAATCTTCGCAGACCGCAAGGTGCCCAAGCACGCAGTCCTGCTCGGCCCCGGATAGGGCCTGCTCTGCGAACGCCGTCAGCAGATCCGCATCCGGGTGCGCTGTCCCGAACGCAGCTTGGTCCGGCAACCCAGCCCGCAGGCGCTCCTGCACGATTTTGGGTACTTCCGTCATGTCCGTACTCTACTAACCTTACGTTCAGTCGTTCCTTCCCTCGCCGGCGTCCTGGGCGGGGACCTTTCCTCCAGGGAACGCTTTCAGCTGGGAATCTTGCGTCAGCCGGGAACGCAAATTCAGCCGCAGGTCGCGCACGTCGGTTTCCAGCGCCTCCGTTGCCTGGGCATGGCTCATGCCCTGCATTCGCAACCCCGCCAGAATGCGCTTCCGGAGCCCGGTGGAGAGGCGATCCAGCCGCCGGCTCACGCTGGATTCGTGGAGCCCCAGGGTGCGGGCAATCTCGGCCAGCGTCTGCCCATCCAGATAATAAGACGCCAGCGTAAACCGGTCCTCGGACGAAAGCTCGGCTATCGCCTCATCAGTGGCCGCTTCCAGGCGCGGGTCTACAACGCTCGCCGGCTCGGGAACCGCCGCCGCAAACTGCACCCCCTCCTCCGTTTGCTCTTCGAGACTGACCGTGCGCTTCTGCTTGCGATAGCGATTGATGAACTCCTGCGCCATCACCGTGCGCAACCAGCCCTCGAGCGAACCACGGCCGGTGTAGAACACGAGCTTTGAACGGCGCACGCCGTCGCGCGCGTTCACGCCATACAGATCCGCAAACAGCGAATCGGCCAACTCCGCGGCATGGGCGCCGTCGCGCGTAATGTGGAGCGCCATGCTGTGCAGCTTCTGGCGGTAGCGGCTGATGAAGTCCTGCCACGCTCGTTCATTTCCCGCCGCGCACGCGCGCGCCAGCGCCAGTTCTTCCAAACGCAACACGGCGCAGAAGTCAGCTTTCTGTTCCGCGGACGCGTGGGCGGAATTGCGAAGAAGATACTTGCTCAGAATTTCATCGAGGATTGCCGCGAACTGTTCCGCCCTCACGCCATAGGCGGCTGCGCCGCTGCGCTCGTAAAAAGCAGCGGCCACATCTGCTCCCGGGCCGTCGGATTGGGCGGGTCTTGGCATTGCCCAGTAGGTTGCGGAAAAATTTGTGTTTCGCATCGAGGCATCTCTTCGGCGATGCCACATATGCTTCGAAATAGGATGCCCCTTTAGCGGCCGGGCATCCTTCCACATGATGCTAGCAATTTTTTAGACGCAAGAACCAATAAATTGTCCGTTCTTGGATCAGCGAGCAGAGAAAGACACTCCTGGAAGACTCGCGGTTGCACCCCCGGCACGCTCTATCTTGGCGTGCCGGGGAGGGCAGAGGGTCGCACGTACGCCGGAGCACCAGTGTGTTTGCTGGTGTCTCTACTAGTGCCGTTACGAGGGGGAGGCCCAACATGCGCCTAGTCGTCGTGGTTGCTGGAATAGCTCTGTTATTTGCTTCGGTGATGGTGGTTCCAAGTCTGCTGCAAGCGGGCGAAGTCACACCATCATCGGGTTATTCGCTACTGAGCCCGATTCGCAGCGGAAATCTGAGCGTCTTTCCCGTGGTGGCCAGTAAGTCGTATGAGACGGTGGAGTTTCTTACCCTCGATGAAGGCCTGCGCAGCGGTGACGTGGTCGTGACGGAAGCTGGCCAGGCGCGCGGGCTCATTCGTCGCCGTCCTAGAGAAGGAACAATCCATCCCGTCCGCGATGCGCAAGTCAACCAGCTCGTATTGATCAATAATTCAAAGCGGCCGCTGCTGCTCCTCGCCGGCGAGATTGTGACTGGCGGGAAGCAAGACCGCGTCATCGGCAAAGATCGCATCGTGCCCGCGGAAAGCGATCCGATTGACTTGAGCGTGTTCTGCGTCGAGCCGGGACGTTGGGTGGCGGCGAACGGCAAGTCCGATTTCGGCTATGCAGCGGGCAGTACTTCCGGTCTTCTCGCCTCTCCCGTAGTGCGGAGCAAGGCAATGGGTGCGAAAGATCAGCAACAGGTATGGGACAGCGTCCGGAGTTCGCAGCGCGCCATGGCGGAGACGGTAGAGGTCACCGGCGCCGCCGCTGCTGCCGAAGTGAACTCGACGACGTCGTACGCGCGCGTTATGGACAATAAGGAAGTTCAAAAACAGGTGGATGCCGTCGCCGAACCGGTGCAGCGCAATTACGAAAGCGTGATCCGCCAACTACGCGACAAGAATGCGGTGGGAGTCGTGGTCGCGGTGAACGGAGAGATTGTTTGGGCCGATCTTTTCGCGAACACTCAGTTGCTGCAAAAGTACTGGCCGAAGCTCGTGCGCTCTTATGCCACCGAGGCTGTGGTGACCCGCGCCAAAGGCGGTGAGGCCAGCCTCAAAGATGCGCAGAAGTTTCTCGACAATCTGCAGGGCCGCCACGAAACGGCCGATACCGAGCCCGGCGTCTATCGCCAGACGGAAATCACGGGCGACGGCTTCAAGGTATTCGAGTTAACGTCGTTGCTGCCGAAGACAGGCTTCCCAGTGCACGTGGCGAAGATGACCGACTAGCACGCCATTTGAAGGGGCCAGGTCTGTACCTCCGGGGTGGCGTCCCTTGCGGGACTCGCGTTCCAATTGTCGCCTACCCGGCACTCATGTGCCGGGCTTTCCTATTCCTCCGCTCCGCGGCTGGAGCGCGCACGCGCCGAGCCTGGCTCATTTCCGAGCCAAGCCCTTCAGCACCACGTCGCTCGCGTCGTACGCGAGATTCAGCGCGGGCAACTCCTCGCGCGTATACCAGCGCACATCCGCCGCATCGCTCCCGGCCTTGAGATCACCGCCCACGGGACGGCACAAGAAATCAAGCAGCACATAGTGATACCGCACCCGTCCCTCGTCGCCGTGGATCACACGTTCATACACGCCCAGCATTTCAATGGTCTCGACCACCAATCCCGTTTCTTCGTGGGCTTCACGGACTACCGCTTCGCGCAGAGTTTCCCCACATTCGAGGACGCCGCCCGGCAGCGACCACTCGCCGAGCAAGGGCGGTGTTCCTCGCAGGATCAGCAAGACGCGATTCTCCTGGACGATGACCGCGCCCACGCCTACCAGCGGATTGTCAGGATATTCGCGGCCCATCTAAACCTTGAGATCACTTGCCGTGCAACATGTATATGATTTGTGCATCATTCTTTGAAATCCGGACCTCGGCTACGCCCCCATCACAGGACGTCGTAGTTCCTCCCTTACCATCTGGACAGCGAAGGGTACCAGTGACCGTCCATATGCCATTCTTCAGCGATGCGGTGAAGGGCCGTTCCGCTTCGATCTGTCTCTCACCATAAACGGGGATCAGCACGGCCTCCGCGATCCTCACAGCAGTCCTTGAGTCAGGTACGTACCCCGACGTCGGCTTGTATCCCTGACCCACCAACTCGGAAGCGAGCAGAACAGTGCAAGCTAGGATTACACGGGTTTTCATCTTCTACCTCCACTGATATGACGATTCGCCGCGTTCGAACCTGCTCGACAATATGCGGAACCGGGCCAACTATTTCGCGCCCACTTGATACTGCTCGATTTTGCCGTTGGGCATGATCCGTTCCCAGACTTCGACTGTCTTTTGGGCAAAGTGTACCTCGAACAGGCGGAACGTCATGCCTCCGCGCTCCTGCTTGAAGGTCTGGGTAAATTCGGTTGGCGATCCCAGCGGTCCAAGACTGCCGGCGAAATCCTTGAGAGCCTGTTCGGTGAAGTAACTATTGCAATTGTCGGTAAACAAGGCGCGATTGATCTTCCCTTGCTGCAGCGCGGAGAAGATTTCGCGGGCCTGCTCCTCTTGCTTTCCTGCATCGGCTTCACGGAAAAGCAAAGCAGCGATGTTGCGGGCAATGTCGCCCGAGGCTTCGACCGAATCCTCATTGACCAGGACAACCACGGCCATGCGCTCGTCTGGAAAAACCATGTTGTGCGCGGTAAAGCCGGAGACTTCGCCGCCATGCTCGATGGCGCGCTGTCCGGATTCCTGCCGCACCGATACGCCCAGGCCATAGCGAGTGCCGAGCCCGTTCTTGAGCAAAACTTCCTTTTCCATCTGCGAATAAGAAGCCGGTTGGAGCACACTCTGATTGATCACGCTGACATCCCATTTCGCCAGATCCTCGGCGGGCATAGCTAGTTCGCCCGCGGCAAACAGCCAGCCCCTGCCCTCCTTCGGAGCCAGTCGCGGCGGGCCAAGCGCATAACGCAGATATCCGGTCGCATCAGTTTCTGTGAGTCGGTTCTGATCGATGTTGATGACGCTCTTCATCCCCAGCGGCGCGAAAATGTGCTCGCTCAGAAACTGCAGCAGAGGCTCGCCGCTGGCCTTCTCCACGATCAGTCCGGCGATCACAAAATTAGTGTTGCTGTATTGCCACTCAGTTCCCGGATCAAAATCGAGCGGCTTGCGCGCCCATTGATCGAGAATCTTGTCAGCCGTGATCGGTTGCAGCATGAAGGGAGGAACGTAGTCTTGCGGCCAGTAGTCCTGATAACCGGACGTATGTGACAGCAATTCGCGAATCGTAACCTCGTTGCCACGGGTCAGATTGGGCACGAATCGCGACACGGGATCGTCCAGTGAAAGCTTCCCCTGCTCGGCGAGCAGTTGCACCGCAGCCGCCGTGAATTGCTTGCTGATGGAACCGATGCTGTAGCGCATCGAAGGCACGGCGGGCGTGTGCGGATCAATTCTTCCGTCGCCATAGGCTTGGAGATAGGTGATTGCTCCACCTTGCACAATCGCGATTGAGGCGCTCGGAATGCCGGTGTCAGTCAGCGACTTTCCGACGGTCGCATCCACTTTCTCCCGGAGGGCGGCGGAGATGGGCGCTGGACTCTGGGCTCGTAGCAGCAAAGCGGCAAGCAAGACGAGAACAAGGGCTACGCGCGGATTGACAGATCGCGGGACACGATTCATACATACTCCTCAGAACCGGAACAGTATACGTCTAGGCATTTGCCTTAGGCAGGCAACCGCTTTCGCGAACCGGCAGTCTTAGACTGACGAACGATGGCCCGAGGCATCGTGAATCGCAAGCCGGAATTACAATAGCGACCATGTCGCTCGACGAATACAAACGCAAACGGCGCTTCGAAGAGACGCCCGAGCCTCCGCCCAAATTCGAAAAACAGTCGCAGCATCGCTTTGTCGTGCAGCGTCATGACGCCTCGCGTCTGCACTACGATTTCCGCCTGGAGATGGAAGGCGTGCTCAAGTCGTGGGCTGTGCCCAAGGGCCCGTCGCTCGATCCGGCCGATAAGCGTCTGGCCATGCAGGTCGAGGATCATCCCGTCTCGTACTACGATTTTGAAGGCACCATCCCCGAAGGCAACTACGGTGGTGGCACGGTGATGGTGTGGGACGCAGGTACTTGGGAACCGCTGTTGCCGGTGCCCGTCAACGGCGAGTATGTTCCGGGCACGGAAAAAGAAGCACACGCCATGCTGGCGAAAGGCGACCTGAAGTTTCGCCTGAAAGGGAAGCGACTGCAGGGCGACTTTGCCCTCGTGCATATCAAGGCGCGCCGATCGGGAAGCAAGGGAAACGAATGGCTGCTGATCAAGAAGAAAGACGATCATGTCATCGCGCGATTCGACATCGACGCCTACGAGACCTCCATCCTCACCAAACGCACCATGGCGCAGATCGCTGGTGATAAAGGCTCTGCGGAATGGAAGAGCAGTCGCCCGGCATCGCGCGGAAAGGTGAAGGCCGCATGGCTGGCCGATGCCATCGCACGCGTCGACTCCAAGCGAAAATCAATCACCACAGAGGGCACGGGGGACACAAAGGAAAGCAGGAACAAGAAGAAAACTCAGAAGTCCTCTGTGCCCCCCGTGTCCTCAGTGGTAAAAGGTTTGCCTGGCACGGACAACAGACCCATGCCCAGCGTGATCCATCCGATGCTCGCGATCACGACGAACAAGGCTTTCGACAATCCCGACTGGGTGTTCGAAATTAAATGGGATGGCTACCGCGCGGTCGCTTTCATCGAAGACGGTCGCGTCCGCCTGGTGTCACGCAACCAGAATGACCTGACCCCGCAATTTCCAGAACTCGGCACGCTCCCGAAATTCATCACAGGCGAGCGCGCCATTCTCGACGGAGAAATCGTCGCGCTCGATGAAGAGGGCCGCCCTTCCTTCAGCCTGATGCAGCAGCGCACTGGGTTTCAGCCGGGCAAGCGCCGCCTGCCGGGGCGCCAAGGTGTGCCCGTCGTCTATTACGCGTTCGATCTGCTCTACCTCGATGGCCTCGATCTACGCCAAGTTCCGCTGGAACGACGCAAGCAGTTGCTCAAGGACCACGTCGAAGCCGGAGGGGTGATTCACTATTCAGACCACTATCCGGAGAAGGGTCTCGACCTTTTCCAGGCAGCCAAGCAGCGCGGACTGGAAGGCATTGTTGCCAAGAGACGCGATAGCACATACCAGGAAAAGCGCTCGAGTGATTGGCAGAAGATCAAGATCACCCAGCGTCAGGAGTGTGTGATCGGCGGCTATACGGATCCCGAGGGCAGCCGTGAATATTTTGGCGCCCTTGTCCTCGGCCTGTATGACCAGAAGAAACGCCTCATTCACGTCGGCCAGGCCGGCACGGGTTTCGACCGCAACATGCTGAAAGAGCTTTTCACTCGTCTTGAGCCGCTGAAGACTAAAGAGAACCCGTTTTACGGCGAGATCGGAGGATTGCGAAAAGTTCAGTTCGTGCGTCCCGAAATAGTCGCCGAGATCAAGTTCTCCGAGTGGACTCACGAGACCGCGGAAGGTGGTATGAAACTGCGAGCGCCCGTATTCATGGGGCTACGCTTCGACAAATCTCCCGATGAATGCAGTCTGGAAGAAGCAATTCCGAAATAGCGCGGTGCAGCGCAAATTTGCAGTCTTCTGCAATCTATTGTTGTGTTGTCATCCTGAGCGAAGCGAAGGACCTGCTGTCTTGCTGCGAAGAAAACAGGTCCTTCGCTTCGCTCAGGATGACAAAGTGTAATGAAACTAGAACGCGCTGCCCCCGCCACCGCCGAAGCCTCCACCCGAGAAGCCCCCGCCTGAGAACCCGCCGCCGCTGCTGAATCCCGATCCGCTGGAACTGGATCTGGGAGCCGACGTGAAGACCTGGTGCATGTCCGATGCCATGCTGTGCATGGAACTGGAAAAGAAGAGCGGACTGAAGCCGGTGTAGCCGTTCGGCGAGACATACCAACTCGGCGGATCTTTTATGATTCCGTCGAACGCCTGCGCCCAGTGGTGCTCGACGCCCAGCGCCATGGCGTAGGGAAGAAACTTCTCGAATGTGTCGGGCGGCATACGCTTGATGCGGTCGGCGTCGACGCGATTCATGAATTCCTGGAAACCGAGGACGGCGACATGGGTGCGGGCACCGGACACAGTTTTTGCCGTCATCTGGCGCGCAAACAGCCACCAGATCAGCGCGGACACGAGAGCGCTCCCAACCAGCAGCGGAACGGAATAGAACAAATTCATCCAGCCGAGCACTTGCACGCCGACCACAATCAGCGCGATGACAACCGCAGCGACAATGCTGTAGCCGTTGGCCGATTCGGGATCGAGCGTGTAGATGCCTTTTTTCTTCAGCGCCGACATGATGTCCTGACGCACAACGGGAATCACGGTGTAGAAGCGGTTCTTCAGGTCGGAAAGGCGCGTCCCGGTTCCGCTCAGAAAAATGTTTTCCAGCATGACGCGCTCGTGTGGCGTCAGGTCGCCGCCCCACTGCTCGGCGGGCTTTAATAGTGTGAACAGGTAATCCTTGTGGTGGAAGACCAGAAACGTGTCGACCTTTTCTTCGATCCTGATGTAGCCGCGCACAGCCAGGTCGACAATGGTGCTGGTGATGTCGCGCGGGTGGATGGTGTCGTCCATCAAAGTTCCGGTCTCGGCGGGAGACATGCCTTTGGGCGGCTCGTACTGCGGAGCCACTGAGACGCCGGGATCGGGGTCGCGTCCCGCAAAATGCCACAGGCCAAACATCACGGCCAGGGTAAAGAACGGCAGGAAGACCACGGGATTGCTGCCCAGGAACCAGCCGAACTTCGTGAGCGCGGAGGGAGCTTTGAGCGCCCCCTGGGGAATATATATGTCGATGGTGAGGCCACCACGCATGGGGAGCGGCCCCGTGGTTTCGGAAAGGACGTCGGCGCCTCTGACTTCGGCGGTTGCTTCGCTTTGCTTGGAACCGTAGGCGCCGGTGAAGGCCTGGGCGCGTAGTCCTCCGGCGGCATTGTCGGGCAGGGTCACGAAGGCTGAGGCATGGTCGATGGGAACCGGCCAATCGTTGCCCGTCACGTTCCAGTAAAACTCGTCATATCCATTAAAAAAGCGGACACCGTTGCGGACGGAGTAATCGATGTTGACGACACGCGTCGCGTCAGCCGCGCCAGGAATGTAGATTTTGAGGTCGCGGTACGCGCCGGACTTGCTGGAGTCATACTTCAGCTTGGTCCCATTTTCGTCGGTGACGCTCATGACATCGAGAAAGAGCGTGTAATTGGTTCCCTGCGCTCCGGGATACTCGACGGGAATGGTGCGGTGAATGCCGTGCCACTCGCCGACGAAAACCAGAGTTATCTTCTCACTGACCAGGGCGGTGCCATTGGCGGCGATGGAGATGGTGTCTTTGAAATCGGCAACGCGCCAATTGCGTCCCTGGGCGGCCGCGGAACTCACGCTCAGCAGGAGCCCGAGCATCAGCGCGCAAGAAACCTTTACCACAGGGGACACAGAGGAACACAGAGAAACAGTGCGCGAAGTACGAAGTGCCCTGGACAACATGTTTTAGACCTACTTTGCCTTAATGATGTCGCTCAACACATCCGGCTTCGATTCGTCTCGTACCAGGTGTGGATATCTTTCTCCCCCGTGGTAGTCGAGCTTATAGGTGTGGAAGTAGTCGGAGTTCTCAACCAGTAATTCAAGCGGGGCCGAGCTGGTCTTGCCTTCTTTCAATGCGTCGCGCAGAGATTCGATTGAGAACCTCCGGCCATTCACCGCAATGACTTTCATTCCCGGTCCGATCCCGGCCTTAGCAGCGACCATGCCTTCGATCGTGTCACGAATGACGCCGTCCTTGTGGAGCAGCAGCCCAATTGAGTAGGCGGCATTGATGCCGTCGCGCTCTTCCTCAGCCCTTTGGAGGTCCGAACGCCTCTCGTCGTAGATTAGAGTCCAACCGCTGGATTCGATGCCCAGCAAAGGAGCGCCCGGGCCATGATTCGTGAGCCGTTCCACCCAAAACCCGCGCCAGTCGTAGGGAACGACCTGGTTCAGGGTGTTAACCACATCCTCAAAGGTATAAGTCCTAAGCTGGGGAGGCCCGCTCTCGCCGCCGTGGAACAGATGACAAAAATTATCCAGCGACTTAGCGCCGTGGGTCTGCTGGCGAATGACCATGTCCGCCCATAGCCAGTTCAGAACGTCTTCGTCGTAGTAGTCCACGCTTCGCCGCCAGGATTCCCACTGCGAGGGTGCGCCTACCATCGCCGGCAAACCATCCGCTGTGTCCTGCAGATTGCGCCAAGTGCGACCGGGAGTGTGATCGAGCCGGGCCGCCATGCGCGCCAGATTATCCCGGAACTGTTCCGGCGTTCGGATCCCGCTGCGCGCGGCGAGAAGATCTCCCAGGTATGAAGTCAACCCTTCATAGACCCATAACAGGTCGTCCTGCATAGGGTGCTCGTAATCCGCAGTAGCCAGATCCGCAGGACGGCGGTACTTCCCGTTCCAGGAGTGAACGTACTCATGGGACAAGAGACCCGACGCCAACAGCCGCGGTCCAGGATCCACCAAAGCCCGCTCATCGTTGCGGCTGTCATTCGATTCATGATGCTCTAGGCCGCCATGCGCAACGTGATCGCTCAGACTGTAGAGGAAGTGATAGTCGCGAAAGTGTTGCGCGCCCAAAAGTTTTTTGGCCTGGTCCGGGAGGTTCCTGTAATGATCGAGCACGTCCTGCGGAGCTTCGAGTGCGGCGGCGCTGTCGGCAGCAATGTCCATTTGCTGCGTGGGATTCTCACTTAAGGGAACAACTCGAAAGTACTCGCCCACGATTACCGGCGAATCGACGAGCGTCGTCAGCGAAACGGGCTGAAACTTGATTTCCTGATCATTTTGCGATGCGACTGGCAAGGGGGTTCCGAACTTCCACCCGGCAGGCAAACGCAGACGGGCTTCATACGTCAACTCGTCGCTCGTCCAGCCCGCAGGATAGAGCAGCACGGTGTTCCAGTTGACGACCGCCATCTTGTCGGTCGCCGAAGTGCCGCCTGTGTGGGATCCCCAGCTGCCGCCTCCAGGAAAAACAAAATCCAGCGCGGCTTCCAGGCTGGACACGCCAGCGGGAATCTCCACATGGAAGGTCCACCCGTCGAGCAGATCGCGCCGCCACCTCAGAGTTTGGCCATTGGCAGTGAAGGTGAGGCCGGTAAGGTTCTGGATGGGGCCGTTCGGCCCATGCTCGCCCGGAATCCACTTTGGGTAATAAAGGGTCAACGTTCCCGGAGTCGAAGGGATGGTGAGCCGCGCGTGGAAAATCTTTCGTGGCGCTTCCGTGGCATCCAGCGACACGGTGATTCGGGGCGTAGCGGTTTTAGCGGCCGAGTTCTTCTGCGCTTTTTGTGCCACCGCGGGCAACACGCAGTTCGAGAGCAACAGACAACAACCAATCGCAATGCGGACAAGTCTCATCGAGACCTTCTCTCAGGCAGGCTATTAGAACTTTACTGCTACTGGTTCGCGATCGGCGGCAGCGGTTTCGAAGAACTGCTTTTGCTGGAAGTTGAACATCCCGGCCAGGATGTTGGTCGGGAACGATTGAATCTTGGTGTTCAGGTCGCGCACCACAGCGTTGTAGTAGCGCCGCGAGTTTTGAATGGCGTCTTCGATCTCGCTCAGGGAATTTTGCAGCTGCGTGAACTCCTGCGAGGCCTGAAGCTGAGGATAGTTTTCGGCTACGGCAAACAAACTCTTCAGAGCGCCGCTCAGTTGATTCTCTGCCGCTGCCTTGTCGACTGGGCCCGTGGCCTGCATCGCCATGGAGCGGAATTTGGCGATGTTCTCGAACGTACCCTTTTCGTGGGCGGCGTAGCCTTTTACGGTTTCGACCAGGTTCGGAATCAGGTCGTGGCGGCGCTTGAGCTGAACATCAATATCGGACCATGCCGATTCCGAGCGCACGCGCAACTGGACCAGGCTGTTGTACATCCCGACCAGGAAGATGCCCACCACAACTATGACTGCCAGAACGATCCAAGCCATGCAAACCTCCTCGATGCGGGTTCAACGCGACGGTAGCACAGCGCAAGGTGGTGAGCAAATGCAGGGTTTGATTCATGGTGAGTGCCTTTAATTCATCAACCACCAAGGACACTAAGGGTGCACGAAGGAATCTTGCAACTCCGAAACCTCGAAATTTTGAAACCTGGATTTATTGCTTTGGAGCGTAGTATCCGCGGCGCGCGCGGACTTGCAGGTCTTTTTTCAAGGCAGTGATCTCGATCGAGCGGTAGCGCCCGTCAGCGTCGAAGTCAGAGGGTTTGTAGGAGACATCGTACTGGCTGCGCAATTCGTCTTCAATGGCGGCGAACGAATGTGTGATGTCTTTCATCTTGTAAGGGAAAAAGGCGCGGCCGCCGGTGGCGGACGCGACGTCTTCGAGAACTTTGTCGCCGCGCAGGATCAGGCCGCTGTCGTCGGTGGAGATGGCATAGACCAGCACCTCGGCGCGCTGCGCCATCTCAATGGCCTGGGCTCGCGTGTGTTCGCTCTGATTGTCTTCGCCGTCGCTGAGGATCACGATCGCTCTGCGAATGGGATGGTCGGAATGATCGCGCAGCAGCTTTTCCTTGCACGCTTTGTAAATTGCGTCGTAGATCGCGGTGCCGCCGCCGTTGCTGAGGTGCTGAACGCCTGCAGCGAGCAAGGGCACTTTATCAGTGAAATCCTGGGTCATGTGGCTCTCTTTGTTGAACCCCACGACGAATGCCCGGTCATAGCCGGGACGGATGATGTGTTGCAGAAATCCCGTGGCTGCTTCTTTTTCAAATCCAAACCGGCCCTGCACCGAGCCGCTGACGTCCATCAGCAGTCCCAGTTCGATGGGCAGGTCGGTCTCCCGGCGGAAGTTGAGGATGGATTCCACTGGCTTGTGGTCGTCGAAAATGGAGAAATCGGTCTGATTCAAGTTGCGGACAAATTTGCCGTGGCGGTCGGTAGCGATGAACAGCACGTTGACTTCATCGACCCGCTTCTTGATGGTGAGGACCGAATCGTCCGCGCCGTCGCTGGTGCCAGCGGCAAAAGCAGCGGCGCCACCAGAGTCGGCCGTAACGGCAGAAGCGGCGATGACGTAGGATCCGCTTTGGGCGCGTCCGGAAACACACAGACCAATAACGACGGCGATCATGTACACGATGAGTGCGAATCCGCCCGGTGCCACCCCGAATTTGTTCCGCTTCGTCATTCTTTCGCCTGACTCGCAATTCCTATTCGCACGCCGCGCAAGCATCGGAGCCTTCAACTAATTCGATGCACGCTGGGGGCCGAAAATCCGAGAAAACACGATCTCACTGACTTTAGGCCGTTATCCCGTGCAAGTCCAAGTTACAAAAGGAGTACGCAGCCGGTGCGCCGTTTAACCATAGGCTGGTCAACAGGTTGGAACTCTGGGGCCATAGGAGCCTGGGGATGGGGCTGAAGGCGACAGGTTGACTCTGGCCGGTGGAGTCTGGCGAGACTTTCTGGGAAGAGAATTCTCAGGATATTTTTTGCATGATTGGGTGCGCTTCGTGCAAAAACTTCAGAATGCCTTCAGCGCGTTCTAGCCGCCGGCCTCCTTTGTGTCCCACTGTGTCCTCCCGGGGTTTAAGATTTTTTTCGAACCACAGAGGACACAGTGGAACACAGGAGCCGCCACACTTGTCCCGGCGGTACGTGCGCTTTTGGATGCCATAATTTTGAAAATCGCAGTAAGCTGTATCGGCCCGGAGTGGCGCTATGTTTTTTGAACAGTTCTACCTGACCTGTCTGGCGCATGCCTCGTACATGATCGGATCGGAAGGCGGGGCGGCGGTCGTGGATCCGCAGCGCGATGTGGACATTTATCTGAAAGCAGCTGCTGAGCAGAATCTCAAAATCCTGCACATTTTCGAGACACATCTGCACGCCGACTTTGTTTCCGGCCATAAAGAGCTGGCGGCGCGCACGGGCGCGAAGATCTACATCGGAGCGCAGGCTAACGCCGGATTCCCGCACGTGCCCCTGACCGACGGCTTTGAAGTGAAGATGGGAGCGGTGCGAATTCGCGCGCTGGAGACGCCGGGACACACCCCCGAAAGTGTCTGCCTGGTGATTACAGATGAGGGAAAATCAGCGGACGGCAAATCAGGGCAGCTCAGCGCTGTTCTGACCGGCGATACGTTGTTTATTGGCGACGTTGGCCGCCCGGATCTTTCAAAGACGCATACACCGAAAGAACTGGCAGGCTTGCTCTATGACAGCCTGCACCAGAAACTGCTGGCGTTGCCCGACGCGGTGCTGGTGTATCCCGCGCATGGGGCCGGGTCGCTCTGCGGACGCAGTATGCGGGCGGAGCGTTCGTCCACGATCGGCACCGAGCGCCTTACGAACTACGCCCTGCAGATCGCGAGCCGCGAGGAGTTCACCGCGCAGTTGACCCGCAACCTTCCGGCTCGTCCCGAGTATTTTCTGGAAGATGCCGAGATCAATCGCTCTGGAGCGGGGACGTTGACGGAATTGCCGCCGCTTCCGGCCCTGTCTCCGGCCGATGTGCAAGCACTGTTGCAGCAAAACACCAATGCCAATGTCCTCGATGTTCGTCCTGGCGATGCGTTCGCCGCGGGACACGTGCCCGGGTCGATCGGCATCGCGCTTTCGGGACAATTCGCGTCGTGGGCAGGCGGGATTCTCGGGATCCACTCCAAGCCAGTTCTGATCGGCGACACGGACGAGCAGATTGAAGAAGCCCGACTGCGGCTCGCTCGCGTCGGCATCGAAGACTTGCGCGGGTATCTAGCCGGTGGCGTGGCGGCGTGGCAGAAGGCCGGCTTGCCCGTGACGAAGACGGCGCAGATATCCCCGCAGGAACTGAATCAGAAACTGCGCGAGGGAAGCCTGCGTGCGCTCGACGTCCTTGATGTGCGTCGCGAAGGCGAATGGCAGGCGGGGCACATCCCGGAAGTGCAATGTCAGGCGCTCGATACATTTCCGCACGGACTGCCCGCCGTGGATCGCGACCACCCGGTTGCGGTTCACTGCAAGAGCGGATACCGTAGCATGATTGCCTGCAGTTTGCTGGAGCGCGCCGGACATCGCAACGTGATCAACCTGGCAGGGGGCTTCGACGCATGGCACGCCGCCGAGCTTCCCGAAGTTGCGGAGCAACTCGCCAAGGCATAGTTTGTTTTACCACTGACCGTGTGGTAGCGGGGCTACGCCCCGCTCGGGCGGGGCCAAGCCCTGTCCCCACACATCAAAGCGTGCAGGTTGCCCCTCGCATAGTGTTTGTGGAACCGCCGCTAGTCCGTCGTGGCGGCTTGCGCTTTTGCGATCGGAGCCTGGCGGCGGGCGGGCAGTTGTGGCAAGGCTGACATCAGGCGGCGCGTATAGGGGTGGACGGGTGCGGCGAAGATCTGTTCGGTCGAGCCACACTCGACAATCTGGCCTTCGTGCAGGATGGCGATGCGCTGGCAGATTCCGGCGACCGAAGGCAGATCGTGCGAGATGTAGAGGATCGACATCCCAATTTCGCGGTTGAGGCGCGCGAACAGCTCCAGGATTTCGGATTGCGTGATCACGTCCAGCGCACTGGTCGCTTCATCGGCGATTAAGAGGGCCGGGCGGTGCATGATGGCCATGGCGATGAGCACGCGCTGCGCTTGGCCGACGCTGAGTTGGGAAGCGCGCTTTAGCAGAAAATCGTAGGCATCGGCTCCGCTGGGTAGGCTCACGCTTTTCAAAGCGGATTGGATCGCCCGGTCGCAGTCTTCCGTTGTCGCACTGCTGTCGCAGTGCGCGCGCCACGCTTCCCTGAGTTGCGTGCGAATTTGGAGAGCGGGGTTCAGCGAGGCAAGCGGACTCTGCAATACGAGGCTCAGGGAACGTCCGCGGAGGTTGCGCAATTCCCGTTCGTGCATGGCGAGCAGATCGACGCCTTGGAAAAGAATGTTGCCTTCCACGACGGCGCGCTGGCGTCCGAGTAATCCGAGGATCGCCATGGCCAGAGTGCTTTTGCCCGAGCCACTCTGGCCGACCAGGCCGACGACTTCGCCGCGTGCGATTTCGAGCGAGACCCCGCGCAGCACCGGAGCTTTGCCGGGATAGCGCACGGTCACCTGCGCGGAGAGCAGGCTTGGCGATTGGTCCGGCGTCGGTGTCATGTGACTCGTCTCACGGCTAACGACTCTGTGTCGCACTCGTATGTCGTCCCTTGCGGGACTCAACTTTTCTCTTTACGTTTCCCGGCACTTACGTGCCGGGCTTTCCGGTTTCGCCGTTTTGCGTTTGGATCGATTAACGGCTCGCCCGCGTGGTTGCGTTCAGTGTTAGGCGCTCGGCGTTCCAGAACGTTTGCGGGGAAAGAATGCCGGGATTGGCCCCTTCGACCGCGATCGAGACAGCGGAAAGAGCGTTCTGATTGACCAGGTAAATAAACGGCGCCTGTTCCGCGACGATTTCCTGTACGCGATCGAAGCTCTCTTTGCGCTTCTCCGGATCTGCCGAGGAAGCTTGCGCGCGCATCAACTTGTCAATCTCGGCTTCCCATGCGGTTTCCGGAGCCTTCTGCTGCGGATTCCAGGCGTGATTTTCCGCCGAACTCAGCCAGATGTTCATCTGGCCGTTCGGATCGAGATCAACATTGCGGAAGCCGAGCATCGCGGCTTCATAATTGAATTTCTGCGAAATACGCTCGATGAGCGAAGGGAAGTCGAGCGTGACCACGTTGACCTTGATGCCGAGTTTCCCGAGATCCTCCTGCACCATGACGGCCATGCGTTCTCGCGGCTTGCTGCCCGCATTGGTCACGATGGAAAACTCGACGGCATTGCCCCCTTTATCGAACAGAACTCCGTTTTGTAGGTGGAAGCCGTCTGCTTGCAGGTGTTTCAGCGCGAGGTCGGGACGATACAGTTCCGCTTTTAGCTTGCCATTGAACCAGAACTTATTGGCGGGCGAAACCGGGCCGACGGCGGGCTGGGCATGACCATTGAAGACCACGCGGCTCAGATCGTCGCGGTTGATAGCTTGCGAAATCGCACGCCGGAAATTTGTGGAGCGGAACCATGCGCGCTTGTACTCGGGAATCGGAGCGTTGGCCACTTGGTTGAACCACATGAAGTCGGAGTCGAGCGAAGCTCCGGCATCGTGCGCGAGTCCTGGCGAACTGGTAGCCAAGCGGTCAAAATAGTCGCTGTCGATGACGTTGATCAGATCAAGTTCGCCGCGCTTGAAGCGCAGCATCTCGACGTCGCGATTCGATTGAATATCGAGCCGGATGGCATCGAGATACGGCAAGCGGTGCCCCTGGGAATCCTTTTTCCAGTAGTTGGGATTGCGGCGCAGCAGCACGCTTGATCCGGCCTTGTATTCCGCAACCATGAATGGCCCGAGAACGGCCCCTTCCTTCTTTGGAGAATGCGCGGACATGATCGCGACCTGATCGAAAAGGCGGTCGATACCGGCAAGTGGTGCGGGAAAAGTAATAGAGATCTGGTCCGGGGCAATGATCTTGGTGCTGACGGCGCCACTGCTGGAGCGGAAAGCATCTCCGGTCGAGGAGTGCAGGGCGGGATCCATCAGCCGCTTCATGGTGAACGCGACGTCCTCGGAGGAAAACGGGCTGCTGTCGGAAAACGCAATGCCGTGGCGGAGCCTGAAGGTAATCTGCTTGCCGTCTTTCGACACCTTCCACGATTCGGCCAACTCGGGCTCGAGGTCTTGTGTTTTGCGGTTGGCGCGTACCAGCACGCCGCCCGTCAGATAGCGGATCGAAAGAGAAGAGTCATCATCGACGAGGAGCGGATCGAAAGTCTTTGGTTCCGAACGCAGGCAGAAGCGCAATTCGCCGCCGCTTTGCGACAAGGCTGAACCACAGAGAAGACAGAAGCAGAAAAGAAATCGTAAACTTGCGCGGCGGCCGTTCATGCGGTCACCTCCTCGTTTGACAACAGTGTCTGAAACGACGTCATCACGATGATCAGCAACAGCAGCGGCACTAATCGCCACGGTTCTTCGCGGAACGAAATCAATCCTTCCAGTTCGCGCAGCAGACTTCCCCAAGAGGGGAGCGGTTCCCCGACGCCCAATCCGAGGATGCCGAGATTCGCCTCGCTCAGAATAAAAACCGGAATCGATATCCAGAATTGCGCGTACAGAACTGGTTTCAGGTTAGGCAAAACGTGAACAAGGAAAAGCCGTGGCCCGTGCAACCCGGAGGCGCGAGCCTGCAGGACAAAATCGGAATTGCGCAAGGCATCGGCGCTGGTCGAAAGCACGCGCGCCGAAGCGGCCCACCCGAGCAGGCCAAGAATCAGAAATGTAATCAGAACGGAAACTAGCGGAGAAACGTTCAGAGGCAACAGCGCGCGAACGGTAATCAGCAGGAAGAGCCACGGCAGAGAAAGGAACAGGTCGGTGAAGCCTCGAGCCAGTCGCAGCCAGATTCCGCCTAAATATCCTGCGAGTCCGCCAACCAGCGCAGCCAACGCGGTAGAGACCAGAGCAGCGGCAGGAGCGAGTAGCAAAGAGATGCGCGTGCCATAAAGAACGCGGGCGAAGCGATCGCGGCCCACGTCATCAGTGCCGAGCAAATGCTGATGGGATGGCGGGGCATTGGGTGCTTCGCGAAATTGTTTGGCATAGCCGGCCGGCGCGAGCCAATTGGCAGCAAGCGACACCACGCACACCGCGAGTACGACGACACACGAGAGCTTCCGCGCTGTGTTCATGCGGCGTTTACGCTGCGTTCATGCTCAGAGAGCCCCAACATATAAGTCATTACATCGGCCCCAGAGTTGGCCAGCAAGGTTACCAGCGTAACCAGTACGGTCAGGTTCACCAGCAGGGGAAGGTCCCGGGAAAGCGCGGCCTGCCAGGCGAGTTGACCGATGCCGGGCAGCCCGCACAAGGATTCAACGGGGATGCTTGCGCCAAGGGCAATGCTCACGGTGATGCCGGCAAGTGCGATCATCTGCGGGCCGGCGACGGGCAGCACATGCCAGGCCATGATGCGAACTTCGCCGAGCCCGCGGGCGCGGGCGGCGGTGATGTGCGGCAGGGCATAGGCTTTGGCGAGCAGGTTCCGCGAATAGCGGTAGATCTTGGGAAACACGATCAGAGCGATTGCGAGATATCCAGGAGCGTTGAGGATTACGGAAAGCAAAGCCAGCACCGCCGCCGGAACGCAAAGGAACGCACCGCTGAGAGTTGTCCCCAGAATCTCATAAGCGGGACGCCGCCAGAGGCAGGCTGTGAAGGCAAGAGTCGACGCTAGGAGCCAGGCCAGCAACAGGCCGATACCAGCCACGCGAACGGTCACGGGCCAGCGCTCGCGCAAAAGAGTTTGCACGGTTTGACCGAGGGCATGCGACGTTCCCAGATCGCCGTGGATGGCGCCGCGCAAGTAGCCGGCGTAGAAGGTGAGGATGTTGTGTTCACCGGCGCGCGCTTGGCGCAAAGCACGCACACTTTCTGCGCTGAGGCTCGGGTCGAGTTCGCGCTCATCGGCATCGAAGCCGGGAGCCAGGCGCACCAGCGTGGCGGAAAGCAGTCCGCCCAGCAGAACGAGCGCGGCGATCGCTCCCAGATGCCGTGCGACTTTCCACAGCAGCGGTTTTCGCAGCAATGTTTTCTGCAACATGGGATCGCCTAGTTCACCGTCGCCCCGCGCGCACGACCCGGAGAATCCTCGTCGCGGCCGGCTGCGGGTTCCGAGTGGTGAATCTTCTTCATGGAGTACATGCGGCGGTCGGCTTCGGCGAGCAGGCGCTCGACGTCGAAGCCATCCTCCGGGCAGAACGCCGTTCCCACGCTGAGGCCAACCAGTTCGCGGCCGGCAATTTTCTTGCCCGATTCGATCGCCAGGTGATTCAGGCGGCTCGCCTTTTCGCTGGAAGCTTCCGCGCTCAACCCGGGAGCAACGATCACGAATTCGTCTCCGCCCATGCGGGCAACGTAATCGTAACCGCGGCAGCTTTCCTTCAGATGGCCGGCAAAGTCCTTCAGCAGGTTGTCGCCTTCGAGGTGACCATAAAGGTCGTTAATCTGCTTGAAGTTGTCGAGGTCGCAGACCATCACCGCGAGTGAAGTGCCGGTGCGGCGGCAGCGCGCCAGTTCGCGCGAAAGATGAACGAACAGCGATCGGGCGTTGGGCAGCCCCGTCAAATAGTCAGTGGTTGCCGAGTCCTCGGCCTGCTGATACTTGAGCGCATTCTCGACCGAGAGTGCGATCTTCGAGCTGACGGCGAGCAGGATGCGCAGATGATCCGCCGAAAAAGCATCCGCGTCGGTGCGGTACATGGCCAGCACGCCGACTACTCCATTGAGTCCCTCGAGCGGCACGGCGAGGGTCGAGCGCAGGGTGGTGAATTTCGCCGGGTCGCTCACATATCCGGCTTCGGCCTCGGGATTGCCGTTGACGATCGGCTTGCGCTTTTCGGCGACCCAGCCGCACAGACCTTCTCCCAGGCCGATGTTCAGAGACGAGAGGAGCCGGAAATTGTCGCCGCTCACCAGTTCCGGTACCAGTCGGCCTTCCTTCAAGAGAAACACAGCCATGGAATCGTAAGGAATCATCTTGCGCAGCCGCATGGAAAGCACGGAAAGCGTTTCGCCCAGGCTCAGCGAATTGCCGAGATCCTGACTGAGTTCGAACATGGTCTGCGCTTCCTGGCGTGCGGAGGCAATGGAGGAAAGGAAGTCCGCCTCGTTCGCCGAACCGGAAATCGAGGCGGACTGCTCAAAGCCCGCAGCCGGCTCCAGTCTGGCCTCAACGCTATCGTCGGTTGATTTCGATAGAGTCGTCTCCTCTGCCGATGTCGCGTCCGACTGCACCATCTTCTCCAGTTCCCGGTACCGACGCTTCAGGACATCGACGATCCTGGGCTCGAACGCCGATCCTGACATAGAGGTGACCTTTTCCATGGCGGCATCGAGCGACACGGCGTTGCGGTACTGACGATGCGATGCCACTGCGTCCAAGCAGTCGACCACCGCGAGCACGCGTGCGCCTTTCGGAATCTCTTCCCCTTTGAGTCCGTCGGGATAGCCTGTGCCATCCCAGCGCTCGTGGTGCGAGCGAACGATGGGCGCGACCGGATAGGGAAACGCGACGCGCTGCAGGATTTCGGCGCCCACCAGCGTGTGGATCTTCATCTTCTCGAACTCTTCTGGGGTCAGGCGTCCGGGCTTGTTGATGATGTGTTCGGGAATTGCCAGCTTGCCGATGTCATGCAGCAGAGCGGCTGCGCGCAGTGCTTCGATTTCGTCCTGGGAAAAACCCAACTCTTTCGCAATCTCAACCGCGAACACACGTACGCGCTGCAGATGTTTATGAGAGGTGTGGTCCTTGGCTTCAATCGCAAGGGCGAGAGATTCGATGGTGCGCAAGTGCAGCGCGGCCACCTCTTCGGCGTTGTGTTTTTCGACCTCGACCTGCCTCTTTTCTGCTGCCAGCTTCGCGAGATAGAGATGGTACGAGCGATAGACCCAATAGATCAAAGGCAGAACCAGAAGGGAGGTCTGCCACCCCACCTGTTTGCCGAGGAAGCCAACCGCGAACACCACCGCGGCTCCGACCATGTAAAACGGGAACGACCAGAAGTGGCATTCGGCCCAGACCTTGTGCGCGGGCTTGCCTTCGGTCAGTGCGATGATTACGGCCACGGGAACGGTATTCGCCACAAAGAAAATCAGGGCTGTAACGACCAGCAGAAGCAGCGAGCCCGCTCCGAGTACTGGTTCCATGGCGTGATAAGCGAAGTACGATACGGTAATCGCGTTCGCCATCATGCTGAAGACGTTGAAAACGATTTTGATGGGAACCAGTTTCTGCCGAGTTCCGTACAGACATTGCGCCAGGGTCGCGGCGCAGCCCAGCAGCAAGGTCTCGGGCAGGCTCAGTTCAAGCACGCCCAGTAAGATAAACAGGAAGTTGACCGACATGGTGCCGTCGATGCCGGGCAGTTGAATTTTCAGACTGGAGGCAAGAACGGCGACCAGCAGGTAGCAGGAGAAGCGGGCCATGCCGGTGCTCTGGTAATGCCATAGGGCGTGCACCGACGCCCAGGCTCCAAGCGCTGCCGTCACTCCGATAAAGAGTCTTGCCCGGTTGGACATAAGCCAAATTACAACTGCTGCTTACAATGCGTGCAACTGCGCGTCCATGCCGCCGAGTTTCATTACTCCTGTCACGGCATTGAATCCGTGACAGTTATGCATGAGAGACGCCCGCCGCTTCCCCGAGGACAACGTCTGACTGTCCCGAAGTGTCTGGGCGGGGCCATTTTTTGGCCTATCAACACCGATTCCGCGCACGGCTTAGATATTGCCCATTCTGACGGATAGTAGTTGAGTATCCGGAGAATCAGATACTTACCGAGGTAACGATTAATTCGTAAGTAGCGGCTGACTGCGCAGGATGAAGACTCCAGACAACTCGTGGCTCTGAAGTAAGACTCCGAGGATGTTACTTTGGTGTGAAGGTCAGCAACGAACGATCCTGCGAAGTGGATGGGGATGTGGCAGCATCATGAGGGCATCGATTGGAACTGCCTGAAGGCGATGCCAGGCAACTGGATCCGGCGGCCGTAGCGCACAACTGAACTCTCCCCTTTGAGCTGACGACACAAAAATGCCAATCTCACCTAAGACTCCGCCAATGGAGAGAGTACTGAAATCCGCCACCACGAGCCGAGCGTGCAACAGTTCAGTCTGGGCGGGTGATGTCATTCTTCAACCCGGCATTCTCGACCAGCTACAAGACGCGGTCTTCACCACGGATCTTCACGGAATCATCACCAGCTGTAACCGGGGCGTCGATCGATACGGTTATGCGCCGAAGGATCTGATCGGGCAAGATATTGCCGGCTTCCATGGTACGGAACAGCAGACGTATCTCGACAGCCAGGTGATTGCCTCGGTTCTGGAGAAAGGGCGATTCGAAGGCGAGTTGCAATGTCGCACGAAGTCCGGACAGGCCGTCGATGTTCATCTGTGTCTGACGCTGATGCGCGACTCGGACGGAACGCCCGCCGGCATTCTGGGATTTTCGATCGCGGTTAACAGGAAGAAAAGCGAGTCTTCGCCGGCGCCGGCCAAGGTTGCAGCGGATGCAGTTCCACTGGCCCGCCGTGAAATCGACGGCACACAATTTCTGATTGCCAGCCCGATCATGCACAAGTTCATGGGCATGGTGGACCGCGTCGCCGGGCACACCGAGACCGTGCTCGTCACCGGTGAAACCGGCACCGGCAAGGAGTTGGTTGCGCGCACCATCCACGAATCCTCTTACCGGTACAAGCACGCGTTGATCGATATCAACTGCGCCGCTTTGCCCGAACATCTGGTGGAGAGTGAACTGTTCGGTTACGAGAAGGGAGCCTTCAGTGGCGCCGATTCCTCGAAGCCCGGTTTGTTTGAGCTGGCCGACAAGAGCACGATCTTTCTCGACGAAATCGGCGAATTGCAGCCGCAAGTCCAGGTGAAATTGCTCCGCGTTCTGGATGGCCAGCCGTATTACCGCCTGGGTGGAAATCGGAAAATCACCGTCGATGTGCGCGTAGTTGCCGCTACCAATCAAGACCTTGAGCTGGCGGTAAAGGAAGGGCGTTTCCGCCAGGACCTTTTTCACCGCCTGAGCCAGTTCCAGTTGCGCGTTCCGCCCTTGCGCGAGCGTCCAGAAGATATTGTCGCGCTGGCGCGTCACTTCCTGTCGTTGAAGGCTGCCGACAAAGTGTTTAGCAGCGACGCTCTGGCTGCCCTGCAAGCCCATCCCTGGCCCGGCAATATTCGCGAGCTGCGAAATTTAGTCGCGAAACTCGCGATGGCGACGGAGGAGCGGCAGATCTCGGGTGTTGAAGTTGTCGCCGAGTTGCGCGGCGAGCGCACGGTCGAAAGACGCACCAGCGGCGCGGTGCCGCTCGGCAACCTCGACAACATGGAAGAGCAGATGATCATTCGCGCGCTCGAGCAGACCGGAGGGCATCGTGCCCAGGCGGCCGAGCAACTCGGAATCTCCCGCCGCACTCTCAGCCGCAAACTGCGCGAATATGAGATTGACATGCGTGGAGGCGACAGCAAGCTCGGGATCATCAGTGAGGATCAGCAGAAGTTTTTCCGCGCTAAGGTCAACGTGTCCGTGACCCTGAGGAATGCGCACGGCAAGGAATTGCAAGTGCAGGCGGTCAACCTGAGCACCGGAGGTATGGGGCTCGATGCCGTCGCCAATCCCAACGGTTTCGGCGGATTAGTCGACGTAAGTTTTCTCTTGCCAGACAGCGACACCGTGATCCGTGCAAAAGGTCGATTAGTGTGGACCGAGGCTGGCGGCAGAGCCGGCCTACGATTTGTGGTGGTCGAACCCGTGCTGTTCGAGCAACTGCAACACTGGACGAACCGGAAAATGAAAGATGAAGGCTGGGAAATTCCCTCGTGAGTGCTTACGATCGTCGCTGCGCCAACGGCCACACCCTTCGGTAACCTGTCGTAACCACGTCCTTTCGTGCCATTCTCTTGTTGCCGTTAGAAGCCCATCGACCGCCGCCGCAGGGCCAACTCCCGCTGCGGGTGCGGAACTCAAGTGAGGTTCATTCATGTTGCAGTCTCCGGAACCGAAGTTCTCTCCAAATGCCGTTCCCCCCACGAATAGTTACACTCCGGTCAAGCCGGCCACCTCACCCATGGATCAGGCCAACATCGGACGCTCGCTCGTCATCAAGGGTGAAGTGACGGGTGCGGAATCGCTTTTCATTGACGGACGCGTCGAAGGCACCATCACCTTTCCCGACAACCGCGTCACCGTCGGCCGCAACGGCAACGTCGCGGCGAACATCACCGCCAAAGAAGTTGTGATCATGGGCAAAGTGCAGGGCAACGTCGACTGTGCGGACCGGCTAGACATCCGCAGCGAAGGCATGCTCTCGGGCGATGTGATCACGCACCGCATCAGCGTCGAAGAAGGCGCGATCCTCAAGGGCGGCGTCGAAGTGCGCAACCCCGAAAAGAAAGATCAGAAGAACCAGAATCAGGCCCAGACGCAGAACAAGCCCGAGCCACCCAAGGCGCTGGCCGCGACCGCGGGCAACGCATAATTGAACAAAGTCTGAATTCGCAGTCGGAATTCAAGGAACGACGATGGAGGGACGGGCGTTTCGCCTGTCCAGCTGGGCAGAGATGCCCGGCACTCCATCGTTTTCTTTTTGGTCTTGTTTTGAAGGGTGCGGCTTCACAGTTTGCTGAAAAACTCAGTTTTGTATCAGGGTATCGCTTTAGCCTTAGCGATACCGCAAGTCCTCTGAAATCAGAAGCCCCTTTAGGGGCGGCGGTTTGATCTTCGACTTTTTCAGCAAACTGTTCAGCCGCGCCGTAGGTACTTACTTCTTCGGTTTGAAGTCGAGCGATGCCGAGTTCATGCAGTAGCGCAGCCCAGTCGGCCCCGGCCCATCCGGAAACACGTGCCCCAAATGCGCATCGCACGTAGCACAGCGTGCCTCGGTGCGCGTCATGCCGTAACTGGTGTCGGTGTGTTCTGCGATGTTCTTGCGGTCGGCAGCCGCGAAGAAACTCGGCCACCCGGTTCCCGAATCAAACTTTGTTTCTGAGCCAAACAGCAGCGCGCCACAGCACACGCAGTGATAGGTCCCGTCGTCGTGCTTGTTCCAATACTGACCGGTGAAAGCGCGCTCGGTCCCGCAGGCGCGAGCCACCTGGTACTGCTCCGGCGTGAGTTGCTGCCGCCACTCCGCTTCGGTCTTCGTAATCTTGTCGCTGAGCTTCTCAGTCATTGTCGTTTTTCTCCAGCAATAGGATGTCCAAACGGCCCAAAAGTTGCAAACCGCCTTCCCGCGCCGGCCGAGCAAGAAAAATAGAACATCATGAGGGAATTGGTCGCACGACGTCGCTTTTAAGGGTGAGCAGTAAGAAATCTTACAAGTCCGGAAGGAAGTACCATGAAACGAAAAAGCTTTCCTCTCTCCCTTGGCGTTGCCGTGCTGTTGTGCATGTCTGCTGCCTTTGCCCAAACTTACAATTTCCAGACCATCAACTATCCCAATGACACGTTCACCCAGTTGCTCGGCATCAACAACACGAACGAAATTGCCGGCTACCACGGTGCGGACACCAACAAAGGGTTTACCTATTCTCTGAAGACTGCGAAATTCACCGACCTGAACTACCCGGGCTCGCAGCAAACCCAGGTCATCGGCATCAACAACGATCCGTTCAAAGTCTCCGGGTTCTACGTTTCGAAACATAAGACGGTAGGCTTCACGGACTACCAGGGCACCTTTACGAGCGTGGCCTTTCCGAAGAAGTCGTTCAACCAACTCCTCAGCCAGAACGACTATGGTCAAGCTGCGGGATACTACAGCACCAAGGCAGATGGCAGCGGCCCCGACACCGCCTATGTGTTTGACGAAGATGGCGGCGTTTTCGAAGCCTTCACAATTCCCGGCTCGGTCAGCGCGCAAGCCACCGGCATCAACAATGCCAGCAGCGTTTGCGGGTTCTTCGTCGATGCGGCCGGCGTCAACCACGGCTGGCTCCGGATTCTCGGACACTTCCATGTCCTCGACTACCCCGGCTCCACCGGAACGCAGGCTCTGGGCTTGAACAACAAAGGCCTCGTGGTTGGCTTTTGGACGGACACCTCCGGCAACACCCACGGCTTCGTGTACACCGTTGCCACGCAGTCATTCGTGTCGGTTGACGATCCGAGCGGCATCGGGTCCACGGTGGTGAACGGCATCAACGATAACGGCGTGCTCGTGGGTTTTTACGGCGCGGCGCCCCTCAACTCCGGCTTCGTCGCGAGCCCGCAAGAGTAGTTTTAGTGCAAGCGTCGCGGAATGTGGGAGTCTGAAAAACCTGCAGGCCCCCATATGTTTGCGGTGAATTTGAAGGAAGAACAGCCAGCCTGGAAGCTGCGTTCTGCAGAACTCGCATTCGCCCGGAGAAATCCGGGCGAATTTTTCGTTGCGGCTAGTGCGGCAGCGGCTGATTCGCGCCGAGCAGGAGCCCGATGCCGGCGCGCTTCTGCAACTCCGACAGCAGTGCCTTGGCGGCGTTCAGGTAGGTGGTGTTGGGATCGGACGTGTCCGCCCAGACCGCTTCGTAGACAATCTTGGCCGCTTCTTTCGCGTCCATGTGGAGAGCGGCTTCCATGCGGTCAACTTGTTGGCGCGCTTCGCTGTAGCAGCTATGGCAAACCGCAGCCGGTTCCGTGGCGCCGTTGTGCTGGTGTTCGAGAACGCACCGGAACGTGGCCGCGGCGTTGATTTGAGTATGGGAAGCGAAGGCCTGGGACTTGAGCTCTTTCAGGAAACGTTCGCGGTCGTCGTCGATTGGCGCGGTTGCGGGCTGAGGCGCGCCGGAAGCCGTCGAATGCACTACGGGAGCGTTCGGGGAGACGCGGTCCGGCGACTTGCAGATCGGACAGGCGTGCATGTCCGCGGGATAATAGGCGTGGCAGCGCGAACAAGGCAGGCCATAACCGACCGCTTTCTTCTCCGGGGCTGAGGGGGCCTCGGGCGCGGACCCATGCGGCATGTGCCGTTCTGGCGTGGTTACTACAGAAGGATGAACGGGCTTTTCCCGAACTTGCTTGGCAGCGGTGGATTCCATTGATCTTTGTCCCTCGGCCGCACCGGCGGCGCCAGGAGCGCCGTCCTTTCCTCACACATTCTAGGATTGTTGATGCCTGGAGGCGATGCACGTCAGTGCATGGCGAAGGTAATGCCCAATCGAGTAGGTGGGCCGCCGGCGTTCCTGTACTAGTTGCTCAGCATTCCTGTAGAGACGGGGCTTGCCCCGTCTCCGTTGGCGCCATCGAGAGATTAGACGCGCCAGACGCGGCAAGCCGCGTTTCTACTTGGAACTTGTAATCAACCGGACGACCTCTTGCATGCGGGCCCGGTACAGGTTCTGGCTGGGATCCATGCGGGAAGCGATCTCGAGTTCCCCGAGGGCCTCTTCGTATTGGTTGAGGGCCATCAGGCAGGCGGCTAGGGAGTAGTGATTCTGAGCGCTCGGCTCCAGCCGCAGGGCCTCGCGAAACTCTTTTTCCGCCTCCACCAGTTGTTGGGTGTTCACGAGCGCCGTGCCCAGATAATGGTGGCCGAGGCCGGATTCTGGATTGAGCGTAACGGCCTGCCGCAGCACGTCGACCGCTTCCTGATCTTTTCCCGTAAGCAGGAGGGCCTGCCCCAAAACGCGGTGTTCGGCCGCTCCGGCGGGATTGGCGGCGATGGCAGCCCGCAACTCGCGAATGGCCGACGGGTAGTCGCTCTTCGACATGTAGGCGCGAGCCAGGCAGTTGTGACCCCCGTCCCACTCCGGACTCTGACGGTACAGATCCTTGAATTCCGTGAT
Organism: Terriglobia bacterium; assembly: GCA_020073525.1. Lineage (GTDB taxonomy): Bacteria > Acidobacteriota > Terriglobia > Terriglobales > Acidobacteriaceae > Acidiflorens. The sequence goes on from JAIQFA010000002.1 coordinate 80,780, forward strand.
GGCGTTGTCGAAGTCTTGCTTGTCGCAAAGAGTATTTCCGAGGTTGTTGCGGACACTGGCCTCGTCGGGCCTCAGACGCTTGGCGGCGCGATATTCCGCGATCGACTCATCCAGCTTGCCCTGATCGTGCAGGACGACGCCGAGATTGCTGTGTGCTTCCCAGAAGTCGGGGCGTAGGCTCAGGGCGCGGCGATAGGCGATGGCGGCACGGCGCAGGTCGCCCTGATCGCGGTGCGTGATTCCCATGTCGAAGTAGACATCGGCGTTGGCCAGAGAGCCTTCGGGTTCGCGTGCCAGCGCCTCCTCGAAGGCGTGAAGGGCGGCAGCGTAGTGGCCATCGGCGTAGAGCGCGAGTCCCAGATAGCGGTAGCCCTCGGCATTCGCCGGATCAATGCTGAGCGCCGTGCGTGCCTCGGCGAGGGCGTCATCGGAGTCATCCGTCCGGTAAAAGAGGTAAGAAAGCTGGCTGTGCGTTTCCGGCGAACTGGGCATCAAGCGCGAAGATTCCGTAAATTCGTCGAGCGCTTCATCGAACCGCTCTTGCCGGCGCAGAACCGTCCCGAGGACGAAATGGAGCAAGGATTGATTCGAATCATGATCCGCATCGTCACGAAACTGGCGGCGGAGTTTGTCTTCGGCTGCCGCGAAATTCTTCTCATGAATCAGAGCCGCGATGTGTACTGCTGGACTGGAGCAAGCGGCGCTGGCGGCGAATTTGCGGTCGGGACTTCGATCCGAACTATGCCGCACCAGGCTCTGAATCAAACTCGAATCGGCTCCGGCCTTTTGCAGTGCGCGAGTGCATTGCTGGATACATTGCGGCGAGGCGTGGCAGGAAAACGACCGGGTTTCATCTCGCGTGTGAGCGAGACGCTGGATGCGCGCGCTCGAAAGGCCCCCCGCCAGCCACAGAAAAATGGCATCGGACGCGGGGCTGGAAGGAGCCGGTTCCGCCTGTAACGAACCTGCCGCCAGTAGAAGTAAAAGCCATCTCAAGACACAACGTTTCACGAAGCCCTCCGGCGGTTTCGACGCGAGAACTGCCCTGTGGCCAAAATAGTCCGGCGGGGGCCGCGCCGATAGGTCACGGAAGTAATTTCGAGGGCATGCACCAGTGAGAAACCTCGTGCTGGCCTCATGGTTGGAATCGGGCAAGACTGCCGGGGATCAATTGGGGTACACTAAAGAATGGTTGTGCTGCCGGATGTTCCGGTCCGCATGTCCGTTTCCGGAGGTTTTATGTTGGAAGGTCTGTTTCAACCCATGCACCTGCTGGTGATTTTCTTCATTGCGCTGCTGGTGTTTGGCCCCAAAAAGTTGCCCGAGTTGGGCAAAGGCTTGGGCGAGGGCATCCGCGCCCTGAAAGATGGTATGAAGGACGGCAACGCCGATACTAAGGCTGAAATCAAGCCCGAAGCCAAGCCCGAAAATAAGGCTTAAGCTGCGGGCAACCTCCTGTTGCCTGCGTGCCCATTTGCTCCAGGTTCTCAATTCCTGCATCCAACACCAGATTGTGCAGTGAGGAGAGTTCCGTGACGTGCCCCTACCTGTGCGATGCCGTTGTTTCCCTGAGGTCGAAGCGGAAATCCCATTCTATTGGTGAATCACCCAGGAGGCTTATATGCATAAGAACCTTGTGGCGGGTCTTCTTCTCTTGATAGCGATTCCGGCGCTCGCCGACCAGGTCGTCCTGAAAAATGGCGACCGCCTGACGGGTTCGATCACGAAATCCGACGGTAAGGCACTCGTGATCAAGACGGACTACGCCGGCGACGTGACCGTAAAGTTTGACGCGATTCAAACCATAACCTCGGCCGGCGATTTGAACGTCAGCTTGGGGGGCAAGACGGTGGTGGGACCGGTAACCACCAGTGGTGACAACGTAGTCGTGGCAACCAAGGCCGCGGGGCCGGTAGAGGCACCGAAGTCTTCCGTCACCATGCTGCGCAGCCCGGCCGAGCAGGCGGCCTATGAGAAGAGCCTGCATCCCGGCCTCATGGAAGGCTGGAACGGCGGTCTGAATCTGGGCTTTGCCGTGACCCGTGGAAATAGCGCGACCAAGAACCTGAACATTGGTTTCAATGCCATGCGCAAGGGTTTCCGCGACAAGCTGACTCTCTATACCAACTCGATTTACGCGACCAACGACTTGCCGGGGGTAAATCCTCACACGACCGCGAACTCAATCGGTGGAGGAGCGCGTTACGACCATGATTTCTCTCCGCGCGTGTTCGGGTTTGTGAATGGCGATTTCTTTTCCAATTCTCTGCAAGAGCTGAATCTACGATCCACTCTAGGCGGCGGTATTGGCCTGCACGCGATCAAGACGGCTGCGACGACTCTCGATCTGCTCGCTGGCCTGAACTACACGCATGAAAGCTATTCGGCGTTCACCGCTGCAGACGGGACCCCTGTACCGGCGATCACGCACACTCAGGCTGGTTTAACCCTGGGGGATGCGTTTACGCACAAAGTCGGGAAGAGCACAGACATCACGCAGACCTTTTTCTTCTACCCGGGCCTCACCAATACCCGCGTAGAAAATGCCGACGGTACGTTCAAAGATGTGCGCGGATACCGCGGCACATTTAACTTCGGAACAGTCACCAAACTCAACAAGTGGTTGGGCTGGCAAAATTCGTTCGCGGATATTTATGTCAGCGACCCGCCAATCGGAACGAAAAAGAACGACCTGCAGCTTGCGACCGGTCTGAACTTTTCCTTCACGCATTAAGGAAGAGACAGATCATGTGGGGAGGGGATTGTGTCCCTCCCCAAGCCAAGAGCCTAGAGCTGTTATCCTACCCGCGTGCCACGCCCCTTCCTGATTGATACCGACACTGCCTCCGACGATGCCGTTGCCCTCATCATGGCTCTCCGCGCGCCCGATGTTCGCGTGGTGGCAATTACGACCGTCGCCGGAAATGTCCCGGTTCTGCGGTCCACCCGGAATGCGCTCTACACGGTCGAACTTTGCGGAGCTAACGTGCCCGTCTACACCGGCGCCGACAAGCCGCTTCTGCGTACCTATCAGAATGCAACCTGGTTTCACGGCCGTGATGGGCTGGGGGATCACAACTATCCTGCTCCTCGTCAATCCGCGGCGGGCGCCCACGCGGTCGATGCCATTATCGACGCAGTCGAGGCGAACCCTGGAATCGTCATCGTCACCCTGGCGCCGCTCACCAATGTTGCGCTGGCACTGGCCAAAAAGCCGGAGATCGCTGCGAAAGTTGGACGCTGCGTGATCATGGGCGGCGCGCCCTGCTGCGAAGGCAACGTCACTCCCGCCGCCGAGTACAACATCTGGGTTGATCCCGAGGCCGCCCGCATCGTCGTCAATAGTGGGTTGCCGGTCGAACTGGTGGGCTGGCATCTTTCGCGCGGAGACGCCGTCATTCGCGAGGACGACATCGCGCGCATTCTCGGCTTCAACACTCCGCTCGCGAAGTTTGCCATCGAGTGCAATAGCCACGCGCGCAAGGCCTACAAAGTCCAAACCGGCGAAGACGGTATCTCGCTGCCCGACCCGGTGGCCATGTCGATCGCGCTCGATCCGACGATTGGGACGGATTGGAGCGAGCATTACCTCGACGTCGAGACCCAGAGCGAGTTGACGCGCGGTATGACGGTGGTGGATCGCTTGAACGTTGCTGCGGATGACCGGAATCGGCCGGTCTGGGTTCCTATCTTGGAAAAGAAACACAAAGCTAAAGTCTGTTGGACCATGGACAACCAACGCTGGAAGGACGCGCTGTTCACGACGCTGCGGTAACTCTCGTGTAGAGACGGGGCTTGCCCCGTCTCCTCTGGACGCAGGAGACGCGGCAACCCACGTCTCTACAAGCGCACCGGTTGTTCGGTCAGAGCAGTCTGATATATTGGCCTCTCTCGGAGGTATGTCCATGTCCCGAACTGTGCGCTGTGGTCTGATTCAGGCGAGCAATGCGCTCAATAGCCGTTCGCTGCCCGAGATCAAGAAAGCCATGATCGACAAGCACCTGAAGCTGATCGAGCAGGCGGCGAAAAAGAAAGTCAAAATCCTCTGCCTGCAGGAACTTTTTTATGGTCCTTATTTCTGCGCCGAGCAGGACATTCGCTGGTACGACCTCACCGAGCGTGTTCCCGACGGCCCTACGACCCAGTTAATGCAGAAGATCGCGGCCAAGCACGGCATGGTGATTGTGGTCCCGGTGTACGAAGAGCAGATGCCGGGCTTGTACTTCAATACCGCCGCGGTGATTGATGCCGACGGCAAATATCTGGGCAAGTATCGCAAGCACCACATCCCCCACGTGCATCCAGGATTCTGGGAGAAGTTTTACTTCACTCCGGGAGATCTCGGCTATCCCGTTTTTGAGACGAAATATGCTCGCGTCGGAGTCTACATCTGCTACGACCGCCATTTTCCCGAAGGCGCGCGCGTGCTCGGACTGAACGGCGCGGAAATTGTCTTTAATCCGTCAGCCACGGTCGCGGGGCTCTCGGAATACTTGTGGGAACTGGAACAACCCGCGCACGCTGCGGCGAACGGCTACTTTGTGGGTGCGATCAACCGCGTCGGCCGGGAGAAGCCGTGGAACATCGGCGAGTTTTACGGCAAGAGTTATTTCTGCAATCCGCGGGGTAAGATCATAGCCCAGGCCAGCCGCACGAAAGATGAAGTGCTGGTCGCAGATCTCGACCTTGACATGATCCAGGAAGTGAGAAGGGTCTGGCAGTTCTATCGCGACCGCCGTCCAGAAACTTACGGCGCGCTGACTACGCAGACCGGGCAGACGGCCGCAGACTAGAGCGCCGTGGATGTTCGCGAACATGTTTTGAATTGTCATCCTGAGCGAAGCGAAGGACCTGCTTTCCTTTCAGTGGAGAAGACAGCGGGTCCTTCGCTTCGCTCAGGATGACGATTCGTTTTTTACTGACAACTGATAACTTCTACTCACATGTCTCCATCCTCACTCATCGAATCCAGCCCTCTCTACAACAAAGACCTCGCCCCCGCGATCGTCGAGCGCCGTACCTGGGGTACCTACAACTTCGCCGCCCTGTGGGTATCGATGTCGGTGAATATTCTGACCTACATGCTGGCGGCCAGCCTGATCCAGGGAGGCATGAACTGGAAACAGGCGGTAGCCACGGTGTTTCTCGGCAATACGATCGTTCTCATCCCGATGCTGTTGAACTCGCATCCGGGAGCGCGCTACGGTATTCCATTCCCGGTGTTGGCGCGCGCTTCGTTCGGAGTGCTGGGCGCAAATGTCGCCGCAGTTTTGCGCGCTCTCGTTGCCTGCGGATGGTTCGGCATCCAGACCTGGATTGGCGGCGAAGCCATCAACACGCTGATCACGACGCTCGCGCCCGCCTGGGGCCAAGTCCCCCACAGCACCGCAATCTGCTTCCTCGCGTTCTGGCTGATCAATCTGGCCGTCATTCTAAAAGGGATCGAGTACATCCGCTTTCTGCAGGGAATCAGCGCCCCGGTTCTGCTCGCAGTGGGTCTTTTGTTGCTGGCTTGGGCCTACAAGTCGGCGGGCGGATTTGGCCCCATGCTGTCGGCGCCGTCGCGGTTTGTAAGCTTTCCGGATTTTCTAAAATTTCTCATCCCCGCGCTGAATGGCACAGTCGGTTTCTGGGCCACCGTGTCGCTCAACATCCCGGACTTCACGCGCTTCGCGCGCAGCCAGCGGCAACAGGTGATCGGGCAAGCGCTCGGCCTGCCGACCACGATGACGCTCTATTCGCTGATTGGAATCCTGGTGACGTCGGCAACGGTTGTGATTTACGGAACCGCGATTTGGGACCCGGTGCAGTTGCTCAGCCGCTTTCATTCGCCGGTGGCGGTCGTGATCTCGCTGCTGGCGATTCTGCTGGCGACACTCAACGTCAATATCGGCGCTAATGTGGTTTCACCGGCGAACGATTTTTCCAACCTCTGGCCACGAAAAATCAATTTCCGGACCGGCGGCGTGATCACTTGCTTCATGGGAATCGCGCTGATGCCGTGGAAACTCTTGTCCGACTACGGCACCTTCATCTTCGGCTGGCTCGGTGGTTATGCGGCGTTTCTCGGTCCGGTGGCCGGCATCATGATCTGCGACTACTTCGTGATCCGCAGACGAGTGCTCGTAGTCGACGATCTCTACCTGCGCGGGGGCGCCTACGAATATTCGCGGGGCTTCAACTGGCTGGCGGTACTGGCGCTATCTCTGGGAGCGGGCACGGCGTTGGTGGGATTAGTCGTGCCTCCGCTGCGAATCTTGTATGCCTATTCCTGGTTTGTGGGATTTGCGGTGTCGTTTTGTGCTCACTATGCGTTGATGAAGTTTCGACGGGAGCCGGAGATACCGGCGCTGCAAGAGTCGTCTTGAGTGAAAACGCCTGTTTACGACCGTTGACCAGATTATTAGGGCCCAGTTGGCCAGCGAGTTGGTCCATGGAACCACCGGGTCCGCCGAATTGATTACTCATTTCAAACCCGGGCCAATAAGCGCTCTCTCTGGAATTCCTGGATAAGTCCGCCATATCCCGTGTATCGCACACCGTATATCGCACAGCTACTACTCGCGCAAGGCGTGCGCTATAATCTCCGCCCATGGAAATGCCGCCATATACCACGCGTGGCTACCTCTGGATGCGAACCCTGGGGAGCCTAATCGTTTGGGGGACGAATGCAGTACTTGCCCTACTCCTATGGGGCGATGTAATTGCGAATACGTTTCCCGATACCGAGAACTACTTTCGCTACCTAGCCCTGTTGACGGACCTTCCCTGGCAGTGGAAAGTGATCATAACGCTGGTGGTGAATGCTGTTCTCTTCGTGGAGGTATCTTTTCGAGCAGTACGCAAGCGAGAACGGCAGCGTGACGAATACCGCATGAAACTGCAACAGATTGAGCAAGCCAGGCCGCGCATTGTCCCTAACGAGCCGGACGCGGAATATGTTGAGCCTGTGCACATTCAAGCAATCGGCAACATAACGAATGTTGTGTCATTCATAAAAGTGCGTTTTGTGAACACTCCGACCGGATTACTGTCTCCAAATTCTGTGGCGCACGACGTTCGGGCTAAAGTCCGTTTTCTTGAACCTACACCAGGGGGGCGATTGCTTTTGGCAATCGAGGGCAGGTGGGCCGATAGCGATCAGCCATCCATCCGAGACTGGCGTCAGCATCGAAATGACTTACTCAAGATGGAGTTTGGGATCGAAGAAGAACACAGTCTGGATATAGCGTTTCGAGATGACCAGACGGGAGAGTTCTACGCATTCAACAACGATAACTACACCTATCCTCAGATGAAGAAGCCGGAACACCTGCTTGCAGGCCAGCATTTCCTCGTCAGGATCAGCTTGTCGGGCCCGTTGGTTGACGAAACCTTTGAGTTTCTATTTGCGAATGATTCCATCGGAACAAAGATAATGCGGCCTCTGTCGCTACCCCGTCGTAGGCACGGTTAGAAAAGTGGATTCCTACTCTACGGCGATCGCCAAGTCCCGTCGCGAAGAGATTTAGGCGGCAAATTAGCCCGAGGGATCTACTTTCGAAAGACCGGCAACACTTCCTTCTTGTATTTTTCCAGCGTGCCCTCTTCATCTCCGCACATCAGATAAATATTGAACTGAGTAACTCCAGCGCGAGCCAAGGTGCGAAGTTTTTCAATATGCGCCTCGGCCGGTCCGAGGAGACAGAAGCGGTCAATCACTTCATCGGAGACGAAGTCTGCGTTGCTGCTGCCCACTTCGCAATGATGCAGGTAATCGTAGTGCCCCTTCTCGCGTATATAAGAGGTCAGCGCGGGCGGCAGTTCCTCGGGCTTGTAGCGCGAAACCAGATCGACAACGTGGTTCGACACCAGAGCGGGGAACCAGCGCACGTGGTCGCGTCCGACCTTCAAATCATCGGAGACCCAGACCGGCGCGGCCGCCATGATCTCGATCTTGCGCGGATCTCTGCCCGCAGCCTCAGCGCCCTTCTTGACGAAGCTGACGCACCACTCAATCAAGTCCGGATCGGCGAATTGCAGAATCACTCCGTCGCCGACGCGCCCAGCGAGTTCGAGCACCTTCGGTCCATACCCCGCGACCCACACCGGCGGAACTCCGCCGGTTGCCCACGTGAGCCGCGCTTTTCGGCCCTCGTAGTCGATCTCATTTCCGCCGGTGAGGTCGCGGAACTCTTTTACCGATGTTTGCAGCTGTGCGACTGTGACCGGCTTCTTGCCCAGCACTCGCCGCGAACTGTCGCCGCGGCCGATGCCCAGTTGCATGCGTCCGCCTGAAATCAAATTCAGCGTCGCCAACAGGCTCGAGGTCACCGTAATGTCGCGAGTCGCAGGATTCGTAACGCAGGTCCCGAGCCGCATGCGCTTCGTGTTCGTCGCCATCAGCGTCAACATGGGATAAGGTTCGAGCCAGAGGACGTGCGAATCGAAGATCCAGCCATACTCAAAGCCGGACGCTTCCGCCTGTCGCGTGAGGCTGACGATCCGCTCCACTGTCATGTCGGGCTTGATGGTGATGCCGAACTTCATGCTGTCTCCTCTGTTCCAGCTATCTGATGACTGCCAGCGAAAGCTTTCACCGCAGAGACACCGAGGCCGCCAAGAAAAACTCAAAAGAATAAAAACCTAATTCCTCTAACAACTTCTCATACAAAAAGTTTGGGTTCCGCAGCCAAGTGCAAAAGCACAATATTCTCTGCGAACTCTGCGTCTCGGCGGTGAAAGCCTTTGCTCGGTGCGGCTACTTAGTTTCGGGAGTTTAGCATAAAATCTCTACTTCGCCGTCAGAGGAGATTCCACATCATGGGCTTTGACACCATCATCGTTAACGGTCGCGTAGTCACCGCAACCGACACCTACACGAGCGACGTTGCCATTAGTGATGGGAAGATCTCCTCCGTCGGCCAAAGTTTGCCGCGGGAGAATGCCAGAAAAATTATCGATGCCGCTGGCAAGTATGTGTTTCCCGGCGGAATTGATGTGCACACTCATCTCGACATGCCGTTTGGCGGCACCACGAGCGCCGACGATTTCGAAACCGGAACGCGCGCCGCGGCCTTCGGCGGCACGACCACACTGATCGATTTCGCCATTCAGTACAAAGGGCAGACGCTGCGAACCGCGTTCGATACCTGGATGCAGAAAGCCTCCGGCAAGGCGGTTTGCGACTATGCGTTTCACTGCATCATCACCGACCTGGCGGATGCGCAACTCGACGAGATGAATGCCCTGGTGCGCGAAGGTGTCACCAGTTTCAAGTTGTTTATGGCCTATCCCGGCGTGTTCATGCTCGACGACGCCAGTATTTTCAAAGCTCTGCGCGCGACCTCAAAGAACGGCGGACTCGTGTGCATGCACGCAGAAAACGGCGGTGCGATCGACGTGATCGTGCAGCAAGCTTTGGCGGAAGGAAAAAAGGCGCCAAAATATCATGCCCTGACCCGTCCTACGACGGCAGAAGCAGAAGCTGTTTCGCGAGCGATTGCCCTCGCCGAAATGGCCGGAGCGCCGCTCTACATCGTCCATTTAAGTTGCAATGACGCTCTCGAAAAAGTGCGCGAGGCCCGTGATCGTGGCCTTCCCGTTTACGCCGAGACCTGCCCGCAATATTTGTATCTGTCGCTGGAGAATTTCGACGCTCCCGGCTTCGAGGGAGCGAAGTATGTTTTCACTCCGCCCCTGCGCGAGAAGTGGCATCAGGAAAAATTGTGGAACGGATTGAAGACCGATCATCTGCAGGTGGTTTCGACCGATCACTGTCCCTTCTGCTTCAAGGAGCAAAAAGAGTTGGGCCGCGACGATTTCACCAAGATCCCGAACGGCGGACCCGGCGTCGAGCACCGCATGAGCCTCATCTATTCCGGCGGCGTTGCCGGGGGACGATTCAGCGTGAACCGTTTTGTGGAAATGGTTTCCACAACGCCAGCGAAACTGTTTGGCCTGTATCCGCGCAAGGGCACGATCGCCGTGGGCAGCGACGCGGACCTCGTAATCTTCGATCCCAATCGCAAGCACACCATCAGCGCGGCCACTCACCACATGCGCGTCGATTATTCGATGTTCGAGGGAATTCAAGTGACCGGCATGCCCGACGCCGTGCTGTCGCGCGGCCGCGTGGTGGTTGAGGGAGATAAGTTCCTAGGACGTGCGGGCGAGGGGAACTTCCTGAAGCGAGCGCTATACTCCCAACCCTAAAGTGGTTCATCGGTGAAGTGGAATCGGGCACGACGTGCCTTTACTAAAGGTGCAGCGAAACCATGAGTGCTACCCTCCCAGCAACTTCGACCGCGGTCAACACTACAATGACATCCCGGGTCGGATCCATCGATCTCATTCGCGGCGCAGTCATGATCCTGATGGCAATCGATCACGTACGGGTTTATTCTGGCGTTCCGCCGGGCGGCCCTACCCCTGGAGTCTTCTTCACCCGCTGGATCACTCATTTCTGCGCGCCTGCGTTTATTTTCTTCGCCGGGACCAGTGCCTTCTTCTACAGTCGGAAGCATACTGACCTGTCGAGGTTCCTGCTTATCCGCGGTGCCTGGCTCATCTTCCTCGAACTCACGTTTCTACGTGTAGCCTGGACCTTCAATTTCGATTTCAGGCATTACGAGATGGCAGGCGTCATCTGGGTCATTGGCGTTTGCATGATCCTGATGGCTGGATTGGTGAAATTGCCAGTCGCCGCCGTCGGGACGATCGGCGTGGCGATCATCGCAGCGCACAACCTAATGGATTCACACATGGGCAAGCTGCTCGATGGGCTTGACGGCAACCGGCTCTCCGGTCTCTGGAAAATTTTCTATTTGGGATTCTTCGCCGGGCCGATCCAGTTCGGCTCCGATGGTCCGAATCTTATCGTCCTCTACTCCATCATTCCGTGGATTGGCGTCATGGCGGCGGGCTACGCCTTCGGCAAGATCCTGATCTTGGAGCCCGCCCAGAGAAAGCGACTCTGCCTGGTCATTGGACTCTCGGCGGCAGCACTCTTCCTTGTGCTGCGGGGATTTAATTGGTACGGCGATCCGCGCCCGTGGCATGTCGCCGCGCAGGGACGGAACGGCTCGCCACCGATGCCGGCATTCCTTGCGTTTCTGAATACCGCCAAGTACCCGGCGTCGCTCTGTTTCCTGCTGATGACGCTCGGTCCCATCATCGCGCTGATTCCATTGCTCGAAGGCCTGCACGGCGCTCTTGCCCACCGAATCACCGTCTTCGGGCGTGTGCCGTTCTTCTTCTACATGCTTCACATCCCATTGATCCATGCGCTCGCGCTCGTGGTCTCGAAGATCCGGCTAGGAGTTGTCAGTCCATGGCTCTTCACCAACCACCCTATGGGCAATCCGGAACCACCGGAAGGCTATGTCTGGAGCCTTCCAATTCTTTACTTGATATGGGGAATAACGATCGGGCTGCTGTACTTCGCATGCCGATGGTTGGCCGAGTTCAAGGCCACAAGGAACGATTGGTGGCTCAAGTACCTTTAGGAATTTGTGTCATGGCGGGAGTGCCGTTCCTTGTGGGACTCGGGTGTTCTCACTCACGACTACCCGGCACTCACGTGCCGGGCTTTCCTATTTTGCCGCTGCGCGGCTGGAATGTTAGTGCGTTAGTGCTTGTCCCCTTGCTCGGTGAAAAACTTGCCCGTCGTCCCCGCCGAAAAATAACGCGACGTCACGGTCTTCTTCCGGGTGAAGAACTCAACCGCATCCCATCCATGAACGTGCAAGTCGCCAAAGAACGAATCTTTCCATCCAGAGAACGGGAAATAGGCCGGCGATGCCGCTACGCCGATATTCACACCCACCATGCCGACTTCGATGCGCCGGCTGTATTCCCGCACTGCGGCGCCATTCTCCGTGAAGATCGAAGTGCCGTTGCCGCGCGGATCGCTGTTGACCAGCGCGATAGCCTCATCGAGCGAGTTGACGTGCATGACGGAGAGCACCGGGCCAAAAATTTCCTCGCGCGCCGCGCGCATCTCGGGCTTCACGTTGTTCAGGATAGTCGGGCCAACGAAGTTGCCGCCCGCTGGAGTGCTCTTGGGGCGGCGACCATCCACCAGCAGCTCGGCTCCTTCTTTAAGTCCGGTTTCGATTGCGGCGTGAATGCGCTCGCAGGCGGCCGGCGAAATCACCGGGCCGAGGCTCGATTTGGGATCTCTGCCGTCGCCCGCTACCAGTTTCTCGGCTTCCTCTTTTAGTTTGCTCATGATGGCGGCTTTCGCCGAGCCCACGGTCACCAGCACCGATCCAGCCATGCAGCGCTGGCCGGCGTTGCCGAACGCGCTGCCGAGGATGTTCGACACAGTCTTGTCGACAACCGCATCCGGCATCACGACCATGTAGTTTTTCGCGCCACCCAGGGCCTGCACTCGCTTGCCTTTTTCAGCGGCGCGCCGGTAAATGTACTTGGCCGTATTCACCGAGCCGACGAAGGAGACGGCATTGATACCCGGACTGTCAAGAATCGCGTTGACCACGTCGTGCGCGCCATGCACCAGATTGACGACACCGCGCGGCAATCCGATTTCATCAAGGATGTGACAGACGATTTCCGAGGTCAGTGGAACCTGCTCCGACGGTTTCAAAACAAAGGTATTACCGCAAACAATGGCGAAGGGCAGGAACCACATCGGCACCATGACGGGGAAGTTGAAGGGCGTGATGGCGGCGCAAACGCCGACAGGTTGGCGAAAGGTTTCCGTGTTGATGCCGCGCGACACGCCTTCGAGAACGCGGCCCTGCATGGTCATGGGAGAAGCGCAAGCAACTTCCAGCACTTCGATGGACCGGGTGACTTCGGCGCGCGCGTCGGAGAGCACTTTGCCGCCTTCGCGGGTGACTGATTCGGCGAGTTCGTCGATCCGCTGGCGAAACTTTTCGCGGAGCGCGTAAATAAATTCGGTGCGCTCGCCGACCGAACGACTCCGCCAGTCCGGCAGCGCAGCGCTGGCGGCATCGACCGCCGCTTCGACGTCGGCAACTCCCGACAACGGAACTCGCGCTAAAACCTCGCCGCTGGCCGGGTTGGTCACATCGACAAGGCCGGACGCCTGAGCGGGCACCCAGCGGCCGCCCACGTAGTTCGAGAGAATCCGTGCCGCCTTCTTCTCGGCAGTAGTTTTATCTTCGGACAGCAGAGTATTGCTTTCGGTAGTCATGGCTAGCCTTCCTCTATTCACCCGCACGCTTGGTCTGATCCCTGGAGGAAGCGGGTCGTGGTTTGTCCCAGTTGCTTGGTTTTATCATGTTTTGCGACGGAGGGACAGCGTGGCAGACGCAGCCGTGGCATCCGCAAGAAGCGGATTGCATCGACCGAAGATCATCCGTAGAGACGCGGCTTGCCGCGTCTCCCGCTGCAGAGTGAGACGGGGCAAGCCCCGTCTCTACTGCGAAAGCGTTTACACTACTGTGCGCTGAAGACGGCCAGCGTCTGGCTTCCTAGGGAGAGGTGGATCGTTCCATTCGTCACTGTCGCCGCGGTATTCCCGAACACTGTCCGCAACTTTTGGGAGGTTTCGAGCGGAGTATTTTCGACAGGGATATTGAGCTCAAGCGTCTTCGCCGCGTTGTTGTAAACGACCAGCAGTTTCTCTTCCGGCAACTCGCGCAAGAACGCGTAGTAGTTATCGTCCCATCCGATGTGCCACTGCTTTCCAGTACGCAGCGCTGGATGGGCCTTGCGCAACGTCAGCAAAGACTGCACATACGCGAACACATCTTGTTGTTCGGGAGTGCGGCCGCTGGCGGTGAACGCGTTGCGCGGATCGCCGGGGAAGCCTCCCGGGAAGTCGCGCCGGTTGTCAGGATCGTCGCCGCCCGGCATCGCGATTTCGTCCCCGGAATAAATCTGCGGAATCCCGCGCAATGTGAGCAGGAGTGACAATGCGGCCTTCAGCTTGGCCGGGCTGCTGCCTTCTTCACTCAGGAAGCGCCGGTTGTCGTGATTTCCGATGAAGGTGACCAGCGTTTCCGGATGCGCATAGAATTCGTCGTGGCGAAGGACCTCGACGATCTTTGTCATCGGTTCGCCCTTGATGACCACGTCGCGCAAGGCATAGCAAAGGGGAAAGTCGAAAACCGTGGCAAGCCCGGAGTCGATGCCATCAAACTGTTTTCGTCCGCCTTCAAAAAATGAAGTGATGGTCGGATCGTGGTCCGCCACTTCGCCGATGTCGTTGATTTGCGGATAGACATCCCGCAGCCGCTCGTGCCATCCGCTCCAGAACTGGCGCGAAGAATAGGGAAATGTATCCAGCCGGAATCCATCCAGTTGCGCGGACTCCGTCCACCACATCGCGTTCTGCGCCAGGTAGAGAGCGAGTGCGGGATCGTCCGGATTCAGATCGGGCAACTTGCCAGCGAACCAGCCATCGAGAGTGGCAAGATACTGCCGCGGCGAAGCGTGCGGATCGACCAGTCCGGAGAAGTTGTAGGAAGGCTCCAGATGTTGTGCCGGCGTGCCGTGCAGCCACGTAGCGGTCGGTGGATCGTCGGCCCAGGGATGATGCGGCCCCGTGTGATTGACCACGTAATCGATCAGCACCTTCATGCCCAGTTTGTGAGCGTCGGCCACCAGTGCCTGGTATTCCTGCATGGATCCCATGTGGTCGTCGAGCGCGTAGAAATCGACGACGTGATAGCCGTGATAGTCGGAATCGGTGTTCTTCCACACCGGAGTGAGCCATAGCGTGGTGACACCGAGGTCGTGCAGATACGCCAGATGCTCGCGAATCCCGCGCAGATCGCCACCGTGATACGCCATCGCCTTGCTGCGGTCATACATGCCTGTTGAACCGGCGGGTTGATCGTTCGACGGATCGCCGTCCGCGAAGCGGTCGGGCATGATCAGGTAAATGACATCGTCGCGAGAGAAACCTTCGAAACGGCCGCGCGAGTCGCCGCGAGCCAGCAGCGGCAACTGGACGGAGGTCGAACCCGAAGCCGTATCCACCTTAAGCTGCGCCGTCGCAGGCCGCGAAGCCGAAATCTTCAAGTGCACAAAGAGATAGTGCCCGTTCGACGAGGCGTCGGTGCCGACCACGCGAATGCCTTTGGCCGCGCTCACCACGTGCGCCCCGGAAAGATTGTCGCCGGCGAGCAGCAGCGTGAGTTCAGGCGTGTAGGTCACCCACCAGTTGGGAGGATCGACCTTGCGGACCACAGGGGTACTAGTAGGAGTGCGCGCCGTCGCGCCTTGAGCCCCGGCGGACGTAGGCAAAGTAAATGACGCAAAAAGACAGAAAAAGAGTAGGACCGCGAAAGAGAGGCGGGAGGTTTTCATAAGTCGGAAGAAATGTGGGGACGGATTTCGCCGCCCCCGCCGGGACTACAGGGTTAGAAGGTGAACCGCAGGCCGAATTCAATCTGGCGCTCGGCATCAAGAAGCGTGTTAGTAATCTTCCCGAAGTTTCCGTCGCTGAAATTGCCATCCGGCTGAGACAGTTGCGGCGTGTTCGTGATGTTGTAGAACTGGGTCCGGAACTGCATGTTCACGCGCTCGCCCACAGCAAAGTTCTTGAAGATGGAAAAATCCATGTACTGTCTTCCGGGCCCGTGGTAGGGATTGCGGGGACTGTTTCCGGACCGCGCGAACCCAGCACCTCCAGGAGGCGGAGGTTGATATGCGGACGTGTCGAACCACTGGTTGATATGATTAGGAGCGCTGGCAGCTCCCGTCACGTCGGGCCGACTGTTCTGCCCGTAAATCCCGTTAATCGTTACATCAAAAGGAACACCTGTCTGAAAAGTGACGATCGGGTTCACTTGCCATCCACCCCCGATAGCCTGGACGACACCGCTCCAATTGGTTCCCCATTGCTTTCCCTTACCGAAAGGTAGCTCGTAGATCGAGGTCGCCACAAAGCTGTGGCGAATATCCAGATTGGAGTTTGCGCGCTCCCGCGAATATTGAGTTGGATCTGCAATGGTGCTGTACTTGTGCCCCTCGGCACTATCCAGAGGATCCGGGGAATTGTCGATCGTGTGTGCCCAAGTGTAGGACAAACTGTACTGCAATCCGCGGCGGAGCCTTTTTTCAAGACGCGTTTGGAGCGCGTTGTAATACGATCGCCCAATCGTGCCCATGAAGCTCACATCACTGAGACTTGGATATGCAGACGTGGTGCCGTTGTAAGGCACACGATTCAAATCAAGCAGCGTCATCAGATCTACGCCCTCGGTGCCAACGTAGCCGACAGAAATGGCCATGTCCGTCCCAAGTTCCCGCTGATACTGCAGGTTCCACTGGTAGACATATGACGTTTTGTCGTTCTTGGGATAACCCACAACACTCACGTTTGCCGGATTTGCCAGATCGACCTGCAGGGGACCCTTGGAAGGCATATCGACGGTTCCGGCTAGCGTCGGGTCAGTCGAATTGGGCGGAGCCTGTCCTTGGAGGTTGATACGAAAACCATTGCCGTAGCTGAAACTGGATTGTCCGGAGAAAGGCGGATTTTGCGCCAACTGATTGTCGATGCCGCCGCGATCCAGGAAATAGAACATCCCGAAACCACCGCGCACCACCGATTTCCCGCTGCCCGTGAGGTCATAGGCAAATCCAATGCGCGGTCCGAAATTGTGATAGGGAGTGTCAATTAAGGCTTTCGAGTAGCCGCTTTGTCCCGGGAGAATAATGGCCCCGCTGGCCGGATTAAAATTGGCCTGCAGGTTGTTCTCTTCCTGCGGCCATGTGAAGATGTCGTACCGCAGCCCCAGGTTGAGGGTCAAACGTCGGCTGACCTTCCAGTCGTCTTGCACAAACATTCCGTTCTCCCAACTCCTGGTATGGGAAAAGCCCAGGGCCGGACCGACGCTGTAGTTGTTGACCCAACCAGACAACAGGTCGGAAACTTCGTAACCTGTCGGGCTGCCATTTCCGTCACCGAAGAGGTTAAAGAATCCCTTACCGGCAAGAGGCCGGAAGAGATTCATCTGGCGACGCAGAATCTGTGCTCCAAACTTGAAGGTGTGGTTCTTCTTTACCCAGGAGACGCTGTCGGAGAACTGCCACGTCTGTTGTGGAACGAGATACGGCCCGTAATCACCCGTGTACTCGATCTGATTGCCGTTGCCTCCGATCAAGGCGCCTCCACCAAGGATGGAAAGAGTATTGGCGTTGGGAATCCCAAGCTGTTCTGACAGAGGAACACTATCGAATGGCGGCGTGTAGCCGAACTTGGTCCGGATCCAACCGAAGCGAAATTCGTTCACGACGCTCGGACTGAATGTGCGGGTCTCTCCGATTGCCACCGAGCGCGGATAGTTGGCTTGGTCGCCAGAACCAAACCCCGCGGGCAGTTTGGGCAAGCGGGAAGTCGTAGTCTCCCACTCATTGCCGTAGCTGTAGCGGGCGAAGAGCAGATCCTTGTCGCTAAGGTTGTAATCCGCGCGGATATCGAAGTCGTTGAACCTCTTGATGTTCTGGCGAGTAATCACGAAGTTCTTTTGGATACAGATGCCGGTTGTCGTCGCCTGCGCGCAAAGATTGCTGCTGGCCGGAACGTTGGGTTCCGGGAACAAGTTGAGATAGTTCTGGCCTGGAGTGAGGATCTCACCGCCAGGTATCACATTGCCAGGTTGGGGGTCTACAGTGACCGGGTCCCTGATCACAACTGGAGTGGCGAGCTGAAGTAGTTCCGAGAAGTCGCCCTGCTTCATCAGGTCAGTCGGAACGGTAGCCGTATCCTGTCCTTGGGGTTTGCTCTCGCGCCATCCTTGGTAATCACCGAATATGAACAGCTTGTTCTTGATAAGCGCGCCGCCAAGACTCCCGCCAAATTGGTTCCGATGGAAAGGCGGCTTACTCCCAAACTGGAAAGTTGGCTTCGCATCCAAGACGCTGTTTCGGTGAAAT
Organism: Terriglobia bacterium; assembly: GCA_020073525.1. Taxonomy (GTDB): domain Bacteria; phylum Acidobacteriota; class Terriglobia; order Terriglobales; family Acidobacteriaceae; genus Acidiflorens. The sequence goes on from JAIQFA010000002.1 coordinate 98,639, forward strand.
TCAAATGCGCTGCCGTGCCATTGATTTGTCCCGGAGCGGAATGTGGAGTTGATTACTCCGCTGCCGCGACCGAACTCGGCGGGCGCGACACTGGTGTCGACGCGAAACTCCTGAATGGCATCGGCGGGCGGGAAAAAGATGATTGTGTTGACGAGTGATTCGTTGTTGTCGACTCCATCCAGCAGGAAATTGTTATTTTGTGGACGCAATCCGTTCACCGAGAGTGAAGCGCCACCAGTGCCGTTATATCGGAAGGTTTCCGAATTATTGCCGGAGCCGGTCGCTTGACCTGCTGGCTGGCCGCGGGTGACGCCGGGGATGAGTGTCGCCAGCTGCGTAAGATTGCGGCCGTTGAGTGGGAGTTCTGTGATCTGTCTTCCTGTTACTACGTCGCTAATGTTGGAGCTCGCCGATTCCACCAGGGAAACATCTGCGGTAACGGTCACATTCTCTGTCACCTGGCCGGGTTGCAGCGTAAGGTTCAGAGCCGCAATTTGCTGAACTGCCAGCGTGATGTTCTGTTTGATGGTTTTGAACCCGGTGACCTTCACCTCGACCACGTATTCTGCCGGGGGCAAAGAAGCGAAGACGTAGTCACCCGACGAGTCCGAGGTCGCCGTCTCGACACGCTGAGTACCGACATTGGTGACCGTGATAGTGGCTGCGGGTACGACCGCGCCCGCTGAGTCGGTGATCGTTCCTGTAAGGCGAGCATTGGTCGTCTGGGCAACAGCGGCCCCAGCAAGAAAGATCAGCACAAGCAGCAGTGCGATTCTGGAAAACGTAGGCATAATTCTCTCCTCGCGCGTTCGGAATTCATAGCGAGCCGCTGATTCCGGCTCAGGTTACAGCTGGCTGCCCACACCTTACGGCGTCGCCGTCAGTGGGCTGCCAACGTAGGGAACGTGCATGTTCTAGTGCAAAGGCGTCCTCGGGATAGGTTTCACTAGGTCTTTAAACCGTTACTGGAGTAAAATGGCTTGGTTGCATCAGGATACGATCTCCTGTTACGTCGGTGTTAAATGGCTGTGACACGCACTTTCGCCGCCGGTCCGGAACAACTATTCCAACAAATAGATAACATTATTAAAAGTCATAGCCTGCGCGGCTCTGAGTCGCTCTGCAAGTTGTTGCAATATCTCGCAAAACAGTCCCTCTACCATCCCGACGCTCCGTTGAAGGAGTATCAGATTGCCACCGAAGTCTACGGGCGTCCCGCGGACTTTGATCCCCAGTCGGACTCCACCATCCGGGTACAAGCCGGACGTCTTCGTCTGAAGTTGGCCGAGTATTACGCCACCGAGGGAGCAGCGGACCCGATCCTGGTCAAAATTCCGAAGGGAAGCTATCACCTTACCTTCGAGGCACGGCCAATCGAACCGCAGCCGCAGCCCCAGGCCGTGCCACTACGCGAGCTGCCGCCGCGCGGTATCGCAGTCGAAACCGTTCCCGCGCGCTGGCGGGTTGCCGCCCTCATGCTCCTGGTCGGCCTCGTCGCCGCGCTGCTCGTTTTAGGAAGTCTGCTGTGGAACCGGAAATCGTCCGAACCGGCGATGGCGGCGCCCAGTGTCCCGCGGGCCACTGGACCTCTAGCCGCCTTTTGGAGGCCCTTTGCCTCCGGAGCCGAAGAGCCTTGGGTGATCTTCAGCAATGCCGCCTTCATCGGACGTCCGGAGACGGGCATGCGTTACTACAATTCGCGCGCCGATTCGAAGACCACCGTGTATGACCACTACACCGGCGTCGGAGAAGTGTTGGCCATCCACGCCCTTGATGATGCGTTCAGCACCCTGGGCCGGAAGATCCGGGTGAAGCGCGGGAGCTTGTTCACGCTCGACGACGTGAAGAATAACAACCTGATTTTTGTGGGCTCTCCTTCGGAGAATTTGTCGTTGCTCGACATTCCCGGAACGCAGGAATTCGTTTTTCAGAGGGTGGCGTCAGGTCCGCGCCAAGGTGACCTGTCAATTGTCAGCAAACATCCAAAGGCGGGAGAAGCCAGCACCTACCTCGCCAGTCCTTCTAACACCCCGCTCACCGAGGATTATTCCGTTGTCGGATTGGTCCCGGGAAATGGTTCCGGTCAGTACGTGATGATTCTGGCGGGAACGACCACATTCGGCACGCAAGGCGCGGTCGAGTTTGTTTGCCGCCAGGAATCGGTGGAAAAACTGCTGCACGAAATCCCCGGCTCTGGCGCGGGACCGATCAGGCCTTTCGAAGCGCTTGTGCGAGTGAAGATTGCTCGTGGTGTGCCGGTGAAAACCGAGCTGGTCACCGTCCGCGCACGTTAGTGGAGGGACGGGCGCCTCGCCCGTTCAGCCGGGCCACAACTAGTTCAGGACTTTGCCACGACGGCATTGCCTGGCAGCGAACTACTGGGCTGCCGCAGGTCGTACAAATCCTCGACGCGCTGCGTCAGCACCGCCGCCAGCATGAAAAAGATTCCGCCCGCTACCACGGCGGAGATCCGGTTGTTGTTCAGCAGATGGCCCATGACCCAGCCGAATCCAAGCGATGCTGTGATCTCCGGAATCACGATGAAGAAGTTGAAGATCCCCATGTAAACGCCGGTCTTTCCGTGGGGCAGCGATCCGGCAAGGATGGAGTAGGGCATCGAGAGCGTGCTGGCCCAGGCAATTCCGACTCCGGCCATCGAGAGCAGCAGCAGATACTTGCTGTGAATCGCGGCCACCGAAAGGAGGCCGAGCCCGCCGCAGATCAGGCACAGGCTGTGGGTGGCCTTGCGGCCATATTGCCGAGCGAGCGCGGGCAGCACAAACGAAAACCCAAAACACACCAGAGAGTACATTCCGAAACAGACGCCAGCCCACTCCACGCCCGTGGAATAGAGGGGAGAATTGGTGTCGGCGGCGCCGAAGACATTGCGCGCCACCGCCACTGGAAAGTAGAGCCACATGCAGAACAACGCGAGCCACGTGCAGATCTGGACCCAGGCGAGTTGGCGCATGGTGCGCGGCATCTCGCGAATTGATGCCAGGATTTCGCGCGCCCCGGAGACTAGTCCAGCGCGCTCCGACTTTTGCTTCTGAAATTCCGCCAGATTGTCAGGCGGATATTCCTTCGTTGTGAAAATCGTCCAAAGCACCGCGCCCAGGAACGCTGCGGCGCCAATGTAAAAAGAAAGGCGCACGGTGAAAGGGATCGTCCGCGCAGCGGTGTTGCCTGCCACGTGAAAAACATTCGTCAACAGGTAAGGCAGCGCCGAGGCAATCACTGCTCCAAGCCCAATGAAGAGGCTCTGCATGGCAAAGCCACGGGTGCGCTGGAACTCCGGCAGAAGGTCGGCGACGAACGCGCGAAACGGCTCCATGCTGATGTTGATGCTGGCGTCGAGAACCCACAGTAAGCCCGCCGCCATCCAGAGCGCGGAGCTGCGCGGCATTAGGATGAGCGCTATCGAACTCAGGATCGCTCCCACCAAGAAGTAAGGACGACGCCGGCCCAGCGGTCCCCACGTGCGGTCGCTGGCGTGTCCGATGATCGGTTGCACGATCAAGCCAGTCAGCGGCGCGGCCAGCCAGAGAATCGGAATCTGATCGGCGCGCGCGCCCAAGTATTCATAGATGGCACTCATGTTCGCCATCTGCAATCCCCAGCCAAACTGGATGCCAAGGAAACCGAAACTCATGTTCCAAATCTGCCAGAACGTGCGTGGTGGCTTGTCCATGGATTCTCCTGCTGGGTACGTCAGTTTAACGATGCAACCAACCTTGCACCACCAAGGGTACGAAGTATCACGAAGGCTCTTGGTCTCGGGCATTTCCTTGGTGCACTTTAGTGGCCTTTGTGGTTAACGCTTTCGCAGACTGACCGATACTCCTGCCCACGATTCTTCTACCGATCGTACAGCGTGACCAGGGAACGCAGTCTGGCGCTCAACTCATCAGTTACTGTGCCGGGACGATAACGCCATTTCCAGTTGCCGCTGACTTTGCCGGGAAGGTTCATGCGCGCTTCGCTGCTCAAGCCCAGCACATCCTGCAACGGGACAATCGCAACGTCAGCCACCGACGCCAGCACTGCGCGGATCATGACCCAGTTGATTTTGGAATCATCGCGAAAATTGAGATACGCGCGGGCGAAGTCGTGTTCTTTCCGGACATCGTCCGCAGTTCGCGTGCTGTCGCCGGCTCCGGAACTCGACCACCAACCCACCGTCGTGTCGTTGTCATGTCCGCCGGTGTAAGCGACCAGATCGCGACTGTAGTTATGCGGACGAAACGACGGACCCTGCGGGTCAGTGCCGAATGCAAATTGCAGCAGGCTCATGCCCGGTAGGCCGAATTGCTGCCGAAGTTTCTCCACTGGCGGAGTGATGACGCCGAGGTTCTCCGCGACAATCGGCAGACCGCCAAAGGTGTTCTGCAGCGCCGACAGAAAATTTTCCCCTGGTCCTTTGACCCAGCGCCCGTGGATGGCGGTCGTTTCGCCGGCTGGAACCTCCCAGTAAGCTTCAAAGCCGCGGAAATGATCGAGTCGCATCATATCGAAAAGCGCGAGCGAGGCTCGGAAGCGCTCGATCCACCACTTGTATCCGCTGGCAGCGAGCAAGTCCCAGCGATAAATCGGATTCCCCCAAAGCTGTCCGGTGGCGCTGAAATAATCCGGCGGCACGCCAGAAACCACAGTGGGGATGCCCTGATCATCGAGATAGAAAAGCTCGGGATGCGCCCAAACGTCGGCGCTGTCATGCGAGACATAGATCGGGACGTCACCCATGAAGCGGATGCCGTGCTGCCGGCAATATGCTTTGAGATGCTCCCATTGCTGGAAGAATTCGAACTGCCAGAACTTGAAAGCCTTCACTTCCGCAGCTAATTTCCGCGACCACTCGTCCACACTTTGCGCTTCGCGCTTGCGAATCAGCGGATCCCAAGAGGTCCACATCGTTCCGTGGTGTGCATCCTTGCAGGCCATGAAGAGGGCGTAGTCATCGAGCCACGGACTGGCGTTTTCGCAAAAGCGGTCGAAGGCCGCACAGTCCGCGCGGGAACCGTCGGCGAAAAAAGTTTGCGCCGCCCGGCGCAAAGTTGCCATTTTGAATTCGATTACTGGTCCATAATCGACAAACTCTTCGGGAAATGACGGGGCATGGGCCAGGTCCGAGTTCTGCAACAAGCCCTGATCGCGCAGGCGTTCGAGACTGAGCAACATTGGGTTGCCCGCAAACGCGGAGAAGCACTGGTACGGCGAATCGCCATATCCCGTGGGGTTCAGCGGCAGCACCTGCCACAACTTCTGTCCCGCGGCGGAGAGAAAGTCTGCGAATTCGTAGGCGCAAGGGCCAAGATCACCAACGCCGAAGCGGCCGGGCAGGGAAGTGAAGTGCAGCAGAATTCCACTACAGCGCGGGAATTTCACTCCGTAACAATACGAGGTCGCTGACGTCAGGGCAAGGCGCGGGGAAGATCACTTACACAAGTTCGCCAACACCCCGCGGCAGGTTTAGGGTCGAATGAAGCTACGCAGGACGAATCGGTTCAGGTGTGCTGGTAGGGGACAGGTCGCCTCTCCACCAACGGGCGGAATAGACGATGACAGCGGCGGCGATCCAACCCTCGGCATAGGCAGGCTGCGCGCCCCACCGGAAGATGGGAGAATGCATGAGCCCGAACCACGAGAACACGGAGGCAACCAGACACCAGAGGCTGGCTCGCCCAAAATTACGGTCGATGACTTCCGTGATCAGCGCCGTTAGAACCAGCACGAGGAAAAGAAATCCGCTGCCCAGCCCTTGGACCGAGGACCAGTAGATCGAGCGGTTCAACGCACTCTGCACCTCGGGATTGGCGGCGGAAAGCTTCAGGGCGGGGAGGGCGGAATTGACTGCCGCCGCGACCACCGCACCTGCGGGTAGAACGAAACCCAGAAGAACAACGCTGAGATACTTGCGATCCACACGACGCAAGGTGGCCATGCCGACGCCGACCGACACGTAAGCGATCATTGCGGCGAGGATTGGCCACGGGAACAGCTGCGCCATAAAGAGGGTCAGACCGCTGATAACTACGAGCAGCAGAATGATGGGTGTCCAAAGGGCAAAGCCGATGCGCGCGCCCATAGCCTTGTACGGCGGATGCATGGCATACACGACGGGAGTCACCACGCTTCCCGCCGCGCCGCAGATGAGCGTCGCCAAGCCGTCGCAGGCCACAATACTGCGTGCATCGTAGTTATCGCCGGCAGCGTAGGCGCCTTCTACAGACGCAATGTCCTGCAGGATTTGATAGATCGCAATGGGTGCGATCACGGAGAGATAGGGCACGGCGAGCGACAGACTGCGCAGCGGACCGAGTGAAGCCACGAAGGGGAGTCGCATCGCTGCGCCCGGCCATACCGGGTGCACGTAGCCGATCAGCCAGCCGACCAGTAAGGGAATCGTCCACGCCACGATAAAGGGCGGTATGCGCAAGCGCGTGATGGGAATGTTCCCCAGAACACTCACCGCAACGATTGCAAGCGCCACAATTCCAACCAGCGGCTGGTCGAAGACTCGCTGCAATAAGACGAGCGCCAGGTAGCTGTACATGGCCGCTCCAAAAACGGTCATGGATGCGGGGATCGGGATGAAGCGCCGGAACAGACCGGCAAAGGGAGCGGCAGCCAGCTTGATGATTCCGGTCCATACAACAGCCGCGGCACCGGTCTGCCACGCGGTGATGGCATCGTGCGTTTGCAGGTAGACGGGAAGCACGATGGACAGGGTGTAGGCGATGATCGCGGGAACATTATTTCCATAGACGTGGGCGGTAACGTTGGCGCGCCCCTCGCGCTTTCTCAAACGCACTGCCAAAAAAGTTAATCCCAGGGAGCCGAGCAGAAATCCCAGCGCGTAACCGGGGACCAGGTGTTCGATGCTGAAGGCCAGGGGGATGCCGATCGGAGCAAGCAGGAAGACAGGAATAATCATCTGCGCGAGGTTGAAGCCAACCTGGGCAACGGTGGCGTCGATGTCGCCTCTTCCGAGCGCCCACCAGCGACCTGCGGTTGCATTTTCCGCCGACATGAACAGTCCTTTCAATTTTGGGGTTGAGCTGATGCGTTTTTAAATCTTGAATGACTCCAGAGACTCGGCGGCAAACAGATCCGTGGGTTTCAGTAGACGTTTGGCGAGCCCCTGCCCGTAGGAGTAGCGCAGAAAAGTGCTCAGTGTGGCGACATTGGGCTCGAAGCCGTACGGCCAGAAGTCCTGCCCCATAAGCGCCCGCGTGTCCTCCACATGCCGGATGAGCCAAGGCAACATGTACTTGAGCGCGGCGGTCTGATAGAGATCCTGGTAGACCTCGCGCTGCGCATACACGAAAGCTTTGTAGAGGGATTGTGCGACCCAGGGATATTTTTCGTAGACTTCGCGCCGGATCACGAGCGTGTGCATGATGGGAAAGATCTTGGTGCGGAGATAGTATTCGCGCTCAACCGTCGGATAGTCCTCGAACAGTCGCTTCACCGATCCCGATCCGCGGTTGAATGTGGAGGGCATGCGCGCCGTGTAGAGGGCGTCAATTTCGCCCGCATCCAGCATGGCCGACAGGGTCTTGGTCTCGGGAATGGGCTCGAGATGAAATTCGGGCGGCAGGGAAAGCTTGAGTTTTTCGTGACGCCCCGGCTCTTCTTCTCCTCCATTGAAATACTTCACGCCGCTGACCGGGACGTTGTACTCGTCGTTGAGGATGCCGCGAATCCATACTCCGGCGGTCATCTGATATTCGGGAGTCCCTACACGCTTGCCGATCAAGTCTTTGGGTTCGCGGATTCCGCTGTTGCGGTTGATGTAAATGCAGGAATGTCGAAAGAAGCGTGAAGGGAAGACAGGGACCGCTATGAACGGGGGATTCTCGGAAAAAAGCGAGAGAACGTAGGATGAGAGAGACATCTCGGCGGCGTCAAATTCGTGGTGCCGCAACATGCGAAAGAAGGTTTCCTCGACTGGCAGGTTGAGGAACGTCAAATCGATCCCATCGACGGGGATACGGCCTTCCAGCAATCCTCGAACCCGATCGTAGTTCCAACACGCTAACGATAGCCGTAGTTTGCCCATGATTCTCCCCTGCGATTGTCCCGTTACTTTACTTGTGCACTTGTGCGATTATCGCTAATGTGGGCGTGAAAGTACTACTTGCAGGCGTTATGCGTCAAGATAATTTTTAGAGTTTGCCAAATCTGCACAAATGTGCGAATATCGCCGCCTGACTTTTCCCAAATGAGCACTCCACTCAGATCTACTGAGTCCGACGAATCAATTCCTGCCGCTCCGTTAGGGAATGTGCCGAACGGGGAATTCTCCGCGTTGGAGGGCAATCCTGACTTCGTCTTGTCGCTGGCGCGCGGACTGAGGGTGATTGAATCTTTCGAAGGACGATCCGAAGGTCAATCGGCCGCCGATATTTCGCGAACTACGCACCTGTCGCGCGCCGCGGTGAGACGGTGTTTGATTACGCTACAGATGCTGGGGTACGTGGAGTCGGTGGGGCGATCCTATCGGCTGCGAACTAGAGTTCTGAAGCTTGGTTTTTCCTATCTGTCGTCGAACGCCTTGCCGGCGATCGTTCAGCCCACTCTGGAGCGTATCACCGAACTCGTGCACGAATCGTGTTCCTTGAGTGTGCTCGATGACGAAGAGATCGTGTATATCGGGCGGTCGACAGCCAAGCGGGTGATGTCGGTGGGCCTGTCGGTCGGCAGCCGGTTGCCCGCTTATTGCACTTCGATGGGCCGAGTGCTGTTGGGGGCGCTCCCGGAAAGTGAGTTGACCAGGTATCTCGATCGGGTCGAACTCAAAGAACTCACACCCAAGACGATTACGGACAAGCATCTGCTCGGCGAGATTATTCGCCGCGTGCGAACCGATGGCTTCGCCGTTACCGACGAAGAACTCGAATTGGGCCTGCGCTCGATTGCGGTTCCGGTCAAGAATCATCAGCATCGCGTAGTGGCCGCCATGAACATAGGAGTGCATGCGGCGCGCGTTTCTTCAGCAGAGATGATTCATCGCTTTCTGCCAATTCTTCAGGAAAATGCAGGGATGCTCGCGCCCTTACTCCGATGACCGCGCGTGGCTGATGGATCGCATCAAAGTTTGAGAGGGGACAGACAAGTGGGGAAGTCCAAGAAAGATTCCGTGAACCGTCGAGATTTCATCAAGGGCTCGGCCGCTGGCATGGCAGTGCTCGCTACCACCGCAGCGCCTCTGACCGCACAAACTTCCAAGTCGCAAGCGCCGCCCTCCAAGGGCGTGCCGCCCATGTCGAAGGAAGCGGAGACTGGGGATCCTTCGACCGCCGAAGTGCTCACTACCGAACGGCCGGGATCTGACTTCATGGTCGACGTCATCAAGTCGCTGGGCATCGAGTACATCGCCGCCAATCCCGGCTCCAGCTACCGCGGGCTGCACGAATCGGTGATCAACTACGGAGGCAACAAGAATCCGGAGTTCATCACCTGCTGTCACGAAGAGTCGGCGGTCGGCATGGCGCATGGCTACTCGAAAATCGAAGGCAAGCCGATGGGCGTTTTCCTTCATGGAACGGTTGGGTTGCAACATGGGTCGATGGCGATTTACAACGCCTTCTGCGACCGCGTGCCGATTTACATGACCATGGGCAACATGCTGGACGCAACCTTCCGCCGTCCCGGCCCGGAGTGGGATCACAGCGTGCAAGATGCGGCGGAGTTGGTACGGGACTTCGTGAAGTGGGACGACATGCCAGTTTCGCTCGGCCACTATGCGGAATCTGCCGTGCGCGCCTACAAGCTGGCGGTGACGCCTCCGTTTGAACCGGTGCTGCTGGTGGTTGACAGCGAACTGCAGGAGCGGGAAATCGAAGACCGGTCCAAGTTGCGCGTTCCGAAACTTACTGTGCCAACTCCTCCGCAGGGGGATTCGGGTTCGGTGAAGGAGACGGCGCGGTTGCTGGTGGCGGCGGAAAATCCGGTCATTATCGCGGATCGCATGGCGCGCACACCGGCCGGTGTTGCGCTTCTGATTGAACTCGCGGAAACCCTGCAGGCGCCGGTGATTGATCAGGGAGCGCGCATGAATTTTCCATCGCGCCATCCGCTGAACCAGTCGGAACGGGCCTTGGGGCTCATCCGCAATGCCGACGTGATTCTAGGTTTGGAGCTCACGGATTTCTGGGGCACGATCAATAACTTCCGCGAGCAGTTGCATCGTTCCTCGGAACTGATGACCAGCCCGGGCGTGAAGCTGATCAGCATCACGGCTACCGATTTGTATTTGAAGAGCAACTACCAGGACTTCCAGCGCTACACCGAAATCGACTTGGCGATGGCGGCCGATGCGGAGGCAACGCTTCCGTCGTTGATTGAGGCGGTCAAGAGCCTCATCACCGACGATCGCAAGCGAGTGTATGAAGAGCGGGGCAAGGGCTTCGCAGCGGCCCGGCAGAAGGCGCTCGATCAGGCACGGACGGAAGCGACCTATGGATGGGATGCGAGTCCGATCAGCACGGCGCGGCTGTCGGCCGAGTTATGGGCGCAGATCAAGGACAAAGATTGGACGCTCGCCTCGGAAACCATCCCCTGGGTGAGCAACTGGCCGATGCGGCTCTGGTCGTTCGACAAGCATCATCAATCGATTGGAGGGGCGGGCGGTCACGGCATAGGCTACAGTGCTCCGGCGTCGCTGGGCGCCGCGCTGGCCAACAAGAAGCATGGCCGGCTGACCGTCACGATTCAATGCGATGGCGATCTGATGTACGCACCCGGAATTTTGTGGACATCGGCGCATCACAAGATTCCGCTGCTGAGCATCATGCACAACAACCGGGGATGGCATCAGGAGTTAATGCACGTGCAGCGCATGGCCGATCGCCACAACCGCGGAATTGATCGCGCCACGATCGGCACTACCATCACCGGGCCGGAGATCGACTACGCCAAGCTGGCGCAAAGCATGGGCGTGCACGGTGAAGGGCCGATCACCGATCCGAAGGATCTGGGGCCGGCGATTCAGCGGGCCGTTGCGGTTGTCGAAAAAGGAGAACCGGCACTGGTCGACGTGGTCACGCAGCCGCGCTAGAAGAACGCGGCTTGGCATTTTTCAGGAGAAAGATGTGAAGAGCGAAAACAGGAGTGATCTTTTCCGAGTGAATCTGCCTCCGGTAGGTGGTCTCGTCGCGCTCATCATTGCGGCAGCCGTTGTCCTACTGGTCGTGTGCATGCCGGTCGGCGCACAGACGGCTGCGAAGAGTGCTACGCCGGAGACTGCGGGTGGAAACGTCGAGAAGGGAAAGCAGTTGTACACAAGTGCCGGATGCTACGAGTGCCACGGGCGCGTAGGGCAAGGGTCGCGCTTCTCGGGCCCGCGTCTCGGCCCGCCGCCGATATCGCTTGGCGGATTCACGGACTATATCCGGCAGCCCAAGGGGCAGATGCCCCCGTACACGAACAAGGTTCTGTCCGACGCGGAACTGGCAGACATGTATGCTTTCCTGAAGTCCATTCCGCATCCGCCGCCGGCGAAGAGCATTCCGCTGCTGAATTAAAGAAGTGTCCTGCAGTTACTGGGATGCTGTGGGCTGGATATTGGCCTCTGTGGCGTGGTTGAAACTGTGTTCTTCGTGTAACAATTCGCGGATGGGCAAGCAAGGTCTCCTTCGAAAGTCCATGATCGCAGCAGCCAGGCGGAGGTTCGCATGGCAGTGCGACTAATCGATAGCCTCGCGACTACGGCTGCGATGGAGAAACTCTTCTGCGACGAGTCGGTTCTCCAGGCAATGCTGGACTTCGAAGCGGCGCTGGCTCGCACCGAGGCCCGGCTGGGAATCATTCCGCAGTCTGCAGCCGACACCATCGCGAAATCCGCCGAGGCAAAGAATTTCGATTCCGCAGCGCTTGCCCGGGCGGCGCTGCGTGCAGGCACACCCGGAATTCCGCTGGTCAAGGCCCTCACGGAGCGAGTGCGCGCCATCGATGCCGGCGCGGCCGGATACGTCCACTGGGGTGCGACTAGCCAGGACGTCGCCGACACGGGACTGGTTCTTCTGCTCAAGCAGGCGCAGCTTGTTCTGGAATCTGACCTCGCAAGACTCGAGCAGGCGCTGGAGCGGCTTTCCGAGCAACGCTCACATACCGTAATGCTGGGCCGGACGCTGATGCAGGCGGCTCCGCCTGTGACTTTCGGCCTTAAGGCTGCGGGCTGGTTGGCGGCGATCCGCCGCAGCCATGCGCACCTGCAATCTAGTTTTGCGGACGCGCTGGTCTTACAGTTTGGAGGCGCGGTGGGTACGTTGGCGGCGCTCGGCGATCAAGGGCTGGCGACGGCTCGCGCGCTGGCGGAGGATCTTGGCATCGGATGTCCTGATGCTCCGTGGCACACTCATCGCGACCGGCTGGCTGTGCTGGTATGTGCGCTCGGAGTCCTGACGGGCACGCTCGGAAAGATGGCCCGCGATATCAGTCTGCTGATGCAGAATGAAATTGGTGAGGTAGCCGAGCCCGGCGGCGAGGGTCGTGGAGGATCGTCGACGATGCCGCACAAGCGCAATCCCATCGGCTCCACGGTGACGCTGGCGGCGGCCAATCGGGTCCCGGGTCTGGTTTCGAGTTTTTTGTCAGGAATGATTCAGGAAAACGAGCGGGGGGTTGGCGGCTGGCAGGCAGAGTGGCCTACGATGAGTGCAATCGTGCAGTCCGCCGGGCTTGCCGTGGCTTCGATGGCGGAAGTGGCCGAAGGTCTCACCGTTGACGCGGAGAAAATGCGAGCGAACATCGCGGCCACCAATGGCGTTGTATTCGCCGAGCGCGCCATGATTCTTCTGGGCAAAGCGCTCGGACGCGACGTCGCCCACCGCGTTCTCGAAGAAGCAACCCGGCGAAGCGTGGCGCAAAGAAGGCACTTGGCAGAGGTGCTTGCTGAGATGCCTGAAGTCACGGATCATCTTGCCGCGGCGTCAATTCGCAGCTTGGAAGATTCGGAGCAGTATCTCGGGGTCGCAGACACTTTGCGGAAACAACTGTTGGCTGGCAATCCGCAACGGACCTCTAAAACAAAGAGGAAGTAATGCCCTTCGTTAAGGTTGGCGACACGCGTTTGTTTTATCGGTTCGAGGGGATGGCCGGGCGTCCGGTCCTCGTGCTTTCCCATTCGATCGGAACGGACCATGCGATGTGGGATCTGCAGGTGCCGGACCTGCTCCCATATTTCCAGGTGCTGCGCTACGACACGCGAGGACATGGTGCATCGGACGCGCCGAAGGGCGACTATTCGGTAGCGCAACTTGGCGCCGACGTGGTCTGCCTCGCCGACGCCCTGGGCATATCGAAATTCGCTTTCTGCGGTCTTTCCCTCGGCGGCGCCATCGGACAATGGGTGGCGGCGAATGCTCCGGATCGAGTCACCAGGCTGGTTCTCGCCAGCACCTCGCCACAATTTGGCCCGCGTACGAACTGGGATACGCGCATCGCAACCGTGCGGAAGGGCGGGATGGCGAGCATCGTTGACATGGCGATGCAACGCTTCTTTTCTCCAGAAACAATCCAGAATAGTCCCGAGGCGGCTTCGGTTCGGTCGTTGCTGCTGGGAACCGATCCGGAAGGGTACATCGGATGCTGCGCCGCATTGCGCGATGCGGAGCACGTTTCGTTGCTGCGAAAAATCAGCGTACCAACGCTCATCATGGTGGGAGAGAAAGATGTTTCGACTCCATGGTCGGGCCACGGCGAGATTCTGGCTCGCGAGATCGCTGGTTCGCGGGTGGTCCACTTGCCGGCGGCTCATGTTTCGAATATCGAGCGGCCACGCTCGTTCACTGCCGCGCTCCTGGAATTTCTGCGGCCGCAACCAGTGCCCTTCGAAGACCCCAAGCAAGCAGGTCTTGAGGTGCGGCGCGCGGTTCTCGGCGACACTCATGTCGACAAGGCGATTGCGAACACGACAGAATTGAACCGCGATTTTCAGGAGCTGATCACGCGTTATGCCTGGGGAACCATCTGGACACGTCCGGGTCTGAGCCGGCGCACCCGGCGGCTTCTGGTGCTGGCCATCACGGCGGCACTGGGAAGATGGGAAGAGTTCACGATGCACGTTCGCGCCGGACTGGCTCACGAGCTGGAACTGTGCGACGTGAAGGAAGTTCTGCTGCAGACCGCGGTGTATGCGGGCGTGCCCGCGGCCAACACCGGATTCCAGATTGTGAATGAGCAAATCAAGAATGCTCACTGACACAAATTGTGCGGGTAATCCTGCACTCGCATGAAGTTGAAACGAGGACGAAATGAAACTGACGCTTGTTCTAGCTTGCCTGATTCTCGCCATCACCTCCTCCGCGCGTTCGGAGACAGCCACGCAGACGTTCACGACCTCGGCCGGACCGGTCAAAATCACGCCGCTCCTCCATGCCAGCACGCTGATCGAAGCGGGCGGGAAGACCATTTATCTCGATCCGGCAAAACCGGCGAAGTTGGGGGGGTACCCGAAAGCCGATCTGATTCTGATTACCGACATTCATCCCGATCACATGGATCCGGATTCGATCGCCGCCGTGAGCCAGGCGGGATCCGAAATTCTGGCCGCGCCTGCGGTGGTGGCCACCGTCAAGACTGCGAAGCCGATTGCCAACGGTGAAACGAAGACATGGCAGGGTTGGAGCATCGAAGCGATTCCCGCCTACAACCTCTCCCGCGGCCCAGCGCCGGGCAAACTCTTTCATGACAAGGGACGCGGTAACGGCTACGTGCTGACCTACGGTGGCGTGCGCTTTTACTTCTCCGGCGACACGGAAGGCGTTCCCGAAATGCGCGCACTGAAGAATATTGAAGTGGCATTCGTGTGCATGAACCTGCCCTATACCATGCCTCCCGATGAGGCCGCCGACGCCGTCAAAGCCTTCCATCCCAAGATCGTGATTCCGTATCACTACCGCGGATCGGATCTTTCCGTATTCCAGAAAAAACTGGAAGGGACAGGAATCGAGGTCCGAGTCCTCGATTGGTATCCCAAATAGCCGCAGGGAGTCGAGAGTTCTTACATCTCCATGTTTCGATTTCCCTCGCCAGGAGTTAGGCCATGGCAAAGATATCGCTGAAGGTCAACGGTCACCTGCGAGTCGTTGACACCGACCCTGATGTCCCTCTTCTTTATGTGCTGCGCAATGATCTGGGGCTGAACGGGCCGCGATTTGGTTGCGGCCTTTCGCAGTGCGGCGCTTGCACGGTGATTATCAATAAGAAGACGGTCCGGTCTTGCATGATGCCGGTTTCGGCGGTACACAACCAAATCATCACCACCTTGGAAGGTCTCGGCAGCGTCGCCCATCCTCACCCCCTGCAGAAAGCATTCGTCGAAGAGCAAGCGGCGCAGTGCGGGTTTTGCATGAACGGCATTGTCATGACTGCAAAGGTGCTGCTTGATGCGAATCCCCATCCTTCCGAATCGGAGATCAAGCAGGCGCTGGATGATGTGCTATGCCGGTGCGGCAGCCATCTGCGAGTGGTCCGTGCCATTCAGCGGGCGGCTAAGGAGATGGCATGAGCGCCGACGCTTCGAATACGCCAGTCGGATTCCCCTCTCGCCGACGCTTCCTGAAGCAGTCGGGAGCGCTGATCGTCTACTTCAATTTTTTCACTCCGCAAATAACATGGTCGGCGCCGGCGCGTGCCGAAGACTTGGCTGCCGGGCCGGATGCCACCGCCCTCGATTCCTGGCTCGAAATCGCAAGCGATGGCATGGTTACGGTATTCACCAGCAAAGTGGAACTCGGCACCGGAATCGAGACCGCGCTGACGCAAATGGTGGCAGAAGAACTGGATGTTCCATTCGCGCGCGTCAAGATGGATGCTGGAGACACGGCAAAAACTATCGACCAGTCGGTCACGGCTGCCAGTAGAACTTTGGAGCGAGGCGGCCCTCAACTGCGTCAGGCCGCAGCCGCTGCACGGCAGGAACTTCTGAAGCTCGCGTCAGCAAAACTCGGGTCTCCCGTTGAAAAGTTGATCGTCGAGGACGGTGTGGTAAAAATCGCCAGCCAACCGGCAAGCAAGGCTTCCTACGCAGATCTGATCGGTGGGAGGCACTTCAACGTGAAAATTACTGCGGACGGCACTGGCTGGGACATGAAAGTTGCTCCCGAAGTGCCAGCCAAAGATCCGAAGAAATACAAAATTGTCGGCACGTCGGTTCCGCGAGTCGATCTGCCCGGCAAGTTCACCGGCGAATTCACCTACACGCAGGACGTCCGGCTTCCGGGCATGCTGCACGGAAGAGTGATCCGTCCCCCAGTTGTGAATTCCAAAGCGCAGAGCGTGGACGAGAATTCAATTCGCCACATTCCCGGCATCAAAAAAGTAGTTCAGCAGGGAGGCTTCGTCGGCGTCGTAGCCGAGACGGAATGGTCTGCCATTCAAGCCGCCGGAGCCCTGAAGGTGGCGTGGGCGGCTCCGGCGAGCAAACTGCCAGCCAACGTGGATGAAGTTTACGACTACCTGAAGAACACCAAGAGTTACAAGGAGCGCGCAGCGGTCGAGCGCGGAAATCCGGAATCGGCGATCGCCGGGGCGACGAAGGCGTTCGAGGCGACCTATCGCTGGCCCTTCCAACTTCACGGCATGCTCGGGCCTTCGTGTGCGGTGGCCGACGTGCAACCGGACAAAGCCACCATCTGGGCCGGTTCCCAGGGGCCGTTCTACACGAGAAAGAGACTCGCCGATTTGCTCGGCCTTCCGGAACGAAGTGTCCACGTGCTGTATCGAGAAGGTTCGGGAAGCTACGGCCGGTTGGAGTCCGACGACGCGGCTGAGGATGCGGCGTTGCTGTCGCGCGCGGTGGGCAAGCCGGTGCGCGTTCAGTGGATGCGCGAAGAAGAGCATGCATGGGAACCGAAAGGGCCGGCGCAGCTCATGAGAGTTCGCGCGGCCATCGATGCGCAAGGCAAAGTGACGGCATGGGATTTCGAGGATCGGAGCTTCCCGTGGACCGAAGCCATGGGCAACCCAATGCTAGCCTCGCGGCAGATTGGCCTCAAAGGAACTACCGAAGGCTTTCAGAACGGGATTGACGGAGGCGGCCAAATCTATACCTTCGAAAATCAGAAGGTAGTCGCCGCACTGATCCCATGGGTACAACCGGATGCCACTCCGCTGCGGACCAGCAACCTGCGGGCTCCGGGAGACCTCGCCCGCGCATTCGCGAGCGAAACTTTCCTGGATGAGATTGCTTCCCACGTGGGCGCCGACCCGGTTGAATTTCGGCTGCGCTACCTCGCCGGGAATACGAGACCGGCGGAAGTTTTGCGCGCCACGGCTAAACGCGCCGGATGGCAAGCGCGTCCATCGCCCGCACCCGCGACGAGCGGATCCAAAGTTTCGGGACGTGGAGTGGCCGTGACCGCTCGTGCCAATACCATGGTGGCGGTCATCGCGGAAATCGATGTCGACAAATCGAGCGGGAAAATCGCGGTGAGGAAAATCACGATCGGGCACGATTGCGGGTTGATCGTAAATCCCGACGGCCTTAAGAATCAGATCGAGGGCAACGTTATCCAGGGCGTGAGCCGCGCATTGCTGGAAGAGGTCCAGTTTGATGGCGCAGGCATCAAGAGCATCGATTGGGCAAGTTACCCGATCCTCACCTTCCGCGACACTCCCGAAATCGACATCGTGTTAGTCAATCGCCCCGAGATGCCAGCTCTCGGCGGAGGTGAACCAGCGATCAGTCCGGTCCCGGCGGCCATCGCTAATGCCGTGTTCGACGCCGTAGGAGTGCGCTTGCGCGAGGCTCCTTTCACACCCCAGCGACTCCTGCGATCCCTGGCTCGGACGGGTCTTTCTTAAAGCATCTTTCGGTGATCGTTTGGCCTCTCCCGAGCTGAACACTGCCTACTCGCCCTTTGGCGGGCCGAAGTTATTGTCGCGCAAGAGTTCCCGCGGCGAACACGTTGGTAACTTGGAACGATCCGTCCTCCGCCTAGACAATAACCCACAAACACGGCAACTCCCTTTTCTTCGCGACCGCCCGGGGTGCGGCGCAGAAAGGTCGTGTCCTCACATCGCGCGTCACTCGCGACCAGAACCTATGGACGATCGCAGGAGCGAACGTTTTGGACGATACGAGATCCTGTCCGAATTAGGACGGGGAGCCATGGGTGTGGTCTACAAAGCGCGCGATCCCAAGATCAACCGAGTCGTCGCGGTCGAGACCGTTTCGTTGGCCGGCCAACCTCCTGAAGAAGAACGCGAGTATCGCGAGCGCTTCTTTCGGGAAGCGGAAGCGGCAGGTCGCTTCTCGCATCCTGGAATCGTAACCATCTTCGATGTGGGCGAGGAACCGGACGCGCGCGCTCCTTACATCGTAATGGAATATGTTGGGGGGCAGTCCCTTGAAAAGCGACTGACACGGGACGATCACAAACCGCCGGTGGAGACGGCACTGCAGCTAACGCTCGAACTGGCGGAGGCGCTGGACTGCGCGCACAGTCAAGGGGTGGTTCACCGTGATCTCAAGCCCGCAAATATATTGTTGACCAAGGACGGCCATGCCAAAATCGCCGACTTCGGAGTGGCGAAACTGAACCTCGCCAACCACACTCTCGCGGGGCGAGCCATGGGTACTCCGGCTTACATGTCACCCGAACAACTGCATGGCGACGCGGTGGATGGGCGATCGGACTTGTTTTCGCTGGGTGTGATCCTGTACCCGGTCCTGACAGGTTACCGGCCATTCCAAGGCAATAGCGCCATCACGGTCTCGTTCAAGGTAGTCAACCACGACCCGATACCGGCCACACTCCTCGATACGGAGTTGCCACAGGGACTCGTCTTTGATGGCCGAGCAAGCGCCATCCACGCAGCAGCGTGGTAAAATTCTGATTAGCCGTAAACGGCCCCACGCCGGCAACGTCGGTTGCTGCAAGCGATTGAAAACACAATGTAGGCGCGTAGCTCAGTTGGTTAGAGCGCTACCTTGACACGGTAGAGGTCAGGAGTTCGAGTCTCCTCGTGCCTACCATTTTCAGTTCGAGGGACTTAACCACGTTTTCTCCACCCTAGACCAGCACATCGAGCGCACTTCTTCGACACGCATGCTCTCGGGCATGAGTTGTTGCTCCATGGCCATGATCTCAGTCGCGTCCGTCTGGCCGACGATTTCGCGCAGGCGTTCTCTTACAAGTTCTGCGGCGGCACCCGCATGCAGGTGCTGGATGATTTCCTTCATTTCGCACTGGATCGCGCAGGGGTTTGCGCTGTACCAATCACTCCTTTCTGAGCAGAAAGGAATGGCCAACGGATCGGAATTGCACTTCACCGACGTGGCCGCCGGCAATGGGACGGCTCTGCAGAGCTTACGCGCGCGTATGCTCAACTGGATGCGTATCTCCGACGGCTGCTAATGGCAACCTTAGGCTGCCATACGCAGCATGGTTCCTCGGCGAATATATCTCCCGTTAGAGCATAGGCCCTCGCCCGTGATCCGCCGCAAACCTCGCGGAATTCACAGATACCACATTTCCCATGTAGGTTCTTGCTGTCGCGCAGGGAGACAAAGAGCGGCGAGTGCCGGTAGAGTTCGGTAAGCGACTGTTTGCGTACATTGCCGACGGAGATGGGAAGAAACCCGCTGGGGAATACTTCCCCAAGGTGAGAAATAAAGACGAAGCCTTTGCCATCGTTGATTCCACGTGGGGCGCGCCCAATTCCGTCCGCGGTATTTGTGCCAAGGGTCGGCGGGAGTGACTGGCCGTTGCCTTTCCGTTTCTCTTCTGTCCGGCGCTGAAGCAGGAAGCGACGATAGTGTTGTGCTTCCGTGCTCTTAATATCAAATTTCACCCGGCGCGAAGTCTGGTAGAGACGGTCAAAGACTTGCTCGAACTCTTCGGCAGAGATGAGGTCGATCGTGGAACCACGTCCAGTCGGCACGAGGAAGAAGACACTCCATAGCACGATGTCCAGTTTCTCGAGCAACTCGATCATCGAATCTAAATACTGCAAGTTGTGCCGCGTGATCGTGGTGTTGATCTGAACGGGAAGCCCGATCTCGCGCGCCCAGCGAACTGCGCGTAGTGTCCAATCATAGGAGCCGGAAATTCGACGGAATGCGTCATGAATTTCGGCGCTCGGTCCATCCAGGCTGATGGCCAGCCGCGCCAGACCACACTGTTTCAGTCTGTGAATAGCTTCCTGCGTGAGGAGCGGGGTGGCACTTGGGGTGAGGGAAATTCGCACCCCGTGACTCGACGCGTATTCGACCAATTCGAAGATGTCCGGGCGCTTCAGCGGATCGCCACCAGTGAGCACAAAGACTGGGGCTTCCAGAGCAGCGACCTCGTCAATAAGGCGCTTGGCTTCGTCTGTGCTCAGTTCGAGACTGCTGCGGATGGGTTGAGCGCATGCGCGGCAGTGGACGCACGCGAGATCGCATGCCTGGGTTGTTTCCCAGATCACAATGAATGGACGTTCATCAAAGTCGGTTCTTGGCTCCACGTCGTCCTCTTTGCGCTCTTGGCGACGGGTAGAGCCTGACAGAGTTGTCACAAGCTGCATGTGACTAATGTCACGGTGAGGTAGTCTTCGCGCTCCGTGACAAAAGTCATCGCAACGAAACCCCAGCAGTACTAGCTTCGGAATCTAGAGGCGGGCCAAGAGCTTTTGCCGGGGCCGCCGGGAGAAAAGCCATGAGTGTTACTACGGAAAAAACTGTTCGGGAACTTGCGCTGGAGTTTCCGAGTGCGACCCGAGTGTTTGAAAAGCTGGGCATCGACTACTGCTGCGGCGGCTCCAAGTCGCTGGAAGACGCGTGCCGCAAGGCGAATTTTCCGATGGATCAGGTGCTGGACTCGCTCGAAATGGCCGAGCAGGCATCGCGAGTCGACCAGAAGGAGCGCGATTGGCAGGTGGAACCTTTGGCCGACGTGATCGCCCACATCAACCGCACGCACCACAAGTACACCCGCGAAGAAATCGCCCGGTTGCGACCGCTGCTCGACAAGGTCTACTCGGTGCACAGCAAGAACCATCCTGAGCTGCAGCAGGTCCGCGCCAGCTTTCAGGGCGTCGCTCAGGAACTCACCACACACATGATGAAGGAAGAAATGGTCCTATTCCCCTACATCGTGAGGATGGAAGAGTCGGTCATCCAGAGGGAGCCAGTTGTACCTCCACCCTTCGGCAGTGTGCAGAATCCTGTGAGCATGATGATGCACGAACACGACTCTGCAGGTGAAGCGTTGCGCGCAATGCGTCAGGCCAGCGCAGGTTATGCGCCCCCAGGCGATGCCTGCATCAGCTACCAGACTTTGTACAAAGCCCTCGCAGATTTTGAAGCCGACCTCCATCAACACATTCTCCTGGAGAACAACATCCTGTTCCCGCGCGCGATCGAGATGGAACCTGGGCACGGAGAGGAACGGAGAGAGAATGGCTGCGCGTGCAACACGCATTGAGACCCAGGTCGGCCGGTCGCTCACTCCAGGGGAGATCTTCGAGATCACGCGGGCACGGGAGACGAGCCTCTCCCGCTTGCTCATGCTTTACATCGCGACGGGCCTGGTGTTTATGCTTCTGCCGGGAACATTCCTGGGCGTCTGGAACTTGCTGGCGATTAGCAGCCGCCATGCTGCGAATTCCATTTCGGCCGGATGGATCCAGGCGCACGGGCACGCGCAGATCTTCGGCTGGATCGGCACATTCATCCTGGGAATCGGTTTCTATTCCATTCCCAAGTTGCGGCGCATGAATCCGTTCGCGCTCCGGGCTGCATGGCTGTGCTGGGTGCTTTGGACGTCGGGCGTGAGCCTGCGCTGGTTGACCGGTGTCTACCAGTGGCAATGGCGCGTTGTGCTTCCGCTGTCCGCGGCGCTGGAACTACTTGCATTCGTAATTTTCTTCCATTCGGTTTCCGGTCACCGACCTGAGGACTCCGGCAAACAGAAGTTGGACGAATGGGTAGGCTTGGTGATTGTGGCGGCCGTAGGTCTGCTGCTTACGCTGCTTGTCAACCTGGGCGCAGCGTTGTTCCTTGCGCATCGCGGTATTTCACCGGATCTTCCAACCCAATTCGACCAGCGGTTTCTGGTGCTCGAGACCTGGGGATTCCTTGTTCCCTTCGTCTGGGGATTCAGCGCCAAGTGGCTCCCGATTTTCCTGGGACTGCGTCCGGTACGCGGGCGCGTGCTGCTCCTGGCAGTCGCAGTGAACTCGGTGGGCGTGTTTGCTGCAATGGTGGGCTGGATGAAACCGGCTGTGCTGTTGCTGTTGGGCGGGATCCTCGTCGCGGTTTGGGCCCTCCGCTTCTTCGAGCGCACACAGCAGCCGGCAAAAGTGAAGGGAGTGCACGCGAGCTTTCCGGTATTTGTGCGCTTGGCGTACGTCTGGGCCATCATCGCAGCCGCACTGGGAATCTGGGCCAATTCGGTCGAGGGCTCCCACGGCATCCGGGGGGCATCGCGCCACGCGTTGACCGTGGGCTTTTTGGCCACCATGGTGTTCAGTGTGGGACCGAGAATTCTGCCGGCATTTTCCGGAATGCGCTTGCTCTTCAGCACCAAACTGATGTTTCTTTCACTGTTGCTGCTGGGGACAGGGTGCCTGCTTCGTGTCAGCTCCGAGATCCTCGCATATCAAGGCTTTGCTGGCTGGGCATGGTCGTGGCTCCCGGTGTCGGCCGTCATTGAGATGACTGCGGTCACGATTTTTGCGATCAATCTGCTGGTCACCTTCATGGGGCGTCCCACATCCCAGTCTGTCTAGCGGCCGTCAACCATTTTCGTCTCTCTGAGACTTTTGTCACAGCGCTATTCCAACCGGCCGGTAAACTGAGACTATGCCTGTCCAGATTGGAGCAAAGACCCACAACTTTACTGATCCCACCGGCCTGCTCTCCGACTGCCACCGTCGCGTCGAGATGTTCCTGGGTACGCTCGAGGCAGTTGCGAGCGTGATCGATGGTCCTGCCAGCGAGGAGACCCGCCAAGCGCTGGAGTCCGCCTTGCGCTACTTCGCGCAAGCCGCACCAAAACACACGGCTGATGAAGAGGAGTCGCTATTTCCCCGGTTGCGTCAGATTCAGGACCCTGAAGTTGAGGAGGCCTTCTCAAAGCTGGAGCAGTTGGAGGACGAGCATCGCTGGGCAGCCCCGCTGCATGCAGAAGTGAACCGTCTGGGGGCGCAATATCTTTCTTCGGGCAGTCTGTCCAGTCCTGAAGTCGGCAACTTTCGGAGGGCCGTCGCCAGTCTCGCATCGATGTACAAACAGCACATCCGTGTCGAGGACAGCCTGGTGTTTCCCTTAGCGGCCCGAATGTTATCCGATGCCGAGAAGATGGCAATCGCTGAGGAAATGGCGGCTCGGAGGAAAGTCAGAATCGTGACCGAGATATCTACAGGTCATAAGTAGAACCCGAGAGTTACTCCTACCAACCGCGGAACAGTTGTTCTCCCATCGCGGAACTGGCAAGGACGCAGATCTATTACAGAACTCAGACAATGAGAATCACCCATCTCTGAAACAATGTGTGGTCGCGGTGCGTTTCATCATGAGCAATCTTCCAACGATCATTCAGGGCGGAATGGGCGCAGCCGTTTCCAACTGGCGGCTGGCGAGAGCGGTGTCGCGCCTTGGCCAGCTGGGCGTGGTTTCTGGAACGGCTCTGGATGTTATTTTTGCCAGGCGCTTACAAGACGGCGACCCAGACGGCCATGTGCGCCGCGGTCTCGATCAGTTTCCAATTCCCGAAATCGCTGAACGCGTGTGGGGCAGGTATTACATCCCGGGAGGGAAGGCGGAGAGAGCGCCTTACAAGTCCTTGCCATCTCACTCGAAGGACACTCCGCAAGAACTAACGGAACTTTGCGTTGTAGCCAATTTTGTTGAAGTCATGCTGGCGCGTGAAGGCCACGACAATCCGGTCGGAATTAATTACCTGGAAAAAGTCCAATTGCCGCACCTGCCTTCCATCTATGGCGCTATGCTCGCTGGCGTGGGGTATGTCTTGATGGGGGCCGGGGTGCCCCTCAAGATTCCGGGAGTACTCGATCGCTTCGCAAATCACGAGTCCGCAACCTACCTCCTCCAGGTCACAGGGGCGCACGACGACGACGATAGAACCATGGTATTCACGCCGAGGGAATTCATGGGGAGCGATCTTCCGCCACTCACCCGGCCGAAGTTCATCGCGATCATTGCCTCCAATACCTTGGCGACAACCATGCTGAAGAAGGCGGACGGGAAGGTCGACGGATTCGTCATTGAGGGATACACGGCCGGCGGCCATAACGCGCCTCCCCGTGGAAAGCTGCAGGTTGACGAGAGAGGAGAAGCGGTTTACGGAGAGCGCGATACCGTTGATCTCGAGAAGATGCGCGCTCTTGGCGTTCCGTTCTGGCTTGCGGGAGGATACGGTTCGCCTGAGAAGCTAGCGGAGGCCTTGGACGCCGGAGCCTCAGGAGTGCAAGTCGGGACGGCGTTTGCGTTCTGCGAAGAGTCGGGCTTAAAGAACAGCTACAAGCACGCACTCCTGGAAAAGGTACGTTCAGGGACGGCGCGAGTGTTCACTGACCCCGTGGCTTCACCGACCAGCTTCCCATTCAAGGTTGCGCAATTGGAAGAATCGCTCTCCGAAGATGCAGTCTATTCCGCTCGTCCCCGGATCTGTGACCTGGGCTATCTGCGTGAAGCATACAGAACGCCATCGGGAACCATTGACTACCGCTGCTCCGCAGAACCTGTAACAACGTATTTGTCAAAGGGTGGGAAGCTGGAAAGTACAGTGGGAAAGAAATGTCTCTGCAACGCTCTCATGGCGAATATCGGACACGCGCAGGTGCGAAACGGCAAATACACTGAGCAGGCTCTGATCACCTCGGGAAATGACTTGACAGGAATTGATCGGTTCCTGCTCGAGGGATCAATGACCTATACCGCGGGAGACGTAATCCAGAGATTGCTCAGGACTACCTCTCATGTGAACCCCGGTCTGGAGCCGGGAGTGGGCTGGGCCGCAGACTGCCGGCGGGACCATTCCCCTGCATCCTGTGACTAAAGTCGCCGCCGACTAACCCCTACCACATTGAAGATTGGATCTGTACGGTCCTGCCGCATTCAGATGATCGATGTGAAGACGCGCGGCATGCCAGGAGACAGATCCGGTGGTGTACAAATGGATACCCGTCATGAGCCTCAGATCAATTTCCGCTGGATGGCATTCATGACCGCTTCCAAACGGTTGTGAGTCCGGAGTTTCTGATTGATGTGATGGAGGTGGTTGCGGAGGGTTTGTGGACTAATGCCCAAAGTGCGGGCAACTTCGTCACTGTCCTTGCCCTCGGCGAACAAACGAAGAATGTGTTTCTCTTGTTCGGACAGTGGGGATATCGGCGCTGCGCGCACCGAAGCTTCGCCGACCGAACTGAGTTGCTTCGATAGATCGAGCACCTTGTGCATGAGCTCTTCGTTCTTCTTCTGTTCGCTTACGTCATGAGCAAGGTGGATTAAGAGTCGGCGGCCGGTACGCTGGTTATCGAATACCAGGGTGGACATGTTGATCCAAACTCGCTGCCCGGAACGGGTCTTCACACTCATGTCGAAATTGGGAATGTCGGTGCTTCGACCGGCGCACTCAGCCACGCTGCAGTGCTGATGGCAAACGCGTGTGCCCAACGGCCCCATGCCTTCCAAGATGTCATAGCAGGTTTTGTGCACAGCCTCTGCAGCCGGATAGCCGAAAACCTTCTCAGCGGCATTGTTCCAGGACATGATTTCGCCTTCTTCGGTAACCGAGAAGGCCGCGTCCGAAGTGTGCTGGAGCAGCGTAAATAGCTCACTTTCCAGCATTGGCCCGTCCCTGTGACAACTGCCTACTTGCGTGGTACAGATGCTCCATTGAGATCTATCGCCTCCCGATACAAGTATATGTCAGCCGGCAAACCAGGATCCCAAAGAGGGAAAGGTTGGGCCGACGGGAAGAGACGGGATATGGAAACAAGAAATCATAACGAAAGTCCATTGATGAAAGCGATTCTCATTGTCGTGCTTGTTCTGTTCATGATAACTGGAGCCGAACCCCTGCCGGCACAGTCTGCGGAGAACCAGAGGCCAGGAGCGAAGATCATAGCGAATACTGTCGATATCGTCCGTGACCCGACCGATGTTCCATCACCAATTGCGAACCGCGCACCTACAGTAGTCCATGTGACGCTTACGGCTGAAGAGGTAGTCGGACAGCTGGATCCATCGGCGGGCACCGTTTACCGCTATTGGACGTTCGATGGAAAGGTGCCTGGCCCGATGATTCGCGTAAGGCAAGGTGATACGGTGGAGGTCACCCTTCGCAATGATGCCGCCAGCCGAATGGTCCACTCGGTCGATTTCCATGCCGCGTTGGGTCCAGGCGGCGGCGCGGTGTTCTCGCAGGCGATTCCGGGACAATCGAAGACCTTCACATTTCAGGCCACAACACCGGGGCTGTTTGTCTATCACTGCGGCACACCAATGATCGCCGAACACATTGCCAACGGCATGTACGGCCTGATTTTGGTTGAGCCGGCGGGTGGACTGTCTCATGTCGACCACGAGTTCTACGTCGTGCAGGGCGAAATCTATACCACGGCACCCAAGGGCAAAGCAGGGTTGCAGCAGTTTAGTGATGCGAATCTCATGCAGGAAAACCCGGAATATTTTGTATTCAACGGGGCCGTTGATGCTCTAACCAAAAAACACGCGATGCGCGCCAATGTGGGCGAGACGGTGCGAGTGTTCTTTGGCGATGCGGGCCCAAACGATACGTCCTCTCTGCACGTGGTCGGTGAAATCTTCACTCGCGATTTTGAGCTTGGTTCGCTGACCTCGCCTGCGCTGACCGGCATTCAGACTGCCAGCGTACCACCGGGCGCTGCAGCCGTCCTCGAGTTCACAGCCAGTGTGCCGGGACAGTTCGCCATGATGGACCATGCGATGGCACGGATGGCCAAGGGCCTCATGGCAGTCTTTGATGTAAGCGGTCAGCAGAACGCAGCCTTGATGCATGCCGGCCCGGCTCCGTCGGATCCCTCGGTGAAGGAATCTGCCGCACGGGTGACTGGCATGACCCGGGCCGATACTGCGGCTGGCGAGGGGCAGGGCGGTATTGATTCGGCGAGTGCTGTTGACCCTCCCTCCAGCCCAACAAACGGGAGGGAAGAAGCTATTCCAAGTCCGATGCACGGCATGGTAATGGACGTTACCAATGTGAGAGCAGAGCACGCACGTCGCTCACAGCCCATGCCCGTCGTATCGAGATTGCAGCCCTCGATTCATGGTTCCACGCAACTCAACGGATGCTTGACGTTCCTGAGTGACGGACGAGTGCTGCTCAAGGCCCTCCCATCCGCGAAAACCTACCGCATGGAAGGCATATTGTTCTCGGAAAATGCGAACCGCTTGGTCCATGTGAGCGGACATTTTGGCAGCGTTGTGGCGGCGGAAGATTCCCAGATCCCCAGTTTCGTAGTGAACTCGGTTGATGAGCTTGCGCCCAACTGCTCTGCAAAAGTAACGCCTGCTCTTCTGCGGAAAGCGCTGGCCAAGGCTACTGGAGCAGGCAGCATGGCTCCACTCACGGTGGGCATGAGCGACATGGCGTTTATGCCACCAAAGATCGTCATTAAGGTCGGCCAGAAAGTGACGTGGAAGGACTCTTCGGAAGTCATCCACAACGTGGTCGACGACGCCGGGAAGGCAATAAACCAGGCTGACGTTCATATTCCTGAGGGCGGGAAGTCATTCGATTCAGGATTGATGCAACCTGGCCAGACCTTCGCCCGTGTCTTTACAGCTCCCGGGGTGTACCGCTACGTGTGTACTTTGCATGAAGCCAATGGCATGAAGGGTGTGGTGGTCGTCAAGTGAATGCCGGGGTGCTGGTCGTCTGAGAAAGGAAGGGCCATTGAACTGCTGAGCCCGCCTTGTCGGTCGGTTTGGGAACCGTGACATAAGTCATCGTTACGATTTTGGCCGGCTCCTATGATCTCTACAGTCTGGGCAACGCGCGGCGGGACGATGAACAAGATCAGCGGAAACACAAGCGCGGCAGAGATCGTGAAGCTCTTCCCGAACGCGCGACCCATCTTTGATCGTCACGGGCTGAAGCGCTGTGGCAGAGAGCATGGTCCCAGGGAACCGTTGGCATTCTTTGCCGCGGTCCATCAGTGAGGCGCGTCGTTCGGTTCGTTGTCGGTCGGCGAAGTGAGAGGTTCAACGGAATCAAAATAGGAGACAAAAGATGAGTTCAGCAACTGCAGGGCGTTCAGAAATTACCGAAGCACAATCCTTTCCCTTGTCCGGACTGGTCAATTACCAGGAGGGATCAGTCGTGAGCCGAGTCATCCTGAAACGAGAAAAGGGGAATGTCACCATTTTCGCCTTCGATGAAGGACAGGGATTGAGTGAACACACCTCCCCATTCGATGCGCTCGTGCAGGCGGTTGAAGGAGAAGCAGAGGTTACGATTGCGGGCAAGCCGATCGCGGTGAAAGTCGGGGAGGTCGTTCTGTTGCCCGCCACGCAACCCCACGCGGTCAAGGCGCGCACTCGTTTCAAGATGATGCTAATCATGATCCGGTCCTAAGTCCCTAAGTCCAACACCGTAGAGGGCGAATTGCCTCGAAACGAAACTCGGAAGAAAACACCGAGCGAACAGTCCCAAATCGACGGCTTAACAGCTGAGACCGGACAAACTTCCTGTCGTGAATCTCACCCCGGCGAAGCTGGCTCTGGATTGCTGCTTTCCACTGTTTTCTAACCACCGTTACGGACATCCTCTCCCGGAGTATGAACGAACTATTGGAGGAATTGATTCGGAGTGCGGAAATAGTAGGTGAAAGATGCAGATTCAAAGAGGCGAATGACCCAATGACCACGAAATGTGCGAACCCTGTATGCTCCGTTTCTTTCCATCGGTTGGGACGCGGTAAGCTATTCCGATTTGAGGTGAAATCGCCCTCTAAACCATGCCGCGACGTGCCCGATACCGTTTGCAGCGTGAAGTCCGGCCGTGCTTCGGTGTTCTTCTGGCTGTGTGATAACTGCAGTTTGACCAAGACCTTGAGCTTTGAGGTAGCGCGCGGACTAACCGTTGAATCGCTGCCGGGGCCTCGTGGATGTGTGGCGGTCCCGCAAGACGTTCAGGCCTGCGCAAATCAATGAGCACCGTGTGGCTTTCGTCAGTGCATCTTGTGACGCGAGAAGCAGCCAGGAATAGGAGGGCCCGTTCTTATGGCCTATGTGATTGCTGAACCCTGTATCGGGACGAAAGACACGGCCTGCGTAGATGCATGCCCTGTCGATTGTATTCATCCGCGGAAGAACGAAGACGATTTTGCCACAGAAACTCAACTGTACATTGACCCGGTCGAGTGTATCGATTGTGGGGCTTGTGTGCCGGTCTGCCCGGTATCCGCGATCTTTGTGCTCGAGGATCTGCCGGACAAGTGGAAACACTTTGCTGAAATTAACGCGAAGCACTACAAGCGCTGACGGTGGCGTTAGACGCAAGAAAGAGTATTCAGATGACGAACAGAAAACCAACAGAAGAACTGGAACACGAACATCGCATCATTCAGCAGGTCGTCGGCGGGATGGCAGTGATCATAGAGAAACTGGAATCGGGTAATGAGATCGACCCAGCTGTGCTGATAGATCTGTCGGAATTCATGCAAACCTTTGGCGATAAGTGCCACCACGGGAAAGAAGAGGATTATCTGTTTAAGCTCCTGGAGAAGAAGGGAGTGCCCGTGAGCGGCTGTCCTTTGGCAGTTCTTCTTCACGAGCATGAGAAAGGTCGAAGGCTGATGGCCGATCTGAAGCTCACGTCCGAAACTTATATACGCACTCCCCGTGCTGGCAAGGAGGCGCTGATCGGTACTCTCCGCAGGCTCATTGAGCTTTATCCAGCGCACATCTGGAAAGAGGACTACCTGCTTTTCCCGATGACTAACAAGTTGTTAAACGATAGTGAACAGAGGGAATTGTTGACGCAATTTGAGCAGCACGACTCCGAAATCGGCACAGATGTTCACCATGGGTTCGAGCAATTGGCGGGGCGAATTCTAGAGATGGTCTGTGGAGACGTCAGCACCTGCAAGGTAGCATGACCTTTTCGTGTTACGGGCAGCCGGCGCTTACTGCACCGTGCAGACTGTCACTGTGTCTTTGCCGCCGAGTTGTCCGTCTTCGAGACCTGCTTCTGAATTCTTTCAAACACATTCTTCACAACTCGATCACACCGCACGGCATGAAAATTGAATGCTTCTTTCCTTTCCATTCCAGCACGCGCGTAAAGACTCTTGCGTAACAACGCCCGCGCTCGATGGAGGCGGACTTTGACATTCTGTTCAGTGATTTCGAGGACGTCCGCGGCATCGGTCGTACTCATGTCCTCTACATCGCGCAGCATGAAAATGGTTCGGTAAGCGTCCGGCAGCTTCTCGACCGCTTCTTCCAGCAACCTGCGAATCTCCGAGTTTGATGCCTGCTGTTCTGGATCCGGCGCCAAAGAGGCAAACCTATCCATGGGGTCTCCCTCCCGTTCTGACATTGGTTCCAACTCCTGATATCGGTTTCCGCGATGCTGTCGCGCTAAAGCTTCGTGCACCGCAATGCGCGTCAGCCAGGTGGAAAACTTCGCCCTCCCAGCAAACTGGTCCAGATGTTCGTACGCGCGAACGTAGGCGTCCTGCATTACGTCCTCAGCTTCGCCGTCATTGCGCAGAATAGCCCGAGCCACGCGGTAGAGACGCTGGTTGTGACGGCGCATGACGATTTCAAACATCCCGGTCTCACCCGCCAACACTTGGGCCACAACTTCTTCGTCACTCAAGGGATCTTGCGAAGCGGCCACTTCCGCTGGGTTCACCATACAAACTCTCCCTAGGATGGAGTCGCCACAGCAATAAAGGTTACAGATCAAACCGCCGCGGCTCAGGAAGAGAAATGGATGCGTCGTCCTGTAACCGATTCGCTTCTGCCAACTCCATTCTCTTGGAGGAGGCACACATGAACAAGGGATTTGATTCACGATTGGACCAGGGTTGGTGGGTACTGCGAATCGGACTTGGGCTCGGACCGTTCCTGGCAGGCCTCGACAAATACTTCAACCTCTTCACCAACTGGACCGGGTACATCAGTCCGCTCGCCCTCAAGATATTGCCGTTCAGCGGACAAACCTTCATGCACATCGTCGGCGTCATTGAGATGATCGTGGGGCTGGCGATTCTGACCAAGTGGACGCGGGTAGGCGCATATGTTGCTTCCGCATGGCTGGTCGCTATTGCCATCAACCTGGTCTCGACGGGAATGTTCTTTGATATCGCAGTGCGAGACATAGAGATGGCACTAGCGGCCTTTGTGCTTGCACGCATGACTGAAGTCCGCAGAGACGCCCTGCAGAGCGACGTTCCACACAAACCGAGTGCACACGCGGTTATTGCTGCTTGATGAAAACGAGGGCAGGTCTTGTCTGGCGACGATTTGCGGAGCGATCGCTGATTTGCAGAAGCCGAGTTTTGGATTGTGAGAAGAGAGATGCAAACGATACTTGAACCCCAGTCGTTAGCCAGTGCCGGCCTGCGGGAACTCATGCGGACAGTGTTTTCCAGCTTGGAAACTAGCAACTTGGCTAGCGGACGCGCTGCGAGCCGAGTTTCGCGCTTGTCTCGCGCCCGGCTGCAGTTGCGGGATGCGCTGGCTCCAGGATGGCGTGGTGCCTGGGCGAACTCGGCACCAGCACCGAATTGCGAATGCGGAAAAAGCCTGGAGACGGCATGCCAATCGAGCGTCGCCTGTTGATCCGGGTAATCCGGTCGTCACTCGCTAAAGCGCCGCAATTCTAACGGCGCGTCAGCAACAGGTTGGCATTGGCCAATCCGCGACTTCGGGGCGGAGCGGTGGACTGGCGGACTACCAAATCGGTTTCCAGATAGTGGTCGACGCCTTTGCGGCGTTTCAACTTCAGCATCTTGTCGAGCGCTTGAAATGCAATCCTGCCCAAGCGTTCGCGCGGAACACGGATCGTGGTCAGAGGCGGGCGGGCCAGAAAAGCGAAGGAGATATCATCGATGCCGATGACCGAGACATCCTCGGGAACCTTCACTCCGGCTTCCTCGAGAGCGTTCATTGCTCCCATCGCAATCAGGTCGCTGCCACAGAAGATGACGGTTGGCAGTTCGGGCGATGCGAGGAGGGCGCGCACGGCAGACGCGCCCGCATCCACGCGGTAGTCGCTGTTGACGACGGTGAAGAGATTGAGTTTGCGCTCGTTGAGTCCGGCGACCAGCGCCTGCTTGATAATCACAGCCGTACGATTGTCCTCCGGGCCAGCTATGACCGCAGCGTGGCGATGGCCTAGTTGCACCACGTGGTCAATGGCCTGTGCGATTCCTCGCTGGTAGTCGATGGAGATGTTGCTGACCAGCCTTTCCGCAAAACCAAGGTTGCAGAAGACAACCCCAATTCCAGCCGCGGTCAACTCCGATGTGCCGCTCTTGTCGAGGGAAGAAGTCATGATCGCCACACCGCGAACATCGCCCTCGATGAGTTTCCGAATGACTGACATGGTGCGCTGCGAGTCGTACTCGGTGTTGCACAAGACGACGTCGAATCCGCGATCCCACGCTTCCGCCTGAAAACCGCGAATGATTTCCGGGAAATAAGGATTGATGATTTCGGAGATGACCAGCCCAAACAGATCACTGCGGCCGGTGGCCAGACGGCGCGCATGAACATTCTGGTGATACTTCAACTGGCGTACGACTTCCAGGACCCGTCGCTCGGTCTCCGGCGCGATGGTATGAGTGCGGTTGAGCACGCGCGAAACCGTCGCCTTGGAAACCCCGGCTCGCGTGGCCACTTCACTCATGGTGTGGACCATAGCAAGCGCCCTCCCTTCTTGATTACGGAACACTGATGCAACCGATTGCCGAAACCGATTACACTACCACCATACACCACCGCCATCGCCTAGATTGCCGCAGACCACGCGTAGCTTCGACGCTTTTTGATCGCTGGTTTAGCAGTCACAATCAACGGTGATCGAACTCACTGTACAAAACGGGATCCCCGGTGTACAAGATTATGGAAACCGGTTACAGAAACCGGTTTCTACATCGAAAAATTGACAACGCCGTCCGAGTTCGGACTACGGCACACTTTCGAGTGGCATTTCTTGCAGGGTATTGAATGACTTACTTTCTTCAAGACATACTCCGGCAGCCGCAAGAGTTGGAGCGAGCCATCAGCTATCTCTCCGGAGCCGGCCGACACACCTTACAGACCGCAGCCGTCACCATCCGAAAAGCTCGCCATGTGTACTTAACCGGGATTGGCAGCAGCTGGAATGCAGCGTTTGGGGCGAGTGCAATCTTTTACGGCGCCGGGAGACCAGTGTATCTGCAAGACGCTGGGGAACTCTTGCAGTTCGCCACTTTTCCGGCGGAGTCTGTCATCATCGCAATCTCCCGTAGCGGCCGTACCGTGGAAATTGTGAACTTGCTGGCCAAAGCTCGCGAGAGCGAAGCGACCGTCATTGGCATAACCAATTCAGCGGACAGCGTGCTCGCGCAAGAAGCACAGATCTCAATCCTGCTTCCGACTTTACGGGATCACGCGGTTTCGGTGAACACTTATTCCGCTTTGGCCTTGGCGGCAGCAGCTCTTGCGTGCGCCGTGGTCGATTCGTTTGATGAGAAACTCGCAATCTCGTTATCCACCTCGGTCGCCGAGACCGAGCGCAGGATTCCAAACTGGCAGGAGCAGATTGCCGGTAACAACTGGTTTGCACCGGGCAAGCTCGTCCATTTCCTGGCCCGCGGAGGCAGCCTGGGGAGTTGCTACGAAGCAAGGCTCTTGTGGGAGGAAGGCGCCAAATCCGAGGCGACTGCGTTGGGGACCGCCAGTTTCAGACACGGCCCGCAAGAAATGGTCGTCAAGGGTTCTCGCTTCGGGATTTGGGTCGATAGGCAACGGGGCCGCGAGCAAGACTTATCCGTAGCGCGCGACCTCAGGCGTCTGGGAGCTTCGGTTGTCTTGATCGGCCAGAATCTTCCGCCTGACTCGGGCGATCTGGTCTTTCAACTTCCTTCGATTCCCGCTCAATGGCAGTTCATGATCGATATCCTGCCCGCCCAACTGGCGGCGGAATATCTGGCCCGGCTTTCGGGAGTGGATTGTGATTCGTTCCGTATCTGTTCGTACATCGTTGAGGACGAGTTCGGACTGATCGGAACGGAGGGAGCAGCTCAGAAGGGTGTGAAGTAAATCATGTTGCGCAAGTAAGACGCGCAGCACGAATGAGATTCGTAGTCGTCCGACAAAACTATGCCGTCCCAAGGGGTTTTCATGAAGAAGAAAAGTTTTTTTTCGCGCCGTGAATTTATCGGAATTAGTGCAGCCGCGGCTGGCGCTTCGCTGGCAGCGAAAACCATCTTGCTTGATCCCGAGCCTCTTTTTGCTTCGGCGCTACCGGTCTCGCCGAGCGATAAGCTTCGCTTCGGAATCATCGGTGTCGGTATGCAGGGGAATTGGCTGCTCGGCAGCGCCATCGAGTTGCCTGGCGTGGAGTGCGTGCGGGCCTGCGATCTCTACGACGGGCGCCACACCCTGGCCCGGGAGATCACCAACAAACCGGATTTGCCGGCAACTCGCCGTTACCAGGAACTCCTCGCCGACAAAGACATTGACTGCATCATCGCAGCGGTTCCTGATCACTGGCACAAGCAGATCGTGCTGGATGCGGTTTCGGCGGGCAAGGATATCTACTGCGAAAAGCCGATGTCGCACACAGCGGCGGAAGGTGCAGAGATGGCGGAGGCACAAAAACGCACGGGTCGCATCATCCAGATTGGATCGCAACGCGTGAGTTCGCTGATCTGCAAAAAAGCGAAGGAAATGGTCGCGCAGGGCATGATTGGCGATCTCATGATGGTAGAAGGCTGGCTCGGCCGGAATGATCCGACCGGGGCGTGGGAATATCCGCCGCCTTTCGATCTCTCGCCAGAGAACCTCGACTGGGATACGTGGCAAGGAACGGTGCCGAAACGGCCGTTCAGTCCCGAGATCTTTGCGCGCTGGCGCTGCTGGATAGAATACGGCACCGGTGTTGCTGGCGATCTACTGGTGCACCTGATCAGCGGCATGATGTTCGTCCTCGGTTGGAACGAGCCGCCCAAGCGCGCGATGGCCATGGGCGGAATCTTGCGCTGGAAAGATGGGCGCAACATGCCGGACGTTCACGCCAGCCTGTTTCAATACGGCAACATCCCCGTGTACATGCGATTGAACCTCGGCACCGAGATGCCGGAGACCTATCGTTTCCAGGGATCGAAGGGCATCTTGGAAATGACCGAGTTCGGACTGAGCTTCACGCCGCAAACCGGCAAGGATTCGGCTCCCAGCTACTACGACGGCAGTTTCCCCCACGCCATGCGCGACGCCTACGAGAAGCAATGGCGCGCGGAGAACACTCCGAAGCCGGGTCAGGAGCCCATGCCGGAAACCATTTCGTTCAAGGGGCCGGATTACGACGATGTGAAACCCCACCTATGGACGTTCTTCGAGGCGGTGCGCTCGCGCAAGCCGGTGGTTGAAGACGCAGTGTTCGGGCATCACGCGGCTTTAGCTTGCCACATGGCCAACGAATCATATTTTCGTCAACAGGCGGTTCGCTGGGACGAAGCAACAAGAAGCATCAAGAGTTGATGAAGAGTCGGGATACAGGCCCGGGTGCGAGTGTGTGGCGCCGGTGGCTTCCGTTCCGCTCAAAGGAGACGCCATGAAGCGTCAGGTCGGTTTCTGTAGTCTTTTGGGGTTCGTTTTGTTCCTTTCGCACCTCGCTCCGGCGCAAGACGCGGCATCTCTGACCGGCACCGTTCGCGACCAGACGGGCGCGGTCCTGGCAAGTGCCCGTGTCGTCATCACAAACATATCCACTAATTCGACTCGAACTCTGACGACGAAC
Organism: Terriglobia bacterium; assembly: GCA_020073525.1. Classification (GTDB taxonomy): domain Bacteria; phylum Acidobacteriota; class Terriglobia; order Terriglobales; family Acidobacteriaceae; genus Acidiflorens. The sequence goes on from JAIQFA010000002.1 coordinate 134,596, forward strand.
TCTGACGGCGAGTACCTTGCGGCCGCGCTCGCGCCCGGTCAGTACGACATCACGGTGACTGCAGAAGGTTTTGGCAAATATCAAGCTCGGACCGTCACGCTGCGTGTGGCTCAGAACGCCCGCATCGATGTGACCCTGAAGGTCGGCGGTGTCAATAGCGAAGTCACCGTGCAAGGCGAAGGTCTGGCCAAAGTAAATACGCAAACGTCCGAGATGGCAGGTACGATCACCGGCAAAGAAATCATGAGCCTGCAATTGAACGGCCGCAACTTTACCCAGTTGATCACGCTGGTGCCCGGAGTCAGCAACCAGACCGGACAGGACGAGGGGAAGGTCGGTATTGAAGGCAATGTCAATTACAGCGTGAATGGCGGCCGCACCGAAAACAACAACTGGGAAGTGGACGGCGGCGATGTGATGGACAACGGAAGCAACTTCTCGCTCAATGTGTACCCGAGCGTGGAAGCCATCGAAGAGGTCCAGGTCTTGACCTCGAATTACGGGGCGCAATACGGCAAGAATGCTTCCGGCACCGTCGAAGTTGAGACGAAGTCCGGGACGAACGCATTCCACGGTTCGGCCTATGAGTTCTTGCGTAACGAGGCATTCAACGCGCACTACTACTTTGATCCCACGGGCGCGCCCAAGGCACCCTACAAGAAGCACGAGTTCGGCTACACTCTGGGCGGGCCGATCTGGAAGAACCACACATTCTTTTTTTGGTCGCATGCGTGGCGTCGGGAAAACCTTCCTCAGAACTTCCTACAATCCGTTCCCTCAACGGAGAACCGGCACGGTAATTTCAGCGATCTTTGCCCTTCAACGAATTCGCCGTTCCAGCGTGACGATTCAGGGGCGGATGCCTACTTCCCGGATTGTCCGGGAACGGCCGGTGCCGTTGTCAACGACCTCCAGACCTACAACCCGTACGTGACTGGCGGCGTCTTGAACCAGATCCCGTTCATGGATCCGAACGGACAGGCGCTGTTGCCCATGATCTCCCAGCCGACCAGCGGTTCGGGAGCGGCCTCCATTTTTCAGGCATCGGTCGGCCAGCCCATGCATTGGCGCGAAGAGTTGTTTCGCATCGACCACGATTTCAATTCCAAGTTGCGAGCCACCTTTCGCTACATTCACGATTCCTGGAACATCCAACAGGCGGCCGCGACTTGGAGTGGCAACAACTTCCCGACGATCGGCAGCCACTTCGTGGGTCCGGGCATCAGTATGGTCGCGCGACTGAGTGCGACCGTTTCGCCGACTCTCCTGAATGAATTCGTGGCCAGTTACACGACCGATCACATCATCATCACCAATACTCATCCGGAAGTCTGGCAGCGGGGCGGCGATTTCACGATGACCGGCTTCTTCCCGGATTTCGGCGGAAAGCTGCCCAGTTTCTGCATATCCACATTCAGCGCCTACCAGGGTGGATTCTGTGCCGGGCCAACGTCGCTCCCCTGGAATAACTCCAACCCGACCTATACCTATCGCGATAACGTCTCGAAGAGTTGGGGCAAGCACAACCTGCAGTTCGGCGGATATTTCGCGGCGGCGCAGAAGAATGAAATGGCGGCCGTCGATGTCGAAGGCGTTTTGGGTTTTGACAGTACTGCCCCGGTCTCGACCGGAAATTCCTTTGCCGACCTGCTCATGGGCAACATCGCGAACTTTTCCCAGGATAGTGCCCAGCCGAAATACTACGTCCGCTACAAGCTATTCGAGCCTTACATCCAGGACGATTTCCACGTTCGCAGGAATCTCACTTTGAATTTTGGGCTACGGGTGAGCATGTTCGGCACGTTCCGTGAGATCAAGAAACAAGTCGCTAACTGGGATCCTGCCGCCTACGATCCCAGCCACGCCCCGAAGATCGTTACCGACCCGAATAGCGACCGCCTGGGCTCGCTGGTTATTCGACCTGGAACCACACCGTACGACGGAGTCGTACAGTGCGGCGTCGCCGGCGTACCTCTGGCTTGTATTGGGGAACATTTGTTCAATCCTGCACCGCGAATCGGATTTGCGTGGGATCCCTTCGGCGACGGGAAAACCTCCATCCGCGCCGCCTACGGCATCTTCCTCGACCACACTAACGGCGAGGAAGGGAACGCCGAGACGCTGGAAGGGACGCCCCCGCTGGTGCAAGAGCCCACGCAGTACAACGTGACTGGCTATACCAGTATTGGTGGCGACGGCCTGCTGTTTCCGCTTTCCGCGACGTCGATCTCATCCAGCCATGCGATTTGGCCCAATGTGCAGCAGTGGCATTTGGATGTGCAGCGCGATCTCTCCCGGAATTTCGTTGGGACAATTTCTTACGTTGGCAGCAAGGGAACACACCTGACGCTGCAGCGCGAGCTGAACCAGTTGCTCCCCATACCGGCGTCCGACAACCCCTTTCAGCCTGGGCAACCAATCACCGGTCAAATTTGCGACTCGCAACAAGGAGGCCCGCTCCACCCCACGTTCAAAGTGAACGGTCACCGGTTCGGCGGACAGCCGGCCATCAATCTGGCCATCGCCTGCGAAAACGATCCCAACCCATTTCGTCCCTACTACAGCCTCGGGTCCCTGCAGCGCGTGGAACCGCAGGCCAACTCCACATACAACTCCTTGCAGATTTCCCTGCGCAGAACTAAGGGCCCGCTCACGCTGGGCTTGGCCTACACTTACAGTCACTCCCTCGACGATTCTTCGGACAAGGCAGACAGCAACTTTGTGGACTCTTCTAACCTCAAAAAGAATTATGCCAGCTCGAACTTCGACCAGCGGCACATTCTCACCGTGAGTTGGGTGTATGACCTCCCCTTCTTCCGCAAGCCGGGACTATCGCGCAGCCTCCTCGGAGGATGGCAATTCGCCGGCATTATGACGGCGCAAAGCGGGGAGCCGTTCTCGGTATTCAACGGCGTTTTTGGGGATAGCGCCGGAACAGCCAACGGCGTCGCCACTTTCGGCTCCGGCTCAGGGTCGTTTGCCGATCGGGTGGGAGACCCCAACGCCATACCCGCTGACCGGAAATACGATCCGAATGTCAAAGGACCGCTGCTCTTCAATCCAGATGCCTATGTGCAAACGCAGGGCTTAACCTACGGCAACTCCGGCCGGAACAGCCTCAATATGCCACATCGAACCCAGTTTGATATGTCCCTGTACAAGACATTCAAACCGACGGAAAAGGTGGACGTGCAATTCCGGACGGAAGCGTTCAATGCCCTCAACCATACTCAGTTCTCCGGCCTCAATACATGGGCGGCCACGGACAACTTTATGCGTGCGTACAGTGCCCACTTGCAGCGCGTGATTCAATTAGCGCTGAAGGTGGTGTTTTAAGATTTGATCGGCCGATAGGTGATGTCAGCTTGAACATTAGTTGGAATAGAGAAGCATGATTGGAGCGGTTGACATTGGCGGAACCAAGCTGGCGGTTGGCTTGGTCGATGAACATGGCGGGGTTCTTGCCAAAAGCGAGACCGTGACCGGTTCTGACTCCAGCTATTCCGCCGGAATTCAGAACATCGCCGGCATGCTTCGCGAGATGGCGCAGAACGCCCGTGTCGAGATTACCGGCATCGGCATTGGATCGACAGGCCCAGTCGATCCCCGCAGCGGCGAATTTGGCGAGGTGGATTTTCTTCCCTATTGGCGCCGGCAGAATCCGGTGCAAGATCTGGCCAAACTCTTCGCTGTCAAAGTCGCGCTGGAAAACGACGCCGATGCCGGCGCGTTGGCGGAAGCGGCGTGGGGGGCAGGAAAGGGCAAGTCGCGGCTGATCTATATCACCGTGGGCACTGGTATCGGCGGCGGCATCATTTTAGATGGACAACTCTATCGCGGCGTGGACGGAGCTCATCCCGAACTCGGTCATCAGGTGATTGATCCCTCCGGGCCGCCTTGCTCCTGCGGGTTTCGGGGTTGTTGGGAGTCGCTGGCCGCCGGACCGGCCATGGCAGCATGGGCGCAGAGCCAGTCGCCGGCGAATGATTCGTATCGCACGGCCGAACAAATCTGTCAGTTGGCTCGGGAAGGAGACGAACTGGCTCGCCGGGCAGTCGAACGCGAGGCCCATTATCTCGGCCTCGGGTTGGCCAATCTGATCAATCTCTTTACGCCCGACATGATCGTCTTGGGCGGCAGCATCATGAAGAGCGCGCCTCTCTTTCTCGAAGGGATCCGCAAGACGATCTGCCGGGGCTGCCGCTTCGTCCCGTCTGAGAAAACGGAACTCGTTTTGGCGTCTCTCGGAGAGGACGCCAATCTCATCGGAGCGGCCAGAGTTTGGCATCACCGGTTCGGTCACGAAGTTCAGCCGGCGTTGAAGTGCGCGGACTGAATCGCGCCGTCTGAATCGAAGTATTCAAGCGGAATCGACACACAGCTTCACGAACTCTCTATGCCCAGAAACCGTTACATGGTAACCCTTGTCCTGATCACGTTCTTTGTGATCTCCCTGCTGACCAATGTTGTCGGGCCTCTCGTGCCGGACATCATCAACAGCTTTCATGTAACCCTGACGGCGGCGGCCTTCCTGGCGTTCTCCTTCTTTATTGCCTACGCGGTGATGTCGATTCCAGCGGGCTTTCTTGTCGAGCGGTTGACGGAAAAACCGGTGATGATACTCGCCTTTCTCGCTGGCACACTTGGGTCGCTCAGCTTCGCCCTTTTCCCTGAATATCGGGTGGCGATTGTTTCCTATTTCGTCATGGGTGCGGGAATGGCGGTTCTGCAAGTGGCGATCAATCCGCTGCTGCGGGTTTCGGGCGGTGAAGAACACTACGCTTTTTACTCCGCGCTGGCGCAGTTTGTTTTCGGCGCAGCATCGTTTCTAAGTCCGCGCATCTACTCGTATCTCGTTCTCAACCTGGAAAAGCCTTCGCCAGACAGCAACCCGTTCCTGCGCGTGCTTGTGCGGCTGACTCCGCGGGCGTTGCCGTGGGCTTCGATTTACTGGATTTTTGCCGTATCAACGCTGGTGATGATTGCCGTTCTGGCGATGTCGAAATTTCCACGAGTGCAATACACGACCGAAGAGAGCGCCGGTTCCTGGGAGATGTACCGCAGCCTGGCGCGGAAGAAAGTCGTCTGGATGTACTTCGTCGCCATGCTCGCTTACGTGGGCTGCGAGCAGGGAACCGCCGACTGGATCTCAAAATTTCTTTCTCAGTACCATGGCTTCGATCCTCACACAACCGGTGCGGCGGCCGTTTCGTGGTTCTGGGGATTGATGACGGCGGGTTGTTTAGTCGGAATGCTGCTGCTGAAGATCTTCGACAGCCGCAAGGTTCTGATCGGCGCTTCCATCGGAGCATTACTCTGCCTGTCCGCGGCGTTGTTTGGGTCGGCCGAAGTCTCATTCGTGGCGTTTCCAGCGATGGGCCTGTTCGCGTCCGTGATGTGGCCGATCGTGATTTCGCTGGCACTGAATTCCGTCGCCGAGCACCACGGCTCCTTTGCCGGAATCCTGGGAACCGGAATGGGTCTTGGCGGAGCCATCGTGCCGGTGATCATCGGGCGAATCGGAGATCATGTAGGGTTGCGGAACGGCATGACGTTCCTCTATCTAACCTACGGAATCATTCTCAGCATCGGCTTTTGGGCAAAACCACTAATCAGCAACGCTACCATTGATTTAAGAAAGACTACGGTTCAGCCAGCACTCTGATGGAGAATTCCTCTTTTCAGAATCAGTCTGCACACCTTTCTAATGCGTTTCTTTATCTCCGGGGAGGGTCCATGCGCAAACAAACAGGGGCAGTGTTGGTTGGCTCTGTCTTAGTCCTTATCGTCCTCAATGCCTGGTTTTCCTTCGCGGCAACGGTTGCCACAGTCTCAGAGGGCAAGAACCAGGTTCGAGTTGTTTTGTTGGCAGACGATGTGATCCGGCTCCGAGTAGGCCCGGGCGGGCTCTTCGCGAACGACAGTAACCCTGAGTATGCGGTGATCAAACCCGATCCTGAATGGCCCGGCGCTTCGAACCAGAGTTCCGATCCGAACACGATCGATACCGGGAAGCTACGACTCGTATTCACGCACAACCCACTCAGGCTGACGATTTCCGACCACGCCGGACATGATCTGCTCAGTAATTACAGGATCGATTTCACCCGGCCCAAGGCAGCGTGGGATCTGCACGGCGATGAACACGTGTATGGATTTGGAGACAAGAAAAACGATATCGACAAACGTGGAACCCGGATGGATATCTGGAACGTTGACACGGACTATCAGGACCAGTCCACCGGGTTGATGGGATATAAGAGCATTCCGATGTACTGGAGCAGCCGGGGATATGGCATCTATTTGCACAATTGGTGGCGTTCCAGTTTCGACATAGGGCAATTCAATAGCGGTCGAGTGGAGATCTCCGCCGATGGCGGCGAGATGGATTTCTACATATTCTATGGCCCCTCCTTCAAGCAGATCGTGAATCGTTATACCGAACTGACCGGACGCCCTGCGTTACTGCCCAAATGGGCATTGGGCTTCCACCAGGGCGGAGCGGGCAATGACCAGACGAGCCAATGGGCTTCAAATATCGCGAGCAACATGCGGAAGAATCGTCTTCCGATCGATGTTATTTACTACGATGACGTGGATCCGGCCACGTTCACGAAATCTTTCGCGCAAAGCATGTGGAACGAATATCACGTGAAGATCACTGCCGGTTATGGAATGCCGTGGGCATATGAAGAATCTCCTCAATGGAACGATGTGAACAATCTAACCCCGAAGGGCTTGATCGTGGATGAGCAAGGCAGAGCTCTGCTGCACGCAGGCAACGGAATGGATAAGGAGTTCAGTGAAATCGACTACTTCAATCCCGCGGCCAGCGACGCGACGTTCAATGCCATATGGGCGGGTCCCCTGCAAAACGGTGTGTGGAATGGGATGCTGGATTTTGGCGAACTTGACTATGTTCCCGATCCAGCGAACGCATTCTTTCCTTATTTCACAAACCCCAAGCGCTCGGTAGAGGAGATGCACAACATCTATGCCATAGCCTATTTCACTCAGATGATGACTCGCGCCGCGAACTACGTTGCTGGCGTCAAGACCAAGTCAAGGATGATCGGCTACTGCCGCCCGGGAACCGCAGGCTCCCAGCGATACGGCTGGACCTCGACCGGCGACTCGCAACCAACCTTCGCTGGACTGCAGACGCACACCAAAGGAGTCTTGAATCTGGTGATGTCCGGCTATTCGGCTGTCGGGTACGACATTGGAGGTTGGATGGGTGTTCCAGCCGATGATGTCTATGCCCGCTGGTTTGAGGCAGGCATGTTCAACCCCTTTGCCTGGGCGCATGGAGAGGGAGATCACACCTGCTACATACGGCCCCGGGAAATCATTCGCATCTGCCGGGCCGCGCTGGAAAGGCGTTATCAGCTCCTTCCTTATATTTACAGCATCAACTTCGAGTCGAGTCAGAACGGAACTCCGATGCTGCGAACGCTACCCTTCGAAACGGATGGTGAAGCGGGCACCGAAAACATCAACGATGAGTGGTTTCTGGGACCCTCCGTCCTCGTCGCTCCCGTCTTGGACGCTCAGTCGTCGCGAAACGTCTTTCTCCCGTCCGGGCAATGGTTTGACTATGCCGATGGGAAAACCGTCTACGAAGGAGGAAGAAAGATCGTTTATGAGGCTGAGCTGGGCAAGGTCCCTGTATTCATCAAAGCGGGAGCGATCATTCCCACTGGCCCTGTCCTGCAGTATTCCTCTGAAAAGCCGCTGGATCCTATGACTCTCGATGTCTATCCTGGAAAGCGAAATTCGTCATTTGTCCTATTTGAAGATGACGGGGAATATGGATACGAACAGGGCAAGTACTCCACCACCAGATACGATTGTATTGAGAAGGACGGAAAGATCATCGTTACCATCGACGCTCGCAACGCTCATGGCGCCTACCTTCCGGAAAAACGGAAATATGTTGTCAAAGTGCACGGACGCTCGGCTGCGCAATACACGGTTAGGTTAAATCATGCCATTCTCACTCAGGGGTGGGATTACGCGCCGAATGAGCAAGTATTGACTGTGATGATCGATGACAACGGCAGAGAGAATATGGTGAGTATCGAACCCATCTAAGATGTGGATCAGCGCCGTGATCTGCCCCCGGTTTTCGCTCGCTTGAGCAAACACTCCTCCCGCAACCGTCCGTGAAAACTTTCGACGTGCGCGTTCTGTGCGCGTGCGACTCCTTTCGCCATTCACATCGCCAAAGCCCGATCGGTGCTGCTCTCCTTATCAGTAGAGATATGAGGCATTATGTAGCTCCCGAAAACCTGCCCACATTCAGGCACTGTCCCCGAAAGGGCACGGCAGGTTCGGTCGAGACGTTCCCCCTTCCAACACCCACCAACAAATCTTGATTTAGCAATGCGTTGCGATGGTGCCGTGCGTATAGGGCTTTGGTTCGGAACGTGCACGTTCCGAGGGCGAAGCAAGCACACGTAATAATAAGGAGGGCCTATGGACAGGTTAGCAGCCGCCCTTGATTTCTTCTTTGGTTGTCATCACAGCCAACTGAGCCGCATTTTCACGCTCGATGGCCGAACTTATCGGGTGTGTTGCGACTGTGGAGCGAAGTTAAAGTATTCGCTGGCGAATATGTCCATGGAGCGCCGTTTTTCCCGAGATTCCATGTTAACCAGGTTTCGCATTGCCTGAGACGGGAGGGGCCACGCAGTTGTCGATCGTGAAGGAAGATTTCAGATAGCAGTCAACGGACCATCGCAATCAGCGAGACGAAACGCGATGACAAGCAGACCAAGATTCGCCCCGACGGAAGACGGACCACGCCAGAGTCGGCCCCGGACCAGGATGTGTAGCCCCCCATGATGTCGGATAGCGTCGGACAACGCGATCCTTTGTATTTGTTCGCGTGCCATTGGAGTGGCACGACAGGGGGAATCTTGCCGCGTATCAAGAACTCCTTGCCGCGCTGGACGATCGCGACAACGCCATTCGAATTGTTGCAGAGGTGCTGCTGCAGCGCAGTTCGCCCCGGCCACAGCCCGGCGAAAAGAGTGTCGATGCCTGGTAAGACAGTCGTATAGCGATAAAGCATCTTGTGCCTGGCGGCTTGAGCTTGCGGCGCAGATTTGCACCCAGCATTGCTCCGCCACATGGGAGGTTTCCGTTTGGTAACACCTGTGCTGAACCCGGACTTGCAAGTCGCCGTTCGTGAATATGGCGTCTTCTGGGAAGTGTGGCCCCAGTTCGTTGTGGAAGACGGTGAGCACCGTCAGGTTGGTTTTGAATTGGAATTGATTGGTTCCCACACGTTGGACTCCACTCACCTTGATCCTGCATGTCCCACATGCTATCGCGTCAGATCCGGACTCCTCGCCCTCGCCAATGCGGTAGTTCAACGCATGGCCCTCAGATCACGTGCCTTGATATACGACATTGATTCTCACCCGAACTCGATCGTGTGTTCGCCCGCATTTGGAAATCGTCCCTTGGTGTCGGTAAGCATCAACGTTTTCCCTCGGGATGCGGACAACCACCCTGTTGACACTGACGTGCTGGATGAAATCAAAAAATATCTGGCTGAGTGCGGCATTCATGAGCGCTAGCGTCACTAGGGGTGTCCTGCGGGCTCCGTATGCCTGTCAGGCCGAACTGCACACGCAGCATCCTGAATTAGGCTCGTGAACAATCATGCATCGCCGTGCTTTGACACAGGTTCCTGTCCACGCGGACAAGCTGCCTTCACGAACTGTTGGGTTACGGGGTGGGTACATGGGTGATGCGGTTCGAGATTGATTGCCCACATGCGGACAATGCCCATATTGCGGCAACGTACTCAGTGGGCGCCCACTATTCCCTGAGAGGTCTGCTGCCGAAGGTGGATGAGGTGATTCAGTTCGGCAAGGATCTGGGGCTCAAGTACATCGTCTGCTCGTCGCCGATGCTGAAGGATCCGGCGCGCGCGAAGTCCGCCGAGTTTCACGAGACCATGCAAGCGATGACGCTCAACGATTGGCGGTGGAATGCGGAGCACTTCAATCGCATTGGGGAACGTGTCAATGCTGCAGGCATTCGGTTCGGATACCACAATCACACCGCCGAATTCCGCACAGAAAATGGCATGGTGTGCTATGAGGAACTATTGCGCGCGACCGATCCGGCCAAAGTGACGATGGAACTAGATTGCGGCTGGGTAGTGGTTGGCGGGAAGAATCCCGTGAACTACCTCACAAGATATCCGACCCGCTTTTCCATGCTGCACGTGAAAGACTTTAAGAAGGTTGGCGCAGCGTCAACCTCTGAGCCTCCACCGTCAGCGGAGTTGGGTCGCGGGACGATTGACTATCGTCCCATCTTCGAAGCAGCCAGGAAAGCCGGAATCGAGCACGCCTTTGTGGAGCAGGAAGGGTATGACATGCCCGAAATGGAAGCGCTGAAGATCGACGCCGATTACATGCACGCATTGACGGTGTAGGGACGCCTAGTGGAGGGACGGGCGTCCCGGCCCGTCCAAGCCGAGCGCTGCTCGGTATTGCCGGTGGTCACCGCAACTCTGAAATTGCTCTAGCGCAACGCGCTCTGAATCGCCAAATCCAGACCCACCATCAGGACAGCAGAGGCGGGAATCACCAGCAGCGCCTTCTTTAGCCGCAACGGGTCGCCGCCGGCGATGACGCCGATGATGCGCGAGCTGACGGCTAGGCCAGTCCATCCGCAGGTAATCACGAAGCCGATGGCTGTGCCGGTCATGCGCGGGAAGGCATCGCCCACAATTGCCAGCGTGGTGGGAAAGACCGGTGCCATGGCGAGCCCTGCAAGAAATACCAGCGCGGAGGCGGGCCCAGGCCGGTTAGTTCGGAGCATCAGAAAGGTCGTGACCGCCATCGCGACAGACCCGGCCAGCGTGACGGTAATGGCCGGCACGTGAACGAGAACCGGCAAGATGGCGGCGCGGCCGATCAGCAGGCCGAGCGCGAATCCCAGCGAAAGAATATTGAGAGCTCGCGATTCGGGAATGCCCAGCGCGATGAGGTGGCGGGGTAACCAGTTCCAGATGCCTACCTCGCAACTGATATAGAGAAAGAGGAAGAGTCCGATCAGAAAGAGCAGCGGGCGTCCGAGCACGGGAGCCGCATCCGAGAGAACGAAGCGCCCTGCGCCGGTGGGCCCGGGCATTTTGGTTAGGGCTTGAATCACCAGCGTGACGACGGTCAGTGATGCGATGGTGTAGCAGAGGCGGACCCAATTCCGCCTAAAAAGATTGGCCGAGATGAACGGCGTGGCGAGAGCGCCGAGCCCGAAGAAAAGGTTGACCAGGTTCAATGCGGTGGCGCGATGGGTCTCACTTACATCGCTGACCAGAGCATTCGCGCCGGTCACGACGGTGCCGCCGCCCACTCCGAGCAGGAACAGCAGAAGCAGGATGCTGCGGAAGCCTGGCGAGCGCGGCAGGGCAAAGAGCGCGATGGAGATGAAGGCGAGGCCGAGGATGAGGCCGAGCTTCTTGCCTTCGTTGTCGAGCAGCGGGCCGACGGCGAGCGAAGCAAGGATGAGTCCCAGCGCTTGCGCAAAGGCGATGGTGCCGTTTTGGCTGGGCGAGAGGTGGAAGCGATCCGACAGATCGGGCAGGATGGTGCCCAGCATGGCGGCGATCATCCCATAAATGAAGATGGCGACGATGGCGGCGAGGATTAACACGGGTTCCTTTCAATGGCCGGATTCAGGTGCGGGGACATCGACCCAGCCTCGCGTCCGATGACTTTGGAGCGCAGCGTTGACGATGGCCAGTTGCCGCAGCCCATCGACGAACTGCGGGTACTCGGGCGCTTTGTCTGGCGCACCGATTGAGGCATAGAAGCGCCGGAAGACTTGCTTGAATGTGTCGTCGTAGCCTTCGCTGTGGCCGCCTGGAAGGTCAGCATAGCTGCGCGCGGCGGGCTTTAGCAGAGACGGATCTTTTACGAAGATCTGATTGCCGGTATCGCGATGGCCTACCCAGAGTTCGTCGGGACGCTCCTGGTCCCACGCGACGGAAGATCGTGTGCCGTAGATTTCAATGCTGAGCCGGTTCTTGCGTCCAGCGGAGACCTGGCTGGCGGTGACGCACCCGCGCGTGTGCGTGCCCATCCGAAACAGCACAGCGCCGAAGTCTTCCGTATCCACGGCGGTTTCAATGTAGTCTTCCGGACCGAATGGCTTATTGGCAAAGGTCTCGACCCCGTGTTTCGGCTGCTTGCGCGTGGAGTGGAAGGTCTGGAGATCGGCACAGAGGGAGTTCACACGCAATCCGGTGACGTGCTCGGCCATATCAAACCAGTGCGAGCCAATATCGGCCATGCAACGCGAAGGGCCACCGGCTTTGGCATCCACGCGCCAGTTCCAGTCCGTGTCGTAGAGCAGCCAGTCCTGAGAATACGTGCCCTGCACGACGAGGATTTCACCCAGGTCCCCGCCTTCGCACAGGCGCCGCATTTGCTGCACCATGGGATAGTAGCGCAAGTTGTGACAGACGCAGTTGCGCACCCCCTGGCGGACGGCGAGAGAGACCAGTTCCTCGCCTTCCTCAACAGTTGTGGCCAGGGGCTTTTCGCAGAGCACATGCTTGCCGGCCTGGAGCGCGGCCTTGGCCATGGGAAAATGCTGCGCGTTAGGCGTGCAAATGTGGACCGCGTCGATCGCCGGGTCGCGCAAGACATCTCGATAGTCGGTCGCAATCGTGGGGATGGAGAAGCCCTCACCCAGGCGCCGCGCTGCCTCCACGTTTCTGCCCGCGATGGCAGCCGCCTCGACCGATTCCACCCGCCGCACCGCTTCGAGATGAACGCGGCCCATGAAGCCGGTGCCGAAAATTGCCGTTCTGATCGGTTTCATCGTGTCTCCCATCTGCGCCGCGTCAGACCCACCAGGCAGCGCCAGGCTGCTCGCGGATCACGATGCCATTGAGGAAGTTCGCGGCCTTGGTCAGGCCCTCTTCGGGCGAGAGCAGGCTGTCTTCGTGCTCGATGGAGAGCACGGAGTCGTAGCCAAACATGCGCAGGGTGGAGATAAACTCGGCCCACCACTCGGCACCGTGACCGTAGCCGCAGGTGCGGAAGATCCAGCCGCGTTCGCGCTTTTCGGTGTACGGCTTGGTATCGAGCACGCCGGTGCGCGGCAAATTGACTGGGTAGAGTTGCGTGTCTTTCGCGTGGACGTGGAAGATGACGCCTTCCAGCACGCGGACGGCGGCGATGGGATCGATGTTCTGCCAGAAGAGATGGCTCGGATCGAAGTTGCAGCCCACGCTGGATCCTGCGATGGAGCGCAACTTGAGCATCGTTTCCGGGCTATAGACTACAAACCCCGGATGCATTTCGATGGCAATCTTCACCCCGTGGTCGGCGGCGAACTTCGCGTGCTCGATCCAATAGGGCGCGACTACTTCATTCCACTGCCAGTCGAGGACCGTGAGGTAGTCAGGGGGCCATGGGCAGGTGACCCAGTTGGGAGCAGTGGCATGAGGCGAATCGCCGGGGCATCCTGAGAAGTCGACTACTACGGGGATGCCGAGCTTTTCGGCGAGCAAGATGGTCTTGCGGCTAACCTCCCGATCCTGCTGCGCACGAGTTTTGTTAGGATGCAGCGCGTTGCCGTGACAACTCAAGGCGCTGATGGTGGCGCCGTGATCGGACAGAACCCTCTGAAACTCGGCGGGGGCAGAGGCATCTTCCAGCATCGAGAGTTTGCAGTGAGCATCGCCGGGATAGTTGCCCGTGCCGAGTTCGACGGTATCGATGTGGATCTCCTTGAGTTTCTTGAGAACCGCGGCCAGCGGAAGCTGCGATAGCAGCGGAGTAAAGACTCCAACGCGCATAACGATTTCTATCTCCTGGTTCTATCGATATAGGACCGAACGGCAGCGGTCGTTTTATTCAGACTCTTCGGCGGGCAGCAATCGCAGCAGCACGTCGTGCGACACGTCCGGTAAACACCTTTGATCAAGAGCGTATTCAACTCGATGGCGTGAACCACTATGACGATACAACGTTCGCTGTAGATCTGGCATATGTTGAATCGTTCCTTGCGCAGTGATGCTCTTATTCAGAGGGAGCACAAATCTCCGTAGGCCAGAATGGCCTGAGACACCGGTGCCCCTCAGGAGAAGCAATGGACTACATGAATCTTGGCAAGACCGGACTCAAAGTTTCCCGTATCTGTCTTGGCTGCATGAGCTATGGAGCGCCTGCTACCGGTGAACCTAAACCTGGCAGCCATGCCTGGGCTCTGAACGAAAAAGAGAGCGAACTCTTCTTTCGTCAGGCGCTCGATCTTGGAATCAACTTCTTTGACACGGCGAATGTCTACTCAGGCGGCACCAGCGAGGAGGTACTCGGGCGGTTCTTGAAGGCCAACACTCGCCGCGAAGCTGTCGTCATTGCCACCAAGCTCCACGGCGTCATGCGTGACGAACCCAACGGCCATGGTCTCTCCCGCAAAGCCATCTTCTTTGAACTCGATCAAAGCCTCCGCCGCCTGCAGACCGACTATGTGGATCTTTATCAGATTCACCGCTGGGATTACGAAACACCGATTGAAGAAACTCTCGAGGCGCTGCACGATGTGGTGAAATCCGGCAAGGTGCGTTACATCGGCGCCTCGTCCATGTACGCGTGGCAATTCACCAAAGCTCTGTATCTTGCCGACCTTCACGGCTGGACCCGTTTTGTTTCCATGCAGAATCATTACAACCTGCTTTATCGCGAAGAGGAGCGTGAGATGTTGCCCCTTTGCCAGTCCGAAGGTATCGGCGCTATTCCCTGGAGTCCTCTTGCGCGCGGCCGCCTGGCTCGTCCGTGGCAGAGCGAACCCACGAAACGCTACGAAACGGATCGGTTCGGCAAGAGCATGTACTCGCAGACCGAAGAGGCTGACCGTAAAGTTGTGGACCGTTTGGGTCAGGTCGCAGCGCAACGCGCCGTTCCCCGCGCGCAGGTTGCTCTCGCCTGGCTGCTCAGCAAGCCGGGCCTCACCTCGCCGATTGTCGGCGCAACGAAGCCGCATCATCTTCAGGACGCGGTAGCAGCGCTCGCATTGCGTTTGACACCTGAGGAAATTGCTTCTCTTGAGGAGCCATATACGCCGCATCCAGTGCTTGGCTTCAGTTGAGCCCAGGCCCGAATTCGCCAGACCGGAAGGCTCACGATTTTCACCTTTGCGAAGGACAGTGTCACGCAGCATGACCGTTCTGGACAAACCAATACTGTAGGGTGCCGCAGGGTGTTCCTCCCTGCGGGCACAGGAGCTGAACCATGGCGCAATCATCGATCCAACTCGGACCCGTCGGAATCTGGACACGGCAATTCGACGACTATCCTGCCGCCAAGGTCCAAGAAGTGGCTGCGGAATTGGAACAGCTCGGCTTCGGGGCGATTTGGTTTGGCGAAGCCACAGGACGTGAAGCGCTGACTCACGCGGGCGTCCTGTTGGCGGGAACCAAACGAATCGTAATCGCCACCGGAATTGCAAACATCTACGCTCGCGATCCAGTCGCGATGGCTGCGGGCCAGAAAACACTGGCCGAGGCCTATCCCGACCGCTTCGTCCTTGGGCTTGGCGTCAGCCATGTTCCGTTGGTCGAGCAGTTAAGGGGGCATCGTTATGAGAAGCCGGTCGCCACGATGCGGGCCTATCTGGATGCGATGGATCGAGCTCCTTACGGAGCGGTTCCGCCTTCCACGAAGCCGATTCGGGTTCTGGCGGCGCTCGGACCAAAGATGCTGCAACTTGCCGCGGAACGAGCTGATGGCGCGCATCCTTACAACGTGAACCCCGAGCACACCGCCCAGGCCCGCAAAATACTGGGCCAGGGCCCATACCTGTGCCCGGAGCAGGCGGTTGTGCTGGAGACTGATCCAACGAAGGCACGGAAGATCGGCCGCAATTTCCTCGGGTTTTATCTCGGCCTGCCGAACTACACCAATAACTTTCTGCGGTTGGGCTTCGATGAATCGGATTTTAAGAATGGCGGCAGCGATCGGCTGATCGATAGCATCATCGCCTGGGGTGATCTGAGCGCCGTCCGGAACCGCATTCGCGCCCATCAATCCGCCGGCGCGGACCACGTTTGCATCCAAGTACTCAATGCAATACCGCAGTCGCTACCGCTCGCAGAATGGCGGGTTCTTGCATCAGCTCTCCTGCACGCCTAGCGATGCCGAAGAATGGAAATTTCCGAATCCGGACATTATTTCTGGGAATCCAACTGCTTAAATGTGAAACCTCGGATACATTTCTTCGCGTATGAGTCCTACATCGGCTGCACTCGGAAGAGGGGTGACCCAGTATGGCAGAGCAAGCGGGTTCCAAGATCGGCGATGACGCGCCGAAGGCTGTCTCAAGACGCAACTTCATTAAAGGGGTTATCACCAGCGGCGTAGCAGTCTCCTCCGCGAGCTACCTGTTTCGTGCCTCCACTGTTCTGCACGGCCAGCAATCCACTGCCGGCTTGGGCGAGCGACTGATTACCCTCAACGTCAACGGTCAGCAGCGGCGCGTCGACGTCATGAAGCAAGAGACGCTGGCATCAACCCTTCGTTACAAGCTGGGCCTCACTGGCACCAAACTAGGATGCGACCGCGCGGAATGCGGATCCTGCACCGTCCTTATCGACGATATTCCGTACTATTCCTGTTCCGTGCTCACGCACAACGTGCGCGGCCGGAAAGTTCTGACCATCGAGGGCCTGGCGAGTGCCGATGGAACCTTGCATCCGGTGCAGCAGGGCGTCATCGACGAACAGGGATTTCAGTGTGCGTTCTGTATGTCCGGCTTCATCATGACCACGGTGGGATACCTGAAAACAAATCCCAATCCTACCCGCCAGGAGTTAGCGAACGGCATCTCCGGATGCCTGTGCCGCTGCCAGGACTATGACAAGATCCTCACCGCGATGATGCGCGGGGCCGAGAATATGCGGAGGTCGAAGCTTGGATAACAAAAAGGTTGTTGCGCCTACCAAACCTGCGGAGCGTCAGTACGGAGCCGGCTACAAGCTGATCGGCAAGAACTATACGACCGCGGATCTATATGCGAAGGTTACCGGCCAGGCGAAATACGCCGAGGACTTTCGCGCGGAAGGCATGTTGTTCTGTAAGTTGTTGCTGAGCCCCATGCCGCATGCGCGCGTGAAGCGAATCCATGCGGATACAGCGCTTGCAATGCCTGGCGTCAAGGCCATTCTTACGGCGAACGATCTTCCCGCCCCAGCCGACACCCTTACGGACAATGGCACGGTGATTAAGGCCAGCAAGTGGGGGGAACGCGGTCTGACCATGGAGCCGCTCTATCAGGGCGAACCAATTCTTGCCGTGGCCGCAGTCGACGAACTCACCGCCGCGGAAGCCATCGAGAAAATTCAAATTGACTTTGAGCCGCTGCCGTTTGTCGTCGATCCGCTCGACACTCTACGACCGGGTGGTCCTAATCCACGAACGGATGGCAACGTCTGGACCCGGCCTCCAGCGCCACAAGGTCCGGCTGCGCCTGTGGTTACGGAACTGAAGTGGACCGAGGCCGACTTTGACGAGTTAAAGCATGGCCGTCTTCCGCTAGGCAAGGCTCCCGACGAATGGTCGTATGGCGACCTTGATTCCGGATTCAAGAATGCGGCGCTCGTTCTTGACGAGACGTTTGTCACGCCCGACACCAGCCATCAGACGCTTGAGACGCGCAGTGCGATGGCTTACTGGCAGAACGGCAAGGTCTATATTCACACCGGCACTCAAAGCACCGCCCAAACGCTGCCCGCGATCGCGCGCTGGTTGAACATCGATGCGGACAAAGTTGTTTTCATCAGCGAATACACCGGAGGCGGGTTCGGCAGCAAGATTACCGGCGGGGTGTCAATGATCATCCCTGCGCTTCTGGCCAAGAAAACGAACTCGCCGGTGATGATGCGGATCAGCCGAGAGGAGGAGACCTTCATCGGACGTGCGCGTCCCGGTTTTCAAGGAAGGATGAAAGTCGGCTTCTCCAAAGAGGGAAGGATCACAGCCCTCGACATGTTCGTGATTTGCGACAACGGTCCGTACGATGCCGTGGGCGATGCTCAATCTTCGGGCCGCATCGTGTCTCTTTTGTACCAGCCGCAAGCCATGCGCTGGCGCGGCGTGACGGTACTGACGAATACGCCTCCCCGCAGTGCGCAGAGTTCCCCGGGCGGGTTGCAGGGGATTGTCCTTATGGAACCGGTCATCGCGAAGGCTGCGCGCAAGCTCGGAGTTGACCAGGTGGCAATCCGCCGCATCAACTGCCCCGAGGGCAAAGCGCCGTTCGGGCCAGCAGTACAGGGGAAACGGCAGTATGCCACCAGCGCGTTCATCAAAGAGGCACTCGATCGCGGCGCGGAGCAATTCAAATGGAGCGAGAGGGTTGCACGCACTCCGAAAAGGATGGGCACGAAAGTTCGCGGCGTCGGCGTGTCGCTGAGCTGTTACGTTGGCGGCACCATCGGATTCGACGGGCTCCTCGTCATCAAGCCGGATGGCCGGATCACCTTCCAGTCTGGAATCGGCAACCTGGGCACGGAGTCGGTGATTGATGTACATCGCGCCGGCGCAGAAGTTCTCGGTGTGCCCTGGGAAAAATGCGACGTGGTGTGGGGGAACACTACAAAGAACCTTCCTTTCACGTGTGTGTCCGGCGGTAGCCAGACTACTCACGCGATGACGCGGGCAGCGCATGCGGCGGCGATGGACGCCAAGAAGAAGCTTCAGGAAATCGCGGCGAAGAAACTCGGCGGCAAACCAGAGCAATACGAGGTTGCCAACGAGCGCGTTTTCCGCAAAGGCGGCGGCTCCAGTATGACTTTTGCGCAGGCCGCAAAATATGCGATTCAATTAGGTGGTATCTACGATGGCCACGAGGCGCCCGCCGATGTTCACAAATTGACGAAGGCGTCGGTCGCGGCGCTGGCGGGCCAGGGCTTGGTGGCGGCCGCCAAAGACAACTATCCGCGCGACGGTTCGACATTTTCCTACGTCGCCAGCTTCGCCGAGATTGAAGTCGATGTCGAAACCGGCAAGTACTACCTCGTGGATTTCCTCGCCTCCGCCGACGTCGGGACCGTGATTCATCCCCGCGCCTTGGGGGGCCAAATGCTCGGCCGCTCCACGCTCGGCATCGGCCACGCCATCGGTCAGAAGTGGGTGTTCGATCCGCACTATGGCCAGATGGTTTCCAAGCGATTCCATCACAGCAAACCGCCGACGATTCTGGATGTACCCGCTGACATGCAATGGACAGCGTTGGACATTCCAGACCCGGAGACG
Source organism: Terriglobia bacterium (assembly GCA_020073525.1). Lineage (GTDB taxonomy): Bacteria > Acidobacteriota > Terriglobia > Terriglobales > Acidobacteriaceae > Acidiflorens. The sequence goes on from JAIQFA010000002.1 coordinate 153,885, forward strand.
CCGGTGGGTGCTCGCGGTGTGGGCGAGCCACCGGTTGCAGGCGGATGTGCTTCTGTCCTGAACGCTCTCTCAGATGCGCTCGGCGACGAGATTTTCCGGCGCGCGCCCGTAAACGCCGACACGATTCTGACGTCGCTCGAAGCTGGCCGCCCGATGCAGCATCCCCTGATGGCCCACATTTGATAGAGATTTGAGGTAAGTCATGGCCGTGATACGAGATGTAATGCCCGCTTTCGAACTGTATCAGCCGAGCTCCGTTGCTGATGCGCAAAAGCTTCTCGAACAGCATGGATCCGATGCCTGGGTGTTGGCTGGGGGGCTCGACAGCTTCGACTGGCTCAAGGATCGAATCAGGAAGCCCAAGGTTGTGGTCGATCTGAGCGGAATCGAGGAACTCCGCGGAGTTCGCACCACGGCGGACGGTATCGAGATCGGTGCGATGACCACACTCACGGAAGTAGTGAATCATCCCGTCATCAAGCAGAAGTATGGTCTGCTGGCGCAGGCCACGGAGGTCGTGGCGTCGCCCCAAATCCGCAACCAGGGAACCATCGGCGGTAATGTGTCGCAGGACACGCGCTGCTGGTATTACCGCGGTGGTTGGCCGTGCTACCGTGCCGGCGGCAACATTTGCTACGCGGATACACCGGAGGGCCGCAACCGCGAACATGCGATTCTGCATGCGGATCGGTGCGTTGCCGTGAATCCCTCCGATTCAGCCCCGGCCCTGATTGTGCTGGACGCCAAGTTCGTCATGCGCACGCCCAAGGGGGAGCGCGTGGTGGATGCGGAGGATTATTTCATCGGTCCCGACATCGACATTACGCGGCTGCACATCCTGCAGCCCGGCGACCTGCTAACAGCCATTCGAATTCCGTCCGCGTGGGCGGGCGCGCAATTTTATTTTGAGAAAGTGCGAGACCGGAACGTTTGGGACTTCCCGCTCATGAATGTGGCCTCAGCCATAGTGACATCGGGAGACAGGATTGAGCGTATCCGAATCGCAGTGAACGGCGCTGCCGCGCGTCCATTACGGTTAAAGGCAGTCGAAGATGCAGTTCGCGACAAGCCGCGTAACGCAGCGACGGGTGAGATGGCGGGGAAACTGGCCGTGCAAGGGGCGCTCCCGTTGCAGTTCAACGCCTACAAGATCCCGCTGATGAGAAATCTGGTCAAACGCGCCATCGGTGGAGTCGAGGAGGCAGCATGGGCTTCTTAGAGTGGGCCACAAATCCGTGGGGGCAGAGTGTCCCCATTCATATTGCCTGGTTCTTGATCTGGGTTGCGGTGATTGCGGGGTTGCTGTTTCTGATCGTCCACGCCATCTGGTTAAGATATTTCGCCAGGGAAAAAGAGTTTGCTGGCGACGCTCCTGCGCAAGTGGTCGCCAGCATTCCCAAGCGTGTTCCCCGGCATTCGCTGGTGGCGCGGCTGTTTCACTGGATCATGGCAGCGTCCATGCTGACACTGCTATTTACGGCTTTCCTCCCGAAGGTGGGCATCAAGTTTCCTTGGGTGACCTATCATTGGATTGCCGGAGCCGTGCTGACGGCCTCGATCCTGTTTCACGTCATTCACGCCTCCTTCTGGCTGGACTTTTGGGCGATCTGGCCCGACAGAACGGATGTGGAAGACGCATGGAAAAGGCTTCGCCGGTTTGCCGGAATGTCCGCGCCACCGCCGCGAAAATTTGCCAAGTATCCTTTGGAGAACAAGCTTTACCACGGTGTCATCCTGTTGAGCGGTCTGGCGGTGATCTTTACCGGCGTTTTCATGATGTTTCGCGTTCGCACGATCTTTTTCCCCAGGAATCCATATCTCTTCAGCGACATGACCTGGGACCTGATGTACGTGCTGCACGGACTGGCGGGCGTGGGACTGATTGCGCTGGTGATGATGCACGTCTACTTCGGACTCCGGCCAGAGAAGCTCGCGATCACGAAATCGATGATCTTCGGCTGGATGGACCGCGATTTTTATCTGCAAGAGCATGATCCTGAGCGCTGGGTGGTCGAGACCTCTTCGTCATCGAAATCCGAATAGAGTGGAAAGCCGAGGGCACTAGATGCTGGCTGAGATATTAAGTCGTTGTGAGGCAATGGAAGAGTGCTACGAGTTTATGTTGGCCTACGCAGCCCAGGGGCTTCCCAGCGACCAGGGCAGCAGATCCGGTGAACAAGTCCGTGAGTTCCTGCATCGCGCCGTGAAAGCCCTGACCGGGCTGGTGGAAACTTGTGCTGTGGCGGTCAAAGAGGAAGGTCTTGAGCCAGCCGATAAATATCTGGCGTTCTTTGCGGTGCTCGATCGCGACGCTCGCGATTCTCTCGCCGCCATTGAGTTGGTCCTGGCCCAACCCGCCATTAGTTCCCAGTTGGTTGACAATCTGAACGCTTCCATCCATCTCCGGGCGCTGCTCACCGACTTGTTTCTGGTGGGAGAGATCGTGAGGAAGCAAGACAAACCGGCGGGGCAGGTGGTCACGAGCGAGGGCGAATGATGGCCTCTTCGGTCTCGTCGCAGGAATGGAAAAGCCCGCCAGGCGGCGGGCTTTTCAAGTTATGAATTCAGGCGAATTTACGGTACGGTAACCACAACTTTGCCCACCTGTGCATTCGACTCGAGAAATTTGTAGGCATCCACCGTCTGCGCAAACGGAAATTTCTTCGCGATCTTCGGATGGAACCGTCCATCCGCCAACCGGTCATAGACATACTTCTTCGCCGCAGCGAGCTTCTCCGGATTGCGCGTGATCTCCAGTAACGTATAGCCGCGAATGCTTAGACCCTTGCCCAGCGCCGTAAACAGCGGAAAGGGTGTGGGCTGCATCGAAAGCGCGCCATACTCAAAGATAATTCCGCCGGGCGCAGCAGCCTCGGCAAGCTTTTCCAGAAACGGCCCTGCAACCGGATCAAAGATCACCCGCGCGCCCTTGCCGCCGGTAATCTCCTGCACACGCGCCACGATGTCTTCTTCCTCAGTGGCGATCACGTGGTCCGCGCCCAGAGAAAGCAATTCAGCTTTCTTATTGCTCTTGCGCGTGGTTGCAATTGAAATAGCTCCCTCAGCTTTCGCAATCTCCGTCGCGGCAATGCCCACACTGCTCGACGCGGCCGGAATCACCACGAAATCGCCTTTCGCCAGATGCGCAATCGCGATCAAGGCCCCATACGCGGTGAGGTACTGCATCCAGACCGCAGCACCCTCCGCCGGTGACAGCTTCGCCGGATACTCACCCAGAGCCGCAACCGGTGCAATTACCTCTTCGCCCAGCATGGCGTAGTCGTTCATGGAGAAGGCTGGAATCGTGGCGACTGATTTGCCCACCCACTTTTTGTCCACATCCGGCCCAACCGCTGCTACCACGCCTGCTGCCTCATAGCCAACACCAGACGGCAGTTTCGGTCTGCGGGTACAAAGCCGTGTTGATCGCCGCGGATTCTCACCCGCGTTTCTTTCCGATGCTCACCACCGCCGCGGGCACGATCACTCCGGCGCGTGTGTTTGTGATCGGGGCCGGGGTGGCGGGTTTGC
>JAIQFA010000040.1 GCA_020073525.1 Terriglobia bacterium
CATGGTTCAGAATATTGAAGAATTCTCCTCTCAATTCCAGTTTCGCCCGTTCGCCAAAAGTGAAAGTCTTAATGACCGAGAAATCCAGATTCACGAAGCCTGGCCCGTACGCGACATTCCGACGCATGGTCCCAAACTGTCCGACGTTGGGCGGCGTCATCACCCAGCCAGGGCCCGCAAAGCAACCGTAGAGACTCAGTTGATCCGGATCTGCCATAGCGTCGCAGGCGGGATTCGTACTTCCGGCGCTACTGTCATATGGAAAAAACGGAAGCGGATGAGTCGCGGACCAGTGAATCTTGGACGGATCCCCGGAAAAATTCCAGCGGTCATTGAATGCGCCGGTGCCGCTGATGTCGTCGAAGCTGTCATAGAAGAAGAGTGGCGACCCAGTCTGGGCAGAAACGATACTGTTCACCATCCAACCTTGAAGCAATTGTCCGTATCCCGGCTTGGAGGGCAGTTGGTAGGTTGTAGCAAACGTGAATCGATGCCGAATATCCGAATCAGAGTTTGACCGCTCGGCCGCCGGATCGAAACTGTTCTGAATATTGAATTGGCGATTGCTGCTGGAATCATCGATGGCGTGGGACCAGGTATAACCCGCCACAAAATACAATCCCTTGGTCGTGCGCTGTCGAACCGTGACTTGCAACCCGTGGTATATCGAATTGCTGCCGTTTCCAAGCTGATAGATGTTGCTCAAAGTGGGAAACTGGCCATAAAACGGACGGCCGGTTTGCTCGTCTGGTGAACCTCCACCAATCACTCCCTGATCATTGGCATAGATATTCTGGTTGATATCGCGAATGCTGTACAGCTTGTTCCCCTTGTTGCCAACGTACGTGAGGGTCATGGCGGCGTTCTGCCATAGCGTTTGCTCCACGTTGAAATTCCAGTTGATCACGTAAGGCGTAACCAGATTCTTCGCGGTCCCAAAGACAGGACAAGAGGTACCATCGCTAGCTGTAGGATCGGAGCAGGTGAGACTGCTGATCGAGAGGTCTCCAAAAACCGGCGCACCGCTGTTCCAATTTTCGCTCATCTTGACTGGGTCCGGGCTGATTGTGGCAGCGGCAATCGTGCCTCCGCCCGCGCCTGTGGGCGCCCCCGTAACACCGGTGGGATTAAGCGCTAGCCCGCTCGCATTCGTGTTGTTCTGGCCAATGTACACAGAAATATGGGGTATCTCGTAAATGATTCCCGCTCCGGCACGAAAGACAGTCGTGCCCTTTCCTGAAACGTCATAGGCAACCGAGAGCCGAGGAGCGAAGTTGTTGTGATCGGTGTTGTAAGGCTTGCTGATCTGTTTCCCCACTTGCACCAGGCCCACGGCAGGATCGAAATTGCCGAGGAGATTGTGCTCCTCGTGAATCGGCAAGCTCAAATCGTATCGAAGACCGGCATTTACCGTGAGCTTGGGCGTTACACGCCAATTGTCCTGAACAAATAGGCCAAACGATTTTTGACTTACCACTCGATGGCTGTCACCCACCAAAACAAAATTTCCGCTACTGCGGACATCGCCCGTGGTGAATTCCTCGAGGCCACTAAAACGGATTTCTCCGGAACCGAAAGTATTTCGAAGGTTGTCGGTACTGCCCGTGCGAAACTCGCCGCCGAAGCTAACGTTGTGTCGTCCCGTAACGTAAGTGGCATTGTCCGTGAACTGTAAGGTTTGATTCGGGGTTGTATAAAGAGGCCAGCTCTGATTGCCGCCCAGCGTGTGCTGTACAAAGCCGCTGATGCGAATTTCAGGTAGTCCGAAATTTACAGGATCGGTGACCCCGGTATTCAATCCGTAAGCTGTCGGATTCGTATTGCTATCTGCAACCACAACCTTCTGCCAAAAACGGTTGTACCCGACATGGACTTGGTTCGTAAATCTCGCACCCGGTGTCCATATCCAGCCTCCTCCCAGCACCTGGGCTCTGGTCACCGATTGAGAAAGAAAAAGCGGATTGGTCACGGTTGAGTCTTCTTCGGTTTGCACGCTATCGCCTATGAAGTAGGTGCCAACCAGAGTGCTCTTCTGGGAGAGGTGGTAGTCCACTTTCAGAATTCCGTTGTCCTCTCGATTAAGATTATTGAAGTCCAGGTTCACGATGGAACTCGGGTTTGGATTCGAGGGGAAAAGGGTCGCAAGCTGTTGACTCACCGAACTGCACGTGTTGCTGGCTGCGCATTCGGCGAAGGCGTCGACAATGCTGGTGGTGGGGTCGCCCATCGGAACGGTGACGGGAGTGCTGACTGCCAACGGGTTTCCAACTTTGTCCCGAACCCCCTCGTAATTGCCGAAGATGAACAGCTTGTTCTTCACGATCGGTCCACCTGCGGAGGCGCCAAACTGGTTCAGGTTGAGGGCGGCAACCGGGTTCAAAGTGCCCTCAAGGTTGGACCTTGGATTGAACCAGTTTCGGGCGTCCAGGGCAGCGTTGCGGTTGAAATAATAGGCCGAGCCGTGGAATGCATTCGTCCCCGATTTGATTCCAACATTGATAATCGCTCCAGGCTTGAAACCGTACTGCGCTTCTGGGCTGGACTGAATGTTGAACTCCTGAATCGCGTCGATCGGCAGGTGCGTGGCGGGAGTGCCTTCGACGCCTTCCGCATTGATTACCGTAGTTCCGTAGTAGGCGTCATTGTCGTCAAGACCATCCACGATGAAATTGTTGTCTTCCGGACGGTTCCCGTTGGCGGTGATGGATAAGAACCCTCCACCAGGCGTGCGTTCGATTCCCGGCTGCAACACGGCCAGGTTTTGAAAATCACGCCCCAGCAAAGGCAATTCGTTAATCGCCTGATTCGAGAACGTACCGCCCAAAACATTCGAAGTGGTGTCAACCAAAGGCGCCTCTCCCGTGACGACCATGGTTTCAGTGATTGCGCCCGGCACCAACTTGAAATCGACGCGAATGTCCTTCGCCACTTCCAGCGTCACAACCGCGTGCTGCGCTTTCTGAAAGCCGGGCGACTCCACCACCACTACATAAGGTCCGGGCTCAAGATTCGGAGCGGCATACTCGCCAGCGGCCGTCGTTGCGATGGTCCGCACCATTCCGGTGGCTGTGTTCGTGATCGTCACCTTGGCATTGGCCACCACCGCACCCGAAGCGTCGATCACTGTGCCCAGTATCCGGCCCTGCGAAGTCTGAGCCGGAACCGCCGCGGAGCAGGCCACTACCAGCAGCGCCACCATCACATAGTGCGAGAATCTTGTCATCTGCATCTCCCGTATCCAGCGCCGCGTCAAGCGTCTATGAAAGCTGTCACATCTTCTATTCGCGGCCTGCCGGAACAACGCCCTCACTCTAGTGAGCGCCCAACAGCAGTGTCAAGAACGTACGTCCTATATGTCTGTGACATCGCAACGTGTTTGTTTCTAGCTGCAACTCACGATGTTGCGGCAAGCCGTTGCACGAGGTAACTGTCTGGTGAAACTAAATAGGTCGGAAGCTTGATCAAGGGAGCGGGCGTTATGCCCCGCGGTCATTCGCGTGACCGCATTCCGCACTCGCCATTCTTGGCGCCGTCAAAAACGCGGTCGCTTCAAGGAGAGCTCGCACTCGCCCCACACCCATAGCGCGCCTAGAACGATACCCTCGCACTCACCTGCATTTCCCGCCCCGGCGTCATGGCCATGGTGATGGTGCCGAACTGCGGTGTATTCACGTAACGGTTCGGCGTGCCCAGGTTGACCTTGTTCAGCGCGTTGAAAGCTTCCCCGCGAATCTGGAAATTAGCCTTCTCGGTGAGACGGAACGTGCGCGCCAGGGCGAAGTCGAGAGTCTGCAATGGAGGCCCGTACACCGAGTTCCTTCCCACATTGCCAAACGTGTAGGCCGGAGGCGTCGCGAAGGCTGCTGGATTGAACCACTCGTTCGCCGTGCGCGTGCCCGGACCGAAGATCGGCTGCCCCGTGACGTTGGCCCGGATCGGGTTCTCTCCCAACACCGTGCCGGAATTTGCCGTGTCTCCAAACACCGAGATGGTCAATGGCATTCCCGACTGCGCCTGGTAGATGGTCGTGAAGTGCCAGTTCTGTGTCACCATCCGAGTCCAAGCAGCCGCCGCAAAGGCAGGAATGTCGAACACGCTACTCAATGCAAAGCGGTGCCGCACATCGCAACCCGGCCCTTTCTCCGCCGCCAGGTTGCTGTTGTCTTGCGCGATCGCAGCCTCGTCCATCGGAGAGCGGAAGTCCGGCGCGTTGGTCAAAGTCTTGGCAAACGTGTAATTCGCCAACAAGCTGAGCCCGTGCGAGTATCTTCTCCGCACGTTCACGTAGCCGGCGTCATACCAACTTTGCGCCGTATCCTCCAGCCGGTTGATCGTGCTCACCGGAAAAGTCTGACTCTGGATAATGGCGTCCGGATCGCTGCTGGGCGTCAAAACCGTGCCATTAACAAAGGTCAGCGTCGGGAAGGGACGCCGCGGTCCGATCGGGCCCGGTCCCGGAGGAGCATTATTGATCAGGTGAGCCCGCTGCAGGTGAAATCCTCGCGCGCCCAAATAACCGACGGCCAGCGTAGTGTTGCCGCCAAAGCTCTTCTCCAGAGTTGTGTTCCACTGCTGTATGTATTGCGCGGGCGCGTTGGGATCGAATGCCGTGAAGCTTACGGTGGTTGGTTTCAGCGCGCCGTTCCCCAACACCGGCGTGCCGAAGTTCATTCCGCTGGTAAATAGGGCCGCGGGCGGCGTGAAGTTGTCGGCCTGCTGCGTTTCCGGAAAGACGTAGGGCACGTTGTGCCGCTGGTTGCACCACGTGTTTTGGTCCACCGGTGTAAAGAAAATGCCATAGCCAGCGCGGAATATCAGTCCGAACCTGGGCAGGTTCCTCGCGATTCCAATACGTGGCGCGAAGTTGTGTTTGTTCGAATACAGCAATCCCTTCGGATAGCCTTGCTCACCTCCAATGAAAACCTGGGGCACGCCGTTCTGGAAGATCAGGTTTGAGTTGGTGTTATCGCGATCCCAAAGCGGGCTCGTGTACTCATATCGCAACCCGAAATTCACAGTCGTAGTTGATGTCACCTGCCAGCTGTCTTCGGCGAACGCATCATATCCCCAGTTGCGCAGGTTCATCTGCGGGATGCCGGCCTGGCGCTGCTTCACCGCCGGCAGGCTCAGCAGCAGGCTGGCCAATCCTGATCCGCTGCCGTCGTTGAAGCCGAACTCCGTGGTGTACCCGTTGGTGTACTGGTAGTACCCGCGGTTCTGGAAGAAGCCCCACATCGGCCAGATGTAACGCCGAAAATCGCCGCCGAACTTTATCCCGTGCCGTCCTCGCTGCCACGCAAACGTGTCTCGCACTTCCGCCGTCGTGTCCCAGGCGTGCATGGGCGTGGCCGCGAAGGTGTCTCCAATTCCCGTATAACCCTGGGCGGCAAACCAGGGCGCGCCCCACGCGCCCGGCCCGCCGAATCCGACACCCTGGATTCCAAGTTGCGTCACGATGTCATTCACTCCATCGTTTTGCGATGTCCGGTCCATCGAAAGACGCGAAAACGCCAGCGAAACTGTGTTCAGCCGGCTGCTGGAAAACACGTGATTCCAGGTCGCCACCGCCTGCTGCGACAGGTTGTCGAAGTTCGCGCCAAACCCAGGTAGATTTTCCGTGGTCGATGTCATTCCGCTGCTCGGCGAGAACCCGTGTTCCGCGCTCACGGAGTACCGTCCGAAAACCGTGTCGTTGTGCTCAAACACGTGGTCCACACGCACCGTGCCTTGATCCTGACTATGTATTTCGTTGCGAATGTCGAGATAGTTATTCGAATCCACGCCCGAGTTGCCCATCATCATGTTCGGCATCGGCACATACTGCATCAGGAACGCTTGCAGCTGCGGGTTAATTCGATCCGCAGGAATCTGGTTGTTGGGAAACTGGCTGCGCGTGTACGGGAAATTGGTAGGCCCGGTGGGCTTGGTAGCATCGTAATTCGGATTCGCAACCGCCGTCGTCGGATCGTAAATCTTGGCGTTGTTCATGCTGAAATCGCCCATGATTTCGTCCTGTGTCGGGACAGTCAGAGTCTGCGCATCCGCCTGTGCGAGTCGCAATCCTTCGTAATTGAGGAAGAAGAAGGTCTTCTTGTCTCTCCCCAGCAGCGGCCCACCAAACGAGGCGCCAAAATTGTTCTGGACCAGGTGATTGTTGCCCATCGACCCAAACGTGGTCGCATCCATCGCGCCGTTGCGCAAGAATTCATACGCCGTTCCGTGATACGCATTGGTCCCGCCGCGGGTCACGATATTGATCTGCCCGCCGCCTGCTCCGCCCATGTCGGCCGTATAACTGCTCGTTTCAACCTGGAACTCCATGACTGCATCCGGAGAAGGACTCAGGTTCTGCGTGTTGAATGTAGGATCGGTGTTCGTCGCACCGTCGAGCAAGAAGAAGTTGCCATTGGGGCGATTGCCGCCAATCACGATGGCCGACCGCTGTCCGGGCCGCCAATACAGAGGATTCGTCTCTCCGGTCTGCGCGCCAAAACCCACGTGCGCGCCGGGCACGGTCAGCACCAGATCAATCAACATGCGGCCATTCAGCGGCAGTTCCTGCACCGACTTCCGCTCCACCACTTCGCCGACGCTGGCGTCAGTTGTCCTCAAAACATCGGCCGCTGCGCTCACCTGCACGCCTTCCTTCACCGCGCCCACCTTGAGTCCAACTTCGATTGCCAACTTTTCCCCAACCTCAACATGCAAGGACTGCTTCATGCTGGCAAAGCCGGTGGACTCCGTGGTCACTTCATAGTCGTCTGGCGGAAGCGCGGCAGCAGAGAACAGCCCTCTGTCGTTGGTGGTAAGCACGCGAATCGCACCTGTGCTTAGTGCCTTGAACTGAACCCTGGCTCCGGAGACGGGAAGAGACTGGGCATCCGTGACGATTCCCGTAACCACTGCGTAATTGCTCTGAGCGAACACCGGCACTACCAGCCCCAAGAGGCACAACAGCACAAAAGATGCACGCATCGACCTGTCCTCGTGTCAGGATTTCTGAAGAAAAACTTTCGCCCACATTGAAGTGCAGCGATTATAGGAAGGCATACGAGCAGGTCAATAATGCGAAACAAGTAGGTGCCTCTTCGCCAAAACACAGGGAGACCGCGATCGTTTTGTGGAGCGACGGGCGTACGCGAGTCTGTGTCGCAACCCTGAGGTCGGCAAGAAAGTGGCCTGCGTCATTGCTCCAGCCGCGAAGCGGCGGAAGAGGAAAGCCCGGCACGTCAGTGCCGGGTAGGCTAAAGTGGGAAAGATCGAGTCCCGCAAGGGACGGCACTTCACTTGCGACACAGACTCGTACGCGCCCGGCACGTCATATCCTGCAGGACGACGACGGCACGAATGGCCTTCCAAAGGCGCGGCCCATGCTTTGCACGTCCAAAGGTTTTCTCTGTGCCTCCGTGTCTCCGTGGTGAGCTCTGGGTCTTCACACAACCCGCAGTTCGCACCACTCATTACCCCGGACACTTCCCTTCTGCGCCCGTTTCGCCAACAATAGAAGCTTGTCGTGACCGAAGCTTCCCTCAATCCGCGCGGGGCCACCATGGCCAAGTCCATCGAGCGCTACTTTAATGTGTCGCTCTATCTGCTCGTGCTCAGTGGCTTCGGCGCTCTGGCCTCGACCGGAGGCTTGGACCTGCCAGCCGTCATTCTCGTGCTGCTCGCCCTGACGCTCCGCGGCTACCAGCTTCTCACTCGCATCGAATTTTCGATTTCGGAGCGCTGGACCACTCTCCTCACCCTGATCTACGTCTTCGTCGCCCTCGCAGACTACTTCTTCGTATCGCGCAGCTATCTGACAACAACCGTTCATCTGGCACTCTTCTTAATCGTCGTCCGGCTCTTCTCGCTGCAGAAGACGCGCGATCATTACATGCTCGCCATCCTTTCCTTTGGTATGGTGCTGGCGGCCGCTGTCCTCACGGTGGGCAGTGTGTTCGTGCTTTCCTTTGCGGGTTTCCTGTTGGTAGCGGTCATCACTTTTGTGCTGATGGAAATGCGGCACTCGGTCGCTGCCGAGCAAACGCATGCCCAGGATCCACGCGTCGCCGCTCCCAGCCTGCGTATGGCTTACGCACTGGTGGCCATCGCTCCCGCGCTCATGCTGACAATCCTGGCGGGTAGTTTCCTGATCTTCTTTCTTCTTCCCCGCGTTTCGTCACGCTATTTGAGCGCCTACTCTCCATCCAGCGATGTTTCCACCGGATTCACCGATCGCGTGCAACTGGGCCGCATCGGCCAAATTCAACAGTCCGGGGCTGCCGTCATGCACATCGAGATCCACAACGACATGCAGGGCGCTTACGACTTGAAATGGCGCGGGATTGCCCTCAGCAATTTCGATGGCAGGGTCTGGTCGAACTCGTTCGGCCAAACCCAGCTGCGTCCAGCGGGAGATGGAAGCTATCGCCTGGCCCCCTTGGCTGACTCGCAGGGTAAAGCGAGGGGCGCGGGACGATTCATTCGCTATCGCGTCCTGATGGAGCCGCTGGGGACAAACATTTTCTTTCTGGCAGACCGCCCACAGACTCTCCTGGGAAATTTCCGGCAGCTGAGTATGGATCGCGGGGGCGCGGTTTACGACCTCGACACAGAACGTCCGATCAATCGCTACGAAGCTGAGTCGCAATTGCCCGAGCCCGACGTCGATGAGCTTCGTCTCGCGTCGAACCTGCCGCCCGCAGGCATGGACCTTTACCTGAAATTGCCGCCGCCGCTCGACCCTCGCATTCCGAAGCTGGCGGAGGATATTACCACCGCCGCTCCCAGCAATTATGACAAGGCGGTCGCGCTGGAGCGGTATCTCTCTACCCACTTTGGCTACACCCTGGAACTGCCTCGCAGCCTGCCCCGAGATCCTCTGGCCAATTTCCTCTTCGAGCGCAAGAAAGGCCACTGCGAATACTTCGCCAGTTCGATGGCGGTAATGCTGCGCTCCTTGCATATTCCGTCGCGAATCGTGACCGGGTTCCGCGGAGGCGAATTCAATGACCTCACCGGGCAGTACGTGGTGCGAGCCAGTGACGCCCATTCGTGGGTTGAGGCCTACTTCCCCGGATCGGGCTGGATCAGCTTTGATCCCACTCCCGCGGGAGGTTTGCTCACGCGCACCGGCTGGTCGCGAATGCAACTCTATATGGATGCGGCCGCCTCGTTTTGGCGCGAATGGATCATCAACTACGATGTCAGCCACCAGCGCACGCTGGGGCAGGATGCCGCTGTCACTACCCGGCGCTTCTTTGACGAGGCTCGCCATTGGCTCGGGTCGAGACATCGTGCCATGCTGCGGGCGGCGCGGCGCGCGCACCGCCACATCGCCAATTTTCCCGTGCGCTGGTTGGGCGGGTTGATCGGGTGCGTGTTGGCCTTGATCGCCTTGCTGAATCTCCAGCGCCTCGTGCGCGGGCTGCACGCCCATACTCTGCGGGCACATCCGGAGCGCGCCCCCCGCGAAGCGGCCGCCTTGTGGTATGACCGCATGGTAGGACGCATGGCCCGGCTGGGCTGGCGCAAGTCGCCATCACAGACGCCGCTGGATTTTGTGGCGGTGATTCAGGAAGAGGCCTTGCAGAAGAGAGTCGCCAAGTTCACGCGCGCTTACGAATCCGCGCGCTTTGGACATTCGGTGGACGATGCCCAAAGCCTGCCCGAGCTTTTCAAGGAAATCGCGACAGTCGAAACGCAGAATTCCAGGTAGCGGCAAAACGTGCGGCCGACGGCCCCATAACTACTGCGTTCAGTTATCTTAAATAGCTCGAAGTCGCGACACAGACCTTGAACGAACTCATATCAAGCCGCGCAGCGACGGAACAGGAAAGCCCGGCACGTAAAAGTCTGTGTGAAAACTCGTATCGAATCATCGCAGTGGAACCAAGATGAAAAAGTGGAACATGCGATGCTCAAGCCGCGAAGCGGCGAAACAGGAAAGCCCGGCACGTAAGTGCCGGGTACGCATTTGGGAAAGATCGAGTCCCGCAAGGAACGGCGCTGCCGTTACATAGAACACGCGCTCCTAGAACCGGTGTACAACGCCGACGCCTACGTAGTAGTTGTGCTGACGGCTTTTCCCCGTATCCACATTCAGCGCGGGAACTCCAGAATAGAAATCGCGCGCTTCGAAACGTGCGCCCCACCGATGCCACACCCATACATCCAATCCAGCTCCGAACTGTACCACTCCGGTGTTGCTGCCGGTCGGCCCCGGGTTCGGTAGGTCGAAACCGAGGGTCGACGACTCCCGGAACCGGCCATAGCCGCCGCCAACGCTTACCCACGGAGAGACTGAGTCGCCGGAAAAAATGTTCACTCGCATCGATGGAGTCACGAATAGTGCCCCAATGTCCTTAGGAGTGTTGCCCTCGAAGCTGTGCACGTCCATCCGCGGATAGATCGCCACCGGCAATTCGGCGGACAGTCCAAAAATCTTGACCGTCTTCAGCAGCCGGCCGTAGTTGAACGCCACCGTCTCCTCGTTTCCGAAGTGAATGTGGGGATCAGGCGCACCTGAATTCACGATCGTCTGGGTACTGACGAAAGCTCGCCCTGCCGTAATCGACAGATCATTGACTTGCGCCAACGCGCTGGAAACGAGAATTAGAACTGGCACAACGAGAACCGCCAGACGTTTAGCCGACATCTCTCCTCCGGAGGTATTGAGGGATGTTGTTTTTGTTTCAATAAGATTAGCACGGCCTGCCCGGATCGGCGGAAAACCATAAGTACCCTCCTTGGTGCTCAGGGTCTCACGTCCGGCCGGCGGGGCTATGACCATGTCAGATGCTAGAATTGTGTAGATCTGTTTCCTGCTGATCATTTCTGATCTGCCTGTAAAGATGCCCATAAAGAAAAGCATATCCGCGACTGCGGGGCCCACTGCCCCGGCCAAGGTAGGGTTTGTGAGCCTCGGCTGCCCCAAGAACCTCGTCGATAGCGAGGTGATGATGGGCATGCTGGCCCAAGCCGGCGCCGAACTGACTCCCCAAGCCGAGGACGCGGACGTCATCGTGGTAAACACCTGCTCCTTCATCGGCACCGCGCAGCAGGAATCCATCGATACCATCCTCGAAATGGCCCGCCACAAAACGGGCGGCAAGGCGAAACGGCTGGTCGTTGCCGGCTGTCTGGTCGAGCGTTTTCACGATGAGATCCGAAAGAATATTCCTGAGGTGGACGCAGTCGTAGGCACCGGCGAATTGGAGAAGATTCTGGCTGCTGCCGGAGTAGCGGTAGCACCCCGCGAGCCCAGTCCTTTCAACATTCTCACTTCGAGGCCCGAAGGCGATCATCGCCGCCAGCAGGGCCGCTTTGCGCGCGATTCCTGGGACGGCGCCGTCGCCGACCTTCCCAACTATTTGTACGATGACCACACGCCTCGCATTCTGACCACTCCGCGATCTTCGGCCTATATCAAGATCGCCGAAGGCTGCGATCATCCCTGCAGTTTTTGCATCATTCCCCAGCTGCGCGGACAGTTCCGCTCAAGACGTTTCGAATCGGTGATCGCCGAAGCCGAGCGCCTGGCGCAATCCGGCGTGCGTGAAATCACCCTCATCGGGCAGGACACCACTTGCTACGGCGAAGATCTAGGCCTGAAAGACGGCCTGGCCCTGCTGCTCGAAAAGCTAGCGGGCATCGACGACCTGCAATGGATTCGCTTCCTTTACGCGTATCCCAACAAGATCACAGGCCGCCTGCTCGATACGATCGCTGCCCACGACAACATCTGCTCCTACATCGATGTACCGCTGCAGCACGCCTCGGCGACGGTCCTGAAGCGCATGAAGCGCGGCGGCTGCTCCGACCTGTTCCTGCGCTCCATCGAAAAAATGCGCCGTGTCATTCCCGGCGTTACTCTGCGGACGTCGTTCATAGTAGGCTTCCCCGGCGAAACCGAAAAAGAATTCGAGGAGCTTTGCCGTTTCGTGAAAGACGCGGCCTTCGACTGGATGGGAGCCTTCGGCTACTCCGACCAGGAAGGTGCGGGCGCCTTTGATCAGGCCAAAAAGCTTTCCCCGCGCGAGATCGAGAGCCGCCGCAAGTCGCTGATGTCGATCCAGAAAAAAATCAGCCGTACAAAAAAGAAATCGTTGATCGGACAAGAATTCGAGCTGCTGCTGGAAGGCGCATCCACCGAGTCCGACCTCCTCCTGGAGGGCCGCACCGCGATGCACGCGCCCGAGATTGACGGCAAGGTCTTCGTGAACGATTATCCCGAAGGCAACGAGCCGAAAGAAGGCGACTTTTACCGCTGCCGCATCACCGAAGCCCACGATTACGATTTAGTAGCGGAAATCGTTTGAAATCTCCTGTAGAGACCAAAATGCCGCGTAATCGCCAAATCAAACTCCGTTGCCCGATCTGCAAGAAGCCGACGAAGGCCACGGACCCCGACTTCCCTTTCTGCAGCGACCGCTGCCGCCTGATCGATCTCGGCAAGTGGGCCAGCGGTGGCTACGTAATCTCGTCGCCCGTCGCCGACGCCGAAGAGGCGGTGCCCGATACGGAAGATTCGCAGTGAAACACAAGCCCGAACCCGCCCCCAATGACCGTAGCGCCGGCGTCTCGCCGGCTGTCGCGGGGGCGTCCCGCCCCCGCTTCGGCGAGGTCAAGATCCGCGATCGCGGCAGGCTCCCCCACTGGGAAACGGACAATGCCACCTACTTCATAACCTTCCGGCTAGCCGATTCACTTCCCAAGTCAGTTCTTGATCGCATCGAATCCGAGCGACAATCCATCGTCAAGACTGCCGCACAGGCGGGGCGGACCCCAAGTTCTGACGAACGCCGGAAAATCCAGCGCCTCTCCACTCCCGTGATCGAACGCTTCCTCGACAGCGGCGCGGGCGCTTGTCACTTGCAGAATTCCGCCATCGCAGAAGAAGCGGCCAACGCCTTGCGTTATTTTGATGAGAAACGCTATCGGCTCTTTGCATGGTGCGTCATGCCGAACCATGTGCATGTCGTGGCCCGATTCTTCCCGGGACATGTTCTCGCGACGGTGGTACATTCCTGGAAATCGTTCAGCGCGAAACACGCGAATCGGATCCTACGGACACATGGCGTTTTTTGGCAACGGGAGTATTATGACCACCTCATCCGAAGCGAAGGGGAGTTCGAACGCGCCATTCGCTATGTGAGCGAAAATCCTGCAAAGGCACAACTGAAAGATTGGAAGTGGGTTTGGGTGTGCGGGCGGGACGCCCGCACGACAGCCGCCGAGGACGGCGGCGCTACCCTCTCCTAAACGTCTATGGATTCCTCCAAGTCTGTTCCGAGTTCTGACGCGGCGAACCCCAACCGAAGCAGCGCCACACCCGACCGTAGCGCCGGCGTCTCGCCGGCTGTCGCGGGGGCGTCCCGCCCCCGCGCTCCTCTATGGGCCACGCTGGTCGCCACTTTCTTCGGCGCGGGACGCCTCAAGCCCGGCCCCGGCACCTGGGGATCGGTGGCCACAGTGCTCCTGTGGGCGCTGGCCAGTTCCCAAATTCCGGCAGCGAGCCGCACCTGGGCAACGGCCTTAGCTGCCGCCGCTGTAATAATCATCGGCATTCAGGCCGCAACGCTGGTCGCACGCGCCTCCGGCCTGAAGGATCCGCAATTCGTCGTCATCGATGAAGTCGCCGGACAACTGGTCACCCTCATCGCCGTCCCTCTGGCTTGGAAAACTTTTCTCGCGGGCCTTATACTCTTCCGTGTCTTCGATATTCTGAAGCCGTTTCCCATTCGCCGCCTGGAGCGCTTGCCGGAAGGTACGGGAATCGTGGTAGACGACCTGGGAGCGGGACTCTATGCGCTCGCCGTCATGCATCTTCTTTTGCACTTCGGTCTTCTAATGAAGTAGCGCCGGGCTTACATAGAAAGTTCCTGCCGGAACACACTCATGAGCATTTCCGACCGCCTGCTGGGAAAAAAGAACGTCAACGGCAAACCGCACATCGAGGCGGTAGCGCCCAGTTTTGCGTTGCCCGGCGGCGAGGTTCGCATCATCGGAAAGAGCCTGAGTCCGCATGAATTACGCCGCCCCAGCGTGCGCTTCGGCGAAGTCGAAGCTGCGGTGCTCATCAGTTCCGACGATTTCCTGGTAGCCCGCGTGCCCGAAGGAGCGGCATCCGGACCCGTAGTAGTGGGCACCAACGGCAACGTCAGCAACCCGCATTCCATCAAGGTGGCAGTCCCCGTTGCCGACAACCTTCATCCCGTCACCAATCCCGCGCTCGACCGCGAAGGCAACATCTTCGTCACTTTTTCCGGATCGCGCGGCCAGAAGACTCCCGTCTCCATCTACAAGATCGACACCAATTACAACGTGAAGCCGTTTCTCAGCGACATGATGAACGCTACAGCGATCGCCTTCGACCGCGAAGGCGAGATGTACGTTTCGTCGCGCCACGACGAAGCGGTCTACAAAGTCGCACCCAACGGCACCATGTCGACCTACGCCGAAGGCATGGGAGTCGCCACCGGCATCGCCTTCGATCGCGAGGAAAATCTTTACGTCGGCGACCGCAACGGAACCATTTTCAAGATCGCGCGCGACCGCCAGATTTTTGTCTTCGCGACGCTCGAGCCCAGCGTCTCCGCCTATCACCTCGCCTTCGGTCCCCAGGGCGATCTGTTCGTCACCGGCCCCAGCACTTCCAGCTTCGACAGCGTCTACAAAGTCGACCCCCACGGAACCGTGTCCGTCTTCTACCGCGGCCTGGGACGTCCGCAGGGTCTGGCGCTGGATGTCGACGGCAATCTCTACGTCGCCGCCTCGCTCGCCGGAAAACGCGGCATCGTGAAGATCACTCCCCAAGCCAAAGCCTGCCTCGAAGTCTCCGGCAACGGCCTGGTCGGACTAGCCTTCGCTCCCGGCAAGTCCGCCATCCTCGCCACCCACAGCGCCATCCACCACATCGCGTGGGGCATTCAGGGATTGCCGCTGCTGCCGGAATAGCAGCTCACAGCCATCAGCCGTCATCCATCAGGCAAACCTATCCAACTTGTCATCCTGAACGCAGCGAAGGACCTGCTTCCATCTCGCGAGGCAAGGACGCTTCAAGGAGCCTCCCCGATTCTTGGTTGTGCCATCCTCGGCAAGAAAAACGGGGCCGCTTGTGCAGCCCCGTTAGGGAAGTTATTCAGAGTACATCTCGGTTACTTGCCCGTTCCCGTCAGAGTCGAAATCTGCGGGCTACCGGCAGCGCTGTCGCTCACCTGCAATGTGCCCGTCCTCGTTCCGGTCTGCGTTGGTGTGAACACCACGCTGATCGTGCATGTGGACTTGGCGGCCAGACTTGTCGAACAGGTCGTCGTGGAAACACTGAAGTCTCCCGTCGTCGAAACGCTGATGCCGGTCAGCGATACGGCCTGCAGGTTTTTTAGCGTGAATACCTTCGCCGGACTCGACACCCCAACCAATTCTTTCGGGAACGTCGCAGTGACCGGAGTTAGTTTGGCTTGCACGCCGCCGGTGCCGGAAAGGGCCACGGTTTGCGGACTGCTCGGCGAGTTGTCGGTAAGAGTCAAGGTGCCAGTACGCGTCCCAACCGCGGTCGGCGTAAAGGTAACCTTGATGATGCAGCTCTTTCCCGCAGCCAGCGTGCTGCCGCACGGTTTCGAACTGGCCGCCAGAGCGAAATCGCCGCTGCTGGTGATGCTGCTGATGCTCAGCGCTACCGACCCGGTGTTGGTGAGAGTCACCGCCTTCGCAGCACCAGTCGCGCCTAAGACAACCGTGCCCCAGGTTAGCGATGTCGGCGACACCGTGACGGTTGGACCTGTACCGCTCGGATTTACCGTCAATGCCAGCGCCGTTGTCGCGGTCACGCTGCCCGACACGCCAGTAATCGTCAGGGTGGACGTCCCGGTAGTGGCCGTGGCGCTGGCCGTAAGAGTCAGTGTGCTGGTTGTGGTTGTGGGATTCGGGCTGAAGGCCGCCGTTACGCCGCTCGGCAGACCCGAGACGCTCAAAGTAACGCTGCCGCTGAAACCGCTCTGCGGAGTAACCGTAATGGTGCTCGCGCCACTGCTACCCTGCACGATGCCAACCGAGCTCGGGCTCGCGCCTAAACTGAAACCAGCGCCCGGCACAACGTCCACGACAACCGGGTTCGACTCGATGCCGTTGGCAACCACATACAGGTTATAGCTCCCGCTGGGAAGGCCGGCCGGCACGTCGAACTTGGTGGAATTGGAAGTGGAGGGAGCGATCGAGTGCGTACTCTCATCGTGAGTGGTGGCGTAATAGACCGTGTTCGGTGCGGCGGCCGGCACCAGGCGAACCAGTGGATAGTTGGTAGCTCCCTGATAGTCGTCACCGTATGCGTTGGCCTCCGACAAACCATTGAGTTGTGCTCCAGATAGAACCGTGTTGGTCGAAGGACTGCCGACCGACCCACTCAGAGCATTGATCGTCGGCGCGACGCCCCCAACCACGCCTGCGGCCGGCGTATAAATTTCCACCGTACCGCTGAAGTCGGTGAACATGATCTGACCCGTCGGAAGAATCATCAGGTGTCCGACATACGATGAATCAGACGGGCAGTTCGACGGATTCGCCGTGTTCGTCAGGGTATTGGTCGTTGGATCGTACTCGACAAACTGGCAACCACCTTGGAACAGGCCAGGGCTCAACATGGCGAGCACCTTGCCGTTTGGCTCAAGCGCTGCTGGACCATCGGCCTGATCCAAACCGTTGCCGGGAGTCGGGCCAGACGACCAGGTGTTGCTGGCAACGTCGTAGATAGCCGTCGCCACTACGTTCCCTCCAAACTGAAACACCTTGTTGTTGTACATCAGGACCGCGGCGCCCAATTCTTCGTCGTTGGCGTTATAGAGCTGGACGGGCAGGTTTGGACCGCACGACCAGATGCCGGTCCCTTGATCGTAAAGCTCCGAGCCCTGGTTGGTGCCGCAATTGGAACTATGTTTCGCATCTACGGTCAGCACTTGGTCGTTGCTCAGCAGCGTAAACCCTGATTCATCGTTACTCGACTGGTTCACCGAGCCGGTCGCCGTCCAGGAATTCGGGCCGTTAAACAACGCATTCTGGGCTGTACAGCAGTTCGACTGCATGTAGGTTCCATTGGCTAGAATCACGCTCTCCGCGTCGCCGAGGTTAGTCCAGCCGGCAGGCGGGGAGTTCGACGTCCAGGTTATGGTGCTTCCCGAGATGGTTCCAATCGCACCCTTGGTCGTCCATACCGACTGGCCGCTGTTGTACTCTCCGCCTTCGATGACAACTGTTTTCCCGTCCATCAGCACTTGGGAACCGAAGAACCAGGGCGCGTAGCCGGTGGGCATATTTCCGCCAGAGCTCCATGTGCCATTCACGTAACTGCCGGTGGAGTCCGGGGTGAGAATATGCCAGGCTCTGGAGTTTCCGGCTTGTTCCTCATGCACCAGGATCCTGCCGTCCCTGAGTTGTAGCATGACGCCGACGTTAACCCCGGGTTGATTCACAAGGGGTGTCCAGGTTTGGGCACCAGCGGCTGCGAGCAAGGCGAACAGTATGGTGGACGTAATGGCGAGCTTTCCAGGCAATTTCAAACGGAATCTCCTTTTGACTTTGGAAAAACGGCCACCACTGTATACGTATTTCTCCTACTTGTGTAGTGTGAAAAGATTGTCATCTGAAGCGCACCGATTTGCGCTGCGAGCCGCGCCCAGCCAGCTCAATTGCCCCATGAGTTGGGATGAGGAGAGGTATCCCCACTGACTATGCCTCGATTCGCCCCACAGAGCAGAAATTCTACAGCTCTCAGCTGTCGGCTCTCAGCGTTCAGCCAAACCCATCCACCTTGTCATCCTCAGCGGAGCAGGGACTTCACAAAGTGAAGTCTCTGCGGAGTCGAAGGACCCCTACGTTCTTCTGGGTCGCAAAGGACGCGTCAGGGTGTTCTCCCGGTGCAGCCGCCTATTTACTCCATTAAAGTCAACGGGACGCAGTGCGGATCGCCCGCGATGCGCGACGAGAAACATTGTTTTTTCCACCTGCGATTCCAGCCGAAGAACCTTGGCGATTCCAAGCTGTCCCGCTTGCGCGGCACCTTCATGCTGCCGATTCTGGAGGATGCGAACTCCATCCAAGTGGCGCTCGCCGATGTGATGCGGATGATCTTCATGCAGCAGATTGATCATCGCTCGGCGGCGCTGATGCTGTATGCGCTGCAAACGGCATCGGCGAACGTGAGAGCGACGTCGTTGGAGCCGGAGATGCCGACTCGCGTGGTCATCGATCGCGAGTGCGTGGAGCGGCGTCCGATTGGGGCTACGGCGTGGTCAACGGTTGCGGGACGCGAGTATGACGAAATGACGGAAGAGTTGGCCAAGAAGAAAGACAGCAAGGCCGAGATAGCGAAAGACTCGCGAGTCGAGCGGCGGATCAACCACATCTCGCTTCGGTCCGATTCGCGGGAGCAACTGCCAGAGGACTCGCCGCAGGATTTGCAGGCAGATGTGCCAAAGCATTTGTCCGACGATTTGCTCGGTAAAGACGAAGGCGCGAATGGGAAAACTTTGTTGAAGGCGCAGGGTCGTCGACTGCGAACTCAATAACTTTCTCACCAGACCGGGCGCAAACGGAATATTCTCTGCTGCTTCCACCTAAAGAAATGTTAGGAGTGCACCGTTTTGCAATAAAAGCGCAAGGAGCCTACCCTTCACGGATTAGAGATATCTGCCCTTGTCTGCAAAGTGCTCTCAAGTTCCATCTTCGGTTGCTCGCTGTATTGACATTAAATCGTAACATCGCACATAATGCCACACCCTCCAAAACGAGCCATCCGCGGCTCGTCTCGCATGAATAAGGAGATTCGGCTTATGTGGGGAAAATCAACTAGGTTTGGGATACGGCTTGTCATGGTCATTGGGCTTTCCGCCGGAACGATGTTTGCCCAAGGTAAGAATCCCTATCCCGATGCAGTCACCGACATGCTCATCCATCAAGAAACCCCGATGGCTCCGCTGCCAGTGAATACGGTCTTTAGCGACCCTGACTTCGGTTCTCTGATGGTTCGCGCGACCGACGAGACTACGAACTTCCACAATCCAGGAACTTATCTGCGAACGGCCGCCCGTGGATCCGCGAATGAGTTCAGTGCGGATGCGAGCAAATTTTATGTCATCGGCTCAGGCGGCTGGGAATACGCATTCGGCTTCAATCCTTCTACGATGGCCATCAGTTCTCTTCCCGGCGCAAAGCCAGGACAGGGACTAGCGCTGCCGCTTCGCATCGGCTCCGCGTTCAGCTTCGTCGATCCCGACTTCATTTATGGGACGACCAATTCTGCGCCGCTCACCATTACCGGCTATCGTTTCTCGACAGCCACCAGCACTCCGGTGATCGACACGACAACATGCGGAACCCAACCGCCTCTGATGCAAAGCAAGGGGCACAATGTAGTGAGCGATGACGACATTACGCTTTCTACCGACGACAACCGAATTGTCATTTCCGAGGGCGGCAAGGCCTCGGGCAAGCACATGTTTGTGATTGTTTACGACAAAAAGCTTGGGTGCCGCTGGTACAACACCCAAACTGGGCAGATCGGCGGTCAATGGGGAGCGACGGGAACCGCGTCCATCAACCCGAACTATGTCATAAGACACACGGCCATCTCGGGCGATGGCAAGTACGTGAAGATCGGAGTCAACCAGTTTGGCTTCTATCTCTGGGACGTGCAGACCCTGAACATCACCTCCTGTCCGGTGCATGGAGGACTTCTGTGTAGCGGCTACGGAATCATGGGCAGGGAGCATTACGTCAATGCCGCGGGCACAATCGATCAGATCAATACATTGATCCGTCCGCTCGACAATCTCAGCGACTTCACGCAGTTGGTATATCCATTGCCGACGCCCCACCACTTTGGCCAGGAAAAACACTTCGTTTGGACCCTGGGGAACTTCGACGATACTCAGCCCGCATGCGCCTCCGACTATAACTACGAGGGTGAGACAGATATTGACGCACCCTATGACGGAGAAATCTTCTGCATAGAGACGGACGGCCAGGCATCGACGGTCTGGCGATTCGCCCACAACCGTGCTGTCTGGGTGGATCCGTACTTTAATACGCAACCTTTAGGGAATATGTCGAACGATGGTCGTTATTTTCTCTTTACGTCAGGATGGGATGGTCAACTCGGAAACGATCGATCGGGAAAACCACGATCCGATATCTGGATTCTCCGGCTGGACTAGGAGTCGCGCCCAATGAGCCGTCACTGGAAGGTGTTAGCCACGGCGATTTCACTGCTCATGGCAACGTATGGGCAAGGCGCTCCCCTGGTTCCTCGCTTTGCCTATGTTGCCAACAATCAGGATGACACGGTATCGATATTTGCGATCCGAGGGTATCGGCTGCGCGCTGTCGGGTATCTCTACACGGGCCCCGGGAGCAATCCGCGGTCGGTCGTCGTGACTCCCTCGCAGACTTTTTTGTACGTGGCATTAGGCGATATTGGGATCGCCGGTTACGCCATCAACCGCATTACCGGCGGTCTGACACCCGTTCCGGGATCCCCGTTCTTGACTGGCTCCGAGTTCGGCTTTGCCGTGCATCCTACCGGACGATTACTGGTTGCCCTGAGCGGCTCTGGTATTACCGTCTATGCGATCGATCAGGGCACCGGCGCCCTGACCTCGATTCAGACGGTCTCTGGCGAGAGTCCGATATCGGCGGCAATTGATCCCACAGGCTCGTTCCTGTTCACCGCCAACGTGAACTCGAACAGCGTCTCCGCATTCACCATCAACCATAATACCGGCACTCTAACTCCGGCGCCGGGTTCTCCTTTTCCTTCCGGCCCGAACCCGCAAAGCGTGGCGATCCAGCAGCATGGCAAATTTCTCTACGTTCCAAATGGAAACGGCGCCAGCGTGTCCGGCTACGCAGTCAACTCAACAACGGGAGCGCTCACCCAAGTGCCGGGCTCTCCTTTTTCGACAGGCGCAGTTCCAGTCGCTGCTGTCGCGAAGAAGTCCTTCCTTTTCGTCGGGAACTCTGCTGATAAGACGGTCTCGCAATACTCCATCGATCTCACGACTGGCTCTCTCACTCAACTCGCGGCGCCTTTCCCCACGGGAAGTTCCGGGCCGCTAGGCATGGCTGCAAGTCCCACCGAGCCTTTGCTCTACGTGGCGGATCACGACTCTGATGAAGTTATCGTCCTTGGCATCACTAAGGCTGGGGTGCTCTTCAATGAAAGCAGCATCCGCAATCGAGGCAGTTCACTTTCCATAGCTCTCGCGTCCGGGACTGCAGCGGTGACCTACTCTCCTAAGTTTGTTTATGAATGCAACGCGACCACCAATGACATCTGGGGTTATCAGGTTAGCGAGACGGGTTCGCTCGGAACGCTGAGCGGCTCCCCGTTCGCAACCGGAACGTCGCCCCAAGCTGTTGTGTCGGACTTGACGGGCACGTTCCTCTTTACTGCGAATGCCGGCAGCAATAATGTTTCTGCGTTCACCATCAATGCACTGACTGGCGCGGCCGTGCCTGCGCCCGGTTCGCCGTACGCTGCTGGGACGCAGCCATCGTCCGTCGCGGTGGACAATGGCGCTCACTTCGTCTATATCACAAACAGTGTCTCGAATAGCATCTCCGGCTATTCAGTCGCTGCCAACGGTACCCTGACGGTCGTGCCTGGCTCACCTTTTGGTAGCTCTGGCGCGGGGCCGCGAGCCGTTGCTATAGATCCAAGGGGCAAGTATGTCTACGTAGCAAATACGCAGTCGAACACGGTCTCAATTTACGGGATTGATGCTCGCACAGGGGCTTTGCAGAGTGTTGCATCTGCGAGCACCGGCAGCGCCCCTTCGGCCCTCTCACTAAATCCTGACGGAAAATACTTGTACGTGTTAAATCAGTCCTCGGAAAGCATCTCCGCCTATGCCGTCGACTCGGTCACGGGCCAACTGCTACCACTTCCGGGTTCTCCATTTGCCGGCGCTAACTCGTCAAATTCGATGATCGTCGATCCCATGGGAGAACGACTCTACGCGGGGGACCTTACTGCGATTATCGGGTATCACTTATTCGACAACCGGGGCAATCTAAGACTTTTGCCGCATTCGCCTTTCGGTGGAGTGTCAAGCGCGTACAGCTTGAGCCTCGATTTTTCTGATGACTTTCTGTACGCGGCGAACAACTCGGGCAATACTATTTCGGCGTTTCAAATCGATCGGAAGAGCGGGGACCTGCTTCCGTTGACCGATTCCCCTTACGCAGCGGGCAAGAATCCTACCTCCGTGACGGTTGTGAATAATCTTCAGTAGTTTCACATGTGGTTTGAGGCATCCTCGCTGAAATCGGAAATCGCATCCGATTTTGTGCGACTAACTGCCAGCTTTGACCGTAGACAGGTACGGATACGGGAAGAGCGTTTCTTCGTGCTCGGTTAGTTCCTGGATCCAGTTCTGGACTCCCTGTTGGGCAAGCGGAGGCAGCGGATAGAACTCAAATCCGGAGCGCGCATCGCTGCTGTAACGGACCGTCGCCAGCAATTCCACCGGAGCGTTTTTTAGGGGCAACTCGATCACCACCATTTCACCCACCTGCAGCGCGCCACAGACCAGAGCCGCCATGCCTCCCATGCTGATATCGAGACTCATACCGCGCGTAACGAACGGTCCGGAGTTCAAGAAGCGCTGCAACGTGACCGGAACGGTGGTCACATAGCGAGGTTCCCGCCGGCGAACGTTGTACTCCCGGGAGCCAACCGGCGTCTGCGAGCTTTCGACATGCATATCGCTCTCCTTCCGCGATCAGGAGCAGCATCGGCCAGCTACGGTGGCACGCCTCCTCGCCGTCCCCAACCAACCTGCAGACTGGCGCGAATCACCGCCAGCAACTCCTCGTTGTCGGCTGGCTTCTGGAAAAAGGCAATCGCGCCCGATTCCAGCGTGCGTCTTTCATTGGCCTCGGGATCGCGCGCCGTCAGCACGATCACCGGGATCACCGCAAGCGCCGGATACTCTTGCAGGTGTTTCAGCACGGCAAATCCGTCTCCCGCGGGCAACCCGAGATCGAGGATGATCAGGTGCGGATGTTCCTTCTGAGCCATGGCGATGGCGGAATAGCCGTCGCAGACATTGACGGTGTCGTAATTGTTGGCCCGCAGACGCAAACTCAAGGCCTGTCGGAGATCGGGATCGTCATCCACGACCATAATCTTGGCTCGATGCATGGCCTGTCTCTCGCGGCTACTTTCAGTTCGCATGATGTTTGCACTCCTTCCCGGCGAAGATGCGGCTCGGATGCCTGCCCGGGCCGACGCCTCCCGCGCACGAACGACGTCGGACGGATGGTCATCTCCCCGAGAAGGTGCTGAGGCGATTTTCGGCATCGCCTGGCTCCCCCCTTCTCATCGTGACGACCGGCACAGGCAAGGTGATCTTGAAAGCAAAGCCGTAGCCATCCTTACCCGTACCCTAGCTATCGGCCCCGCCCAGACGGGCATGAGGCCCAAAAGACACATGAGACAACCACGAATCTTCCTATTGACCATAGACTTATGGACGAGATTATGCGGACAAGGATGGGAAACGGTCGCTTCGGGAAGACTGCTATTTCTTGTAAATCGTGGGCTGCGGACCCTTTTCGAGTGTCTGGCGGTCCCAGATCATACCTTCGCGACTGTAGTTGGCAAGTTCAAAATCCTGGGTCAGTTCGAGCGCGTCGGTAGGACACGCGTCTTCGCACAGGCCGCAGAACATGCAGCGGCTCAGGTCGTAGGTAAAGTTCGTAAGTTCTTTGCGGCGGGTCTTTTCATTGCGCTCGCTGGTGACCACGATCAGGTTCTCCGGGCAAGCCAGAGCGCACAAGTCACAGGAAATGCAGAGAGTCTCGTCGGTATCAGGGTTGACGTTCAGCCGCGGCGCACCTCGGTAGCGCTCGGCGACCTGCGGCCGCTCCAGCGGATACTGCTCGGTGTAGATTTCCTTGGGATCCTGATAGCGAAACGTGACACCCAGTCCCTGGATCAGGTCTACCAGGAACACTTTCCGGAGAATTTCGGTCATTCCCATAACCCGCTTAGGATACCACTGACGGGAAACAGGCAGATGTGAGATAAGTCACAGGTAGAGACGGGGCTTGCCCCGTCTCCTTTGGAGTCCACGCGGACGCCACAGGAGACGCGGCAAGCCGCGTTTCTACGGGAATATTTGCTGGCACTACGGGTTGACTACTTGCGTGAGCAAGTATTTCGACGAAAGATGATTCGTATCGCCACTATACTTTGCCGTAATCACATGCGAGCCCGCAGTGATGGTCGAGGTGGTGAACTGCGCAACACCGGCATGCAGTACGGCGGATCCGGCTAGCTTGCCGCTGACCAGGAACTGCAGGGTCTCGCCATCGGGCGGCGGCCCCGCGATCGACGTCATGCTCACCGTGAACGTCACTGCCTGTCCCACCTGGGATGGGTTCGCGGACGAGGTGAACGTCGCGGTCATCTTCGGAATCAAAAGATAGCCGGCTTTGTTGGTGGAAACTGCGATTACGCCGGAGTCATTCACTTGCACGGAGTAAGTTTGCTGGCTCGCCGACAACCCCGCCAGGACAGTAAAGTCCTGCATGCCTCCCGTTGGGGTCCACAAGAACCCGTGCAACAAACCTTTTCCCGCAACCGTTGCGAGCGAGTTGCCGACGATCCATCCGTGGCTATTGATACCGAGAGCAGAACTTTCGCTGCCACCAAGCGTACCGAGATCCTGGATTCCGCCAGTCGGCGTCCAGGAGAAAGCATGCCGATTCCCGCTGGCCACGCGGGTTTTCCCCACCACCGTCCCCGCGTCGTTGATGTCATACGCGAGAGTGCCGGCCGACCCCAGATTCTGGAGCCCTCCGGCTTGTGTCCAGGTAAAGCCTAGCGTGTCATTGCTGCCGTTGGGAAAATAGTAGCCCACGACCTGATTGGAGGAATTAACAGCGGTGGCCGCTCCGCCGCCGATACTGGTCAGGCTCGGGGTCAAATCCTGCATGCCGCCGGTCTCAGTCCAGAGAAAGGCATGCTGCAGGTTCGCTGCAGTGTAGGAGAGTCCAACCGCTGCGCCGGCGTCATTATTGCCGCTGGCAGCGCTCAAGCCGCCTCCGAGCGAACCCAGCCACTGCACGCCGCTGGTCGGTTGCCAGACAAACGCTTGCGGATTGCCCGACTGATTCGGGTCCCCCGCTCCGACGATCTCGCCAGAGCTGTTGATGTCCGCACCAGCGCTGTTCGTGCCCGTAAGGCCGGTGGTCTGGGTCCCGTGGATGCGGTCCCAAATCGACACCTGCTCGGAACCGTTAACCATGCTATTCACCACCACTTGGCCGCTATTGTTGATGGAAATCAACGAGTTTGCTGTGGATCCCGGGATCTTCACGACACCATACACGGTCTGCGCGGATGCGAAGGCCGAAAACAGCAGAGCAAAAACCGCGACGACCGCAACTTTTTGTATAGTTTTCACGATCCAACCCTCCTCTGAGGAGCGGCGCATATCGGGTGCTGATATCGACACACTCCGGGAAACGGGGCAGCTACGAGGTGGAGAAAGTGCAAGCCCAGGGCCATTCTGGATCTCCCGCTAACCATAAGTACAACAGTCACTTATAACGACGAGAGCCCCATACGGCCTAAGCGGCGTCCTGCCAGGCGCAGAATCGCGGACATCCGCTGTGAACAGAAATTCCCACACCAAACGAAACGATTCACCGGCTAAAATGGATCGATCAGTCCGAAGGCCAGTTCTTTTCTTCTGAGAACTGAGAACTGGCTTCCCGGCAACTCGCCAACTGGTGATATGCAACTGCTCTCCGCCGACAAATCTACCGCTGAAGAATCTTCCTCCGACGAGCTTTGGATGGAAGAAGCCCTGCGCTGCGCCCAGCGCGCGCTCGAGGCGGGCGAAGTGCCAGTGGGAGCGGTGGTGGTGTGCAACGGACGCGTGGTGGGACGAGGATGGAATCGCAACCTGACCGACTTCGATCCCAGCGCGCATGCTGAAATCGTGGCCTTGCGCGAAGCGGGACAGAACCTCGGTAATCACCGCCTTGGCGGCTGCGAACTGTTTGCTACAATTGAGCCGTGCGCTATGTGCGCGGGGGCGGCGATTCATGCTCGCGTCCGACGCCTGGTATATGGGGCCGACGATCCGAAGGCGGGCGCTGTTCATTCGGTTCTGCAGGTGGTCAATCACCCCAGCCTGAATCATCAGATGGAGATCCGGGGCGGAGTGCTGGCCGGACGTGCAGCGGAGATGGTGCAGGAGTTTTTTAGAAAGCGTCGGTAGATTTTTTGGGAAGGGCACGGCTTCAGCCGTGCCGCTCGGAACCAGAAAAGATGCGGGCTTTAGCCCCTGCGGGTCAAACCGCTTCTACTGACAACTGATTTTCCGGAGAGGTGCGTGAGTGGTTGAAACGATCCGCCTCGAAAGCGGACATACCTTAACGGGTATCGTGGGTTCAAATCCCACCCTCTCCGCCATTACTTTTGCTATCTAGCACTTACATCATGGTGATACCCACGCTGATACCACAATCAGGAAGGGGTCATCGTGAACCGCGAAGTCAACGTCACCAAGAGAGTTCAAACCAGCAAGGGGTTGCGCTACTGCCCTGTCGTGGTTTCCGCGAATGGCCGCATCAAGCCCGATGCGGTGATGGTCAACGGCAAACAGGAGCGCCACACCGAAGGCGCGTACTACCTTGGCCGTTCAGCACGGAGGACGTTGACGGGCACGCCGCAGCATGTAAACCAAGACCCATCAAGAAGACCATCTTTGAGTTCATCGGCGCTCCATTTTTCGGACTCTACCAGCTACAGGGCTGAGCTTCCCACGATTCCGTGGGGCTGGTGGCACTGCTTGCACGATGGTCAAGAGCACAGCCAGCGCGAAGATTTTCATGGCAGAAAAAATTGTATCGCTGAATCACAGCGACGGAAATAGTCAGACTGGATCGCCGTCACCATACACCCAATAGAGCTGTTACGAAAACAGAACTAATTCATAATCTTTAGCTTACGAAGCAACTGATTGCGTTACAAAACAACATGCCCTCGAATCCGCCCTCCCCTGAAGGTACCAAGAAAAAAACTTATACTCGCCCAAGTTTCATGGTATTTCGTCCCGATGCTGCTCAAGCTCAAGAACTCTCGCACGCGCTCTCAAGCGCATCCCGTCTCGACTGTCTAAAGATCGTCACGAAGATTCTGTCGCGTAGTCGAAGCGATGTCGGCCAAAAGATGGGGGAACGATTCCAGGACATCAAGGATAGGCTCCTCGCGAGACGCCAACCGGCACTGACAGAGCAGCTTGCGCACGAGATTATCGAATACGGTCGCATGAAGGCTGCTGGCCCAGGAGACATACTAATCGAAGTGCCCGATCTGGCATTCCGCCTAAGAGAATCGCCTCGCGACGTGCGTCAATCGCTACGTCTGTTAGAGAAGAAGGGAATTGCCAAAGAAACCCGTTCTAAAGACCACTGGGAGTTGACAGGTTGATTTCGTTAGTTTTATGGAAGGCGTTCGACTGCTTTGGGATGAAGACTACGCAGACGAAGACGAGAAAAACGTAAAAGCGCTGGCGAACCACTTTAAGTGCGAAGAAACCAGTCACCATGCGCCTGGATTCTGATATCATCGCGTGGCTCAAAGCCGATGGCCGCGGTTATCAGACTAAGGCAAACTGGCTCTTGCGACACGCGATGCTCCATTACACCGCAGTGAAGAAGAGGAACTCTCGCCCTTGACAGGTCCCCTCCAAACCCCGTTTGACACCGTCGAGAACGCCCATCAATACGTGCGCCTTTTGGCCGAGGCCATCGCCGAAGCCAAAAGGGAGATCGCAGCCGACCTTGACACCGCCGCGCAGTCCAAACCCGAACGCCGGGTGCAAGCTTTGCAAGTGGTGCAGTTCAAGCTGGACAAACTGGAACAGCATCTGAAGACCAGCAGCCGTTTGCTCAACGACCTGCGCACCTTGCGGCGGCTTCTGTTGGACGAACGCGTCGAACCCTCCGCGCCCGACGAAGACTCAGCCGCCTAGATTCAAACTCATTCGAGCACAGCCACTGGTTCCGGCTCACGCTCTCAGTTTTTCGGCGAACTTCTTTTCCAACTTTGCCAGCTTGGGCGAGATCACGAACATGCAATAAGGCTGGCGGGAATTTTCGTTGTAGTAATTCTGGTGGTAGCCTTCGGCCACGTGAAATTCCTCAGCCGGCTCAACGGCGGTCACAATCGGTTCTGGAAACGCCTTCGCTGCCGTCAACTCTGCAATCGTGTTCTCGGCAACTTTCTGTTGCTCGTCATCGTTGTAGAAAATCACCGAACGATACTGCTCGCCGGCGTCATTTCCCTGCTGGTTAAGCGTGGTCGGATCGTGTACCGCGAAGAATACGTCCAGCAGATCGCGGTAGCTGATCTCTTCGGGATTGAAAGTGACGCGCACGACTTCCACATGCCCGGTGTCGCCGTTGCACACCTGGCGATAAGTCGCCTGGTCCGGGCGCCCGCCCATGTAGCCGGACTCGACGTGGGTGACCCCGGTCAGACGCTGAAAAACGGCTTCAACACACCAGAAACATCCACCGCCGAAAACTGCTGTTTGCTCTTGGGACATGATGATTGGATGTTCCAGTCCGCCCGAAGTTTCGCACCCCAAAAGACAGCTGAACCGCATGGATCACAGAGGTACAGAGGGAAACCTTGGGGGTCCCCTGTGTGCCCCTGTGCCCTCCGTGGTAAAGGGTTTGGCACTTACACTGAAACGGTGAACGAAGTTTCCGTGCGCGTAACTGGCCGGTACAGCGTGTCGCGCTCGATGGGTTCGCGCCCGGCTTCCGTAATCAAGCGCACCAGGTCGTGCCTACGCAGACCCTGAGGAGTAGTCGCTCCGGCATCGTGGTAGATCTTCTCTTCGACCACCGTGCCGTCAATGTCGTCGGCTCCGAAGCGCAGGGAGATCTGCGCAATCTTCGGCGTCATCATCTGCCAGTAAGACTTGATGTGCGGGAAGTTATCGAGCACTAGACGGCTGACCGCAATCTGCTTGATGTCCTCCATGCCGGTGGTCGTAAACAGATGCTGCAGCGGCGTGTTCGCGGGGTGGAAGGCCAGCGGGATGAACGTCTGGAAGCCGCGGGTTTCGTCTTGCAGGGCGCGCAGTTTAAGCAGGTGGTCGACGCGGTCTTCGTCGTTTTCGATGTGGCCGTAAAGCATGGTGGCATTCGATTTCAGCCCGATCTGGTGGGCAAGGCGTGCGGTATCGAGCCACTGATCGCCGTCAATTTTGTGATCGCAGATAATGTGCCGCACCCGGTCGGCAAAAATTTCGGCGCCTCCGCCGGGCAGCGAGTCGACTCCCGCTTCTTTCATTTTTTCCAGCGTCTCGCGGATCGTCAGCTTCGACCGCTTCGCCAGGTACGCGACTTCCACCATGGTGAAAGCCTTCATGTGGACTTGCGGAAAACGCTCTTTCAATCCGGAAACGAGGTCGAGAAAATATTGAAACGGCAAATCGGGATGCAGCCCGCCGACAATGTGAAACTCCGTGACCGCTTCGGTGTAACCGGAGGCGGCCGTCTGGAAGGCTTCTTCGAGCGCCATGGTGTAAGCGCCAGGAGTATCTTTCTTGCGTCCAAAGGCACACAAACGACAGGCAGCCACGCAGACATTCGTCGGATTGATATGCCGGTTGACGTTGAAGTAAGCCTTGTCGCCATGCATCCGCTCGCGAACCCAGTTGGCCAGCCACCCCACGGCCAGGATGTCGCCAGTCCCGTAAAGGACAAGCGCATCGGCCGCGTTAAGGCGTTCGCCCGCAAGGACTTTATCTTTGATCGGGAGCAGGCGCGGATCGTCGGCCTGAAATGGGTGCGCGGTGGGCATCGATTCTTCCATGATAACCCAGCCCCGCAGGATCACATCGGCTAGTACCGTGACCGCGTGATTTGTACTGTTTCAGCACTGAGAGTAGCGCCGCCGTCCCGGCGGCTGTCCGGCGGGCGTCCTCGCCCGCCCCGCCGAGGGCGAGACGCTCTATTTGAAACTATTTAATTGACTTTCTACACCGCCATGGCAACATATAATTGTCAGATAATAATCAGCGAGACCTCTCATGCATGTGCGCGTCTTGCGCGTCTGGCACGCCTCCCGCGATGCCATCACCGCCGCCGACGTGGAGAAGTAGCGACCGTTCTTAGTGTCCTAATGAAGTTCTGATTAAGCTTCCGGGGTCCTCCGTGCACCCCCGTGTACCCTGTGGTTTATGCTTTTTGCCGACACTTAATTTGGAGAAGTCGGTAGTGTCCTAATTTGGTTTTCCACTCTCTTGCTATGTGTATTCGTTGTAAACGGCAGGGCCGCCGGGTACGAGGTGCCCGCCCATATCGGACAATTTGTCCCTCTTGCGCCTATAGCAAAAAGCAGTCTTGTGAATTGTCTTGGTCACCCCATCCCCATATTCAAGCAGTCCATAAATTACAAGCTGAGACTTTCCCGGCGTGGGGATGCCTTGCATCACTCGTGGAGTAACAAAGTTCAGCCTCGGCATTCCAGGGCCCGAGGCCAGAGCGCGACTGCGGCAGCGGAGAAGCGCAAAGTAGCGATCGGCGCTAGCGTCCCTTGAATCCCAGTTGACATCACGCGTTACAATAGAAATTAGGCTATCGTCCAGCGTGACGGCAGGGGTAATTGGATCTAAGTTCTTTGGAATCTAGACTTTGCGAGGAGAATTCATCGTAACGCCTTGATTCTAAAGGAAGGCGACGGTTCGGCATATCGCTAACCCCTTTGTTGTGAATACTTTGAAAGTAACTCCTTTAGCTTTAATACTTTAGCTCAAATTGGGGGGGGGGGGGGGGTACCCACGACCGCCGAAGGTCAGCCGTGCCTCAACAGCAGATCTCCCGCCACAAAGAAAAAGAACACCACCGAAATCACCCCATTCATGGTGAAAAACGCCGCATTCAGCTTGCTCAGGTCATCGTGGCGAATCAATGCATGTTCGTAGAGCAAAAGCGCAGCCACTGTAATCACTCCGGCCACCGCCAGTTTCCCTAAGCCGAAGGTGACGACCAGCGCGACCAGCAGGCCGAGCATCACGATGTGAAACAGACGGGCGATGACCAGCGCATTCCTGATTCCGAGATGCCGCGGCACCGAGTGCAGGCCATGGCTGCTGTCGTAGGCATGATCCTGGCAGGCATAGATCACATCAAATCCGCCGACCCAGAACGTGACCGCCGCGGTAAGCAGCAGAATGCGCGGATCAAGTGAGCCACGAACTGCGATCCAGGCGGCAGCCGGAGCGATCCCGAGGGCAAATCCTAGAAACAGGTGCGACCAGCGCGTGAAGCGCTTGGTGTAGGAATACAGAAGGATCAGCGCCAGAGCCACTGGTGAGAGCATCAGCGTCAGGCGGTTCAACTGAGAAGCGGCGAGAACAAAAATCCCGCATGCAGCCAGAACAAATGTGCTGACGAATGCGGGCGATAATTGTCCGACGGGCAGAGCGCGCGTTGCGGTGCGGGGATTGGCCGCATCAATCGAGGCGTCGGCCAGGCGGTTGAAGGCCATGGCGGCGGACCGCGCCGAGACCATGGCGACAATGATCCATGCCAGTTGGCGCCAAGCCGGCAAACCGCCAGCGGCCAGCATCGCTCCGCAGAGCGCGAATGGGAGCGCGAAGATCGAATGCTCCCACTTGATCATCTCCAGCGTGATCTTCAGATTTCGGAAAAAGCTCACTGCATAATTGTAAAACAGCGACAAGTGGAGAGCCGGGCTTCCCCGCCCGGCTGGACGGACGCATGATGGTGCCCGTCGCTCCACTATTCACTGTCCAGTGTTCCTTCCACCAGCGGAACAAAACGGCAACCTTCGAGAATCTTTACCTTGGGCTGTTTTTTGACCTTGGTGATCAGCTGCAATTCCTGACTGAAGGGAGGGCCGACGGGCACCATCATGCGTCCGCCTTCGCACAACTGAGCGAACAGCGCTGGCGGCATCTCGGCGGTTGCGGCGGAAACGAGAATGGCATCGAACGGCGCGTACTCTGCCCATCCCTGGCTGCCATCGCCGATTCTGAACTTCACGTTGCAGTATTCCAACCGATGCAGTGTTCTTTCCGCCAAGGCGGCCAACTGCGCGTGGCGCTCCACCGAATACACCTCGGCGGAGAGCAGCGACAGCAGTGCGGTCACGTAGCCGGAACCGGTGCCGATTTCGAGGACGCGATCCGTGGCTCGAAGAGTGAGGTATTCGAGCATCGCGGCCACGATGTATGGCTGCGAGATGGTTTGGCCCTCGCCGATGGGCAGCGGGTGGTCTTCGTAGGCGTCCTGCCGGAGAGGCTCGGGTATGAACTCGTGTCGCGGCACGCTGCGCATGGCGTCGAGTACGCGAAGGTCGCGGATACCACGATCCGCAAGCTGGGTGCGGACCATCTCTTCGCGCTGTCGCTGGAAATGGTCGCGCTGAGAATTAGGATCCATGCGGTTAACGTCTAAACCCTTCACCACAGAGGACACGGGGAAACACAGAGGAAATCAAAGTGGCTTTCCCTTGTGTTCCTCTGTGGACCCTGTGGTAAAGCCTTTCCGGCGTTCAGCGTCCCCGAAGTTCGCGCGATCAATCCACACCATCAGCCTGACTCGCAAACATACGGAACAATACTAGTAGGGCCCGATAATTCCCCCAATGTTGCGCGCAGCCGGCGGCACTGGGCGCGTCTTTTTCTCTTGCACTTCGATCATGTCGAGATACTTGTAGGCCGTTCCGGTATTGAAGAGCACGACCTTATCTTCGGCGCGGAAGAAGCCGCTGGCGCGCAGTTTCTGATAAGCAACGAGCGACGCGGCTCCTTCGGGCGCGGCGAATACACCTTCAACGCTGGCCCAGTGGCGCGTGGCTGCGAGGATTTCCTCGTCGGTCGCCACGACCGCTGTACCGTGACTCTTTGTGAGGATGTCGAGAATGAGGTAATCACCATATGCCTTCGGAACACGCAGACCCGCGGCAAACGTCTGTGCTGCGGGCCACATTTCGGAAGTGGACTTCCCTGCTTCCCATGCCTTCACAATCGGGGCGCAGCCAGCGGCCTGCACGGTGATCATTTTCGGACGCTCAGAGCCGATCCATCCCAACTCCTCCATTTCGTCAAACGCCTTCCACATGCCGATCATGCCCACGCCGCCGCCGGTCGGATAGATGATGCCTTGCGGAAGTTTCCAGCTCATCTGCTCAGCAACCTCATAGCCCATGGTTTTCTTGCCTTCAACGCGGAACGGCTCTTTGAGAGTCGAGACGTCGAACCATCCTTCTTTCTCCTTGCGTTCGGCCACCATGCGGCCGCAATCGCTGATCAGGCCGTCGACCAGAGTAACGTGCGCGCCGTAGTAGTCGGATTCCATGCGATTTGCGATCGGCACATCTTTCGGCATGAAGATGTGGGCCTCGATGCCCGCCGCTGCCGCATACGCCGCCAGCGCGCCACCGGCGTTTCCGGCCGAAGGGGCGGCCAACTTCTTCAGGCCGTAGTGTCGCGCCATGGTGACGGCGGCCGACATACCTCGCGCCTTAAACGACCCCGTTGGATTCAGCCCTTCGTCTTTGATAAACACATTCGCGTGCTCGCGACTGGGAAGCATCGGAGTGAACCCTTCGCCCAGCGTGACGGGCGGTGTGTCAGGGAGAACTTCGGCGTAACGCCACATGCTGGCCACGCGACCTGACAAATCTTCGGGACGCAACTTCCCTTTCAGGCTGGCAAGATCGTAGCGGACGTAAAGCACGCCGCCGTCTTTGGGGCAGGTATTCTGCGGGCGGTCGGCGGAGAGAGGCTCCCCGCAGCGGGTGCATTCGAGGTAGGAAATTTGCATCGAGGGAAGGATAGCACTCAGGCTCAGCTGTTGCTGTTGGCACCAGTTTGAGCGGAACACGGAACTCGCCGTGGGCATCAATTGAGGATCGCTGGCGATATTTCACCAGCTTTCTCCGAAGGCGCACCTGCAATCGCGGGGGAGTTCAACCGATCAGTTCTTCTCTGCCGCTTCGATCGTGTCTCTTGTCTCTTGATTGGAAATCATTATCCGAGACTCTGGATGCAGGAGAGGCTCCTCCTTCCACCCGCCATTCTCCGGGCCGCCAATCGTTAACCTGAGTGATGCTAGACCAATGCGACCCTTCACATAGCCGACGCCCGTGGCATTCGACACGGGAGACATGCGGATTTCAATGTTCCAGCCATCCACGCTCCATTTGGTTATTCGGTAAACGTGAACACCCTGATCGTGCAGAATTGTATCGGCGGGAGATACGCGGGCGCAGAACCCGGTCGAGTCAGCACGAAGATCAACCCGGTTAAAAGTAAGTTGATCGCTGTCAAAGCCGATCCAGACCCCCACCAAATCCTTAGCAGTAGGGGGTGTGGCCCTTTTGTTCGCTGCCACCCCGCTCCCCGTCTGTGGCCCGATGAGAACAGCGAACGCCAATACGCCACATAGCAGAGACAATCGAGCACGCATACAACCTCCCGTGGAAAGGCATGCCGGTTTCATCGTATTGCGGACGAGCAAAGCCTACGCGGCTTTACTACTGGCTCGCCATAACTGCTGAAATCTGCCAGACCTTTGCACCAGCTAGCCGGAACCACTCTAAAGCAATGGCTCTAGTCTCAAATCGTGCTCCGTAATGGCATACCGCCCGCCGGTGCCCCCTCACGCTGGCAATCTCTTAAGCATCTCTTTCGCTCTCCGAAACCACGGCCGTTCCCGCCGCCGCAGATAACCAGGCATGCTCGGCTTCTTGTCGAGCACCTTCTGCGCCCACTCGCGGGCTTCGGCATTGCGGCCTTCGGAGGCCAGCAGGTCCGCGAAATTCAGGTAGGTCTCCGACAAGGTTGACGTGATCGTTACTTGCCGGAAGAGCTTCTCGGCTTTTTCTTTTTGTCCGGTCTGAGAGTAGGCGTGGGCTAGCAGACCCGCGGCGCGCTGGAAGTCGTAGTCGGGCTCTTTGCCGACCACTCGCTCCAGGTCGGGTAGCGCGGCTGCGGCGTCACCCAAGTAGATGGCGCAAACTCCGCGGCGGTAAAAGGGATCCGGTGTGTCGGCACGGGCGGCAATGGCTTTGTCGAAGGCGGCTCGAGCCTGCGCGAGTTTGCCATCGTCCATGTACAGGTCGCCGAGTTCTTCGTAGTTTCCGGCGGATGGATTATCGTGGATCGCTGCTTCGAGTTCGCGAATGCGCTTGCGGCGCGGAAACACTTTAAAGGATTGCCCCACCAATCCAATGTCGGGGAGCGCCTCGACGGCAAGATAGATGATCGCGCCGATCGGACCGAGAAACAGGATGACGAAAATCCAGTAGTTGTCCGGACGACGGCGGATAAAGTGGACGATCGCCAGTCCCTGGAGCAGGAATCCCCACGGATAAAGAAAATATCCCATGTCAATTTTGGCCTCGCTGGGCCTAGCGTGAGATTACACATTTGTGGAAGATGGAGAAAGTGACTTTGGGGGCAAGGAGCGGTGATGTCGATTCATGATGAGGCGCAGATTCTAGCGCTGCACGAAGCTGGCGACCGGGCGCTGATGAGTGCCGATCTGGGCGTGCTGGCGCATATCTTTGCCGACGACTATGTGCAGTACAACGAGGCAGGCAAGGCCTTCACCAAGCAGGATGTGCTGAACAATTTTCGGACGGGAGCGATTCGTTATCCGTCGATTGTTTCGACGGGACGCAAGATTCGAATTTTTGGCGACACCGCAGTCGTGCACGGCTCGGAATCCGACGAGGTCGAGGCCAACGGAAAGCGATTCGCCGTGCGCTACGTTTATCTTGACGTGTTGCGGAAACGCGATGGGGAGTGGAAGCTGGTGGCGTCGCAGTTGGCTCGGCCCGTCACGGAATAGCAACGGACGTTCAGATTTACCCCTGTGTACCTCTGTGTCCTCTGTGGTAAAAAGCCCTTCAACCACAGAGGACACAGAGGTAAACTCGTCCTACTCGGTGGCGCGCAGGCGGTTCTGCCAGTGCGACCACAGGAACCAGACGATCCCGGCCAGTAGAAAGACGCCGATCACCGCGTCGAATTTGTGGAAGTACTGGCCGAGCGAGCGCCAGTTCTCGCCGAGCTTCATGCCAAGGTAGGCGAGCGCGAAACACCAGGGCCACGACCCGAGGAAAGTGTAGATGTGGAATTTGCCGCGGGGCATGCGGGCGACTCCGGCGGGCAGCGCGATAAACGTTCGGATCACGGGCAGCAGGCGCGCAATGAATACGGCCATGTCTCCCCAGCGCAGAAAAAAACGGTCCGCCCAATCCAGTTCGCGGCGCCCCATCAGTATCCAGCGACCATAGCGCTCTACAAGGGGGCGCCCGCCGTAGCAGCCAATTTCATACGCGACGAGGGAACCGAGATTGCAGCCGATCGCGCCCGCGGTTGCCACCCAGAACAACGTCATCTTGCCGGTAAAGACCAGATATCCCGCAAACGGCATGATCAGCTCGGAAGGCAGCGGGATGCAGGCGGACTCAATCGCCATCAGCAGCGCAAGACCGGCATAGCCAGTCACGGCCACAAGGGAACTAATCAATACAAAAAGTACGGTTAGGATTTTTTCGGTCATCTGGAACCGGGTGATCGGATGATCGGGTCATCCGGCCTTCGGGTTTCAGTCACCCGATGACCCGATGGTCAGATCACCCGATGCAGTTCAGAATGCCCCTT
This sequence comes from Terriglobia bacterium, assembly GCA_020073525.1. Classification (GTDB taxonomy): domain Bacteria; phylum Acidobacteriota; class Terriglobia; order Terriglobales; family Acidobacteriaceae; genus Acidiflorens. Next base: position 36,717 of record JAIQFA010000040.1, read on the forward strand.
CCTGCGTAAAGCTGAAGCCGGGTAAGGTTACACCCTCCGCCGATTTGGCGACCTTCACCTTCACGACGGGCGCGTCGGGCGCGGTGACCTCGGCGGGACGGAGCACGGCGTATTGTGTGAATACTTCGCTGTACACCTTGGTGACGAGATGATCCTGACCGGTTGCATCCTGACGCCAGACTTGTCCGAGTTGAACGCTCTTCACGGCCACAATGTTTTCCTTAGTGGGCTTCGTGCCCAGCCCCTCACAGGGGCGTCTGATCTCGAAACTCACGGCATCGCTGAAGCAATGCCCTGATACGAAGCCCGAGCTTTCTTCGGCCTTCCAGTTCTCAGAGTACTCACCCAGTCGCCAAGCCGTCAATTGCAGCGGGGTTACCTTGGTCGGATGGGTAGCTGCCGCCAAGCTGTGGCTTTGTTACCATGAACCACTACTCAGGAGGAACCCGATGGCTCGCGGAAATGTGCCGCGTCAACCTAGCCGCAGCGGAAGACAGGAAGGTGCGCGCCGGAAGGGTGCGCCAGTGAAGGGCGCACAGCTGCAGAAGGCAGCGGCGCGTCCCACAGACGGTCGAGTGCCGATTAAAGCCGGGAAGGCTCTGAAAGCTGCCCTCCCCAAAAAGAAATCGTCAGAAGACGCAGCCAGCCGCGTCTCTACTTATGATCCTTTGGCTCCTGAGCGGGTCCGACAGATTATCGCGGGCCTTGACCAGCTTTATCCCAGCGTGACTTGTGCTCTCACCCACCGCAGCGCGTGGGAACTGCTGGTGGCGACGATTCTTTCCGCGCAGTGTACTGATGTGCGTGTAAACATGGTCACCCCCGTCCTATTTGAGAAGTATCCTACCGTACAGGATTTTGCGGCGCTCCAGCCGGAACAGTTGGAGCCCGACATCCGCTCGACTGGCTTCTTCCGCAACAAGTCGAAGTCAGTGGTGGGCGCGGCGCGCAAAGTGGTCGCGGATTTTGCCGGGAACGTGCCGCAGACGATGGAGGAGTTGCTGAGCCTCCCGGGAGTGGCTCGCAAGACGGCGAACGTCGTACTTGGAACTTGGTTCAAGAAGAATGAAGGCGTGGTCGTGGATACGCACGTGACGCGAATTTCACGGCGTCTCGAACTGACGAAGCAGGAAGACGCTCGCAAGATTGAAGAAGACCTGATGCAGATTATTCCTCGCGAGCGGTGGACAGACTTTTCCCACGAAGTGATCTGGCACGGGAGGAAGGTTTGCGTGGCACGAGGGCCGAAGTGCGCAGATTGCGGGCTGGAGAAGCTTTGTCACGCCGCGGATAAAACTTGGTCTACGGTGGAGATTCATCCATCGGCGCGGCCTTAGCCGAGCTTCGCCCGGCTTGGACGGTTGTGTGGTGGCGGGGCTTTGCCCCGCTGGGACGGGGCGGAGCCCCGTCACCACACAACATAGACCTTAGCTGCCGGTGTAGGAGAGCTCTACCACCGTGCAATCGTCATTCAGCGGGGTGCCTCCGCAAAAATCGGCGACTGCTTTGAATACGTCTTCCATCGACTCGCTCTTCCCTGCCACTTGTTCCAGGCGGTCACTGTCGAACATGTCTCCGCGGGCATTCTCCGCTTCGGTGACACCGTCAGTCACCAGAATCATCCGATCTCCCGGCCTCATCTGGCAGCGGTCGCTCGAATATGTCGCGTCCGCCAACAGGCCGACTGGCAGGTTACCGTGCGAGGGACGCAACACCTCATTGCCGCAGATCCACACTGGCGGAACGTGTCCGCAGTTGACGTATTCGAGGTCGCCGTCGTTGCGCAGGCGCGTAATGATCATGGTCGCGTATTTCTCACCGATGTGCTTGTAGGTGAAGAAGCGATTGACCGCGTCGACGATCTCGGTAAGTGGCATGCCAGAAATCAGTTGCGAGTAGACCATCCCCTGCAGAATGGACGCGAGCAACGCGGCCGAGACTCCCTTACCGCTGACGTCGGCGAGAACGACCGCCAAGCCTTGGGGCGTATTCACAGCCTCGAAGAAATCGCCTCCAATTTCCTTACAAGACATGTTGCGCCCATTCACGCGTGCAAAAGGAACTTCGGGCAGGGTCACGGCCAAGAGGCGCTGCTGAATGGACGCTGCGATCGAGAGTTCCTGCTGGTAGCGGCGTCCAGCCTCTTCGGCCTGCACGAGGCGGGCGTTCTCGATCAACTGCGCAGCTTCTGTCGCGATCGCCCGCAGAATGTCGTGGCTGACGCTGGTGATATCGCGCGAGGCAAAACGCGAGTCGACATAGAGAGCGCCCATCACTTCCCCACCGGCCGGCTCCTGTTCACGAGTGGTCTGCACGAGCGGCTTGCGCAGCGGCATGCAGATCACGGTTCGCAGGTCGAAGGCGACGATGCTTTGCCGCTCCTTCACATCGAGCATCTGGCTCGTGTCCGTGACCAGGTATTCGGAGTTCGAGGTCAGAGCGCCATCCAGCACCGAGCGGGAAATTGTCTTGTCGTCGAGCAGCGGCTCGCCCTTTGAGTTGCGTCCGGCGGCGAGAGTCAGCGTCCCCTCGTTATCGCGAAGGAAGATGTAGCCGCGTTCGGCGCGCGTCAGCTTTAGCGTGGCATCGATCAGCGTCACCAGGATTTCATCGAGCACGCCGATGGTGTTGAGCTTGCGCGCCGCTTCCATGAACAACGTGAGTTTCTCCAGGTCGCTTGCCTCGGGGGCGATTTGAATTCCGGAAATCTGGCTGAGAAACTCGCGCGCGGTGTTTGAGGTCGTGTGCAGCGGGTGGAAAATCAGGTAGGCGACATCGCGGGCGCCAAATTCCAGCCGGTCGTTGCGCTGCAGCTTGTGGCGATCCACCTTCTCGCCGTTGACGAAGGTGCCGTGCTTGCTGCCCAGATCGACGACAAAGAACTCGCCATTCTCGGAAACGATCGAAGCATGCTCGCGAGACACGCGCGGGTCGGCAATCACCAGGTCGCGATCCACCTTGCGGCCCACGGTATAAGGCGTGTGGTTCAACGACAGCGTCTGTTGATCGCTACCCTGGACAAAGATCGCGATGGGAAAGATGCTGGATATACCCGAATGCGATGAAGCCGACATGTACCCTGGAATCTCCTGCGGAGGTCGCGCCGGCAAAGAACCGGCCCGGACATCCAAAGCATTCTACGACGAGCGCGGTCCCGTTGCGGCAGCAAATGTCGTCTGATAATAGTGGGCAAGCATCAGGGCCGACACCGCCACGGGGATCTGGATGACCGTCCACGCAGGAACCGCCCAGGCTCGCTCGACTGTCTCCTGCGGCAACACGAAAGAAAGTCCCGCCAGAGCAACGCTCGAGATCCAGGGCCAGAAGATCAGGCCGGTTGTGATGACGACCAGAACGCGGTTGACGGCATTCTTCTGCCAAATCGTCCGGCGCTCCTTGACCAGCAACAGCAACGCTGGCATCAGGAGCACTTGATTGTAGGGGGCGTATGTGGGGATGAGAAGAATCGTGGTGGCCAGCACGAGGCTAAGCACAAACGCAAAAGAGGCGCTGCCCGCCGCTTGCCGACGCTCCTTCCAACAGGCCACCATCAGGGCTGCGAATGCTATGAGTTCGAAAACCCGGCTCAACGGAACGCTAATCATCGTGTCCATCACCGACATTGCCCCGGTATAGCGCTGGTATTCGTGAATCGCCTGCCAGAAGCGGGGGATCCAGTGCGGGAGGTACCATTCCGAGCCCGCACAGAGGATGGCCATGGTGAACAGGAATGACGCAGCCCATCGGTAGCGACGCCGCCAATCTGCAAGGGTCCAGATGGCGAGCCAAATCAGCAGCAGTAGTACGAGTTGCGGTTTGATACTCGCCACGGCTAGTAGAATTCCGGCGGCGACCGGGTGGTCCGTTACCAGAAGGGCAATCGCGATGGCCATCAGTCCAGCGACCAGAAGACTCATCTGTTGGAGTTTCAGTCCTTGCATCACGGCCACGCTGCCCAGAGTCAGCGCGAGTAGGCTGATTTGGGCCCATAGCGGCACAGACCACCGCACGACTCGGAGCCAGAGCGGGACGCTGGCGAAGGTTAGAACCAACAGCATCCAGAAGAAACCTCTCTGGACGACCGCGAAAGGCAATCCAATCGTCGGAGCCAGCCAGAAAACTACATAAACAGGATAGGCGAACCCCTGCTCATCGCGCGGGTCGCCGGGACGAGACGGGTCGAGGGGACGGCCGTAGTAACCAGCCTGGATTTCGCGGGCGACTTCCGAGCTGTAGGGATTCCGTCCATGCAGGATCAGTTCGCGCGCACCCAGCCAGCGAGGATAGAGATCGGAAAGATTGCCGCGCGGGCGATCGTGTTCAGCGGCATCGGAGATCTGGTGCGCAATCAGCACGCGGTTGATGTAAGTCCACATGCCCACGGCGCAGAGGATGGAAAGCAACGGCACCGTCCACGGAAGAGACCGGAATGAGGGCGAAGCCGGTACCGTGGTCATCTTCATCTTCGTCTTCATCTTCATCCCGGCCCTTGCCCATTCGCCAGCCGCGCCTGCCGCTCTGCAACTGCTTCCATGCCCGCGTAGCTCAGCCTGCGCGTCAACGCGATGCCCACGGCCAATAATGGCAGCGTCATGAGGCATTCGGCGTGAAGTTGCAGTTTCGCGAACCAGTACGCGGGCGTAAACAGTAGAAGCACCAATCCAGACACTTCGACGTATCGGGTCACCTTATCCGCTTTGGGAGCGCCATCAGGCCGAGTAAGCATGGCGAGTAGAGGGACAATCAACAGGAGCAGATCATAGCTGCAAGCGTAATAGCTGGTCACAATCGCGACGATGCCCGCCAACCCAAAACCCTCGGCCAGGAAACGGTCCCCTGCTTTTCGCCAAATGAGACCTGTATACACAATCGCTCCGATTGCCACCGGAACCAGCACCCAATGAATGCGCCCAGGATAGGGCGAGCGCCCGACAAAAAGAGTAAGCAGACCACGGAGGGTCATCTGGATATCGGGTGCGATCCCGACTCCCGTTGTCTGGTTTAGAGCCAGCAAATAGCCCGGGTACTTCAACAGTCCCCTCCAGCCAACGAGCGCCGCGGAAAGGGCCACGAGGGCGGAGGCGGACACCGCAAAGCCGGGCAATACCCGTCTACGACCCGCGATCCACAGGGCAATGAAAAACGGTATTGCCAGTTGGAATTTGAAGAGTGCCAGGCCAAGAGTGACACCCGCGCCCATGTCCTTGCCTGTATCAAGCTGCCAAAAACAAATCGCGAACAGGAAGGCCAGCAGCAGAGCATCCTGCCCCATGAGGAGATCGATAAACGCGGGAAATGTTGCGACGCGTTGCCGGTCCCGGCGACGGCCGGCGGACGCCCGGCCGCCGCGCCGCTGCAGGCGACGGCCACCAGTGTGACGGCGGCCAGCAGAAGGGTGACCCGGGGCAGCCGGCGCCGCCAGCGGGCGGTCGTCATGAGGCGGCCGGGACCCCCCGGCGCACCGGGTAGTGCGCACCCAGCATGAGCAGCACCGAGCCGTCGCCGGTCTCCGAGAGAAACGGCGCCAGCTGCTGCACCGCGACGCGGCCAAAGCGGGCCCGGAACGCACCGCCGCGGATCCGGCAGAAGAGCAGGTCGTGATCGGTCTCGAGCGTCCGCGGATCGAGCGGCTCGCGATAGTCGCCCGGGAAGCCCAGCTCGACCGCCTGGAGCGTCGAGCCCTCCACCGAGAGGCGCAACCGCTGGACGACGAACGGGGTGCCGGCGGCCTCGAACCAGTTCCGCTCGCCCTGGCAGAGGACGAGGCAGCGGCCGTCGTCGGTCCGGGTCATGGCTCGCAGGAAGAAGCGCAGCACCGCGGGATCGACGATCTCGGTGCCGTCGTGGAAGACGCGCCCGTCGCGGTCGACCTGGTAGCGGTACTCGCGCGCCGGCTCCGTCATCGCACCCCGGCCACCGGCACCGACGGCCGGCGATCGACACGGCGGGCCAGCAGGGCGCGGGCTTCGGCGGGACGTCCGGCCCGCACGTAGGCGGC
>JAIQFA010000041.1 GCA_020073525.1 Terriglobia bacterium
AAGCAGGATCCCATGAACGCCCTGCCCGACCAGGCGCGGACCCTCCGCATGATCGAGCAAATGGAATTTGTCGGGGTGGTCGACATTCAAATGAGCGACACGGCATGGTATGCCGATGTGATTTTTCCGGAATCGACCTACCTGGAACGCCTCGATCCGGTGGAGGCGATCTCGCCAACCGAACTGTAAACGCAATTATCCGGCTGCGCCAGCGTGCATCCGGAATGCAGGCGGCGCTGGTTGACGTTACTTGTCGTGGACAGCGGGTTGCCACTGGAATCGAATCCTGGGTAGTAGATCGCCGGATTCCCTTCGATAAATCGCGGAAGTCTTACTCCGGTCGTTCCCACATAGCCGACCTGGAATAGCAGGTTCGCGCCAAACGACCGTTGAATATTCAGGTTCCAATCCTGCGCGTAGGGCAGATGCAGGTTGCGCGAGACGACGAGCAGTGTCATCGGCTCGGGGAAAGGCACTCCGAAAGGATCGGGGCTATAAAACGGATTGGCAAATGAGTTGACCGGAAAGCCGATCTGCAGTGTCTTCAGATAGGGAGGCGAGCTGATCGGGTCCTGTAGCGGACCACCCTGTCCCGTGTAGTAGGGCTCGTAGAAAATTCCATAGGCCGCGCTGACCACCATTCTAGAGTCGCCACGCGGGTCCCAGGCAAATCCTGCTCGGGGGGCAAAAGCCGTCTTCTGAGTTGGAATTAAACCCGAGGGCACGCCCGGGTCGCCCGGATAGAGAAGTCCTGCTGGTGCGGTAGGAATTACTTTCGACTGTGCGCCGGGAACGAAGAGATTCACGCGGTTCCTATTCTCGGTGGCGGGGAAGGGCAGTTCGTAACGAAGTCCGAGGTTCAAGGTCAGATGAGACGTGACTTTATACGTATCCTGGCCGTAAACATTCAGAGCCCGGTCACGGATTTCGCGACTGAAATCGCCTCCGCCCTGCAGAAAGACCACCGGCTGGCCTTCCAAGAAGCTGGCGAATGCATCGCTGAAGGGAAATCCGGCGAACACAAAGAAGCCGTTGGTGGCGATACCCTGCAAGGCGTTGATCTGGTCGCGCCGGAAGCCTCCGCCAAATTTCAATTCGTGGCGGCCGTGAATCCAGCTCAACGAGCCGGAGAGGTCAAACGTATTCTGAAAGGTGTTACGCGGTCCCGTGATGGGATCGCCGACCGACGAGTAACCCGATACCTGGATGAACGGCGGTCCAGCGGCCGCAGCCAGCGTGGGATCATACTGAAAACCCAAGGCTGAGGGCGACACGTGATTCAGGTGCTGGTCAAGCAGGAACTTATTTCGGAGATAGGAAAAGCGCACCACGCCGATGGTGGTTGGCGAAAAGACGTGCGTTTCCTGAGCGACAAAATTTTGCCCGCGATCGTACTCGCCCACCGGAAAACCGGGGACGTTGGCGCCGACGGGCGAAAGCGGATCGGTCGTGGGACCAGCGCTATACATGTAACGAAAATTCAGCGTGTCGGTGCGAGAAAGATAGTGATCCAAGCGCAATCCGAATTGGTCGTTGTTTGCACTTAGGGTCTGCGTGCCTATGAATTCATTTGCCCCGTGGTTCGGCAGCGGGAAAAACGGCAGGACATTGGTCGCGGTGGGATCGATTGCCGTCAACTGGTTGTTCGGAATCGGCACCGGTTGAGGGCCGGCTGCGAAGTTGAAGAGCTGTCCGGGGAAAAAGAGATTGCCACCTTGATCGACGCACACGCCGCCCATGAATTGGTGACCGGAGTCTGTGCACAGCTCCGCAAAGTTGCCTTGTCGTTCCGCCAGCGAAGGGACAGTTGCGGGCACGGTCTCACCCTGCCGGTTGCGGAAACCCTCGTAATATCCAAAGAAGAAAGTCTTGTCGCGGAAAATTGGCCCGCCGAAAGTAGCGCCGAACTGGTTTTGCTTCAGAGGCTGCACCGTCCTGGAGAAGGAGTCGGCCGCGTCCATGACATCATTGCGCAGGAATTCCCAGAGCGCCCCGTGAAACGAATTGGTGCCTCCGCGGGTGATGATGTTGGTGGTGGATCCCGTGTTGCGTCCAAACTCGGCGTTGGCGTTGTGGGTGAGGATTCTGAACTCGGCAATTCCGTCGATCGGCGGCTTGAGAACAAAACCGGCGTCCACGGCGTTGACATTGTCGGCACCATCGATCAGAAAATTGTTCGACTCGGGCCGTTGGCCGTCGACGGCATAGGCCTGGTTCATTCGCGCTGCGCCTCCGGCTTGGAGAAGTCCGGGAGTTAATGGCACGACGCCAGGCTGAAGAGTTCCCAGTTGCGAGAAGTCGCGTCCATTAAGGGGCAGGTCGAGGATCTCGCGCTCCATCACCGTTTGGCCAAGACTGCTCACGGTGCTCTGCACCAACTGGGCGTCCGCCTGCACTTCAACCAATTGCGTCTCCGCGCCGAGCTTCAGGTGAATGCTGACCGTTGCGGTCTGGTTGACGTCGAGCGTGATTCCTTCCTGCAGATATTTCTGGTAGCCCTTGGCTTCGACCCTGACCTGATAGTGTCCGATGGGCAATTCGACGATCACGTAGGCGCCGCTGCGATCGGTGATTGCCGTGCGGGTCAGGCCGGTTTCGGTTTGCTGGGCGCTAACCGTGGCGGACTGCACGACCGCGCCGCTGGGGTCAACCACGGTGCCACGAATACTGCCGGTGATTTGCTGCGCTGACATCTCCAAACTCGCAAGCATTGTCAGCAGCACACAGATCACATTTCTGAGACTGATCATGCATCCCCTCACTTTTAGCAATCGTTCCCCGATGCCAGAACACGCTCCCCACCGAGCGCGCAGGATGGTGCGAAAAGAATTCGCCGAAGTGGGTGATTATAGGGAGGCAAACTTATAGGTCAATAATGCGAAAGAAGTATGGCGTGCTATCAGCCGTTGCCCAAAATCGATATGATTGGGGCTGACTGCTCTGGCCGCACGGACTGGAACGCTTTCCTGGACTACCAGTTTCCGATCATTTTTGTGGGATCAGGTGACTTCAATGAAATTGGCGATCTCTGCATTCGCTGTTTTGGTGTTGGTGATTTGCTGCGTAGCATTTGCCGCCGGGGCGGATAGGTCTCACTCCATGAAGAAGGAAATCTTTGGCGCCGTACAGGGCAGTTCTGTGGATCTCTACACCCTCACCAATGCCCACGGCATTGAAGTGCGCGCCACAAATTTCGGCGGCATCATTGTCTCCTTACGCCTACCTGACAAAAACGGCCGAATGGACGACGTTGTTCTGGGGTTTGACAAGCTCGACGGATACCTCGACAACAAGGCCTACTTTGGCGCCATTGTTGGCCGTTATGCGAATCGCATTGCCAAGGCGTGTTTCACGCTGGACGGCGTGCAGTATCAGCTCGCCGCCAATGATCCCCCAAACACTTTGCACGGTGGCAACAAGGGGTTCAACAAAGCCGTCTGGAAAGCGGAACCGTTTGAGAATTCAAATGGCGTGGGACTGATCTTCACCTACGTGAGCAAAGATGGAGAGGAAGGCTACCCGGGAAATTTGAACGTCAAGGTGAAATATACGCTGAGCGATCAAGACGAACTCACCTTCGACTATGAAGCTACGACGGATAAAGCCACGCCCGTCAACCTCACTCAACACACGTATTTCAACCTGGCTGGGGAAGGCCGGGGCGATATTCTTGGACACGAACTCACACTGAATGCCGACCGCTTCACGCCGGTGGATAAGACGCTCATCCCTACCGGGGAGCTTCGTAGTGTGAAGAACACACCATTCGACTTCAGCAAGCCGACGAAGATCGGTGCGCGCATCAACGACAAGAATGAACAGCTCGAGCTAGGTCATGGATACGACCACAATTTCGTGGTTCGTCGGACTGGGAACAGTCTTGAACTGGCGGCCAGGGTGCATGAGCCGCAAACCGGACGCGTGCTGGAGGTTTACACGACGGAACCCGGGGTGCAGTTTTATTCTGGCAACTTCCTCGATGGAACCATCACCGGAAAGCAGGGACACGTCTACAAGCAACATTTTGGATTCGCCCTGGAGACGCAACATTTTCCCGACTCCCCCAACCATCCTGACTTCCCTTCCACGATTCTCCGGCCGGGACAGGGTTACCGGTCGCAAACCATGTTCAAGTTCCTGGTGGAGAAGTAGGTCTGGGCAGTCGGCGATTTCCGATCCTCACACACGCAGAATCATCACTTCGGTAGCTTTTATCAGGGCGGCCGCAGTCTGGCCTGGCTTTAGCTGCATCTCGCGCGCTGAACTGGCCGTGATAATCGATGTGATCTGCTGGCCGCCAATCGAAATCTTTACTTCCGCCATCAAGCCGCTAATGCGAACCGAATCGATCCGTCCCACGAGCTGATTGCGCCCACTGACACGCCGGATCACGAACTGCCGCTCCTTCTCCGTTTTACCCCTCGTCCGAAAAAGCAGCCGGTCCACTTCACTCTGAGGGATGCGGTGATGCCCGCCAGCCGTCTGGTTGCTGCGAATTTTCTTCCTGTAAATCCACTGCTTGAGGGTGGGGAAGCTGATTCCCAGCTGCAAAGCGGCGTCACGAAGCTTCAGCAACTCTCCAGTTTTCCGCTCAGATTTACCGTTCTTCTTCATCGGAACGAAATCGTACAGTCGACGCCGGATATGGTCAACCCGCTGCACTTTATCCGGCACCGCGGCGCGGAAGACTCCAAGTAGCATTAAAGTGTTTAGTATTAGACAACAAAACCGTCTGTGATATACACTTCTGATTCTTTCAAATAGATCCCCAAATTGGGAGGCGGAATGCGCAGGGTTTACGGGTTTGCGGTCGTGGTGGGACTCCTTCTCTCATCGAACATGGTGTTTGCCCAGGATGGATATTTTGCCAACTGGTTTGCCCGGGTCGACAAAACCAAAGATGAGCAACCACATTGGGTGACGCCGATCGCGACCACCACTCCTCGTCTGGAAGAAGAGTACCGCTATGATCAGCTCTGGCAGACCAATGCCAAGGGAACTACCACTGACAATTACGATGGCGGAAAAGGGCTGGAATTGATTCCGTTCGAGAAGGTGGAAATCATTTTCAATGTTCCTCCGTATCTGGCGCATAACGATGCCTCGGTTCGTGACGGATTCGGGGATGTGGCGTTCCTCGTCAAATACCGTTTGCTCTCGGCAAACGAGCAGCATGGGAACTACATTCTCACCGCGTTTCTGGGCTGGAGCCTGCCGACTGGGCAATTCAAAAACGGCGCTCTCCATCCGATGATTACCCCGACCATTGCGTACGGCAAAGGGTTCGGCAACTTCGATCTGCAGGGTACGTTCGGAGTGGGTCTGCCCACTGCGGACACCAGCCTGTTAGGACGAAGCATAGCCTGGAATAACACTTTCCAATACCGGGTGTTCCGGAAAGTCTGGCCCGAAGTCGAGCTCAACTCGACGTTCTTTCAGGATGGAAAAAATGACGGGCAGAAGCAGAACTTCGTGACGCCCGGGCTCGTTCTAGGGCGTTTTCGCCTTTTGGGAAGAGTCGGGTTCACGTTTGGCGGCGGATACCAGATCGCCACCACTCACTTTCATACAAGCAACCACAACGCAATCTTGTCGATCCGCTTTCCGTTCTGACGATGGGAAGCCTGGATTTGTGCCGCTGCCTGGGTAGGCAACCTTGCCGGGTGTTCATCGAACGGGCGCGAACTGCGCGATCTTCTACTGAACCAGATTTTCCGATACCCCCTAGTGAGACCAGGTTTCCGACCATATTGCCTAGTTTCATTGGCCGCTTGGCCGACGTCCCGACGGCCATCCAGGATTGAGCGACCTTGGCTCCCACCATTACGGCATCGACGCACCGTGGCCAGAAGATAAAAAAAGGCAACCGAAGCGATTGCCGCAGTATCAATTCTGGGAGAACTGCCCTGTGTGCCGTCACAGCAATTACGGGTCGCGTCGGCGGCATCGTCGCCCGGGCCCTTCTGGCAGCAGAGCGAGCCATCCCGCCGTGGTGCGGGACGCCGGCAAGGATGCGGCTTGGGTTGAGCGTGGCTGTGAATTAGCGATCGCCGATATGAATGACGCGGCCGCGCTCAGTGCCAGTTCCGTGAAGGGCAAGGTCGAGCTGGAGGTGGTTCTGAGGAGCGTGGTGGAAAATGCTGCATGAGCAGCGGCATGAAGAACACGCAGGTCGAGGCCAAACTTGCGAACATAGCGAAAGAACTCGCCACATGGCGAACACTGTCGGAGTCCACGGACCACGACCAGACCTTGAAAGAGTCAGCAGCGTAAACCATCGGAATAGCCATGAAGATGACATTGCGACTTGCAGTGTTGATGATTCTGATCCTCGCGGCCGCGCTTCCGGCGTGGCAACAGGATTCTCATTCGCATAGCCGTAAGACAATAGCGGGGGACCCCTACTGGTCCGAATTGATCGGGAGCATGGACAAAATGCATGCGGCTATGACGTCAGTGGAGACCTCCGGCGATAGTGATGTGGATTTTGTCAGACTGATGCTTCCGCACCACCAGGCAGCAATCGACATGGCCAAAGCGCAGCTGGCGTATGGCAAGGATCCGCAGATGCGGAGGCTGGCGCAGGAAATCGTCACGGATCAGCAATCGGAAATTGAGCTGATGCGGCTTTGGCTGAAGCGACACGAAGCCGCGTCGCAGAAGACAAGCCAGACACCTGCTGTTTCCGCGAACAAGGAGCACTAGTATGAACATAATCCGTTGCTTGCTTCTATTCTGTGTACTGCCATGCGCGTTTGCGCAACAAGCACCCTGGGCACGTCCAGACATTCCGGTGTCCGCTCACGATCGCGTTTATGCGGCAGACCAAACTTCCAATACAGTTTCTGTCATCGATCCGTCCAGCAACCAGTTGCTCGGCGTGATCCGGCTCGGTGATCCCGTGCCGGGCGCTCTCAGCCCGCTCTACAAAGGTGAACTCCTGGTGCATGGGCTCGGGTACTCGCCCGATGCAAAGACGCTCGCCGTGGTCTCGGTAGCTTCCAATTCTGTCACGCTGATTGATACCGCGACGAACGGGATCAAGGGAAAGATCTACGTGGGCCGGTCGCCCCACGAAGCGTTTTTTACTGCCGACGGACGCGAATTGTGGGTCACGGTGCGCGGCGAGAACTACGTGTCGGTGATTGATCCAGTGCAGATGAAAGAGACGCGCCGCGTCGAGCTAGCCAATGGTCCGGGCATGACCATGTTCAGTCCGGACGGCCGTTACGGTTTCGTCTGTTCCAGCTTCACACCCGAACTGGCCGTTGTTGATGTGGCGTCGCATCAAGTTGTGAAGCGCTTGCCGCAGATCAGTCCGTTTTGCCCGAACATCGCCGTGAGTCCGGAAAATGACGAGGTATGGATCACGCTGAAAGACGTGGGCAAGGTACAAGTGTTCAGTGCCAAGCCGCCATTTGAACAAACGGCGTTGCTGGATACCGGTGCAATTACCAATCACGTAAACTTCGCCAACAATCGCAACGGCAAGTTTGCCTACGTGACTATCGGCGGAGCGAATGAAGTGAAGGCGTTCCGCAGGGGTGCGACGCCGGAGTTGGTCGCCACGATTCCGGTAGGAAATCTCCCTCATGGAGTGTGGCCATCTGGCGACGGTTCCAGAGTATATGTCGCCTTGGAGAATGGCGAGCAGGCGGCGGCGATCAATACTGTGACCAACCGGGTGATCGCCAACATCCCGATCGGGCAAACGACGCAAGCACTGGTGTATGTGCCGAACGCGGTTCCACACGGTGCTGGCACCGAGAACCTCATGCCGCTTGGAGAAGCCGGCAACACAGCGCGCCTGCACTTGGAAACGGTCGGAAGCTCCCTGCCGGATGCACAGGCATCCGTGGCGGTGAATTCACTGGGTCTGTTGGATCTGGTTCAGATTGCAGCTAAGGGACTCGCACCTAAGGCGCAATATCAGGTGTACCTGGCAGAGTCCGATCATGCACCGTTCGGGAAACTTCAGCCTCTGGCGGTCCTGAAGACGAATCCCGACGGCGCTGGCATCGTTCAGACGATCGGGCCGCTGAAGACACTGACGCATGGAACCCCGTCCACTTCCGCGCCAACCCAGAGATTTCTGCTGGTTACGGACGTCAAGGATTCATCGCGGGTCGTGCTGCGTCAGTCCGGCAGTTCAGGTGCTCTGAACTGAAAAGACACCGGACCAATCCACCTTCGACGCGCAGGGCTGCTCCGTTCGTCGCCGAGCGCAGTGAACTGCATACGTACGCAAACCTTGTCTAAGCGGCCCGGTGGTCCTTTTGTTGAGGCACGGGCACTCGAATTCGATAAGTGGCTCGTTTCGGTGGCGACACAATGACGGGAAGCAATATCGAGACCAGTACCACTCCGGCGATCACGTGGAGAGCACCCCGGTAACTGCCACTCACCTGCCGCATATGCGCGATTAGCAGCGGGCCGAAAGCACTGGCAAAGCCCCAGGCTGTTAACATGAGCCCATAGATGGGCCCAACGTTTTTCGATCCAAAGTAGTCGGCAGCAAACGCCGGCATCGTGCCGAAGCCGCCTCCATAACACATCAGCACGACGAAAGCGACAAACGTCAGCACTGCCGCGGAGGCGAGGCTGGGGAGAACCCAGAAGAGCAGGACCTGCAACAGGAACATCACGACAAAAGTCGCTCGACGCGTGATCGAATCCGATACCCAAGCCCAGAACACACGGCCAAAGGCGTTACCGATGCTGGCGATCCCAACCATGCCTGCCGCTACCACTGCGCTCACGGCTGCCAGTTCTTGAAACATCGGAGATTCCTGGGAAATCACGGAAATCCCGGCGGAAGTATTGAGAAACAGAATCAACCACAGCGCCCACCATTGCCAGGTTCCGAGCGCTTCACCCAAAGTGTAGTCGTGATCTGCGCGCTGCAAGACCTGTGAAGCATTTGGAGCCCAGCCCTGAGGCCGCCAATCTGCGGGGGGATTCTTCATGAAGAAGCCACCTGCCACCGTGACGATCAGAAATGCGATGCCCAAGTACGCGAAAGTTGGCAGCACTCCGACACTCTGAATCAGTCGAGTCGCAACCGGCGCCGTCACCAGCGCTCCTGCGCCGAATCCGCCTACGGCAATTCCAGTAATCAAGCCGCGGCGGTCTGGAAACCATTTGACCAGGACAGCGACGGGAACAATGTAGCTAAGACCCAGACCGATTCCACCAATCACGCCATAAGTAAGGTAGAGCCACCAGAGCCCGTGGTCGGAGAAGCTGGCGAGGAATACGCCGGCACCGTAAAGCAGGCCCCCTGTAATTGCCACAATGCGCGGCCCTTTGCGATTCAGCCAAAGCCCACCCAAGAACGATGCAACGCCCAGCACAAAAATACTGATCGTAAAGGTCAACGTGACTTCAGAAATGCTCCAGCCGAATTGCTTGGCCAGCGGGATCCGAAAGACACTCCACGCATATACGGCGCCCAGTGCTATCTGAATGAAGACACCGGCAATTGCGATCCCCCAACGATTGGTTCTCATCAAAATTCCCTTTCCACCTTGCACATGAGATTTTGTTTCAGCTACGCGGCGCGCCCTCAGGCAAATCGAGATGACGTCCGAAGGCTTCAAGGAAGTCGACGGCAGCGGCCATGGCCCGGAGGCTGTCTTTGTGGCGAATTCTTCGCAACAGTCCCCAAAGACCGACCGGCTTTTTTCGTTCGGCTGTGGCCTGCGCAATACCCTCGGGGATAGCCTGGAAGATTCCTTTGAACCACTCGGGCTCGATGCTGCCCAGAATGCGTCTCCAGAACAGGAGATTGCGGATGGCGCGGACGGCCTCGGGGGTATTGGCCGTGGCTACCACGGTCTCGAGGATTTGATCTTTTGCTCCCAAAGCGCCGCGCAGGACGTCGAGCACACCTCGTTCGTGCAGGGCCTGCAAAACTTCGTATGCCGCGAGCAGCGCTTCCGCATGCTCCGCGGGCGCATTCTCCAGCCGGGAACGCAATTCCGCTGCCGGATCTCGCGGTGAAAACTCCAGTGCAATCGGTCGGGCCATGATGCTCTCTCCTTACCTTGTTTGGATTTGCACCAGGCCATTTCCTGGCGGACGATAGTCGGGGCGGGTCCACTTACGTTCAACCTCGACTCCCTGCTGTGGTGTCGGATGACCGAAGCGAGAGTTGATGCGCGGCAGCGGACTCTCGCCAATTTCCGGTAACACTTTCAGGTGAACGCTGGTTTCTTTGAACGCCGGTGTGTTTGTCACAGTATCGACATGGCTACTGGTAAGCCGGTTCACTGGGCTCTCAACGGAGTTCATCGGCATGTACAGTTCACGCCCTTGCACTCGGTCGGTCACCAGAGCACGGACGCGGACCTGACCATACCGGGAGACCAGTTGCACCCAGGTCCCGCTCTGAATTCCGCGTTCCTCTGCGAGTTCAGGCGAGACTTCAACAAAGGTGTCGGGAGTTTTCTCGCGAATCCCCTCGGTGCGATACGTGAGGTTGCCCTCGTGAAAGTGTTCGAGCAGCCTACCGTTGTTCAGATGCAGATCAAATTGAGCGTCGGGTTGGTCGACAGGGCCGACCCAGGCAACCGGAAACAGCTTGGCTTTCCCGTCCGGAAAAGCAAAGCGTTTGGTGTAAAGCAGAGGTTCGTCCGTCCCGTCAGCGGCAACCGGCCATTGCAGGGACTTGTACCCCGCCAGCCGCTCGTAGTTCACTCCCGCGAACATCGGAGTTACGGAAGCGATTTCGTCCATGACTTCGGAAGGATGCTGATACTGCCAATTTGCGCCCAGGTGGTTGGCAACGTCCTGCACGATTTTCCAGTCGGGCCGGCAACCCTCGAGCGGTTCAAACACCTGGTAGAGCCGCTGAATACGCCTTTCCGTGCTGGTGAAAGTACCTTCCTTCTCCAGGCTAGGCGCGCCCGGCAGCACTACATTGGCATAGCGGCACGTATTACTGAAAAAGATATCCTGCACAACGAAGAAGTCGAGTTTAGAGAATGCATCGCTGACATAGTTCGCGTTCGAATCAACGATGCTCATTTCCTCGCCAATCAGGTACATCGCTTTGAGCTTGCCTTGGTGGATCGCCTCTACCATCTGGTGATTGTCCAGACCCTTGGTAGAAGGAAGCGTCACGTTCCAGCTAGACTCGAAACGCTCTCGTACTTCGGGATCGTCTACGGGTTGGTAGCCTGGCAGCAGGTTCGGCATGGAACCGTGGTCGCTCGCTCCCTGCACATTGTTGTGACCGCGCAGCGGGTAGGCTCCGGTTCCCGGCCTCATGTAATTACCCGTGATGAGCAGCAAGTTCGAAATGGCGGTGGAGGTGTCGGAGCCCTGGCTGTGTTGTGTCACCCCCATTGCCCAGAGGATGCACACGCGCTTCGCATCGGCGATCAATTCGGCCACGGTTTTGATGGTTTCTGGAGACAACCCGGAAATGCGAGAGGCGGCTTCCAACGTGAAGGGCTCCAGACTCTTCCGGTAGGCATCCAGCCCATTCACCCACTGCTCTAGAAACTTGGTGTGCGCCATCCCGGTATCGAGCAGGTAGCGGCTGATCGCGCTCAACCATACGAGGTCGGTGCTGGGCTTGGGGTGCAGGAAAAGATCAGCGCGCCGCGCCATCTCGTGTTCACGCAGGTCGGACACGATGAGTTTCTGCCCGTCCAGCTTGTGAGCGCTTTTGACGCGGGTGGCAATGACTGGATGGCTTTCCGCCGTGTTGCTGCCGATAATGAGTACGAGATCGGCCTTCTCCATATCGGAGATGGAGCCTGAATCCCCACCGTAACCCACCGTGCGGAACAAACCCATCGTCGCCGGCGACTGGCAGTAGCGGGAACAGTTGTCTACGTTGTTGGTACCGATGACGGCCCGTGCCAGTTTCTGCATGAGATAACTCTCTTCGTTCGTGCATTTGGAAGAAGAGATGAACCCGATGGAGTCCGGCCCGCTCGCAGCCTTGAGTTCAGAGAATTTGCGGGCCACCAGACTGAGAGCTTCGTCCCAACTAGCCTGGCGGAACTTATCGCCTTCGCGGATGAGCGGCGTGGTCAGGCGGTCCGGACTATTGACATACTCCCAGCCGAATTTGCCTTTTATGCAGGTGGAAATCCCGTTAGCGGGACCGTGTTCCGGCGCCACTTTTAGGATGTGGCGGTCTTTGGTCCAGACATCGAAGCTGCACCCCACTCCGCAGTAGGTGCAAACCGTCTTGGTCTTGCGGATACGTTGCTCCCGCATCGCTTCTTCCGCCTCGGAAAGCTGAAGAATTGCTCCGTAGCCGGTTTCCGGCTCAATGCCCTTGACCACATCAATCATTCCGGTGAGGGCGGACTTCCGCAGCGAGGTGAAAAAGCCCGCATGGCCCAGCATGGACTTCTCCATCAGGGCATTGCAGGGGCAGACCGTGACGCAGTGACCGCATGAGACGCAACTGGATTCTCCAATCGACGAGCCGCCATCCCACAACACACGAGGGTTGGGATCTTCCCAATTGATGGAAAGAGTTTCGTTGACCTCGACGTTTTGGCACGCCTCCACGCAGCGGCCGCAGAGAATACACTGGTCCGGATCGTAACGATAGAAGGGATTGGTATTGTCCACTTCGTACGCCTTCGACCGGAAAGGGATCTGCTGGTGCTCGATGCCGAGCTCCTTGGTCGTGTTGTGGACCGTACAGTTGCCGTTGTTGTTATCGCAAACCGTGCAATAGAGCAGGTGATTGCTCAGAATGCGGTCGAAAGCTTCCCGCTGCGCGGCGGCGGCTTTCTCGGATGCGGTCAGGATTTTCATTCCCGGAGAGACCGTGGTTGCGCACGCCCGCTGGAGCTTTCCGTCGACTTCGACCATGCAGGTATCGCAGGTTTGAATTGGACCGAGTTGGGGGTGATAGCAGACCTGGGAGAGCCTGCCGCCGGTGCGGTTGATCAGATCTACCAGGAGCTCGCCCGTCCGCGCCTCTTTGACGACACCATCGATCGTTACGCTGGCCATTTCGATCAACGGAATGCAACTTCGGTTCCATGCTGAATCGCAGGGATGGCAGACGCGATTTTGATAGGATGAAGTGAGTTAGACGCCGTGCTGGACATCATCACAAAGCAGGTGAGGAGTTACTCGCGTCGAAGATGTGTCATCCCTGTTTGGATATCGACACTCGGGCACAGGATCAGGCTGGCATGCCTGCATTGCGAAGTCCCAATTCTGGTGAGCTGGTTCACTGCCAAGCTTTGGCGATCTGTTCAGCGCTGCGGACGCGCCCTATGCGCGGAAAGAGATTATTCAGTGTGAAGGAGTGCGCCTCCGCGGTGATGCTCGACATCGCGTCCTCTGCAAATACCAGTTCATAACCCCGGTCGAAGGCCGCCCGCGCGGTGGACTCCACTCCGAAGTTAGTTGCGATACCGCCGAGGACAATCGTCCGGATGCCCCGGCGCCTTAGGTGCTGCTCCAGGTCCGTTCCGTAAAATGCGCCCCACTGCCGCTTCGTCACAACGAGATCACCCGGCTGAACACCGGCTTCCGGAACCAAATCAGAAGCGTTCGGCGGTGGTGCACTGCTGCTTTTGGGAAAGGGCGTATCGACTGGCAGGTTGAGCAACTCGGAGACAAGCACCCGAACGAAAATGACCACCCCTTCTTTGTTGCGAAGTGCATTTGCGAGCAGCACTGATTTCCGCAGCACCTCAGACGATGTGTGCGGCGACAATTGCCGAGCAATATTGCTGTATTGGAGATCAATCAGGACAAGGGCAGTCGTTTTGGGATCGAGAATCAAATCCATAGCCTTCCTTAAGCGCGGTAATTCCCCATTATTACTGGTCCTCCTGCAACCTGTGCGCCGCAGGTAAGACGAAGACTACGCAAAGCAAACAGATGCGCGCTCTCGGCACCTTATTAGAGCGTTGAGAGCGCGCACTCCGCCAGGATCTTGATTAGAGTCCCGAGCGAATTTCGGCTTCAGACGCTGGTCTGGCGACGACTGTTTGTTGCCGATCCTGGGCCAGCTCTTTCTCCTCCTGGTTGGAGTACAAGAATTCATGGCCGATTGTCTCTCCGGGAAAGAACCAGGTAAGCAATGCCTGAGCTCCTGCTGATTCCCGATTCGCGAATTTGAGTAGCGTCCCCTCGGCAGGATACTGGCGTTCGCTGTTCACGGTGATGAGGGTTGCGTAAAGGGTTTTCCAGTCCGCGCTAAACACCTGGACCATATCGCGGCTGGAAACATCGTCCACCAGGACGAACCAGTAGCTCCCCGCCGGCAATACTTGTCCCGGGACTTCGACCGGTTGATCGAAAGTCAATTTTGTTTGCTGGTTAAATTCGCTGGCCTGTGCAACTGGCAAAAAGGCCGCACAAGCCAGGATGGCGCCGAAAAAGATGCTTAGAACTTTCTTGGTATTCATGTTTTCTCCTTCTAATGAACAGATGCTTTCAAGATGAGCCGAGCGTCGCGCCGCTCCATGAGTACTTCTTATGCGCGATGAGCTTTTCTTATTGAGCACAAGCCTGGGCTCGTTGGCGCGAGGTTGCCATCGTGGTGGCTACCCACCCGAACCCCACACTGCGGCGCTTCAGCAGTTCTTCTGAGCGATCAGTTCTTTTGAATCGTGACTGCCGTCACGATCACGAGTGGCGCGTAAGAAAAGGAGGAAGGTTCCGGCCGGGCCCGAGGGTTCTGGTCCACGTGGGTAGAGGATGGAAAAGTCACGCCGGAACCGGAGGGACTCCACGGCAACTTCTTTGAGCGTGCCCAAGGTCAATTCTTTGGAAATTGCCCGGCGCGAAACGAATCCGATCCCCAGCCCGGCTTCCACGGCCGCCTTGATGGCCTCTGTCGAATCCAGTTCCATCACCACATGAATATCCTTGAGAGGCATTCTGGTACGAATGGCGGCTTCAACGACCCGGCGCGTTCCCGCGCCCTCTTCTCTAAATATCAAGGGCGCCTTTGACAATTGATCGATTGAAATTGTCTGCCCCGCCCATTCGTGACCGCCAGAAATGATGACAGCGACTTCATCAGCAAGAAAGCGTTCTGCTTTAAGAAGCGGCTGCCGGGCCGGGCCTTCCACTAAGCCAATGTCGAGGTATCCTTCCACCAGGTCATGTACAACTTTGTCGGTGTTTCCGCTGTGAACCGAGAGTTGGATTCCCGGGTCTCCTAGTATGAAGCCCCCGATCAGCCTTGGCAGCACGTACTGCGCGATCGTAGTCGAGGCTCCCACTTTCAGTTCACCGTGGTTCGGACCTTTCAACTGCGCCAGTTCCTGGTGGGCGGCGTGCACCAGCGTGGCGATTTGCTCCGCATGTTTCAAAAGCCGGGTACCGGCTTCAGTCAGTTCGACCGTTTTGCCACTCCGGTCGAAAAGCTGCAGCCCAACTTCGTCTTCGAGCGCCTTTACCTGGAGGGTTACAGCAGGCTGAGTCAGATAGAGCGCTTCGGCGGCATGCCGGAAGTTGCGCTTCTCAGCGACTGTACGGAACACCTTGAGTCTGAAGTTTTCCATCTGTGGTTGTGCCGGAGATCGCGGAATAAGCAGTGTTGGACTCAACGTCGCTCCGAGGGAACAGGGCGCCTACGATTGGTCAATGCGCAGGCGTCGATAACGTCTCAAGTGTTTCCTTCAACATCGCTCGGGTAACCACGCGAACGGCCAAGTTCGGCGAGCTGAGCGCGCGGACTAACTCCACAGCCGCATAGTCATCGCCGTGGCGACACTCCGCCCAACAGGCAAACAGATAGAGCACATCAGTTATCTCGGCCATGAGAATCCTCCGGTTTCTTCACCCGTCGAGTAGGCGGATTATGCCGCCACTGGGTTGCTCGGACGCGACAGACCCAGTCTTCGCATCTTGCTAATGAGGGTTGTACGTTTGAGCCCCAGTCTTTCAGCGGCGCCTTTCGGCCCTCCGATTACCCAATTCGTGTCTCTAAGCGTTCTTACGATATGGTCACACTCCGCCTGCTCCAGCGTCATTGGTCCAGTTGGACTGAGTTCTTCCAACCAGTTCAGACTCTCCAACGGCGCACGAAGTGTTGTACCTGGCGAGAGGATCACCGCGCGTTCGATGAAGTTCTGCAGTTCTCGAACATTGCCGGGCCAGCCATATTGCATCAGCGCTTCCATCGTCTCTGGAGGAATGGTTCCGACTCGCCGGTTCATGCGGCGAGCGCAATCATTGACGAAAGCTTTCACCAGCAAAGGAATGTCTTCGCGGCGCTGACGCAGCGCAGGAACAGTGACCGGAAAAATGTTGAGCCGGAAATAGAGATCGCTGCGAAACTGCTTTTGAGCAACCATCTGCTTCAGATCGCGATTGGTCGCAGCCACCAGGCGCACGTTCACCCGTTGCGTGTGGGTGCTGCCGAGCTTTTCAAATTCCTGTTCTTGCAGGATTCGCAGCAGCTTGGCCTGAAGTTCGAGAGGGATATCCCCAACCTCGTCGAGAAAGAGCGTTCCCCTGTCTGCCAGTTCGAAACGGCCGATCTTACGGGCGATCGCTCCCGTAAACGCGCCCTTTTCGTGGCCAAACAGTTCACTCTCCAACAGGCCGAGCGGAATTGCAGCACAATTGAACTTCACGAAATTGCGTTCCCGCCGCGGGCTGAGGTTATGGATCGCACGCGCAATGAGTTCCTTGCCAGTTCCGGTTTCACCTGCAATCAGCACGGTAGAGTCCGTCGTAGCCACGGTCATGACCTGCTCAAGAGTGCGCTTCAGAGCCAGGCTGGAACCGATGATTCCCTCAAACGTGGCGTTTGTGTGGGCTTCCTGGCTGGAACCACCTTCATCCCACGACGGATTGTCTTGAGACTCGGCGGCTTCAATGCCCGGGTCCCTCAAACTGCCGGGCCAGATAGATGGCGTTTCCGGTTGATAACTGTTCCAAGTCGAAGCCATTTCTTCCTCCTGTAAGACTCAACAGCGCTAATCACTTTCCTTCGGAAATGCTGTATCAGGGTTCCCTGCCGCTTCCCTGGAAATCCATTCCCGGATATACGGCGAAGCGTTTCTGATCTTGATCCCTTCGGCTTCGCATTGGGCCAGGAACCTCACGGCTGTTCGATCCACCAGTTTTACTTCTATCAAGTCCAGGACGACTCTTTGGTTCTCGGCCCCTACTAATTTCCGAAGCTCTACGGCATCGTCCGATCGAATCCTGCCACTGAGCGAAAACACCACGCATCCTTGTCCTTCCAATTCTCTGTGTATCTTCAACATGGCATCAACGAACGGTGATACTTGAGAGTGCAAGCCGGATGCCATGTGCAAAGGCTTGAAAAGAAAAGGAGAGCCGCAGATATTGTTCGCGAGGTTTCGAGAACTCACGAATTTTCGCGACGGGAATGTTCGCGAGAACCAAAAACTGGGTTAGCTGTGCTTGAATCGGCTCTTGCTGATTTTCAGATTCCTGATTTTGGATTCCAGCGTGGAAGGTGGTATGCCAAGCTTGGCAGCTGCGCCGGAGGAACCTGCGACCCGACCTTTGGTCTCCGCCAAAGCAGCTTCGATCATTTCTTTTTCGTGGTCCACGAGCTCATTGACCAGCGGACTTGAGGGTCGATTCGGTCGAGGCACTTCCGAAGACAGCCAACTCTCATCGACTGAAAAGACGTCGTTCTCGCACAGTATCACGGACCTTTCAATCACATTTTGCAGCTCGCGAATGTTGCCGGGCCACTGGTAAGTCTGGAAACGATCCAGCGTGTTCTTTTCGATGCTACGTATTCTCTTTCCAACCTTACCGGCATATCTCTCGATGAAATATTCGACCAGCATTGAGATGTCCTCCTTACGCTCACGCAAGGGAGGAACGTTGATGGGAAACACGTTCAGCCGGTAGAACAAGTCGAGACGAAAACTGCCAGCCGCAACCGCCGCTTGCAGATCACGGTTGGTGGCGGCGACGACGCGGACATCGGTGCGCATGGGTTTGGCGCCGCCGATTCGCTCGAATTCTCTTTCCTGCAGCACTCGTAACAGCGCCACTTGAGTTTCAGGAGGCAGTTCGCCAATCTCGTCCAGGAAAATCGTGCCCCCGTCCGCCAGTTCAAAGCGGCCCAGACGCCGCTGCAACGCTCCGGTGAAAGCTCCCTTCTCGTGACCAAAGAGCTCCGAGGCGATCAACGATGGCGGGATGGCCGCGCAGTTAACACTCACAAATGCGCGGCCGGAGCGCTGCGAACGCTTGTGAATGGCGCGCGCCACGAGCTCTTTCCCGGTGCCGGTTTCGCCGGTGATCAAGACCGTGGAATCGCTGGGAGCAACCTTGGCTATTCGAGACAGCACTTCCTGCAAAGCCGGCGCGGAACCGACAATCTCCTCGAACATCGAGGCCCGATCAATTTCGTCCCGCAGAGCGAGGTTCTCTTTGTAGAGCTGGTCTCTTAGCGTCTTGATCTCGTCAAAAGCTTTTTCCAGAGCTTTCCGCGCCCGTTCCCGCTCGATGGCAATGAGCGCCAAGTGGGCTGCCCGTTCGCTCAGTTGAAGTTCATGTTTTCCAGGGTTTTTGGGCTCGGTGTAGTACATGGCGAATGTACCCACCACTTCGCCGGCAGTCGAAACGAGCGGTTGCGACCAACAGGCGCGCAGCCCATGGGCCATGACCGCATCTTTGAAATCCGCCCAGAGCGGATCGTCGGCGATATCAGAGACGATCACAGGTTGCTTTAGATGTGCGGCTGTTCCGCAGGAACCAACGCCCGGGCCGATCTTCAAAGGAGTGATGGTTTTCGTCCAGCCCTCCGGAACTCGAGGTCCGGCGATGGGCCATAGATGTTGACCGTCAGGGTCCATTAACAGAACGGTAGATATAAGGCCTTGGGCCTGCTGGTCAATGGCCTCGCACAAATCGTTGAGAATATCTTTGAGAGAAGCCCCGCCGGCGATCATCTCGAGAGCGTGTTTTTCTGCAAACAACAAAGACTCTGCCTGTTTCCGCTCGGTCACGTCGACTGCCGTGCCGATCAGTTCGACCAGGTTTCCAGCTTCGTCGAGGAAGGGGTGTCCGACGGTGTAGACGTGTTTCATCGAACCATCGCGAAGTGTGATCCTGAAATTTGAGTTGAAATCTCTCTTTTCGCGGATGGCTGCCTCCACCGCCCGTTCGAAGGCAGGCCGGTCATCCGGATGAATTTGTTGGAAGGCCCGGTCGTAGCACGGCTCATCTTTTTCAGGATCAAGACCGAAAATGCGAAAGTGCTCTCGCGACCAGAAGACGTTTTCGCGGCGCGCGACATTCCACGCCCAACTGCCCGTGTGACTCAGCCTCTGCCCCTCGGCCAAGTAGTTCTCGCTGCGCCGCAGTTCCTCCTCGACCCGCTTGCGCTCAGTGATATCCATAACCGCGCCGATAAACTCCAATTCACCAACCCGGTTCAGCGATGCCCGGGCCACAACGTGCAGGTGTCTGGTTGATCCGTTGGGAAGAACAGCACGATGTTCCAAATCCCAATCGGTTTTTTCGCGGACGACTCGTTCCAGCAGCGGCTCGACGAATCGCCGGTCTTCCGGATGAATCCGCTCCAAGATTAGCTGCAGAGTGGGTTTGGTTTTTGCAGGATCTACGTCGAAGATACGAAATGTTTCCGCAGACCAGAAGATATCTCCTGTCGCGGCATTCCAGCCAAAGCTCCCCGTACGGCTCAGGCGCTGCCCTTCACTCAGATAGGCTTCGCTGCGGCGAAGCGCGTCTTCCGCTTTTCTGTGCTCCTGACGGGTGCGCAGGGCCGTGACACCGTATGCCACGTTGTTTGCCAGTTCTGTGAACTGTTGCAGGGTGCGTTCGTTGAAGGCGTCGGGCTCTCCGGCGTAAAGCGCCAGCGCGCCGAACACGACACCATCGGACATTAACGGAAGCGATATGGAAGAAAGATAGCCGCGCTTGACGGCTTCGGCCCGCCAAAGAATGAAGTCCGGGTCGGTTTGACTGTGCCTGATCCAGCAAGGTTTGCCGGTTCGAATGGCAGTACCGGTCGGGCCGCTGCCCGATTCTGAGTCCCCCCAACTGAGCTTGGAATGAGACAGGTATCCGTCCTCATGCCCTGCGTGTGCCACAATCGAGACGGTCTTCTCTTCGTCATATTCGCGGTAACCGGCCCACGCCATGCGCATGCCACCCACGTCCACCAGGATCCGGCAAATCGATTGCAGGAGTTCGTGTTCGTCGCCGGCACGAACCAGGGCCTGGTCGCATTCATAAAGGGTCTGCAGCGTCTGACTGAGTCTGGCCGAGTCCTGTTCGGCGCGTTTACGGTCTTCGATGTCGATGTTGGTTCCGTACCACCGAACGATTCGCCCGTTTGGGTCGTACAGTGGGACTGATCGGATCAGGAACCAGTGATACTCTCCATCAGCCCGCCGTATTCGGGCTTCAAACTCGGCAGCTTTCCCTTCGGCCAGCGCGGTTTTCCATCGGGCTACTAGAAATCCAAGATCGTCACGATGAATCACCGCTGTCCAGCCCCAGCCTCGCGCCTGCTCCAAGGACGTGCCGGTGAAATCGACCCAACTTTGATTGCAGACGTCCAGCGACCCATTGGCCAGGCAGCTCCAAACCATTCCCGGGATGGTGTCGATCACGAGGCGAATGCGCGTCTCGTCGATGGGCGATCCGATTGGAAGCTGTAGATTCGCTATTTCCACAGTGCTGAAAGTTTCCGGGTCTTCAGGGAGCGAGATTCTGTTCGCAGCAACCGGCCAAGTAAGGATGGCTCCCAGCCCCAGTTAACAACCCCTTGGCCCCGCTGTCAGCCGATGCGACACGCAACGATCATGGCCGCTCAGCGGCCAGGCAATACCGTCTTCACTGTATTTTGGGCAATGGCGCAACTCGCCTGCCCCCGAACCCACGTTCACCCCTACTGTACTTTATTCCCCTTGGATGAACCAGAAAACCCAGGGGACTCAAGTATTCACGAGTAAAGAAGCCGGAAGACAGGGGACGGTCATCTCTCAGCCGGAGTTTGGCGTGCCCTGGAATTTTCATAATCGAGACTCAGCCGTGCGGCTGACGCACCCGGAAAAACAGGGCGTCGTTTCGACATCGCGTCGCGTGGTCGACGGAGCAAATTGCAGCAGAGGTGTCGGCCCTCCGCCTTTTCTTGATAACTCCTTCAGTTGCAACCGAGGTCTCACTCCATCGCAAAGGAAAAGTTTGGAGCAGCGGTTGCTCTGAATGGGATGTCGAAGTGTTGGCAGTGGCATTTAGATGTCGCTGCCATTGCTCAATTCGGGATGAGACTCATATGTGGATTGTTCGACTAGCGTTACGCAGGCCTTATACATTCGTGGTATTAGCGATCCTGATCTTGATCGGCGGCGCGCTCGCCATCTTCCGCACTCCTACGGACATTTTTCCAAATATCAATATCCCGGTCGTCAGCATCATCTGGAGCTACAACGGCCTGGCTCCGCAAGAAATAGCCGATCGGATTGTCTCCGTAACCGAACGAGCGCTCACGACCACCGTCGACAACATCGAGCACATCGAGTCGCAATCGCTGAACGGCATCGCTGTGGTCAAGGTGTTCTTCCAGCCGCATGCCCCAGTTGAAAAAGCGATCGCACAGATTACAGCAGTCTCTCAAACGCAACTCCGGCAATTGCCTCCAGGAACGACACCGCCGCTCGTCATCACCTACAGCGCCTCGACCGTGCCTATCCTTCAGCTTGCCCTCTCCGGACAAGGTCTTTCGGAGCAGCAGTTGAATGACCTTGGGCTGAACTTCATCCGCACTCGGCTGATTACTGTGGAAGGCGCCGCAGTGCCGTATCCCTATGGAGGGAAGCAGCGGCAAGTGCAGGTGGACCTGAACACCGCCGCCTTGCAGGCAAAGGGGCTCTCCCCTCTCGATGTGGTCAATGCGGTCAGCGCGCAGAACCTGATTCTGCCAACCGGCACCTCCAAGATTGGTTCCAAGGAATACAACGTCGCCATCAACGGCGCCCCACAGACGATCGCTGAGCTGAACCGCATTCCGGTCAAGACGGTGGGGAGCACAACTATCTATGTTCAGGACGTGGCATTCGTGCGCGACGGCTTTCCTCCGCAAACCAACATCGTGCGCGTGGACGGCCAGCGGTCATCGTTGTTGACGGTTCAAAAAGGCGGAAATTCTTCGACGTTAGACATTATCTCGGGAATCAAGGATCTGTTGCCGCGAATCAAGGCATCCGTGCCACCCGAGCTGGATATCAAGCTCCTGGCCGACCAGTCAATTTTTGTTCGTTCCTCGATCCAGGGGGTAATCAAGGAAGCCGTCATCGCCGCCTGTCTCACTGGCCTGATGATCCTCATCTTCCTGGGGAGCTGGCGCAGCACGGTGATCATTGCCACGTCGATCCCGTTGGCAATTCTGACTTCCATCTGCGTGCTCAGCGCGCTCGGCGAGACCATCAACATCATGACCCTGGGTGGACTGGCGCTGGCAGTCGGGATTCTGGTGGATGACGCGACCGTCGAAATCGAGAACATCAATCGCAATGCCGCCATGGGCAAAGAGATTGAGCACGCTATCCTCGACGGCGCCCAGCAGATCGCCGTACCGGCGTTCGTCTCGACCCTCGCCATCTGCATCGTGTTTGTCCCGATGTTCTTTTTGACTGGCG
The DNA here is from genome assembly GCA_020073525.1 of Terriglobia bacterium. Taxonomy (GTDB): domain Bacteria; phylum Acidobacteriota; class Terriglobia; order Terriglobales; family Acidobacteriaceae; genus Acidiflorens. The sequence goes on from JAIQFA010000041.1 coordinate 22,608, forward strand.
TGGCGCGCTACTTGTTTGTGCCGCTCGCCGAGGCCGTGGTTTTCGCCATGCTGGCTTCCTACCTGCTCTCACGGACATTGGTGCCAACCATGGCCAAGTATCTATTGCGCGGCCATGAACTGGATTCGGAGCACCACCCGACTACCAGCCGCAGTCCTTTGGTCCGAATGCAGCTCCAATTTGAAGAAGCCTTCGAACACTTTCGTGGGAGTTATCGTCGATTGCTGGAGCTGAGCCTCCACCATCAGCGGGCTTTTCTGATTACCTTTTTTACGGCCTGCGTAGCGTCGCTGGCATTCATCATTCCATGGCTGGGACAGGATTTCTTCCCGAGCGTGGATGCCGGCCAGATCAAGCTTCATCTGCGCGCGCCCACCGGAACCAGGATTGAGGAGATGGCGCGTCTTTGTGATCTCGTGGAGCAATCCATCCGACAGGAGATTCCGCCTCAGGAAGTATTCAGCGTCCTCGATAACATTGGCCTGCCTTTCAGCGGCATTAATTTGTCTTATAGCAACTCAGCCCCGATTGGTCCTGCCGATGCCGATATTCTGGTGAGTCTTTCGAAAGACCATCGCCCGACTGAGCAGTACGTGCACGACCTCCGACTCAAGCTGGCGCAACAATTCCCCGGCGTGACATTTGCGTTTCTGCCTGCGGACATCGTCAGCCAGATTCTGAACTTCGGACTCCCTGCCCCCATTGATATTCAGGTCGTGGGCAACGATCTCGACGGCAACCGCCAATACGCGGACAGACTCCTGCAACGAATCCGATACGTGCCGGGGACGGCGGACCTCCGCATCCAACAAGCCTTCGACGATCCCTACCTGAATATCAGGGTGGACCGCACCAAGGCCGAAGAGATTGGCTTCACGGCCCACGATGTGGCGCAGAATCTGCTGATCTCGCTGAGTGGAAGTTTCCAGACTTCGCCCACTTTCTGGCTCGATCCGAACAACCACGTGAGCTACCAGATTGCGGCCCAGACTCCACAGTACCGAGTCGCCAGTCTGCAAGCGCTCGAAAACGTGCCCGTCACGGGAACAAACCCCGCCGCGCCACCCTCGATCCTGGCCAGCCTCGCGTCAATCAATCGCGGGACCGGGGCTGCGGTGGTGTCTCACTACGACATTCAGCCGGTAATCGACATCTACGGCTCCACTGAGGGTCGCGACCTGGGGGGCGTGGCGGGGGACATCGGGCGGATCATTCACGACACGCAGAAGGAGCTTCCACGCGGATCGCAGGTCGTCCTCCGGGGACAAGTTGACACCATGCACTCTTCCTATATCGGACTGCTCGCGGGGCTGGCTTTCTCCATCGTCCTCGTTTACCTGCTGATCGTGGTGAATTTTCAGTCCTGGCTGGATCCCTTCATCATTATTACTGCGCTACCGGCGGCGTTGGCGGGGATCGCATGGTTCCTGTTTGCAACCCACACCCGACTGAGTGTGCCTGCGCTTACGGGTTCGATCATGTGCATGGGCGTCGCGACGGCCAACAGCATTCTGGTCGTAAGTTTCGCCACAGAGCAGATGGTGGAGGGAAAAGATGCCATCGCCGCCGCGCTGCAGGCTGGGTTTACTCGTTTCCGGCCGGTGTTGATGACGGCACTGGCGATGATCATCGGCATGGTACCGATGGCGCTGGGGCTGGGGGATGGCGGCGAACAGAATGCGCCGCTGGGCCGGGCAGTGATCGGCGGACTGCTCTTCGCCACGGTGTCCACGTTGTTTTTTGTTCCTACTGTGTTCAGCGTGCTGCATGGGCGGCGCAACCGCACCCCGTCGATCGCAAGCGTGCCGGCAGAAGGAGAGCAACAGTGAACCCGGAAAATAAGATTGCCAATCCACCCGAACCACAAGTGGAGAAACAAGAATTTGTGCAAGAAACCCCACTCACTCAAGAAATGAACCAGGCTCGACCGCGCAAACACTGGTTGATCGGAATTCTCGCCTTCCTCTTTGTGGCTGGAGTTTTGATCGAAAGCATAGTCCCCCGGGTCAGAGCCCGTACGACGCTGCGGGTAGAAACCGCCGAAATGGCAGTTCCGACCGTCTCCGTCGTCCGACCCCAGCGTTCCGCGCCGACGCAGGAGGTTGTGCTGCCCGGAAATGTCCAACCATTCATAACTGCGCCGATCTACTCGCGAACCAACGGCTATCTCAAAGCCTGGTACGTGGACATCGGCGCACGCGTACACAAGGGACAATTGTTGGCTGAGATTGAAACTCCCGAGGTCGATCAGCAACTGCGGCAGTCGCTCAGTAACTTGTCCACCGCAGAGGCCAACCTCAGGCTCGCGGGGATCACGAAGGACCGCTACGAGGGCCTGTTAAAGACCAATGCTGTTGCTCAGCAGGATGTGGACAACGCGGTCGGCACCTACAACGCAAACAAGGCAATTGTCGAGGCAAACGAGGCGAATGTAAAACAGCTGCAGGCGCTACAGTCTTTCGAAAAGATCTACGCTCCGTTTGATGGCATCGTGACGGCGCGCAACACCGATATTGGGGATCTGATTCAGTCTGGCAGCAGCGGAGGTACGACCACGGATCTCTTCCATATATCTCAGCCGGGGAAATTGCGCGTCTATGTCAACGTGCCGCAAGACTACTCACAGGCCGCGAAGCCGGGCTTGACTGCCGACCTGACCCTACCCGAATTTCCCGGCCGCCGTTTTCAGGGCAAGCTGGTGCGCACCGCAAACGCCATAAACCTCACCACACGCACCCTGCTGACCGAGATTGACGTCGATAATCCTGACGGCACACTGCTCAGCGGCGCCTATGCCGAGGTACACCTCAAATTGCCAGGTGGAACCTCGTCGTACATTCTTCCAGTCAGTACTTTGCTGTTCCGGTCTGAAGGATTGCGCGTGGCCGTGGTAAAGGACGGCAAGGTAGTTCTGACGCCAATCACGCCCGGCCATGATTTCGGCGACCACATCGAAATTGCGTCGGGCCTGCAGGGCGATGAAACTGTGGTTGTGAATCCGCCGGACTCTCTGGTTTCCGGGCAACAGGTACGCATTCCACAATCGACCGAAACCAGGAGCTTGCAGTGAGATTCTTTCGATCCATGAATGTCGATTTGCGCGCCGGCGGCCTGGCTGTGACCATCTCGCTTTTGTTCACCGGTTGTGTGGTGGGACCAAAGTACCAGCGCCCCACCGTGCCTGATCCTCCGCCAGCTTACAAAGAAGCCGGCGACTGGAAAACCGCGCAACCCAGCGATCAAAAACTCGGCGGGAATTGGTGGGAGACGTTTCAAGATCCCCAACTCAATGCCCTCGAGCAACAAATCAATGTTTCGAACCAAAATCTGAAGGCGGCAGCGGCACAATTCCAGCAAGCGCGGGCCCTGCTTCGCTATTCTCGGGCAGATTATTATCCAACCGTAACGGCGGGACTCTCTGCGACTCGTACTCGTGTGTCAAACAACCGCCCGCCGCCAAACTCTGTTTTCAATGGCGTCACCGACAACGACTTCACGATGCCCTTCGATCTTTCTTATGAAGCGGACGTGTGGGGCCGAGTGCGCCGCACGGTTGAGTCTTATCGGGAACAAGCGCAAGCCAGCGCCGCCGACTTGGCTACCGTCAACCTGAGCATGCACGCTGACCTCGCCGTTTTCTACTTTGAGGCGCGCAGCCTCGATGCGGAAGAGCAGCTGCTGAACTCCACCGTTACTCAGTACGAACAAGCACTGGAGTTGACGGAGAGCCGGTTTACCGGAGGAATTGCGTCTGAGGTCGAAGTGCAGCAGGCCCGGACCCAACTGGAAACGACTCGTGCTCAGGCGGTGGATGTGGGTGTTCTGCGCGCGCAGTATGAGCACGCGGTTGCAACCCTGATCGGACAGTCCGCTTCAACGTTCCACTTGCCTCCTTTGCCGCTTACGACGCCACCTCCGGCAATTCCTTTTGGCGTACCTTCGGAGCTGCTGGAGCGGCGGCCAGACATCGCGGCCGCCGAAAGACGGGTCGCGGCGGCCAATGCCCAAATCGGCGTCGCCAAGGCGGCCTACTATCCCCAGATCAGCCTGGGCGCATCCGGAGGGTTTGAGAGCAGTGCAATTACCACCTTGCTCTCCGGGCCCAGCGTTCTCTGGTCGGTGGGGCCGTCGGCGTTGATGACCGTCTTCGATGCCGGCCGCCGCCGCGCCGCTTCGGACCAAGCCATCGCCGCCCATGACTTCGAAGTCGCTTCCTATCGTCAGACTGTGCTGACAGGATTTCAGCAGGTGGAAGACAATCTGGCCGCAGTGAGGGTCCTGGAGCAAGAGGCCAAGGTGCAAGAGCAGGCGGTGGTGGCAGCTGAGCGGTCGCTCGATCTTTCAACCACTCGCTACAAAGGTGGCGTTACCAGCTATCTGGAGGTCATCACCGCCCAAAGCGCTGCGCTCACCGATGAGGTCACCGCCGTCAATATCTTGGGACGCCGCATGGTCGCGACGGTGCAGTTGATCCAAGCCCTCGGCGGAGGATGGGATAGCTCGAGCCTTCCGCAACGGCCCGAGTGCTGTGGGAGACTGGTGAGTGCAAAGGGTGGAGACTAGCCTCCCAGCACTCCAACTTTGCTAGGTCGCCCCTGTGATTCCGCTTCGAATTGTTCATTCCACAAAACCTTAGCATTGGTTGCGGACGTCCCTTCGTCTCCGCTCAGGGCAGGATCTCGGCCGCCCTGCTATGGGCGGGAACGACCGTTTACTTCAACGAGAGTGGTTCGACAAAAAAGCGGGCCGCTGATTGATCGGAAAGCGAACCGAATCAATCAGCGGGCCCGAGGGGAGAAAACTAAAGTCGCAAATTAGGCCTTGGCTTGAGGAGGAAATTTCTTGAACATCTTCACGACCGCCTTGTCCAACTTCTTTTCGTTCTTGTCAGGGTTGCCGGAAAGCATGTCCTCGGCGTCGCCTCGCCAGATCAACTGTTTCGACTTGGCATCAAACATGTCAACCACCAACGTCCCTTCTTTGTAGTCGTGTTCGGTGGTGGTAGCTTCCCCGAAGCCACCAGCTCCACGCCAACGCCAGCCGCCACCGAAGCCGTTGTAGAAGGTGTCCAATGTTCTTTCCGTGCGGGTTGTACCAATCGCCAGCAGGACGACATCGCCGCCGTCATCAACCTGCTTCCATCCTTTTGCCGCAAGCTGGCTGTCGATGGCGTCCTTGATGCGCGGCTCCCAGAGTGAATTGCTGACTCGGACCTTCTTCCACGAGTACGTCTTGTACTGAGCGAAGTTCACGTGCTTATCAAAGTCCGTTTGAACCTGCTGCGCAGTTGCACCTGCCGCCATTGCGACTAGAAGTGCAATGCAACAGGTCGAAATTCTTAGAGATCTCATGATTCTCCTTTCTAATTTGCGGTTACTCCAGCCATTGCAGTGCACCCACCATGCCAAACGCATGATGCGATCTCGTCTTGCTCTTACTCGCGCCAACTACTCGAATTTGTGGGTCTTTTCCGTTCCATTTCAGCGGCCTTGAAAGATTTGCTAAGTCGAGAGTTCGACAGGGCGGTTTGGATATCGTCACGCTGGCTTTCTGCGCGTCGTTCCTCTTTCTTCTGGAGAGGCGGCGCCCCGTCCCACAAGTGGTTACGCGGAAAGCACAAAGCCGTAGTCACACGGTCCTCCCTGTTTTGGAATGTGGCATGCACTTAGAACCGTGAAGCAGAAGGGAATTCATGTCTTACAGTCCGCGGACTTTCGTTAGCTGGCGGGGATCGGGAAAGAAACACGTGCCGGCAATCACGGCTTTGTTCAAAAACGCCGTCAGCGCGGCAGTTCTAGCCATCTTCGGCAGCAAGACTTCCATCGCGGTCATTCGCTGCCTGCTCAGTATGGTGATCGTGGCCGTCATGCTGTTCCGAATCTCAGAGATTCATGGGGCAGTGGATGGGACGATGGACCACAGCTTTGGCGTGTTTCATTGCGGAGGGCGGCGTTGAGCCTCATGGAACCTGGGCGCTCCACGCTTCAACTCCCATTCGGTTCCGCTTCCACCGGGAGTGTTCACCTCCGTTCGCAAGCCTGGTCATTTCTGATTGTTAGTTCAGCAACGGTCTGCGTGGCGTACGCCGATTACCTGGTCAAAAGCATCTCGCTCGGGTATCTCTACATTCTTCCCCTTTCGCTGAGCGCGATTCTGCTTTCCCGGGGAGTCTCATTTGCGTTGATCGGTCTTTGTGTCTTCTTTCATGATCTGTTTGGACCGCCGTATCCCAGCATACAGGCGCGCATCGCCCACAACTTGACTGCCCTCGTGGCTTTTGTTTTCGCGGTGTTGCTGTTGCAGCGTTTTGTGGCACAACGAAATTCGCTTTTCGATCTGGTTCGGCAGCAGCGCGACGAACTCGTGAAGGAAGTCGGCCTGGCGGCACAGGTACAAAAGTTGTTTCTTCCCACGTCCAGCCCAGCGGTACCTGGATTCGACATCGCTGCCGTTATGTACCCCGTAGGAGGCGTCGGGGGCGACTATTACGACTACATTCCATTCTCGAATGGAAGCCTGGGCCTGGTGATTGCCGATGTGTCCGGAAAGGGAGTGGCGGCGGCTCTGCTGATGTCTGCGACCGCAGCCACCATTCGATTCGAAACCAGCGAAACCCACAGCTTGGGCGACATGGTCAACCGGCTCAACCGCGAACTTCATGCCCTCCCAAGCAACTCCCACTTCGTAACCTTGCTACTGGGCGAATTGGACCCGCGCTCACGCCGGCTGAAATGCGTAAACTGCGGCCATAATCCGGCGCTGTTGCTGCGCGCGGCTAGCGGCGACGCGTCCTGGCTACCCTCATCTTGCGTCCCTCTCGGCCTGTTTGAGACAGTAACCTGCCAACCGGAGGTAATTGACCTGGAACCGGGTGATGTCATGGTTTGGTACACAGACGGATTGACTGAAGCTGTGGATGCTCAAGGCAGAGAGTTCGGTCGTGATGGACTATTGGAAAACGTGCGTAATAACCGCGGCATGAGTGCAGAAGAAATTGTGAATGGTCTCTATTCCGCGGCCATCGCCTTCAACCGGGGAGAGACGCTTGCGGACGACCTGACCATTATGGTGATCAGGGTGGACTCGATTGACCCGTCGCCTGGCGACGAAACCAAGATTCTTTGATTCCCGTTCCCAGGAGCCGTCGAGCCTTCGTCATTGCTGTCGGACACGTGATCAGTGCAGCGCCCACCGGCTGCCAGGGCGAGTGGTAACTCATTTCTGCAAAACAACTTTCCAGCCACTGCCAACACAACGTCTTGGCGATTCGAGTGCAAACACAAGGGTATGCTTCCGAAACGATTCGCGGTCCGGCACACGAGCAAGCAAGCAGGTCCCAGTCCAATATTTCCCAGATCCAAGTCCATCTTGTCCGTCTTGGTCCTTCTGATTCTCTGCGTGATCGTATGCTGTTCAGCTCTTTTCGCACAAAGCAATAACTCCAGCCAAAAGACAGAGGGTGTCATCCAAAAAGCCATCGCGCAATTTGAGCGGAGTCCTCTCCGGACCCTCTCTCTGGGCAGCGGGATCTACATGTTTTCCGGTGATGGCGGCAACGTTGTGGCGGTTGCCGATGATAGCAGCACGCTTCTGATCGATAGCGGAATCGAGTCTCGGGCGGCTGAACTTGACGCGGCAGTGTTCGAAGCGACCCATCGGCCGATCACACGACTGATTAACACGCACTCGCACTTTGACCACACCGGCGGCAATGCATTGTTCGGCTCCGCCGGCGTGACGATCATCGCCCAGAGGAACGTGAAAGCACGGCTGTCATCGGAACAGGATGTGCCTTTCATCGATCTGCACGATGGGCCCTATCCGAATCAGGCTTTGCCATCGCTGACCTACGCGGACAATCTGACGCTTGAGCAGGGTTCCGAACAATTGCGCTTGGCGCACTTTGGGGCAGCCCATACAGATGGCGACACGATCGTTTTCCTTGAACCAGCCAACGTCGTTATCTTGAGTGACATTTTTTCCGAACCCTTTTACCCGATCATCGACTTTACTTCTGGAGGCTCACTGCAGGGGATCATCGACTCGATCGATCAAGTTCTCTCTGCCAGCAACGAGCAGACAAGGTACGTTCCCGGACACGGTCCGCTGGCCACTCGGGCCGACCTCCAGGCTTACCGGAACATGTTGGTAACGATACGGGATCGCATCACCACCCTGGTCCGGTCGGGAAAAACAATGGACCAGGTTGTGGCGGCGCAGCCGACCAAGGATTTTGATGCCAAGTGGGGCACCGGCTACGTGGATGGAAATGTGTTTGCCAAGATGGCCTATGCGTCGATTGCAGGCCACTAGACCACGGTGGGTCAGGAGAGATCGGGTAACTCGCGAAGTCAAATGATCAAAGGAGAAATAAGGATGTTCTTTAAACTGCTTGGAACCAATGCCGACTGGGGTGTCGCCATCGTTCGTATCATTTTGGGCATCGTTTTCTTTGCCCATGGCGCGCAGAAGATGCTGGGATGGTTTGGGGGGCCCGGTTTCACCAATATGATGCGGACCCTCACCGGTCAATTGAGAATTCCCGCTCCGTTCGCTTTTCTGGTGATCGCAGGCGAGTTCTTTGGAGGGCTAGGACTGGTTGTCGGGTTACTCAGCCGTTTGGCCGCTATCGGGGTCTTAGCGACCATGGCCGGAGCTGTGCTTATGGTTCACCTTCAGCATGGCTTGTTCCTGAACTGGTTTGGCGACAAAAAGGGACACGGAATCGAGTATCACCTTCTGGCCATGGCACTGGCCCTGATTGTACTCATCAAGGGAGCTGGCGCGTTCTCGCTGGATCGCGGCTGGTATCAGCGCCAGCTCAGCAAAGAGTCCACAGTTTCACAAATTTTTAGGAGATAGCATGAATTCTTTCGCCGCAAGTCACACGAGGCTCAGCTTCATTGGGATTGGGAATATGGGAAGCCGAATCGCCCAACGGCTACTGGAGCACGGTTACAAATTGGCGGTCTATGACCGCGATCCGGCAAGAGCCGAGGCGATGACCGAGCATGGGGCCAGCGTTGCGGGCTCTCTCGCGGAACTCGCAGAACACGCCGACGTCATCCTCTCCTGCCTGACGAATGATGATGCGGTGCAAAGTGTGTATCTCGGGCCCGATGGAGTGTTCGCGCATGCTCCGATAGGAACGGTGATCCTCGAAATGAGCACGATCCTTCCCCAAACTTCCCGCGAACTGGCGCGCGACGGGGCGGGCTTGGGCTTGCACGTGCTCGATGTCGCAATCTCGGGCAGCACTCCCGCGGCTGAGCAAGGGACCCTTTCCCTACTGGGCGGCGGCAACCCGGACATCTTCTGGGCGGCGCATCCAATCTTTCAAGCCATCGCCACCCGCTACTTTCACCTCGGCCCCAGCGGATCGGGGACGACCATGAAATTGGTGGTTAACTCAATTCTTGGCGTCGGCATGCAGGCGATCGCGGAAGCCTGTGCCTTGGGACAAAAGGCCGGACTGGATCGCGACTTGCTGCTGCACGTTCTCTCGCAGACTGCGGTAGTCGCACCGGCTCATGCCGGAAAACTGTCGAGAGCGGCACGAAATGACTACAGTCCGCAATTTCCCCTGCAACTGATGAACAAGGACTTTCGTCTGATTCTGGAGACCGCCTCCGCCATTGACGCGGCCATGCCGGCGACGCAAGCGGCCTTCCAAATCAACTCCGAAGCATTGCCTCTCGGAGCGGAAGAAGATCTTTCCGCAGTGATACGGCAGATGGAAAAATTGGCGCGGGTGAACCCCGCTTATGAAGAGGCTTCGTAATGGTCAGAGGCTTTCATCCCGCGGCGTCGTCCGTTCGACGGCATGTCAAAATAGCGCCACCGGAACAGCCGGCGGCAGCTCTCTTGCTTCCTGCAATGTACGCCTTGCCGCGCTCTGCTCATCAGCGGTGTGGCACGGGAAGTGCAACCACGAGATGACGCAGAGGCATCCATGATCCAGCTTAAGGTAAATGGAGTTGATCGATCCTTCGACGGCGCCCCAGAAATGCCGCTCCTCTGGTACCTCCGCGATGTTCTCGGACTCACGGGAACCAAGTTTGGATGTGGTGTATCCCTCTGCGGGGCTTGTACGGTACACCGGAATGGCGAAGCTCTTCGAGCTTGCATCACGCCGATGAGTTCCGTGGCAGGAACCGACATCACAACCATTGAAGGGATCACCGCCAACGGCTTTCATCCCGTCCAAAGGGCGTGGATTGAGCACAATGTTCCGCAGTGCGGCTACTGCCAGTCGGGCCAGATCATGCAAGCGATCGCTTTGTTACGCACAACGCCCAAACCAACAGACGAGCAAATTGACGAAGGCATGGCGGGAAACATCTGCCGCTGCGGAACCTACCAGCGGATTCGAGCCGCGATCAAGACTGCAGCAGAGGAGCACGCATGAGCGCCATTTCCAACCTCAGCCGCCGTGGCTTCCTCCAGGGAATTGTAGGAGCGGGAGCGCTCGTTCTGGGAGCGCGCTATCTGCCCAGACTGCTCTCGAAACATGAGGCCGCTGCGGGCGGCACGCAAGCGGATCACGCCACTCTTCATCCCAACGTGTTTGTTGGAATCGACACCGATGGAACGGTCTACATCGTCGCGCACCGCTCCGAGATGGGCACAGTGATCCGCACGTCCCTGCCCCTGGTGGTCGCCGACGAGCTCGACGCCGACTGGAAACGAGTGAAGATCGAACAGGCCATCGCCGATCCCCGGTATGGCGATCAAAATACCGACGGCTCTCATTCCATCCGCAGTTTCTACGACATCATGCGGCAGGCGGGAGCCACGGCTCGTTTCATGCTGATCCAGGCAGCCGCGCAGCAATGGGGAGTTCCGGCATCGGATTGCCAGACCGATCTCCACGCGGTCGTTCATCCTGCAACCGGCCGCCGTCTAGGCTACGGTGAGCTTGCCCACGCGGCATCGAAGTTTTCCGTGCCGAAAAAAGAAGAGCTGCAGTTCAAGAAGAAGGACGCATGGCGATACATCGGCAAGGGGATGGATAGCTACGACCTTGCCGACCTGTGCACTGGCAAGGCAATCTACGGCATGGACTCTCGATTGGACGGCATGGTGTATGCATCCATCGAGCATCCTCCGGTTTTTGGAGGAAAGGTAAAGTCCTACGATGAAAAAGCGCCATTGGGGGTAGCTGGCGTTCATCAGACGGTTCCCATTGATCCCTTTAAGCCGCCTTGCGCATTTCAGCCCCTGGGCGGAGTCGCCGTCATTGCCGACAACACCTGGGCAGCATTTCAAGGCCGCAAGAAGTTGGATGTCGTATGGGACAACGGCCCAAACGAATCCTACAATTCCGACGCATACAAAAACGAGCTACGGGAGACAGCTCGAAAACCGGGAAAAGTCATCCGCAGTGAAGGTGACGTAGATTCCGCGTTCACGAAGGGCGGCAGTGTCTTTGAAGCCGACTACTACGTTCCGTTGCTGGCGCACGCTTCGATGGAACCGATGGTTGCTTTGGCCGAGTTCAAAGATGGCCGAGTTACTGCCTGGGCTCCCACCCAGAATCCTCAAGCCGCGCAAGACATCATCTCCAAGGAACTGGGAATCCCGAAGGAGCACGTGGTCTGCCACGTCACCTTTCTCGGCGGCGGATTCGGAAGAAAGTCCAAGCCAGACTATGTCGCCGAGGCTGCCGTGCTTTCGAAGAAAGTCGGCCGTCCAGTCAAGGTGGTGTGGACTCGCGAAGACGATATCAGGTTCGACTATTACAACGCTGTCGCCGCCATGTACCTCAAGGCTTCCCTGGATGCCACGGGCAAGCCCACGGCATGGCTGCAACGGTGTGTATTTCCGCCCATTACTTCTATCTTCGATGTGAGTGCAGTCTATGGTGATCCCGGCCACCTGCAACAGGGCTGGACCGATATGCCGTACGACATTTCCAATCTTCGGGTTGAGAATGGTCCGGCACAAGCCCACGTCCGCATCGGCTGGCTACGCTCAGTCGCGAATATCTACCACGCTTTTGCCGTGCAGACGTTTACCGATGAGCTTGCTCACCGCGCGAGCCGCGACCCGGCCGAATATCTGCTCGAGCTGATCGGTTCGCCGCGCACTCTGGATTTGAGAAACACCGGCTATCCGAATTATGGGGCCTCCTCCGACACCTATCCCTGGGAAACAGGACGCCTTCGCGGGGTTACGGAGATGGTGATAGAAAAGTCCGGTTGGCGAAAGAGAAAATCAGGCAAAGGGCACGGATTCGGCATTGCCGCCCACCGCAGCTTCTTAACCTATGTCGCTACTGTGGTCGAAGTCGAAGTCAGTGACGATGGGGAGATCAAAATTCCGCGCGTGGATACGGTCGTCGATGCCGGGCTAGTAGTGAATCCGGAGGTGACGCGGGCGCAGTTTGAAGGTGCGGCGGTCTTCGGTACGAGCGTTGCCCGCAGCGGAGAGATCACTACGAAGAATGGCGCGATCGAGCAGTCCAATTTCTCCGATTATCCGGTTGCCCGCATCAACGAGGCTCCCTATCAGACGAATGTCTATATCGTCGACAGCGATGCCCCGCCTGCCGGGGTGGGGGAGCCCGGTGTGCCACCGTTCGTTCCAGCGCTGTGCAACGCGATCTATGCCGCAACTGGAAAGCGGATTCGCGAGCTGCCGCTGACCAGAACGAATTTGGGAAGCAGCGTCTGATTCCCTTGAAGGCGAGAGTTTTATGTATCCACAAAGTGATACGCCACCTTATACGACCGACACCATAATCGACGAGCCCCCCACGGGAAGACCAGTCGTTGTATCGACAGCGACGAGGCGGCAGTTCCTGGAGCTGGCCGCTACCGGCATTGCGACCGCAACGATTGGCCCGGAAGCGTGGGCTGGTGCTCCGAAGCACGACATGCCGTACCGCATTTTGGGTCGCACCGGTGAAAAGGTCTCCATCGTGGGGATTGGCGGTTATCATCTGGCCCGGCCGGGCATCACCGCAGAGGAAAGCATTCGCATTGTCCGCACCGCACTTGACGAAGGCATCAACTTCCTGGACAACTGCTGGGACTACAATGGCGGCGAAAGTGAAATTCGGATGGGAAACGCCCTGCGCGACGGCTATCGCAAAAAGGCGTTTCTGATGACAAAGATGGATGGCCGGGACAAAGTTACTGCCGCAAAACAGATCAATCAGTCATTGGAGCGGCTGCAGACCGACCGGATTGATCTCCTGCAGTTTCATGAAGTCATTCGCGACTCCGACCCGGATCGCATTTTTACACCTGGAGGCGCACTGGAAGCGGTGCTGCAAGCACAAAAAGACGGAAAGGTCCGCTACATCGGATTCACCGGGCACAAGAGCCCGGAGGTCCACCTGAAGATGCTGGCCACCGCATCGGCCCACGATTTCATCTTCGATGCCGTGCAGATGCCCCTCAACGTAATGGACGCCCACTTCAACAGCTTCGAAGCAAAAGTGCTTCCTCTTCTCCTGAAGCAAAACATCGGCGTGCTGGGCATGAAGCCCATGGGAGATCCTTTCATCCTTCACAGCAAGACGGTGGCGGCCATCGAGTGCTTGCATTACTGCATGAACCTGCCAACCAGTGTCGTCATCACCGGCTGCGATTCCCTGCCCATATTGCAGCAGGCCCTCGATGCCGCCCGTAGTTTTCGACCGATGAGCGAGGCCCAGGTTTCAAAACTGCTGGCAAAGACCGTCCAGGCCGCGCGATCCGGACAGTATGAGCTGTACAAGACCAGCCACCACTTCGACGGAACGTATCAGAATCCGCAGTGGCTGGGATAACGAAAACATATGCCAAGAGGAGGCATGGCCGTGCAGCGAATCGTGGTATTCAAAATTCTGCTCAATATTGTGCTGCTGGCTTTTTTCCCTATGGCAGTGGAAGCTCAGGCCGCACGTTTGACTGAACCTCCGCAAGTGAGCAGCCAGGACCACGTTGCTTCCCTCGCGCTGCATGCCGTGCGGGACAGCAATGGCAAAAGCGCATTCGCGTTTAATGGTGGCACCACTCCTCCGGTGATCCGGGTCCGGCCGGGGGAGACCCTCAAGATCACTTACGTCAACGATCTTCCCTCCCATTCGAACGAAACTTGCGCCGGCGGCCTGTGCATGGGCATGACGAACTTGCACTTTCATGGACTGGAAATCTCGCCCAATACCCCGCAAGACGACGTCCTGACCATGCTGGCCACGCCCGGACAAACCCTGCACTACACCGTCGAGATTCCCAAGGGCCATCCTCCGGGATTGTATTGGTATCACCCTCACCCGCATGGGGAGAGCCATCGCCAGGTGCTGGACGGCATGTCCGGCGCAATTGTGGTGGAAGGCATGGAGCGTTATGTTCCAGAAGTCCAGCACCTGCGTGAGCGCATCCTCATGCTACGCGGCTCCTCCATTGAGCACGACCCGGCTGCCGCCGCCCTCAGGCAGCGAGTTGGAATTCCTGCCAAAAGCTGCGGAGGAGAGGCTGAACCCGCGGACAGAATCTTCACCGTCAACGGAGCCATTCGCCCGCAGATTGAAATCGCGCCCGGCGAACGCCAGTTCTGGCGAATGGTGAACGCGTCCGCTGATCGCTACCTGGACTTACAAGTCGATGGAGGGCCGCTGGAAATCGTAGCCATGGACGGTATGCCTCTGGCCGTTCACGATCCCGCGCATCCTACTCGCCTGACAGATCACGTACTGCTGTCGCCTGCAGGACGATTGGAGGCGATTGTGACCGGGCCGCCGCCGGGAGCTTCCTCCACTTTGCGCACTCGATGTGTAAACACTGGTCCGGCCGGTGACCCAAATCCGGAAATGGTGTTGGCTGACATCGTCCCTGGCCGCGCGGAGACGGTACCGGTTGCGTTGCCTTCCAACGATTCTCCGGCGCCGGTCCGCATGAAGGTTGATCTGGCGGCCAAGGAGAAATCGTCACCGGATTTTGTCGTCAAGTTTACCGAGGACAAGAACGGCTTCTACATCAACGGCCAAAAGTACGCGACGGATGCGAAGCCGATGGTGCGCGTCCGGGTTGGCACCTACCAGCACTGGCGCATCGTCAACCAGTCCCCGGAGCTACACCCCATGCACATTCACCAGGTCCACTTCCTTGCCTATGCGGAAAATGGAGTGCGGGTGGCAACTCCAGAGTGGCTCGACACCGTCAACGTCCCATTCGGAGGAACTGTTGATGTGATCATGGATTTTACGAACCCGGTCATCAAAGGCATGTCATTGTTCCACTGTCACCTGCTGAACCACGAAGACAAAGGGATGATGGCCAAGATTCTGTTCGAATGAACAGCACCGCCATGCGAACAGCGCAGGAACACGAGCGAGCCAAACTGGCTTCGGCCGGTTCTCCCGTTCCCGAGAGTTCTTCCGAGCACAGTACACGTACTCAGCGGTCGGGGTGAAACGGCATGCCACGATGACCAGCACTGGCTGGTTCTGGAGTTTGCAATTCAAGATTCACGACGATGGGGTCCTGTCCGTTTCGCACGACTACGGCTTCGCAAATCTCATTTGGGTTGGCATTGATTTCCTGGTGCGGCACGTAAGGTGGAACGTAAATAAAATCTCCGGGCTTGGCTTCATCGCTCAGTTCCAGTTGCTCTCCCCATCGCATTCGCACGCGGCCCTTCACCACGTACAGAACGGTCTCCAGCTCTCCATGATGATGCGGTCCAGTCTTCGCGTCTGGTTGAACCACCATCGTCCCGGCCCACAATTTGCTCGCTCCAGTCTTCGCAAGCGTAATCGCAGCAGCCCGCGTCATGCCTGACGTCTGTGGCGTATCCACGTCCAGTCCGTCCGCACTACAATCTTGACTCCGTTCGTTGTCCAATCCATCGCTACATCTCTCCTCAAGCCCGACATCGATGTTGAGACAACTATGCCGCCAGCCGGGAGGCACCGGAAAGTTCTTCACATTCGGTTTGTGTCAGGCGCAAGGAACCTGCCCCGACGTTCTCCTCCAGATGTTCGATCGAGGAGGTCCCTGGAATCGGCAGCATGATGGGCGAGCGCTGCAACAGCCAGGCCAGCGCAACCTGCATCGGCGTTCGCTGATGTGCTTTCGCGACCCGATTGAGCACCTCGCCGGCCACTTTGCCCGCCCCCAGCGGAAACCAGGGGATGAAGGCAATTCCATTCTGCTCGCAATAATCGACGACATAGTCCCATTCACGATCGGCGAAACTGTATCGGTTCTGCACGGAGACGATGGGTACGATCTCGCGGGCTCGCTCGATGTGTTCCTGAGTGACATTCGATAGGCCCACCAGACGGATCTTCCCCTCTCGCTGTAGCTGAGCCAGAGTCTCGACGGAGTGCTCGAAAGATATAGCCGGGTCGGGTGCATGCAGTTGATAGACATCGATGCGATCCAGACGCAGTCTCTTAAGACTGCCCTCCAGCGCTTTTCGAAGATGCGCGGGACTTGCATCGTGCGTCCACTGATCCGGCCCCGGACGACCCCACCCGCCCTTGGTGGCAATGACCAGATCCTTCGGATAAGGAGACAACGCCTCCGCAATCAACTCTTCGCTGACGTTGGGACCGTACGAGTCGGCGGTATCGATGAAGTTGACGCCAAGTTCCACGGCACGCCGAAGAACCGCTATGGCCCCTTGCCGATCTTTGGGCGGGCCCCAGATCCCTTTACCAGTAAGGCGCATGGCCCCAAAGCCGAGCCGATGGACCGAAGACTTGCCTCCAAGCGAAACATCTCCCGCTAAGCTGGCAGAGACATCTTTGTTTTTCACTGCCTTATCCATGATGAACCTCCTAAGATTTTTCCTGCCGCATCCTTGATATTTCGATTCCATGTGTTTCTAGCTCGACCTTCATTGAGCCAAGCCCTCAACCGCCAGAGCAGGTACTCCATCGGCATCAAGCACTACTCAGATACGCTCTTCGTGCTATGGTTTGCGTGGTTTCGCGCACTTGCGCTCTTGCTGGTGTCGCTGTCCGTGTAGCTGATGCGCCAGATGGAATTAGAGCCGTCATCGCTTACCAGCAACGACCCGTCGTGAGCCACGCTGATGCCAACGGGCCTTCCCCAAACGTGTCCATTGTCGACCACAAATCCGGTCACAAAATCTTCGTACTCGCCGCTGGCCCGGCCTGTCTGATGCAGAGGGACACGAATCACTTCATATCCGGCGCGCACCGATCGGTTCCAGGAGCCGTGCTCAGACGCAAAAATGTCTCCCTGATATTCAGCGGGAAACTGCGTGCCCCCATAGAACGTCATCTCGAGGGAAGCATTGTGAGGCTGCAACAGCACGTCGGGAACTAGCACCTTGTCTCTCAACTCCGGATGCTTGCCCTCATGGCGCGGGTCCTGATGGCTGCCGATGTACCACCAAGGCCAGCCATAGAAGCCGCTTTCTTCGACATGAGTGATGTAGTCGGGTACAAGATTATCTCCCAACCCGTCCCGTTCGTTGACCGAGCACCACAACTCGCCCGTCTTGGGATTGATCGCCAAACCGGCTCCGGCATTGCGGATTCCATAGGCGTACACTCGCATCCCTGAGCCATCTGGGTTAAACTCCAGGATATCGGCTCGGTTCTTTTCATCCGGCGTGGTGTCGGGATCATCGACATTCGACGCCGACCCGACTGCAACGAACATCTTCTTGCCGTCGGAGGTGAACTGCACGTCGCGGGTCCAGTGCCCAGCACCATGAGGCAGGTCCACAATGTGCTGAGTCGGCCCGCTTGCCTTCAAGTCCCCGTTTTGATATGGAAACCGGATGACCGAGTCCGTGTCTCCTACATACATCCACTGGGGATTGTCTCCTGGAGGATAAAAGGCGATGCCATAAGGCTGCTTGAGTCCGGTGGCAAACACGCCAGCGTGCTCGGGCTTACCATCGCCCGTGATTCCGCGAAATACTCTGATCTTCCCGGCGCTGCTTTCCGCCAGGAAAAAGTCTCCGTTGGGAGCAGTCCGGATCAACCTCGGATTATCCAGTCCCGTTGTGTATTGCTGCACGCTGAATCCGGCTGGAGCTTGCGGCCATGCACCTTGCGGACGGCCAACCAACTGAGGTCCATTGCTTGCGGACTCGGTGACGTATGGAGCCGGAAGATCTTGCGCCGTGATCTTGCGGACCTTCCCCGGCTGCTCAAAGCGGAAATCCGTGTAGGGTGGCTGCGGTGGCGGGGCATTCGTTTTGATTGGCTTCATGCTAGCCGGCGCAGAACCGGTCTTCTGTGCGCTCTTTTGTGTACCGTAGGAATTCTTGAGAGATTTCAAGTAAGCAACAATCTGCCATCGTTTCTGTTCCGGCAGACTGCCCCAGGACGGCATTCCGTTATTGACAGATCCGGTGGTGATGAACCAGAAGACTTCTCCGTCGGGCGCCGATTGCGTAGGTCCTTGAGAAAGTGAAGGGATGTTCCCGGTTCCGCGTCCAGCAATTCCATGGCAGGAGCCGCAGTTCATTGCGTACAGTCTTGAGCCTGCTGCGACAGCCGCGGGCTGCCCGGCGTACGGGTTCTTCAGTTGATAGCTGGGCGGGGGCGCGTTATGAAAATGCGCATCTTGGGCCGTCAGCCTCGAAGCCAGAAGGATCCATGGAACAGCACATACTGCCACGGCAAGAAAATATGGGCGGGCACCGACTTTCAAGACTTTCCTCCAGCGACCGTTGCTGATCGTCTGCACGACCAGACCACGATATGAGGTTTGATGAAGCGCCGGTCTTCTGGCGCTCCACCTTCGTTCGACCGACTTGCGATTTACTCGGTCGATTCTGAACAGGAGCAAGTTCCTTGCCATCCAGCGATGATTGTCTCTCTCCGCCAAACTGGTGGTTTTGATCTTGGCAGAACATATCGTTACCGAAATCAGTTGTTTTACGTGTCGATACAAGACCACGATGGCGAAATGATGACACCTCCGTCATGGTTCATGGGTCAGGATTGGTGTTAGTTCGTGAAGGACCGCATGTTACATATTTCATGTGATGTGATCGATGTGAAATGATCCATCCGACGGCAGCGAGTATAGCTACAATGGACCACGCTTAATCATCGTTGGAGATCGCATCCAGGAGTCGCGACTGTGATGAAAGATTTGCCTCTGTCGAAGGTCTACCAGTTGCTCGAACCGGGTCCTGTGGTCCTGCTAACGACCGCCCGCAAGGGTCACGCCAACGTCATGACGATGTCCTGGCATATGATGGTCGAGTTTGAGCCACCGCTGATTGCCTGTGTCGTCAGCAACGCCAATCACAGCTTTGCCGCATTGCGGACGACGAGGGAGTGCGTGATCGCCGTTCCGGCTCTGGAACTGGCGCCCAAAGTCGTGAAGGTCGGCAACTGCTCGGGCCGGGACGTGGAGAAGTTCGAGAAATTCGGTCTGACGCCGGTGCCAGCCGAACGCGTGGCGCCGCCTTTGGTGGCTGAGTGTTTCGCCAATTTCGAATGCCAGGTGGCCGATACACGGTTCGTCAACCTCTACAATCTCTTCGTCCTTGAAGTGCTCAAGGCCTGGATCGACCCGGCGCAAAAGAATCCGAAGACCATCCACCATCACGGATACGGCAGGTTCGCTGTCGATGGCGCAATGATCAAGCTGAAATCGAGAATGCGATAATCGGCACGGTCAATCTCCCGCGGAGCCGACCTAACGTACGGAGAAGGCCATTCCTTATCCCCTGCAGGGTGGCGCCGATAGCGAAATCAATATGATCGCTGGGAGTGTCACAGGCGTCATGTGGACGGCATGCAGATTCAGGGCAAGCATCTCGATAATTCCGCCTTCCACACTACGGCTCCAGCCAGTTATCCCGACATGATCAAGGCCCTTCGCGACAAGGGCGTCAACATTACGTTCAAGGATGCCAGCAATGGTAGCTGGCCGCTGCAGCTGCTGGGGACGTGGGCGCCACTGATCCTGC
>JAIQFA010000166.1 GCA_020073525.1 Terriglobia bacterium
CTACGAGAATTATTTGGGAACTGGGCAGCAAACATCTGGGAAGCGCGCCTTACTTCCACTTCCCCGTACCTTCGACGATGGCGACGTAGCGATCGACAGGCAGGTCCGCAAATCGCTCGGTGCCTCCGGGCCGCGGCCACCGAACCTCTAGCCAATCTATCTTCGATTTCTGACCCAAACCCAGAACGATCCGCGGATCGTGCGACGACATGAAGCCTCCGCCGCCTACCTTCATCCTGCTTCTTTTCAGATCTCCAGCCTGATAGGTCACACGCGCGCCCACGGCGTCCACGTTCGATTTGGTGCCGATCAGTTTTATTCCCAGCCAGTGGTTCTTCGTTCCAACGTTATTCTGCAGGAGGACAGGAGCGCCATCATTGACACCAACCAACACGTCCACCGCGCCATCATTGTTGAAATCTCCCAACGCCAAACCGCGCGCCGAAAAAGACTTGGAAAAGGCCGGCCCACCCTGCTCGCTCACGTTCCTAAATCCGTGGCCGGTATTCTGGAACAGCAAGAGCGGCTCCTGGTATTTGACCAGGCTAGAGAACTCTTCTACCAAATCGTCCGGAAATCCGTTCGCGAGGATGAGATCGAGATTGCCATCGTTGTCGTAGTCGAAAAACTTCAGACCCCAGCCGCTCATCCAACGGGTCGCCATCCCGATGCCGAGCGGCATGGCAACGTCATCAAACGTCAAATCTTTGTTGTTTTGGTAGAGAGAAAAAATCTCTTCATCGATATTGCCAACGAAGAGGTCCATCCATCCGTCCTCGTTAAAGTCTGCCGAATCTACTCCCATGCCCGAGCGTGGGCGCCCCTCCGCACTGTAACCCACATCGGCTTGCAGTCCAATTTCTTCAAATCGGCCGTTGCCACGGTTCATGAAGAGAAAGTTAGCCACCGTGTCGTTCGACAGGAAAAGATCCATGTTGCCGTCATTGTTGACGTCGGTGGCGACCGCTCCCCAGACCTTTCCCAGACGGCTGGCGATGCCCGACTCTTTGCTGACGTCGGTGAAAGTTCCGTCGCCGTTATTGTGAAAGAGCCAACTGGGCATCGGACGGAAGATTCGCGGAATGCAGTAGTGCCGCTTTCCATCAGAAGCGACTCCGCAGCCGCTGACCTTATCGAAATCCACAAACTGCCCAACGAATAAATCCAAACGCCCGTCATTGTCGTAGTCGAACCAGATCGCGCTGGACGCCCATCCCGTCACACCCACGCCCGCATTCTCGGTTACGTCCGTGAAGGTTCCATTGCCGTTGTTGTGGTAGAGAATACTTCTGCCGTATTGCGTCACGTAGAGATCGGGGAAGCCGTCGCCGTCGTAGTCGCCAGCCGCAACGCCCATCCCGAACCCCCCACCGGCCACGCCCGCCTTCTCGGTCACATCGGCAAACGTGCCGTCGCGGTTGTTGCGGTAGAGCGCGTTACGCAACGGTTTGGGCGGCTTGTAGAAGTCGCACTGGCCGCTGTTGATGAGGTAGATGTCCATCCAGCCATCGTTGTCGTAGTCGAGGAAGGCGCAGCCCGGGCCGGTCGATTCCGGTAAATATTTGTTGGCGCTCTTGGCCGCATTGTGCACCCAAGTGATTCCGCTGGACGACGGCGATATCTCCGTGAAGGCGAACTCAGGGCCAGTGGTGGCCGCCGAGAGACGGGAAAGGATGCTCCACCCCAGAGATCCGCTCAGCCCCGCCAGAAAATGACGGCGCGAGAATGGAAATCCGTGGAGAGGCGTGGAAGGCATCTTGAAGTTTTTACCACACACTGCAAGAACCACCAGCGTAGGGAATCTACTTTGGCAAAAACTCCGTGCTAACATTTGCGCAAGGATCCGTCATGATGGCGACTCTTCGAGCGAACCAATGGTGGTGTCTTTCGCTCGTTTTCTTTCTGGTTTTACTTGCACCCGGCGCGGCTCGCGGACAACAGAGCCCACCCGAGAGCAATCCCAACGCGACTTTCGAGCAGCTTTCCGCACAAGCCGCATCCGCTCGCGAGGCCGGGCGAGTGAACGACGCCATCCGCTTCTACCAACGCGCACTCAAACTGCAGCCGGATTGGGCTGAGGGTTGGTGGTATGTGGGCACGCTGAACTATGATGCCGACCACTATGCCGAAGCCATTCCCGCCCTGCAGAGTTTAGTTGCGTTAAGCCCGCAGATGGGCCCGGCATTGGCTTTCCTGGGTTTATCTGAGTTTGAAACCAAGGACTACAAGAAGTCGCTGGTGCATCTGCAGCAGGCGCATCAGCAGGGATACGGCGACGATGCTGAACTCGAAAAAGTCGCTACCTATCATCTCACCCTGCTTTACAACCGGAATGGCGAGTTCGAAAAGACCGTAGACCTGCTGGGTCCGGGAATCCGGCGGGGCCGTCCACCCGACGAGGTCAAGGTCGTGCTGGGCATGGCGCTGCTTCGAATTCCTCTACTTGCCAGCGAAGTCGATCCCGGAAAAGATGCGTTGATTCACGCTGCCGGCGAGGCTGCGGCGCTCCTCGACGGCGGCAATTTCGCCGCGGCGGCGGATGCTCTCCGGCAACTGGTGACGGAATACCCGAAGACTCCCTATCTCCACCACGCCTACGCCTCGGCGTTGGAGGGCGCCGGAAAAATCGAAGAAGCTCTTCGCGAGTTTGTGGAGGAAACAAGAGTTTCACCGCGAAGCGCTCTGCCTTACATGCACATGGCTTCATCGAACCTGCAACTCCACCACGCAAAAGAGGCGTTGCCATCGGCGCGAAAAGCAGTTCTCCTTGCGCCAAGGTCGAGTACGTCTCATGAAGTGCTGGCACGGACCCTCAAAGGTTTAGGCGAGGTACAGGAGGCTGCGAAAGAACGGGCGGTCGCGAAAAAACTGGAGTCCAACGCCGCCGAAGTGGATCTGACGCAGCGCGACTTCTATGCCCGTAGTCGGCCCGGGGAAAGCGCCTCGCCGCAAACTGCAGGCGGCGTCACAGATTTCGAAGATAGTTTTGAAGCGCTGGGGCAGAAGGCCGCGGCCGCGCAGGCCGCAGGCCAAATGGACACCACAATTTCCTACTACCAGCGCGCCCTGGCTCTCCGTCCGGAGTGGGAGGAGGGCTGGCGGAACCTGGGGACCTTGTGCTACGCGTCCGCGCGCTATGCTGACGCGGCGATTGCTCTCAAGAATGCAGCGGCCATCAACGGGCGAAACGGCAATGTCTGGGCTCTGCTGGGCTTGTCGGAGTTTGAGACGAAGGACTACAAGAATTCACTCATCCATCTTGAACGAGGGCGGGACCTGGGATTTGCCGGCAATGCAGCCGCCGTGCAGGTGGCGCGATATCATCTGGCAATTTTGCTCAATCGGAACGGAGAATTTGACCGGGCAACTGAATTGCTGACTCCGGAAAGTGGGTCGGGGCCTCTGGAAGAAGAAGTCAAATTCGCGCTGGGCATTGCGTTACTTCGCATTCCACAGCTTCCCGATGAACTCGATCATGCGAATGAATCCCTGGTTCGCCTCGCCGGAGAGACTGCCGCATTGCTTTCCGAGAGCAAGTACGATAAGGCATTCTCTAAGTTTGAGCAGTTGGTGAAAATGAATTCGCGCACGCCCTATCTGCACTACGCCTATGGCAGCGCCCTGGCCTCAGCTTCGCGATACGACGAGGCCGAAGAGCAACTGTCGGAAGAAACGAAAATCACGCCCGGCAGCGCATTGCCCTACCTCCGACGGAGCACCATTGCCCTGCAATTGCGGAATGCCGATAGAGCCAGACAACTTGCACAACGGGCGGTGGAACTCGCACCTAAATCTGCGGAGGGCCACTATTTGCTGGGACGCTCATGGCTAGAACTCGGGAAAATTGAGGACTCACTGAAGGAACTGGAGACGGCTCGCAACCTGGCGCCGAACAGCCCTGAGGTTCGATTCGCTCTGGCTCGGTCTTACAGCAAGGCCGGGCGCCCCGATGCAGCCGAACAGGAACGCGCAGCCTTTGAGCGCCTGAACGCAATGGTGCAAAGCCAGCGGAGTCGGACCGGGAGCCAAGCCTACGGGGCGATTCAAAGTCAAAATGGCATTCGGGCAGCAGACGGAGAAAAACCGGCTCAGCCCTAGAACACTGCCCATCCGGATGATTCGGGTAGCTAGGTGGAGCGATCAGGGCACTGGATGTGGACGCGCGCCGCCCTTATATAACTCCGACGTATCGTGGGCCAAGCCTTCGGTCTGCGTGTCGAGTCCACTCCCTTTTGGGGCTGAGCCACGGTTCTTCCAGACTTGGTAATCCGCTCGTGCGCTTGCAAGTTCCTCTGGAGTGACATCTCCATCAGCGCGCACGATGTCAGTATATGATTCGTACTTGTCGGTTATCACGAGTTGCTGGTCCGCCTTCGCGTGCAGGAAATGGCGATAGATATTGTCGTCGATTTTTTCGTTCAGCTGTTTCGCGGCGTCTGCGATCAGTTTCCAATTCGCGTTGCGCTCATTGGCAATCTGACCGATGTCTTTGCCGCCCTCAAGCTGCAGGGCGATGTCGAGCATCTGGGCGCCCGCCGCACTCAGTTGGTGCGCGATGAACAAAGATCCATAACTCAAGTTCATCGCGTGACGCTGGCGCATCAGCTCGATTCTCTTCGCATGTACCGCGTCGGCCATCGTCTGATTCACGATCGCGCGCGAGATGCTATCTACCGCCATCGCCGAAATCCGGCGCAGGCGCTTTTCCGCTTTCTGCTGATCGCTGCCGAAGGCGCTGATGCTGGAGGCCATTAACAGGAGAGCCAGGGAGGCTTTGGCTAGAGGGTTCAGGTGGTTTGTGCGCATGGGCACCTCCTGCGAATAGGGGCAGGCTGCGAACTACGTTGCGCGGATAATCTCACATTTCCCTGCACGATACAACGAGAACCAGCGTCCCTGCCGAGTGTCCCATACACTCGTCTTCCAAGTCCTTTGGACGACCGCTGTATGATGGCCTGAAACCAGTTTCTGTTGGACGACTTTAGACTCCACCTAAGGAGCACGTCACGTGATGCGCAGAGCATTCACCCTCTTGGCAGCTATTCTCCTGTTCGGCCTTATAGCCTTCTCGCAAGATGGCGAAAAGGCATTAACTGGCGCCGTGGCCAGCACGCCGCCGATGGGATGGAACAGCTGGAACAAATTCGGCTGCAACGTCAGCGAAGATCTGATCCGGCAAGTTGCCGATGCGATGGTCACGTCGGGCATGAAAGATGCCGGGTATCAATACGTCGTGATCGATGACTGCTGGCAGGTGGAACGCGACAGCAACGGAAACATCGTGGCCGACGCCAACCGTTTTCCGTCCGGCATGAAGGCGCTCGCCGACTACGTCCATGGAAAAGGCCTGAAGTTCGGCCTCTACTCCGACGCGGGAACGAAGACGTGCCAGGGCCGTCCCGGCAGCCGTGGATATGAGTTTCAGGACGCGCGGCAGTATGCAGTTTGGGGCGTGGATTATCTGAAATACGACTGGTGCAGCACTTCGACGCAGGATGCGCGCTCTTCTTACGAGATCATGCGAGCGGCGCTAGATGCTTCCGGCCGGGCGATTGTCTTCAGCATTTGCGAATGGGGGAAGAGTCAGCCGTGGCTCTGGGCAACGGGTGTCGGAAATCTTTGGCGCACCACCGGCGATATCCAGGACCGATGGCAGGGCAAACAGGAATGGAAACCCGGCGATTGCTGCAACTACGGCATGCTCGACATCCTGGATCAGGAGGCTGGCCTTGAGTCCTACGCTGGTCCCGGGCACTGGAACGATCCGGACATGCTCGAAGTCGGCAACGGCGGAATGACCACGGCGGAATACCGCGCCCACTTTAGTCTGTGGGCGATTCTGGCGGCTCCTTTGATCGCGGGCAACGATGTGCGCGACATGAAACCGGAGATTCGCGAAATTCTCACGCACAAGGAAGTGATTGCGGTCGATCAGGATCCAGCAGGCAATCAGGGCCGCCGAGTCCGCCAGACCGGCAACCTCGAAGTGTGGTCCAAAGTGCTACAGGATGGAAGCCGTGCGGTCGTTCTGTTGAACCGGGGAACCACGGATAGAGAAATCAGCGCGTCGTGGGAAGACCTGGGATATCCCGCGCACTTGAGCGCCAAGATTCGCGACCTCTGGCAAGCAAAAGATCTGGGGGAACACAAAGGGACATTCTCAGCCACGGTAGCGCCACATTCGGTGGTGATGGTCACGGTGAAGCCGTAGCAACTGCGCTGTATTAACAGGTTCAAGAAAATCGTTTATTTAGGGCTTGACGTCACTCTTGCCATGTTGCAGACTGGCCCCCAATCCCTGTGTGGAAAACTCACGCCCCAATCTCTTTCGGACTGGAAATCCTGGCAGCTGCCTTCTTTGTGACGATGCTTCTTCTGTCGGGCTCCGCTGAAGATACGAAAAAGCAGGGTGGTAGCGAACCGAAAGCTGTCGTAGTGACCCACTCCGACTTTCACGGATGGAGGGCGATTGTCCTCCGCAATGGCGCCGCGGAAATTGTGATTGTTCCCGAGATTGGCCGCGTTATGCAGTTCAACCTCATCGATGACAAGGGGCGCACCGTGCCCGGCCCCTTCTGGAACAATCCAACCGTAGGCAAGAACATGCCCGCGGACGTCGAGGGATGGAGAAACTACGGGGGAGATAAAGCGTGGCCGGCTCCACAATCGGATTGGCCCAAGGTCGCGGGGCGAGGTTGGCCTCCTCCCACCGGTTTCGACGCAGCGGCGTTCACGGCAACCATAGAAGACCATCAAGTCGCGTTAGTGTCGCCGGTAGACTCGAGTTACGGCGTGCGCATCCGGCGAATCATCTCGCTTGATTCACAGAAGGCGATGGTTACGATCAAGACCGTTTATGAAAAGGTAAGTGGCACACCCGTTCGCATGAGCGTCTGGACGATTACTCAGTTGGCTTCACCCGATCGGGCGTTCATCCTGCTGCCGCAGCATTCGCAGTTTCCGTCAGGTTATGTCAACTTGATCCCTCCCGCGCCGGCGGACGTGAAAGTTGAGGGGCGGCTTCTTTCTTTAAGCCGCGATCTCACCCGCAAAGTCAAGATCGGAAGCGATGGAGAAAAGGTCTTGTGGGTGGGAAGTGGCGCGGACCTTCTCCTTGAGAGCAAGACCGCCGATTCCGATGGTGCCGAAGCGGAATGGCCCGAGCAAGGTTCCCACTCGCAGATCTACACCAGTCCTGGCGACGACGTGAAATATGTTGAGTTCGAATTGCTCGACCGTTTGCGTGACCTCAAGCCGGGACAGCACGCCGCTTTCGAAGTCGAATACACATTGATTCCCAGAACGCAGTCCGACCCCGGCGTCGAAGCCAGGAAAGTATTTCAGCAGCCATAGCCGTAACGCCTAGCCGCATGCTGGGTCTGCTATGATCCGCCTTGAGAGATCTGTGGGGATCTTCTCAACTGCGCTTCTCTGCAATAAGTCACGGCGCTTCTTGCTTCCGGTTGGCCTGCATCATGGTTCGTCGGGTCGTAGTTTCATTTCTTGTGGCAGCACTCGCGCTCGGAGCGCAGGGTGAAACTCCCGCCACGTCTAGGCAGCAAGTGAGCACGCAGGAACGACTGCAAAAGGGCGGATGGTGGCCCAGAAAAAGCACATTCGCCCGAAGTGAGTACGCGGGTCCGGCGGCCTGCGCCGAGTGCCACTCCGACGTGGCTGCGACTCAAAGAACTTCCGCCATGGGCCGGACCTCGACACCGGCCAGCAAGTCTTTCGCCTTGAACTCTTCCGATCAGATGAAATTT
>JAIQFA010000167.1 GCA_020073525.1 Terriglobia bacterium
CGAAATGGACGGCACGGTGCTCGTCCTCGTTTCGGATTTCCATTTAGGAGCGCAACTTGGTAAGGATTGGCTTGAAGCGCGCATCCGGCAGATACAGGCTGAACGTCCTGACTTAGTCGTCCTGGCGGGTGACATCGCCGAAGGCGACAATCCTTCGGAAAGCGAATTGCTGTCTTCGTTGCGCACGCTCCATGCTCCTCTTGGGGTGTGGGCAGTCACTGGTAATCACGAGTTCGATGAAGAAAACGAAAGCGGCCCCAGCGTGCTCGAAGACAATGGCGTTCACGTGCTGCATGATCGCTGGGCCGAGCTGCGGCCGGGCCTGATCCTGGCCGGAATTGACGACCTCACGAGCCGGCGCCGGCGTAACCAAACCGGCAACTTCATCCAAAAGGCGCTCGAAGGCCGTCCTGAGGGTGCGGCTACCATATTTGTGTCCCATACCCCGTGGGACGTAGAGACAGTGGCACACTCGGGAGCGGGGCTGATGCTCTCGGGCCACACGCATGAAGGCCAGATTTGGCCTTTCAAATACTTGGTCCACTTGACGCACCCTTTTCTGGCGGGCAGATATGAGGTGAATGGAATGCCGATCATCGTCTGTCGTGGTACTGGCACCTGGGGACCTCGCATGCGCTTGTGGAGCCGGGGAGAAATCGCACGCATCATCTTGCGCAGTCAGCAAGCAAGCCAGCAATAGCGAAAGCGCAAAAAGTTACAGAGACGCTTGCGTTTTAGCGCTCGCCGACGGGCAGTAACAGATCCTCTAAGAAGAAAGCCGATAGCTCTGCACGGCTTCCCAATCCTGACTTGCGATAGAGCGCAAGCGCCTGCTGGCGAATGGTCGTCTCCGTGGTTGACCTCACCTTTGGCAATTTCCCTGTGGCTAAGCCCCTTGAGTAGCAGGAGCCCGACCTCGCGTTCAGCAGGAGACAGGGTCCAGCGGGTGAACTGCCGGTCTATCGCTTCACCGAGTCCCCGAAGCGCGTCATGCGCCTCCTCGCGGAAGCGTTGCGCTTCGCGTCTAGCGAATACCGGAACGTCTACTGCGCCCTGTTGCACACCCAGGGGTGGCCTTTGTTCCGACAGCGGCTGCTGGAGATACTACAAGAACTGATTCGGCGAGAATGCAAGGTCGAAATTCAGAAACTTAGAAAGGCGGACTCAGAAGTCCCAGTAGACCTCTTCGTACACTACCTCACCTCCGCTTTCCTGTCAGTTTTGACGTGGTGGCTAGACCGCCGGAGCCGCCTGGCGCCAAAGGAAATCAATGACGTTTTTCGCTCATTGATCTCTCCGACCATAAATGCCGTACTCGGTGCATAGTGAATGGTCTCCTATCTTCTATGAAAAAGAGGCGGCCGGCCGATACCGCCCCTTCCCTAGAACGACATTGAGAACCGCGTTTCCAGGAACTCGCCCAGCTTCGCAGTCGCCTTGAATTGCGGGATGGGCTCGAGTTCCTTGAATGCGGACGTGAACGCATTCGAGAGACTCCAGATCGTCCGCGGTCGGAATTCCTCATGCTTCGGCTCGAAGTAGAGATCATGTACCGTCCGGGCGAGGTGCTTGGGAGCCTCAAGTCTGCCCTCGACAAAGGCTTCATAAATCACCACCTTTGTTGTGACGTCGGTGAGTTCACTCCTCTGCCAGGCTTCCACTTGTTTTCGCATGGGCTCGAAGTTGCGCTGCATCCGATCTACCCCGATCGAGATGCAGTCGATGAGCGAGAAGGACTTCGAGTGTTTCGCAAGAACCGGTGTGAACACGCCCATGACAATGTGACAATGTGTCGGAATTCCGTACGCCATGGGGTTCAACTTCCTCGAAGCCGACTCGATACCAATCCGCTGGAAAACGATCTGATCATTTCCGGGATTGCCGACTGATTTTCGGCGTACGCTTCTGCCGCCACTCAACAGAGGCCTAGAGTGGGCAAGAGAACTTCACCTTTACGTTTTGAGTCATTTACCAGCGAGTGGCAAATTCAGAATGTCCATAGTATGCCAACGATACCCCTCGTTTGTACCAAGCCTATCTATTGAATCCTCGTTTAAAAGAAGCCTTGAAAAAAACGTTTCCATGTGAGATTAACAGAGGAGGCTGGACCGTTCCGAGCCCATCATTCCGATGTCACCAAAAGACCAAACTACGTTAGCCGAGCCCTGCCGCCTGTCGCTCGATGAGTTGAAACGACTGTCGGACGAATCTTTGATGACTCATCTCCAGGCAGGGCACGCCGACGTACTGGCAATCATCTTCGATCGCTACTATCGGCTAGTCCTTAGCGTCGCCATGAAGATTCTACGTGACGTGGGCGAAGCCGAGGATCTGATGCAGACTGTCTTCCTGGAAATTTTCAAATCAGCGGCACAATTTGACCCGTATAGAGGCACGCTAAAGGTGTGGATCCTGCAGTACGCGTATCACCGCGGCATGAGCCGCCGCCAACATTTGAGTATCCGGAATTTTTATAAGAATTCCGACATTGCCGAGCTTCAGGGCCAATTGCTGCCTACTGAGGTCACGCATTTCAATGACCAGGAGATCCGATACCTTGTGAAACAGGCGCTTGGCAGCCTTAACGAGACGCAGAGCAGGGTTCTGAAGCTCACGTATTTTGAGGGGCTGTCTTTGAGAGAAATTGCAGAGCGCACCGACGACAGCCTGGGTAATGTTCGCCATCATTATTATCGCGGCCTCAACCGGCTGCGTGAACTCGTCAAACGCGAGCCCGCCAAACAGAACTTGCGCTTCGAAAAGCAGGAGCAGGCCGATGCAAACGCATGAATACTATGAAGAGCTCTGCGCTCTCCTGCCAATCGGCCAATTGTCCGCCGAGGAGTATCAACAACTGTCACAGCACCTGCGGGCCTGTCCGAACTGCCGTCATGCTACTGATGAGTTCTCGGTGATTCTGGACAAGATGCCGGTCGGAGATGCCGTCGTGGATGAGGAGACTCTGGCGGCGCTGCAGAGTGATAGCTATCGAACTCGATTCCTTAAACGGGCCCTTGCTGAAGGGGTGCCGCTTACGAATGCCGTCATGCACCAACGGTATTCGTTTCGAAAGTGCACATGGCCGCGGCTGCAGCTTGTACCGAGTTTGGCTGCCGTTGCAGTGGTCGTGATTGTGATTATTTCGATTCAAGTGCTCCGGTCTTTAGAGAACATTCCTGACGTGCGTCAGCACATTGTGCAAAGCGAGGGAATCGCACCGATTACAGACAGCCGCAGCAAGCAACTGATTTCTCAATTGGAAGCGAAAGTTCCCGCCCTTGAAAAGCAGGATGCTCAGCAGCAGAGCGCCATATCTGACCTGAAGGCGAGATTGACCGAATCGCAGGGAGAGTCGAATGTCGCAAATCGAGAACTGGCAAAGACCGCAGACCAACTGTCGTGGGTACAGAAACAGGCAGGGGAGACCCAACGTGCTCTCGAGGAATCCAAGTCGGAGCTAGACCGGGTTCGTTCTGAGAAGGACCGGGTTGATGCTGCATTAGTAGATCAGCAGATCAAGATCAATGAACTAGCGGCTCAGGTCATGGAGAAGGAAGCTGTTGCTGACCGTGAACGGCAGCTCAGTTCGGTTACGAAAGATGTTCGCGAACTCATGGGGGCACGTAATCTTCACATTGTCGATGTCTCCGATGTGGACGGAAATGGCCGGTCAGGAAAGTCATTTGGCAGAGTCTTTCTAATCGAGGGCAAGTCGCTCATCTTCTATGCCTTTGATCTTGGAGATCGTGGCAATCCCGCGAAGGTATCGTTTCAAGCATGGGGACAGTTCGAGGGGCGCGAGGTTGGTCCGAAAAACCTCGGCGTTTTCTACATCGATGATCACGCGCAGAGGCGTTGGGTTCTGAAGGTCGACGATCCCGAAAAACTCACCGCCATTAACTCGTTGTTTGTCACGGTTGAACCATTAGGTGGCGCGAAGCGCCCATCTGGCAAGAGGCTTCTGTACGCTTATCTGGCAACTCAGCCAAACCACCCGTAAACACAAAAAAATTAAAATCTGAATTGTGGTACAGAACTCGCATGCCGTTTGCATTCTGGATAGGCGAGTTTCAGAAGCCACACCCATGAAGAAGCTAATACTTATCGTGCTCGGGATTTTGTGCTGTGCCACGGTCGCATCTTGCCAAACAGAGACGGCAAGCATCTCCGGACGTATTACTGATTCATCTGGCGCGGCAATCTCAGGGGCCGGCGTGCAAGTTCAGAACGTCCTCACCGGTCGAGAAGTGCGAATCAAAACCAACGAGAGCGGACTTTACTTCGTCACAGCCTTGCAGCCAGGGACGTATCGGGTCATCGTCAGCAGCCCTGGATTCAAACAGATTGTTAAGCCGGACATCGCTCTGGACGTTCAGCAGAATGCCTCGCTGAACTTCAGCATGATAGTTGGATCTACTTCAGAGACTGTGACTGTGGAGGCTGGCGCGCCGCTCGTCAGTACTGAATCTGCAACAGTGGGTACGGTCGTCACTCACAACCAAGTGGAAAACATGCCGCTCAACGGTCGCAGTTTCCAATCTCTAATCACGCTCACCCCAGGAATCGTGGCTACACCGACCACTTTCACCGACCAGGGGCAGTTCAGCGTGAATGGCCAGCGTACCGACACTAATTATGTCAGCGTTGATGGTGTGAGCGGCAATGTGGGGGTCTCAGGGGGTGTTGCGCTGGCCACATCCTCCGGGGGAGCGCTTCCAGCATACAGCGTTGCCGGCGGTACGGCAGCCCTTGTTTCAGTTGAATCGATGCAGGAGTTTAGGACCCAGACCTCGACTTTTGCACCAGAGTTTGGCCGTTCTCCAGGTGCCCAGATCGAGATCGCCACTCGCTCCGGGACCAATGCTTTTCATGGCACCGCATTCGAGTATCTGCGCAACGGTAAGATGGATGCCAACGATTGGTTCGCAGATAATCTCGGCCTTGGTAAGGCCATAGTCCACCAGAACGATTTTGGTGGGGTGTTCGGCGGACCGGTGATACTACCAGGGTATGACGGGCGGAACCGAACTTTTTTCTTCGTTTCGTACGAAGGCTTGCGGCTGACTCAGCCGCTCACAGGTATCACCCTCGTGCCGACAGTGGCGGTGCGTCAAGCTGCGGTGCCATCGGTAGCGCCTTGGCTAAACACATTTCCATTGCCCAATGGACCGGTTGCGCCAACCGATTCTGGCCTTGCTCAGTTTAGTGCCACATATGCAGTTCCTTCGACGATGAATGCGACAAGCGTTCGAATAGACCATGCCGTCAACAGAAAACTGACTCTGTTTGGCAGGTTCAATGACGCTCCGTCGAGCAACGCCGCGCGCGGGGCAAATTCAGCCCTGAGCGGTATTTCGACGAATCCAATGCATACGAAGACCTTTACAGTTGGCGCAACCTGGCTGGTCAATCCGACAATCTCCAACGAATTTCGGGGCAACTGGAGCCGCTCAACTGCCAAGTTG
Organism: Terriglobia bacterium; assembly: GCA_020073525.1. Lineage (GTDB taxonomy): Bacteria > Acidobacteriota > Terriglobia > Terriglobales > Acidobacteriaceae > Acidiflorens. The sequence continues at coordinate 5,466 of JAIQFA010000167.1, forward strand.
AGCGGTACGATCAACAACTTTGGGGGTGCGGTGCCAGTTTCAGATTCCTATGCCTTTCCACCTAGCTATAACAGCGCGACCGCCCTCTCCGCGCTCCTTATCGCGGACGGAGGAGCAGACGGCTTTTCCTTTCTGGGCCTGAGCAACAACAATAGGCTTAATCAATGGAACTTTACTGACAGTTTGGCTGTCGCTCTCGGCCAACATCAGCTCAAGTTTGGTGTGGACTACAGGAGCATCTCCCAAACCGTGGGCCTTCGGACGTACGCAACCATAGGAATATTTCTAGATGCTGCACAAACGCAAACGGGCACTCCCCTGCTGGTATCTATGGAGGCGAACACCCCGCGCGCAGGCGTGGCCTACAAAAACTATTCTTTCTTCGCGCAGGATACGTTTAGGGTGACGCCGCGGTTCACGCTGACCTACGGCCTGCGCTGGGACGTTGATAGTCCGCCATCCGGCTTGTATGGCTTCCAACCTATTCCAGTGGTGGGATTAAACAATCCTGCAAACGCAACGTTAGGAACACCCGGAGCGTCGCTGTGGTCCACTACTTATGGGAACATTGCGCCTCGTGTCGGCATCGCCTACCAGCTGTCTAATCGGCCAGGAAGGGAAACCGTCTTCAGGGGAGGATTTGGTTTGTTTTACGGCTTGAGCGCGGGAAATTCGGGAAACCTCGTGGAGGACGGCATTTATCCAAGAGGGGCGTCGAAGTCACTTTATGGAGTTCCATTCCCGCTGCAAGGAAACGACGCTTTGCCGCCGCCAATACCCGGACCTGCGCAAAGTCTCATGTATTACCCGGCGTTTGATCCGAACCTGAAGCTTCCACAAACCTACGAGTGGAATGTTGCTGTTGAACAGTCGCTCGGGACTAAGCAGTCTCTTTCACTTACCTACGTTGGCGCCGCGGGCCGGAACCTGTTAAGACAAGAGGACCTGGCGAACCCCAACTCGACATTTGCCTCAATTTTTCTCACGACCAACTCCGCTAAGTCGGACTATAACTCCATGCAGGCCCAGTACCAGCGGCGGCTTTCCCGTGGATTGGAGGCTCTGGTCGCCTACACTTTCTCTCATTCAATCGATAACGCATCCAGTCCGAATACGGGTGCTTTCGCTGAGCCGCAATACAATCCGCGCAGAGATCGGGGGCCATCCGATTTCGATGTGCGCCACGTGTTTGCTGGTTCGGTTTCTTATTCGATACCTACGCATTCTGGAAACCCGGCTTTGCGTGCAATTCTCGGCAACTGGTCTGTGGATGGCATCGCAAAGGCGCGCTCGGCGCTGCCCGTGAACGTGGTGAGTGGGTGCGCGGTGACCACGTTCCAGGGAACGGCTTGTCCGAGGGCAGATATTGTCTCCGGTCAGCCTGTCTATCTATTTGGCTCCCAGTACGCAGGAGGAAAACTTCTCAATCCGCAGGCGTTCGCCGCCCCCATCGCGGAGCAGGGCACGCTGTCGAGAAACGCACTTCTTGGATTCGGTATGTGGCAATTGGACACTGCATTCCGGCGACAATTCGACATAGGTGACAAAGTTCATCTTCAGTTCCGCGCCGAGTTCTTCAACATTTTCAATCACCCGACCTTCGGCTCGCCAGATAGCGATGTCGCAGATGGTACGTTTGGGCGCTCGCTCTCGATGCTGGCAACAAGCATGGGCAGCGGGGGCGTTTTGGGCGGTCAAACGCCCCTCCACCAAATTGGCGGGCCCCGATCGGTGCAATTGGCCTTGAAACTTCAATTCTAGCGTCGGCGAACCAAGCTTGCGCCGTGGCACATTAGCCCATCTTGCACTTGGCTGCACTGAAAAGATATGAGACTAATCCGTGCTCTATCAATTTCCGTCTTATTAGTTGCTCAATCGTTTCCGGCGTACTCTCAAGAGCTGCGGCAACTTCCAACGACTCGTGTGGATGCGGTTGAAGAGAACATCCACGGAGTGAAGATCACAGACCCGTACCGATGGCTGGAAAATCAAGACAGCCCTGAAACGCGTGCCTGGATCGCCGCGCAAATAAAGTACACCAACTCGATCTTGAGTCAGGCGCCGGCTCGTGAATTTATCAAGTCGCAAATCAGTAAGTGGATGCGCGTCAGCAACATTACAACTCCATGGGTGCGCAGAGGAAGCTTCTTCTACCTCAAGCGCACACCCGAACAGGACCAAGCGTCAATCTACGTTAAGCACGGGTGGAACGGTAGGGAAACCTTGCTTGTCGATCCGCGGACGGTGGCATCTGATTCGATGTCTTCTGTGACTATTTTGGACGTTTCTCGAGACGGTAAAGTGCTCGCTTATGCCGTTCATGGCAGTGGCGCGGACGAGGGAACCGTCCGATTTCTCGATACCGCCACTGGTAAAGACTTAAAGGACACACTGCCCGAAGCACGCTACACGGGCCTTAGCCTCACGCCCAGGGGCGAAGGCGTTTACTATACCGAGTTCGGTTCTTCCGGTTGCCGTGTCGGCTTCCACAAATTCGGTTCTGAGCACAGTGACGACGTTGAGGTATTCGGTAATGAACTAACTCCAGACCAATACATCGTCGCCAGGCTATCGACCGATGGAAGCTACCTTGTCTTCTCGGTATTCAGAGTGGGAGGAAAGGACAACGTTGACATCTATATTCAGGACCTGCGCAGGAGAACCTCGGTTGTTCCACTTGTAAAGGATCGAAACGCCAGTTTTGCGCCTGCGTTTGCGGGTTCTCACTTGTACTTATGCACGAATTGGAAGGCTCCGAACGGCCGCGTGCTTGAGGTTGATCTCAACAATCCCGACAAGAGATGGCGCGAGGTTGTGTCCGAATCCGACGCTGTCATGAATGTAAGTATGTTCAACGATTTTGCCGCGCTCGGCGGCAAATTGTTTGTTGAGTACCTGGTGAACGGTGCGTATCGCATAAAGATTTTCGAAACCTCCGGCAAGTACGTGGAAGACCTTCCGTTCCCGGCTCCGGGATCGCTCAATTTCAACAAGCCCGCCACAGACACTAATTTGTTCGGGACCTGGGAGGACGATAACGTTTATTATTCGTATACTTCCTTCGCGATTCCCGCCCGGATTTTCCGTTACAACGCCAAAACCCGCAAGCAAATCGAGTGGGCCCGGGTTGATGGGCCGATCAACCCAGACGATCTGGAGATCAAGCAGGTGCAGTATGAGTCGAAGGACGGGACCCGAATACCGTTGACACTTGTCTACAAGAAGGGCCTTGAACTCAACGGGCATCAGGCGACGTTGCTCAGCGGATATGGGGGCTTTGGGACGACCGTGCCCCCCACGTACGATTTGCTAGACACTCCTGCTGCTTATTGGGCCTCCAGTGGGGGCGTGTTCGGATGGGCTGGAGTACGGGGAGGTGGCGAATTCGGGGAGAAATGGCATAGAGCCGGCGTGCTGGACAAGAGGCAGAATGCATTCGACGATTTCATCGCTGCGGCGGAATGGCTGATTAGAAACAACTATACAAGCCCGGACCGGTTGGCTATTAGCGGGATGTCCAATGCCGGGCTGCTGGTGGGGGCAGCGTTGACTCAGCGTCCAGATCTCTTCAAAGCGGTCGTGTGCGCTTACCCTCTCCTAGATATGATCCGGTATCAGAAGTTTGAGATGGGCTTCATCTGGGTACCTGAATACGGGTCAGCCGACAATCCAGAGCAGTTTAAGTATCTCCTCAAATACTCGCCCTACCAAAACGTGAAGCCCGGCGCGAAATATCCCGCCGTGCTTCTTGTTTCAGGCGATTCCGATACTCGTGTTGCCCCCCTCCATGCACGAAAAATGACCGCTCTTTTGCAGGCTTCAACCTCATCCAAGAATCCAGTTTTGTTGAGATACGAAACTTCCTCCGGGCACGCTCCTATGTTTCTCCCTGTGAGCAAGCAGGTCGAGGAGCTGAGCGACGAGTTTTTG
>JAIQFA010000042.1 GCA_020073525.1 Terriglobia bacterium
AGAACTCATAACCTCAAGATTGATTTTTTCCGGACGCATTGTTCCGGCGCACTCGATATTCTGGTAAAAAATGTCTCTTTCCAGTTCCGCCATCATCCCGAATCCCTGGGCGCGTATCCTGGACGCGCTGGAAAAGAAAGTTAACCGCCACTCCTACGACACATGGTTGAAACCGACACGATATAGCCACGCCAGCAATGGAGTTCTGTTCGTGCGCATTCCAACGGCCGAGTTCCGCCATGTCAGCGACAAGTATGCAGATCTGATTCAGGAAGCAGTCGATAATCTCGGACTCGGATACGAGGAAGTGAAATTCGTAACCGCCGAGGACGATCCTTCGAACACCCCGATCCGCCATAACGGAGGGCTCTCGGCTCCGAGCCCAGGTCCGCAGCCGGTGACCGGGCTGCATCCGGCGCAGGGGCGGTTCGACTGGGACAGCGCAGCACAACTGAATCCGCGGTACACGTTTGACGCGTTCGTGATCGGCAGCGGGAACCAGTTCGCGCACGCGGCTTGCCAGGCGGTGGCAGAGCGGCCGTCGAAGGCCTACAACCCGCTGTTCCTGTACGGCGGCGTCGGGATGGGCAAGACTCACCTGATGCAGGCGATCGGACACGAGATCAAGCGCCGGACGCCACAAGCGGCAATCTGCTACGTGTCGAGCGAGAAGTTCACCAACGAGATGATCAACTCGTTGCGCTACGACAAGATGATCAGCTTCCGGGATAAATTCCGGACGGTGGACGTGCTGCTGGTGGACGACATCCAGTTCCTGGCGCAGAAAGAACGCACCCAGGAAGAGTTTTTCCACACGTTTAACGCGCTGCACGAGTCGATGAAGCAGATCGTGATCGCCAGTGACCGTCCGCCGAAGGAGTTGGCGGAATTCGAGGATCGCTTACGCAGCCGGTTTGAGTGGGGGCTGATTGCCGATATCCAGCCGCCGGACCTGGAGACAAAAGTCGCCATTCTGCAGAAGAAAGCGGAGCAAGAGCGGGTGACGTTGCCGACGGATGTGGCGCTGTTTATCGCCTCGAACATCCGGTCGAATGTGCGTGAACTGGAAGGGGCGCTGATCCGCCTGGTGGCGCATTCTTCATTGATTGGGGCGGAGATTACGCTTCCCTATACCCAGCAGGTGCTGAAGAATTTCATTGATTCGCAGGCCCGCAAGGTGACGATTGAATCCATCCAGAAGGCGGTGGCTGAGCAATTTGGCCTGCGTCTGGTGGAGATCAAAGCAAAAAATAATTCGCGTTCCATTGTTTATCCGCGCCAGATTGCGATGTACCTGGCCAAGCATCTTACCGAAGCTTCGCTGCCTGAAATTGGGCGGCAGTTTGGCGGCAAGCACCACACGACGGTCTTGCACTCGGTGGACAAGATTGAAGGAGTGCGCAAAGACGACAAGGATTTGAACAGGCTGCTGAATAAGCTGACTGAGCAATTGGGCGCATAAAGTTCGGTTTCCACCGGTTTTTCCACTCTTCCGGCCATTCTTCCTGCCCTCGGGCTGTGAAGTGTTTGTGGAACCTGTGGGAGACGAGACTGAAACCTGAAGTTGGTTCGCAGGATGCGACGGCCTCCGCTGAGGCGGGGAGCGATTCTTCACACGAAGGGTCGAGATGGAAGCTACTGAACCGCAGGGACCTGGACCGGTTTTCCACTTCTCCGAAGCGCCTACGGTTACTACTGGTTTTCTTGCTTTTGCATTTGATATAAGAAGAGAACAGAAGTAGAGCTGGTTTGAGGGATTGGCAAAAAGCGACCCTCAGGGGCTAAAGACCCGTATATTGGACGGAGTTTGGCGGCACGACTAAAGTCGTGCCCTTCCCAAACCAGATCCAACGGGGAAGCGTGGCAAAAATTCGTGCCTTACGCGAAGCCGATTAAGACCAGTTCTAGAGTTGGGAGACCCAATATGCCGGTGGAAGTCGCCCCTGCCGTAGCCACAACAACCATGGAAATCACCGTCAGCAAGTTTGAGCTGCTTCGCGAACTGACAGCCACTCAGGGTGTGGTGGAGCGCAAGACCACGATTCCGATTCTCTCTAACTATCTTTTTGAGGCCGCGGGCGACAAGTTGTCGCTGACGGCGACGGACCTCGACCTGAGTCTGCGCACGTCCTGTAACGCCAAGGTGAAAAAAGAAGGCGCATGCACGATTCCGGCGCGGAAGCTTTACGACTATGTGAGGTTGCTGCCCGACGCCGATATCACCATCAAGCTTCTCGAGAACCATTGGGTCAGCATTCGCTGTGGACGGTCCAACACGAAGATGGTCGGCATGGCGAAGTCTAATTTCCCCGGCCTGCCAGTATTTCCAGCGGCAGGAGCCATCAAGATTCCAGCGGCAGTGCTGCGGTCGATGATTGCCAAGACGGGCTTTGCTATTGCCAGCGAGGAGTCGCGCTACACGCTGAATGGGGCGTTGATGGTGCTGAAGCCGGAGTCGATCACCATGGTCGCGACCGATGGCCATCGACTGGCGCACGTGGAGCGCGCGGGAGAGAAGTTTGAGGGCGTCTCCGGTGAGATGAAGACGCTGATTCCTAAGAAGGCGATGGACGAGTTGAAGTCGTTGCTGGATTCCGATGTTGAGACGATCGACTTCGCCAAGGACGAGTCCACGCTGTTCTTTCGCGTGGGTCCGCGGCTGCTGACGTCGCGCCAACTCACCGGGCAGTTTCCGAACTACGAAGCCGTCTTGCCGAAGGACGTTTCCAAATCGATCCTCCTGCAGGGCGATGAACTGGGAGCCGCCATTGCACGCGTGGCGCAGTTCGCCGATGAGCGGTCACGGGCTGTGCGGTTACGCCTGGAGAAGGGCGAACTGAAGCTATCCGCGTCGTCGACTGAGACGGGCGAGTCGGAAGATTCCATCGAGGTCGCTTATGACGGCGAGGCGATGGCAATCGGATTCAACGCCCAGTACCTGATGGACTTCATCAAGGCCACCGGTTCGTGCGCTGTGAAACTGGAGTTGAAGGATGCGCAGTCGGCTGGGCAGCTTCGTCCGGCAGAGGGCGAGGACTATAAATACCGGTATATTGTTATGCCGATGCGGATCTGAGGCTGTTGCGAGCCACGCGCTGCGAGCAGTCCTGCGCCCGTGTATTTGGGAGTGGCGCGAAGGCGCATTTCTGCATCTTTCCAGTTCTGTCCCTGTCATTTGCGCCTTGACCAAGGGCCATTCAGCAGTTAATTTTGGGGCCAATCCATAAACGGAGGGAGACGTCATGTTATCCGGCTTTAAGCAATTTATTTTGCGCGGGAATGTGGTCGATCTGGCCGTGGGCGTGGTGATTGGCGGTGCTTTTGGAACGATCGTCACCGCTTTCGTGAAGGATATTCTCAATCCTATTATTGCGCTCACGGTGGGGAAGCACGACTTTTCTGGATTCGCTCCTTCGATCCGAGACACTGTGTTCCCGATTGGAGACCTCTTCACTGCGGTGATCAGTTTCTTGCTCGTCGCTGGTGCAGTCTACTTCTTTGTTGTGACTCCGATCAATGCGCTGATCGCGCGGACTCGCAAGGCTCAGGTGCCGGCGGATCCTACTACGAAGAAGTGTCCGGAATGTCTGAGCGAGATTCCGATCGATGCGCGACGCTGCAGCCATTGCGCGCAACCGGTGATGGGGAAAGCGGCGTAGAGGCTGCCGAGCTGCGCTCGGCTGGACAGCCGGGGCGGCTGTCCCTACGTACAGCGTGGCAAAATTCGCTGGATTCCTGTAAAATTAGTCTTTTGGCAACAGGCCTGGAAGGATTCTAGAGTTATGGCACGAGTTTGCGATGTGTGCGGCAAGGGGCCGCAGTTTGGAAATACCATCAGCCACGCCCACAATGTGAGCAAGCGGCGCTGGAATGTCAATCTGCGCCCAGTTCACGCCAAGGTTGGAGCTGCTACCAAGCATATCCGCGTATGCACTTCCTGCCTGCGCAGCGGCAAAGTGGTTAAGGCGTAGCGGAACCAGCTTACAAGATCAAGGCCCGCGGAAGGATGGTTCGATCCTGCGGGCTTTTGTTTGCCTGGATACGGTGTAGGCCGAGCTCTCGCTCGGCTTGGACGGGCGGGGCGCCCGTCCCTCCATGAGCCTTACTTCACATCTACCAGTTGCACATCGAAGATCAGGATTGAGTTGGGCGGAATGGCTCCGGGATAACCGGCTGCTCCATAGGCTAGGTCCGGCGGAATGCGGAGCTGACGCTTGCCGCCTACCTTCATGCCGACCACACCTTCGTCCCAGCCCTTGATGACCTGGCTGGCGCCCAGCATGAACGCAAATGGTTTTCCGGTGCCGACCGAGCTATCGAACTTCTTGCCGTTGGTGAGCCAGCCGGTGTAATCGACTTTGACGTGCTGTCCGGTCTGGGCAGTCGCTCCGGTGCCGACTTTGATGTCCCAGTACTCGAGGCCGCTGGCAGTTTTCGTGGGCTCGCCGGTGACCTTCGTCGGACCGCTGACGGCGGGCTTTTTCGCTGGAGCGGTCTGGGCAATGGCCATACCAGCTAGCGCGAGCAGGGTTATGGCAAGGATCACAATGACAGTTTTCATAATTCCCCTTTTCTTACTTTCACGTTAGTTTCTACCGCAAATCCAGATGCTATGGCCGATGGCTGCCGAGCTTTGCTCGGCTTGGACGGGGCGAAGCCCCGTCCCTACACGAACGTTCAGGCCAGCGCGATCACATCAATTTCTACCAAAACGTCTTTTGGAAGCCGCGCCACTTCTACCGTGGAGCGGGCTGGCGGGACCTGCTTGAAGTAGCGGCCGTAGACTTCGTTCATGGCGGCGAAGTCTCCCATGTTCTTGAGGAAGACGGTGCAGCGTAGAACCTTCTCCAGCGTGCTGCCGGAGGCCTGCAGAATGGCAGCCAGGTTCTTGAGCACGCGGTCGGTCTGTGCGCTCACATCTCCGGCGATGACCTGTTGGGTGGCGGGATCGATGGCGACTTGTCCGGAGGTGAAGATCAGGCCTTGGGCCCGAATGGCCTGCGAGTAGGGGCCGATGGCTTTGGGAGCGTGGTCGGTGGCGATTACGTCGCGCATGATTCCTCCTGCGTATCACGTTTCTGCGGGGATGATGACGAAGAGTGATTAACGCAGATTGCGACGGTGGAAGTCAAACGGGACGCCTTGCTTCGGCGACGAACAACCTGCCGAGCTGCGCTCGGCTGGACAGCCGAGGGCGGCTGTCCCTACGTTTGCTTGGACGGGGCGGAGCCCCGTCACCACACGAACACTAAAATAGGGAGCTTTGGCGGCGGTTGGGAGTGATTCCGAAATGTTCGTAGGCTAGTTGGGTTGCGACCCGGCCGCGGGGGGTGCGGTTTAGGAAGCCGATCTGGATGAGGAAGGGCTCGTAGATTTCTTCGATGGCGTCGGGTTCCTCGGCCAACGCGGCGCCTAGGGTATTCAAGCCCACGGGGCCACCCTGGTACTTCTCGATGATGGTGAGCAGCAGCTTGCGGTCAACTTCGTCGAAACCATAGCGGTCCACTTCCAACATGCTGAGCGCGGACTGGGCGGTGGGCAGATCGATGGAGCCGGCGGCGCGCACTTGCGCGTAATCACGGACGCGTCGCAGCAGGCGGTTGGCGATCCGCGGCGTTCCTCGGGAGCGGCTGGCGATTTCAACGGCGCCGGGACGATCGATTTTTACGCCCAAGATCTCGGCGGAACGCTCAACGATTACGCGGAGGTCGTCGTGAGTGTAGAACTCCAGCCGCAACAGCAGGCCGAAACGAGACCGCAGCGGTGCGGAGAGCAGTCCGGCGCGCGTGGTGGCGCCAATGAAAGTGAAGGGCTTCACGTCCATCGTATGCGTACGTGCGGATGGGCCCTGACCGATCATGATGTCGAGCTTGTAGTCTTCGAGCGCGGAATAGAGGATCTCTTCGAGCGCGGGCTGCAAGCGGTGAACCTCGTCAATGAAAAGCACCTGCCGGTCGCGGAGATTGGTGAGGATTGCGGTCAGGTCACCCTTGATCTGCAGCGTGGGGCCGGAGGTCTGCTGGAAAGCGGCTCCGAGTTCGTTGGCGATGATGTTGGCCAGCGTCGTCTTGCCCAGGCCGGGCGGGCCGTAGAGAAGGACATGGTCGAGGGCTTCGCCTCGCGACTTGGCGGCCTGAATGGCTACGTCGAGATTCTCTTTCACCTTGTTCTGGCCGATAAATTCTTGCAGGCGCTGAGGCCGGAGCTTGAGCTCGAAAGAGGAATCGTCCTCGACCGGGGCGGCGGAGACTAGGCGGTCTTTGAGAACTGGATTGTCTTTGGCGGACACTGAAGGCGATGGTAAAGCGAAACGCGGAATCAAGCAACGGCGCGACTGGTGTGTCGTCCCTACGGGACTCTGGATGTTCTATTCGCACTACCCGGCACTTACGTGCCGGGCTTTCTTGTTTCGCCGCTGCGCGGCTGGAGGATGGCTTCTGACATTCTTTTCTTGTCGCTAAGAAAGCCTGCGGAGCTTCGCTCCGCTTGGACGGGCGAGGGCGCCCGTCCCTCCACGAGCCTTTACTGGCCGATTGCTCCCAGGCGCACGCCTTTCAGCTTGCCGGCGTCGAACCATGCTACCTTCTGGCCGAACCAGGTTTTGGTGCCGGAGAGCTTGTACTTCTTGGTGGCGGCGGCGAAATCTCGCGCGATGAGCAAGTAGGCGACCGGAGTCTCGCCAAACTTGGCGAGCCGGTCCCCGAGCCAGCCCCCGCCGGTCGGAGCTGCCAGAATCACGGGCTCGCCGGGGAAGTAAGCCAGTTTGCCGAAGTCTTTCTGCGTCTCGATGATAGGGTCGGCCCAGCCGTAAGCCTTGCGGAATAGGGTAATCGAGGCATCGAGATTATTGACGCCGAGGACGACGCTCTCGATACCGGCAAGGGGCGATCCTTGTACGCTGGCTGAGGTTTGAACACGCCAGGCGCGCGGCGTCTGATCTTCGATGATGAACGGGAGCGTGGAGCCTGGGGTTCCGCCGCCGACATCGGCGGTCATCCACTCAATGGACATGCCGTCGGGACGTTTGCGGCTGCCACGCTCGGGAACCTTAACCGGAATGCCGATTTTCTTCAGGCGATCAACTTCCTGCAGCAAGACATTCGTTCCCACCGCCCAGGCGCAGGTGACCGCGTCCTCGGACATGAATTTCGCCCAGTCAGAACCTGCGGTGCCGCCCGGCTTTATCGGCGCAATCAGTTCCAGGTACGACCCGTCGTCGAAGCCGAGGATCGCCATTTGCGTAATGCCGTTGCCATGGGGACCGCCGGGATCCGGAGTCAACCCAATATCCGTAAGAGCCTGACGAAGAGTGTCCAGATTCGATCCACAGATCGAAACGTGGTCGAGTTCCAGCACCACACTTTTGCTTTCCTGGGTCATGGCAGGGCGGGAGATCACTAAGAGAACGAGCGTCGCGAAGAACAAGCGGCAACAAATCGCGGAACTCCGCTTGGACATGCGTTGCCTCCTTAGAAAGAAGAAAAAGGAATGGTACGCCAGAAAAGGCCAGTGGTGAATCGGTTTTTTGGCTTCCGGGCCGCGTTGGAGGTGGACGGGCGGGGGCGCCCGTCTCTCCACAGAACCGCTGCCGGGCTTCGCTCCGCCGGACGGGGCAGAGCCCCGTCACCACACGAAATTACTCCTCTTCTTCCTTCACCTCGCCCCGCTCGGCTTTGGCTTTCTCGATGATCTTGTCTTGCAGTTGTTGTGGGACGGTGTCGTAGTGGTGCATTTCCATCGCGAAGCTGCCGCGGCCTTGCGTCATCGAAGTGAGGTCGGCGCCGTAGGTTAGCATTTCGGCCATGGGCACCTCGGCTTTCACGATGGTGTTGCCGGCTTTGTTGTCCATGCCCTGGATGCGTCCGCGGCGGCTGTTGAGGTCGCCCATGATGGTGCCGGCGAACTCGTCGGGGATGGTGATCTCGACGTTCATGATCGGCTCCAGCAGCGTGGGCTTGGCCATTTCCATGGCCTTGCGGAAGGCAATGCGTCCCGCCATCTGGAAGGAGAGGTCGTTCGAATCGACGTCATGGTAGGAGCCGTCGTAGAGGATCACGCGGAAGTTCACCACGGGATAGCCGGCGAGATAGCCACGGGCGGCGGCGTCCTTAATTCCCTTTTCGACGGCGGGAATGAAGTTGCGCGGGATCGATCCTCCGAAGATGTCGTTGACGAATTCGAATTCTGCGCCGCGGGGCAGAGGCTCCATCTTGATTTTGCAGTCGCCGTACTGGCCGTGGCCACCGGTCTGCTTTTTGTGGCGCCCTTGAACGTCGGCCTTGCCGCGAATGGTTTCGCGATACGGCACCTTGGGCGCCTTCAAGACCACTTCGGCGTGGTAACGCTTTTTCATCTTCGAGACGACGACTTCGATGTGCTGCTGTCCGGTGCCTGCGATCAGAAACTCTTTGGTCTGGGGATCACGGAAGAAACGCAGCATGGCGTCTTCTTCCATCAGCTTGTGGAGTCCGACGCCGAGTTTGTCTTCGTCGGCGCGGCTCTTGGGCTCGATGGCGAAAGTGATGGCCGGTTCGGGCAACTGGACGGCGGGATAGCGGATCGGGGATGCCTTGTCGCCCAGCGTGTCGCCAGTGAGTGTTTCTCGCAGCTTCGCGACGCCGCCGATGTCGCCCGCATGCAGTTCCTGGATCGGGACCATCTGCTTGCCTTGGACCACGGAAATGTGCGCGAACTTTTCGAGCGTGTTGCGGTTGTAGTTCTGCAGCGAGGAGTCGTTCTTCAGCACCCCGGAAAAAACCTTGAAGTAGGAGATGCGGCCGGCGAATGCGTCGGACAAGGTCTTGAAGACATAGACAGACGCGGGCTCGTTGTCGGTCCCTTTGCGGTCCGCCGGCTGGGCGCCCTCTGCTGTCCAGGCGGTAAGAGCATGATGTTCGCTGGCGGCGGGCGTGTAGTCCACGATGAAATCCATCAACTCGTCGACGCCGATGTTGCCCAGGCCGGACGTGAAGAGCACGGGGAAAAGCTTGTCTTCGCGGATCGCTTCGTGCAGCGCGGGAACCAGATGTTCTTCGGGGATGGTGCCGGTCTCGAAGAACTCTTCCATCAGCGCGTCTTTGCCTTCGGCGACGAGTTCCACCAATTTCTCGTGAGCTTCCTTGGCCACGTCGGCCATGTTGGCGGGGATAGGGCCTTCCTTGCCTTTGCCATTTCCGCCCATTTCATACGTGTAGGCCTTCATGCGGACGAGATCGACGATGCCGCTGAGACTCTTTTCACTTCCGATGGGGAGCTGGAGCGGGGTGACGGCGCGGCCGAAGGCGTTCACGAGCGATTCGAGGACGCGATTGGCGTCGGCGCGTTCGCGGTCCATGCGGTTGACGACGATCATGCGCGGGAGGTCGACGTCGTTGCAATAATTCCAAACACGCTGAGTCACAACTTCGACGCCAGCCACGCCGTCCACGACGACTAGCGCGGCGTCGACCACGGGCAACACCATCTTGGCCTCGTGGACGAACATATTGAAGCCGGGAGTGTCGAGCAGATTGATCTTGACCTTCGACTCCGGCTTGCCCCACTCGACGAAGGCGAGGCCGGTCGAGATCGACATCTTGCGGGCAATTTCTTCTTCGTCGTAGTCGGTGGTGGCGGAGCCGTCGTCAACGCGTCCGAGGCGGGGCGCGGCTCCAGCGGTGTAGAGCATGGCGGACACCAGGGTAGTCTTGCCGGCATGCCCGTGTCCGATGAGGGCAAGGTTGCGGAGATTGGCTGCTTCGTACACTTTCACGGGTTGTCTCCTTCCGCAGGCTTACGGGAAGGGTGCAGCGGCCCGGAATAGGATGAGTACAGGGTACAGGCCAGCCCAACTACGCCTGCGAAACTTCTGATGCTAACACAGGGGTTGGGGGTCGAGGAACAGGCGCATGGGAATCGCACGTAGGGACGGCCACCATCGGCCGTCCGGGCGAGCACCAGCCCGCCTAGGTTCTGCTTCGCTACCATAACTGCGGGGCTCTGCCCCGCTGGACAGCCGAGGGCGGCTGTCCCTACGCGGGCTTATCCGGACTATAGGGACTTTCTCGTTCCCGATACCAGAGCCAGCGATACTCGGTCCAAGTCGTGACTAGTCCTTTGCGAACGGGATTTTCCAGGATGTACTGGATCTTCTCATCCAACTTCTCGGATGACCTGAGAACGCGATCGAACGATTCTGTCTGCCAAACCTTGCCCATGCGTTCCAGAAGGCGATTGATCTTGTGGGCTGAAGCGCCCTTGATCGCGTCCATGATTTCAGCGAGGGAGAAAACCTCGCGAGCCTGTTCGTTGATGAGCGGCGCGAAGATCATATGAACGTGGTCGGGCATTACCACAACTGCATCCACATCGAGCTTCAGATGATCGTCATGGAGACACGATTCGAGCACGATATCACGGGCTGAAGCGGGGAGAAGCCACCGTTGGTAAGTGCAGAAAGTCAGGAAGTGGGGTTTGTTATCGCGTTGGAGATGAGGTAGCTTGCGCCGGTAGAAAGCTGCTGGCATCGGAACGTTTCGCGTAGGGACGGCCGCCCTCGGCTGTCCGGCGGGGCGGAGCCCCGCAACTTCCGTTTATCACAAGGAGCCTGAACGCAAGTAGGGTACGAATTAGGACTGTACGGTAGTGGACGCTGGCGAGCTTCGCTCGCCTGGACAGCCGAGGCGGCTGTCCCTACGTTAGCGTCGCGCTTTTCTCTGCTATCAGCTTCTTGATCTTCTCTACGAACTCTGCTGCGGCCATGTCCTCGGTCTTCTCTTTGCCTCGCGTGCGGACGTTGACTTTGTTGGCTTCGGATTCTTTGTCTCCGACCACCAGCAGGAACGGGACTTTCTGCATGGCATGTTCGCGGATTTTTGCGTTCATCTTTTCGTTGCGCGAGTCGACTTCCACGCGCACGCCTGCGGCCTTTAGTTGCGACGCTACTTTTTCCGCATATTCCGTATGCCGCTCGGCGATTGGGATCATCGCTACCTGCACGGGCGAGAGCCAGACGGGGAAGGCGCCGGCGTAGTGCTCGATCAGGACGCCAAAGAAGCGCTCGACCGATCCGTAGAGTGCGCGGTGGACCATGAGCGGCTGCTTGCGGGTACCGTCTTCGGCTACGTATTCGAGCTGGAAACGTTGCGGCAGGTTGAAGTCGAACTGGACGGTTGAGAGCTGCCATAGGCGACCGATCGCGTCGACCAGCTTGATATCGATTTTGGGGCCGTAGAATGCGGCTTCGCCGGGGATCGTCTTGTATTCGATGTTCAACTTCTTCAGCGCGCTTTCCAGGGAGTGGTTGGCGAGATTCCACTGCTCCTCGGTGCCGAGAAAGCTCTTCCGATGTCCCGGGTCCCAGGTGGACAGCTCGGTCTGGAACTTGTCGAAACCGAAGTCTTTCAGCACTTCGAGCGCGAACTCCAAGCACCCGACGATCTCCGCTTCGATCTGGTCGGGAGTGCAGAAGATGTGAGCGTCGTCCTGGGTGAAGCCACGGACGCGCAACAGGCCGTGCATCACGCCGGAGCGCTCGTAGCGATACACCGTGCCGAGTTCGCCGAGCCGAACGGGCAGGTCGCGATACGACTTCAGAGAATCTTTGTAGATCAGGATGTGGCCGGGGCAATTCATGGGCTTGAGGCGGTATTCGGCGTCGTCGAGTTCCATGGCGTCGAACATGTTGTCCGAGTAAAAGCCCTCGTGTCCCGAGGTGTGGAACAGTTGGCGGCGCGCCACGTGCGGCGTGCAGACCAGCGAGTAGCCGCGGCGCAGGTATTCTTCGCGCATCCAGTCTTCCATCTCTTTGCGGATGATGCCGCCTTTGGGATGCCAGAAGATCAGGCCGGGGCCGGCGAGTTCCTGGATGGAAAACAGGTCGAGTTGCTTGCCGAGTACACGATGGTCGCGCTTCTTCGCTTCTTCGATGCCGGTGAGGTAGGCGTCGAGGTCCTTCTTCGAGAAAAACGACGTGCCGTAGATGCGCTGCAGCTGCGGGTTCTTTTCGTCTCCCAGCCAGTAGGCGCCGGCGATGTTGAGCAACTTGAAGGCTTTGATCTTGCCGGTTGAAGGCACGTGCGGGCCGCGACAAAAATCCTGGAACTTGCCGGTTTTGTAGATCGAAATTTTCTCATCGGGCTTGGTGAATTGCTCGATGAAGTGGCACTTCATGAAGTCGCCTTCACCTTTGAACTTCTCCAGACCCTCCTTGCGGGGCAGGAATTCACGGGCGTAGGGCAGATTCTGCTGGACCAACTCCTGCATCTTCTTCTCGATCTTCTCGAGGTCTTCGGGCGTAAACGCGGTCGGGCGATGGAAGTCGTAGAAGAATCCGTTCTCGGTTGCGGGGCCATGACCAAGCTTGGTCTCGGGAAAGAGCTCGAGGACGGCCGCAGCCAGCAGGTGGGCGGAGGAATGGCGATAGACTTCGAGCGCCTCCGGGTCCTTCTCGGTGAGGATGCGCAGGTCAGTGTCTTTCTCCAGCGGACGGGTTAGGTCGATGAGGTTGCCATTCGATTTGGCGGCTAGGGCAGCGTCGGCTAGACGTGGGCTGATGGACTTGGCAACGTCCAGGGCAGTGGTGCCCTTCGCGACTTCCTTGGTGCTGCCGTCGGGAAGTTTGAGATGAATGCTGTCAGACATAGATGAGTACCTGTATTCCGCTGAATCTCTTGAGTTTAAAGGAGCGATTCGGGAGGGTCAAACGCGGTGGGCAACCATTTCAGCCCATTGCGGACACAGATCCCCTGGACCCAGCCCAAAACTTTAGTTTCGCTCTCCGGGTAAAAATGCGGTCACATGGGTAGTCACCTGGTCTGTAATGTGATTTGCAAACCCCGTCGTCACAGTCGGGGTCGCGGCTTGTATGTGATGAGGTGCACGCCCGAGAGCCGAGTTTCGCTTGTCGCGAATGGAGATTTAGCAAATGCTGATTGGATTTCGACGGGAGATCGGGAAATGCGGGTGGATTTGGCCGCTGCTGATGGTTGGCAGTATGGTCACGCAAGCGGCGGCGCAGGCACCGGGAGTTACTGAGGGCCAGGTGAAGATTGGCTCCTGCTCCGCGCTGGATGGACCCGCCCGCCAGCTCGGTCTGCAGACCGTGCTCGGAGCGACCGCCTACTTCGACTACATCAACGAGCACGGAGGCGTGAACGGGAGGAAGCTGAGCCTGTCGTCGTTCGATGATGGCTATGATCCGGAGAGGACCGGCGCCTGCTTTGCATCGCTGAAACGGGAGAATGTGTTTGCGGGCGGCTTTTTCGTGGGCACTCCGACCGCCGCCAAGTATGTGCCGATGGCGGAAGCCGAGCACATGCCGGTGGTGGGCCTATTCACGGGAGCGCAGTTTCTCTATGAGCCGGTGAAGCACGAGGTCCTCAACCTGCGGGCGTCGTACAACGACGAGACGCGGGAACAGGTGGACAACCTGTGGAAGTCGGGCGCGCACAAGATCGGGGTGATTTATCAGGACGACGGTTTCGGCAAAGCGATTCTCGACGGGGTCAAGCTGGCGCTGACAAAACACAATGCCACGCCCGTGGCTACCGGGTCTTTCGCACGCAACACACTTGATGTGGGACGGGGCATTGAAGCGGTGCTTGCCGCCAAGCCGGACGCGGTGATCCTGGCGAGTCCCTATGCACCTGCCGCCGAAATTGTGAAGCAGGCGCACGCGCAGGGCTCGCGGCCGCTCTTTCTAGCCGTCTCCTTTGTCGGCACCGAAGCTTTTGTCGCCACGGCGGGAAAAGATGCGGAAGGAGTCGTCATTACGCAGGTCGTGCCCACTTATTACAATACCGATCTCCCCACCGTGAAGCTTTACCGCGAGTGTCTTGCGAAGTACATGTCGGCGACTCAACCCAGCTTCGTGAGCCTGGAAGCATTTGTGAACGCCATGGTCATCGCCGAGGGGCTGAAACGTGCGGGGAAGAATCCCACGCGGGAGAAATTCATCGAGGCCATCGAGTCGATGAACGACGTCGATATTGGCCTGGGGCCAGCGGCGCATTTGCAGTTCAGCCCGCGCCATCATATGGGCCTTGGCCGGGTGTATCCGACCGTGGTGCGCGGCGGGAAGCCGGAAGTATTCAGCGACTGGGCGGTCGTGCTGGCACAGAAATGAAACAGCGGAGCTGCGCTCCGCAGGGCGGACGAGGGAGCGGCCCCGAAAGACAATCTCTCGGGGCTCCCGTGGCTGTTTTATTCTGGAAAACAGCTATTAATTGTTACGACTCTTCTTGTGTCCGGCGTCGTTGGATGTGAGCGGCAGATACTCTCCTCTCAAATCCTGCGGCTTCACGGAGTGATCTCGTAGACCGTGCCCCAACCGTACCAGCCCCCGTATTCAGTCGTGCCGTAGATATTGCCCGCAGCATCCAGCACAACACTGCTACGTGGGCGGCAACCGTCACCTCCAGAATCCTGATTGGATGGATTGAAGCTATAAACAACGGTGAACTTCCACTGGTTGTTCATTTCCGGAGAAAGCTTGAAAACGGTACCGCAACCCCATTCGCCACCCTGCGAAGTTGTGCCGTAAAGATTACCCCCCGCATCAGAGGTTAGGCCCGCCATCGGGCTCCGGCCATCTCCACCGGAGAACGAGTGCAACACACTCAGTTGCCAGTGTTCGGGCTTTTGTTGGTTTTCGCTCAGCCTGTAAACCGTACCGCCGCCGCCTTTGCCTCCGGCGGAAGTAGTGCCATACATCGTTCGCGCGCCATTGACATAGGCCGTCAACAAGTCTCCCATCGGCGCGTAGCCGGCTTGTCGATCGGATGTGAAGCTGAACTTGTTGATCAGACCGTGCGCGCCGAGCCGATAGACGTTGCCTTCGCCCTTGCCTCCTCCGGATAGAGTGGTGCCGTAAAAGAAACTGTTGAAACCACCGATTGGCTTGGTCCCTTCGGTTTTCTCAAATGAATACGAATGAAAGTTTCCATACAAATCTAAGAGAAAGACCGTACCTTGACCACTTGCACCTCCTGCAGAAGTGGTCCCAACGAGCCAGCCATCGCTCAAGCGCAGATTTGACCGCGGAACGCATCCGTCCGGCCCAGTGAAAGTATGGAGCGGGTTCCACCCCCATGGCGCCAACTCAAAAACGGTGCCACATTCCCAATCGTCATCGACGAAGCTCGTGGTCCCGTAGATGACTCCGGCATCATTAATAACGAGACCGCCCAGCGGTTCTCGCCCAACCGGGTCAAAGAAGTCGAACCTGTGCACGATGTCGTAGTCCCAGCGGCCCTGGGACGGAGAGAGTTTAAAAACCAAACCGTCCGTGTAATCCGCACCGTCATAAGCCGCCACTCCGTAGAGGTTGCCAGCCCGGTCAAAGACGAGACCTGCGATGGGTGAGGTGCCGTCGGAACCGTCCATCTGGAAGTTGTGCAGTGATTGATAAGTTGCGGCTCGAACGCTCATGACTGACGTGAGCAGTAAGATACACACGAAGATTATTTGTGGTCGCATGTCTATCTCCTGGGTAGATATCGCAGAGAGAGACCCGCGGGGAGGTCAAGCGGTCTGCCATCTCAACTTGTACTCCTCAGTCTTTCCGGTGACAGTGACCTCTGTATCAGTGGGTTGTGATGCGAACGTTCTGCAATCTACCGCAGAGCTGCCGCAAGCCAGAGGTATTTAGCGACTGGGCGGTGGTGATGGCGCAGACGCAGCGGAGCTGCGCTCCGCGGGGCGGACGAATGCGTCCGCCCCTACGTGGTTCTTGATCGTTCCTACCAGCCTACCTTCTTGCCTTTATTCTGCTCGTCCAGCCACTGCTTCAAGGGGGCGAAATATTCTAGTAGGGCTCCGGCGTCGGTTTGGCGTTCGCCGGTCAGGGCTTCTAGTGCTTCGGGCCAGGGTTTACTTTGGCCTATGGCTAGCATCTTGTTGAACTTCGCGCCGGCTTCCTTCGATCCATAAAAAGTACAGCGGTTGAGCGGGCCTTTGTAGCCAGACTCGCGGCAGAGGGCGCGGTAGAACTGGAACTCCAGAATGTGCGCCAGGAAATACCGGGTGTAGGGCACGTTCGCCGCTACGTGATACTTTGCTCCAGGATCGAAATCGGCTTCACTGCGCGCCACCGGAGGCGCTACTCCCTGATATTTCAAACGCAGAGCCCACCACGACTTGTTGTAATCGGCGGGCGCGATTTCTCCGGAGAATACTTTCCAACGCCACTGGTCGATCATCAGTCCAAAGGGAAGGAAGGCTACGCGGTCTAGCGCTTGTTTGAGTAGTTCGGGAATATCGTTGCTGGCTTGCGGCACGTTCTCGAGGAGTCCAACCTTGTGCAGGTATTCGGGCGTGATGGCCAGCGCTATGGCGTCGCCAATGGCTTCGTGGAAGCCGTCGTTGGCTCCGTTCTTAAACAGGAAGGGCTGATCTTTGTAGGCGCGCTGGTAGAAGTTGTGTCCTAGTTCGTGGTGGATGGTGACGAAATCGGTGCCGCGCACCTGGATGCACATCTTCACGCGGAGATCGTCGAGGTTGTCGAGGTCCCAGGCGCTGGCGTGGCAGACTACGTCGCGGTCGGCGGGCTTGGTGAAGAGCGACCGCTGCCAGAAAGTCTCCGGCAGCGGCGCGAAGCCCATCGACGTGAAGAAGCCTTCGCCGTATTTCACCATTCCTTTCGGGTCCAGATTCTTCTTTTTCAGGAGTTCGGTGAGGTTGACTCCGCCCTTGTCTTCTTGCACTCCGAGCAGATCGTAGATGTTGCCCCACTCCTGCGCCCAGGGGTTGCCGAGCAGATGGGCGGGGATTGGACCGTCGGGCGGCACGAGGTTGGGGCCGTATTTTTCTGCCAGCTTCCAACGGACGTAGGTGTGTAGCGAGAGATAAAGCGGTTTCACCTGGTTCCACAGACGCTCGAGGTCGGCGGAAAATTCCTCGGGCTTCATGTCGTAGCCGGCACGCCACAGGGCGCCGGTGTCTTTGAATCCAATTTCTCGGGCGCCTTGGTTGGAGAGATCGACGAACCGGGAATAGCGCTGGCGCATGGGCGGGGCAATCGCGTGCCATCCCGTCCAAACTTCTTTAAGTTCTTCCGGATTGCGGTTGGTGGACATCAGCTTCTCGATGGCCGTGATGTCCAGACACTCGCCGGTCTTGCGGCAGTACTTGCCCTTACCGTAGTCGGCATCGAGCGACACGCCGATTTCGGTCATTTCGCGGCGCAGGGCGGCATCTTTCGGTGCGGGCGCGGTGAGCGAGAGCTTCAGCAGCATGAATTTACGCGAGAGATCGGGTGGCAGCTTAAGGCCCTCAAAACGTTTGGCCTGCTCAACCAATTGAGTCGTAACGGCGGTGACCTGATCAATCGCGTCGGCGGCCATGGCCTGGGTGTCGTCAGTGATGAAATTCTCCTGGACCCAGGAGGCGCGGTTTACCTTGACACTTAGATCGGCTAGCTGGGTCTCAGCCTTATCCATGAACTCCTGGGCTTCGGCGACGGTGGGGGCGGTGGTTTGAGCGTATGCACTCATGGCAAGAAGTAAGAATACGAGAGATAGAGACCTCATGACACCTCCGAGCAAACTAGTGATTATGACGGATGAGGGAGGATATTGTCAGCGACGCGGGTCAATTGGACTCGCCTGGTCGTACCGTCCCTAGCGGGACTCTGGTCGTCACACTTCGCCTTCCCGGCACTTACGTGCCGGGCTTTCCCGTGCCGCCGCTTCGCGGCTGGATCGACAAGACGATCCACTTTCCTTTTGCCGCTTGGGGTTTTGCGATGCAGACACGGCTTTCCTTTTGCCGCTTGGGGTTTTGCGACGCAGACACGGCTGTCCTTACGTGGTTCTGGGTGCGGAATGCAGGGCTTCGATTGCAGCTTTCACTTTGGCCGACACCTCGTCGGTGTCGCGCAGGGTCAAACTGGCTGTGGGAATTTTTTTACCAATCCGCATCTCCAGCGGCTGGCACTTGATGTGGTAGGTGTTCATCGGGAGCAGGTCGAAGGTGTCGACGAGCGCGATCGGCACGATATCGGCTTGCGCCTTGATGGCGAGAAAGAATGCGCCTGGCAGAAAAGGTTGGATGTTTCCGTCCCGCGTGCGGCCGCCTTCGGGAAAGATGACCAACGGCACGCCGTTGCGCAGGCTCCTCAGCGCCGACTTGATGGAGCCGATGGAAGCGGCCGGGTTCTGCTGGTTGATGCAGACTTGTCCCGAGCGCCGCAGATGCCAACCAATGAATGGGTAGGCGAGCAATTCACTTTTGAAAATGATGCGGAATTGGAATGGCAAGTGGACGTAGAGAATCGGAATGTCGAGCGCCGAGGCATGCGTGACCGCGTAAACCCGGGGCTTGGAATTGTTGAACGTGTCCTTCTCCACGCCTGTAATTTTCACCGGCGACAGGATCGTCTTCAGGATGAGCCACGACCAGAGGCAGGCGAGATTGTGCTGGATGCGACCGCTGCGATCGAAGAGCGAGGAGAGCAGAGAGAGCGTGCCCAGAATGATCGTGTAGAGCCAGATCAGCGGGGAAAGGATGAAATAGGAGCGCAGGCGGCTGAGCCAGCCATGGCGGGATGGGCGGACGAATGCGTCCGCCCCTACGTGGCCGGAGAAGCCTTCGGAGCGTAGTTCCGCTCCCTTTTTTTCCGGCTGCTCGACTGTAGCGATTCTGTTCAAGATTCCTTGTCTAAAATCACGGGGCAAAGCCCCGTCACCACACACACGTGCTTAGATGCGAATACCGAGATTTCGCATCGCTTCTCCTACGATGTAAATTGAGCCGGTAATGACGACCAGGCGATTTGCGCCAGCTACTCTCCGCGCTTGCTTCAGGGCCGAACTTACATCCTCGGCTTCTTCAATATCAGTGTCAGCGGCTACCCGCGCGGCCGCCTGGCGAATCTCTTCCGTGGTCGCCGCGCGCGGGTTGTTGGCGTGGGTCACGATGACGCGGCCGGCGATGGGAAACAGAATCTCGGTAATTTCCTGCACTGCTTTGTCGCGCATCACACCAAAAACCATGGTGATTTCGCGCGCGTTCTCCGGGGCTTGGTAGGCCGCTGAAAGTGTCGAGCGCAACGCCCAGGCTCCGGCTGGGTTGTGCGCTACATCGAGTACATACTCGGGATTGTCTCCTGCTGAGGGCACCACCTGGAAACGGCCCGGCCAGTGCGTCTCGCGGATGCCTTCTGCGATCGTCTCCGGGGTGATTTGTGTGACGCCTTGGTTGTGCAACTCTTCCGCCGCGGCGATTGCCAGTGCGAGGTTGCGGAGTTGGTGGCGCCCCGCCAGTGGAGAGTCGACCATGATTCTCGTGCCCATCACTTCCAGTGGATAACGACTGCGGATGGCTGCCTGGGGGCCGTCGCTGCTCAAGCTGCTGGCGCTTCCCGGCGACACTGGCGGCACATACGGCACGGCGTTCACCGCGCGCGCGCCCGCATCGAGGATTGCGTTTCCGATTACGTCGTTGGCTTCGGGCAATTGCGGCAGGGTTACCACAACGCCGCCGGGGCGGATGATCCCGGCTTTCTCGCGCGCAATCTCTCCGACGGTTTCGCCGAGATACTTTTGATGATCGAGCGAGATGTCGGTGATGATGCTGAGGCGCGGTTCCACCACATTGGTCGCGTCCAAACGCCCGCCCATGCCGACCTCAAGCACAACCATGTCGGGGCGGCTGCGGGCGAAATATTCAAAGGCCATCGCCGTCAGCATCTCGAAAAAGCTGGGATGCCAGGGCAGATCGCTTTCCGAAACCAAGCGCTCGGCGGTGCGTCCGACTACATCGTGGAGCATCGCGAAATCGTCGTCGCCGATGGGCTTGCCCTCGAGGCGAATCCGTTCGTTAATGCGAACCAGATGCGGCGAAGTGTAGAGTCCGGTCTTGAGGCCGGAAGCTTGCAGGATGGATGCCAGGGTGGCTCCGGTCGAACCCTTGCCGTTGGTTCCGGCGATCAGAACGGTGGGAAAGCGACGCTCCGGATGGCCCAGCGCGGCGAGCAGCACCTGCATGTGCGCGAGATCGAACTTGTGCGACGGCGTCTGCGCCAGTTCGTGGCCCAACGCGTACATCTGCGCGACTGCGGTTTCGTAGTTAGCCATCAGCCATCAGCTCTCAGTCATCAGGTTACCAGTTTCAACCTTTCGCTTTGGGGCCATCCAGAAAACCGCAGTCAAGGGTACAAACCATGACCTGAGCAGGGAATAGCGCAAGCTGACAGGTACTCCAAATCTTGTCTGTGGGCGCGAGGGCGGTGGCTTTGCTGCTGAGGGCTGATGGCTGAGAGCTGACGGCTGTTCCTACGCTGCCTGCACCATGAAATCCAGCGCTCGCGCTATGTACGCCTTCAAATCTTTCCGCGCAACGACGGCGTCTAGCATCCCGTGCTCCAAAAGAAATTCAGAGCGCTGGAAGCCTGGCGGCAGTTTCTGCCGGATTGTCTGCTCAATCACTCTGGGGCCGGCGAAACCGATCAGGGCGCCGGGTTCGGCGATGTTGAGATCGCCCAGCATGGCAAACGATGCAGTCACACCGCCCGTGGTGGGATCGGTCAGAACCGAAATGTACGGAACCTTCGCCGCGTCCAGGCGCGCCAGCGCGGCGGAGATCTTGGCCAGTTGCATCAGGCTGATCACGCCTTCCATCATGCGCGCGCCACCCGATGCCGACACGATGATGATCGGGGTCCGCGTTTCGATCGCCTTCTCAATCGCGCGCGTAATGACCTCGCCGACCACGGCTCCCATGCTGCCGCCGATAAACGAGTATTCCATCGAGCTCACGATTACCGGGCGGCCGTTCAGCTTGCCACGCGCGTTAATGATCGCGTCTTTCAGGCCCGTGTCGGCTTTCGCCTGCTTCAGGCGCGAGGAGTAAGCCTTCAGGTCGACAAATTTCAACGGGTCGGTAGAGGAGAGATTGCTGTCGAATATTTCGTATTGATTGTCGTCGAGAAGCTGGGCGAGGCGGGAGCGGGCGTCGATGCGGAAGTGTTTATCGCACTTCGGACAGACGTTGAGATTGTCTTCGAGGTCCTTTTTCCAGATAATCTGGCGGCAGTTGTCACACTTTACCCAGAGGCCCTCGGTACGCACTTTCTTCTCGCCCGAAGTGTCCAACTCGCCGGATTGTCGTTTGAACCAAGTCATAAGGCAGCTCTCAGCCCTCAGCCGTCAGCTCTCAGCTAAACCCGCACGGGCCAAGTCCGTACTGAGAACTGAGGACTAGTACTCGATGCCCCGCTGCGCCATTACGCCCTTCTCATAAGCGTGCTTTATCTGGCGCATTTCGGTTACGGTGTCGGCTAGCTCGATAATTGTCGGATGCGCGTTCCTTCCGGTCAAGATCACGTGCACCATTTCCGGCTTCTGTTTCAGGGACTCGGCCACCTTCGCCGGGTCGAGCATGCCGTAACTGATGGCGTAATTGATTTCATCGAGCACCACCAGGTCCCATTCGCCGGATTGGATTGCCTTCTCGGCTTCGGTCCAAGCCTCCTCGACCATCCGCACATCTTCAGGGTCGGGCTTCTCGGCGCCGACTTTCACGAAGCCGCGGCCCATCTGCTTCATAACGAACTTGTCGCCGAAGGCTTTCACCGCGTCGAGTTCGCCGTAATGCCACGAGCCTTTCAGAAATTGCAGCATGAGGACGCGCATCCCCTGCCCGACCGCCCGCAACGCGGTTCCCATGGCAGCGGTGGTTTTCCCTTTACCGGGGCCGGTATTCACGATGATGAGACCACGGCGGAGATCCGACATAAGGCGGAATCTGTAATTGTACGCGGACAGGAATGTCCATGCTACATGCCGCTATGTTGGAGTGATCTAAAGGGAAAGGCGGACGGTTGGGCTTCCGTCCGCCTCGAGTCAAACGGGGAATAGATCTTCTAGGGCATTTCGACGACTCGTGGCAGCTTTGACGGGGCTTCGCCATTGGCAGCGCCCGGATCCTCAGCGCCCAGCAAGCGGGCTGCGATCCGCAGAGCGTCCATTTCCTTGCGGACACGAATCAGCTCTTGCTCTTTCGTTCGTAGTACTTCGTACGGATTTTTCATTAGGGGAGGGCCTCACCATAAAAATTCAGACTTGATTCGCCTGTTCACCATACAGTAAGCCACTTTTGCGTTGCTGGGAAGTTGCCAGAGGTCCATCTGGTTGGGGAGTTGAATCTTGGGACGATGCGGCTGACTGGTCCCTGCCCCGTTACCACAAAGTTAATGTCCCAAATGATAGGGATGATTCTTGAGAATGGTGAAGGCACGGTAGAGCTGCTCGAGCAAGACCACGCGCGCCAGCTCGTGAGGCAGCGTCATCTTTCCCAGGGACAAGATAAATGCGGATTGGCGCCGGGCTTCTTCACTGAAACCGTCGCTGCCGCCAATGGCGAACAACAGCGGGATCGCGTTCACTTGCTCGCGCTCCAAGAACTGAGCCAGTTCCTCCGAGGAAAGCTGCTTCCCCCGCGAATCGAGGACGACCAATTTGTACCGCTCCTTGGTTTGCTGACGCTCTCTCTTCGCCAGCGACAAAATTGCGGCTTCGTCTTTTAGCGCCAAGCCAGCAACCTCGGCATAGCGCGAGATGCGTTTCAAATACTCTTCGGTCAAAGCCTCGATGGCCGCCTCTTTCGTCTTCCCGATCCATGCCACTTTGATCTTCATGGGCCCCAGCCCCTAAAGGGGCATCCGAGTGTGGAGAACTTGCGGCATCGCTAAAGCGATGCCCTGATACGAAGCACTAGCTTTACGCAGCCGTTCTGACAGTCAGGCTTTTCCCGACGCCAGAACCACGTGGGCGCCGAATCGGATCTCATCTCCCACGCGGTAGCGCTCGATGGCCGCCTTGGCCTCAGCGCGGATTGCAGGCCAGTCTTCCGCCGGAACCCGTTCCAGCATGGGACGGAACGGTGCTGAAACGGCGCAGGCGTATTCGAAAACCTCTTCTGCGTCTCCCGGCCATGTCCAAGGCAAGTCTTGAATCGAGTCCTCCACCTCGTGAAATCCCGCGGCGCTCAGCACCTCTGAGAGAGAGCCCGCGGCGGAGAATCGAAATAGATCGGAACCTCCCGGTTGAAGCATGGGCCCACCCACATGCCGATGCACAATCTTCATCGTGGTTTGCCAGTATGGCTGTTCCATCGGACCCCAAGCAGCAAAACAGGCACGGGCCCCCGGCTTCAGCAGGCGGCGTAGTTCCGCCAGGGCTCGGCCGGGATCGCTGAAAAACATCACGCCAAAGCGGCAGGTTGCAAGATCGAAGCTTCGGTCAGAAAACGGAAGCTGGTGCGCGTCCGCCTGCTGGATCGTGAAGTTTGAGAGTCTTTTGTTGCGGGCGCGCTCGGCAGCAATGCTGAGCAGATCGGAACTCTGATCCACCGCCGTTACCGAACCCTGGGGACCAACGCGCCGCGCGAGAGTGATTCCCGGTTCGCCGGTCCCGCTAGCCAGATCGACTACGTGCATGCCGTGCGATGGGCGCGAGTATTCAACCAAAGCTTCTGTGACTGCGCTGCCCAGCACCGCCGATTTTGCCTTCCACTTTTCTGCGGCTACCAGGCGGTAGGAGGAACTCCACGGGGCTGGATTGGACGCGGACACTTCAGGCCTTCTTTGCACGCGTCTTCTTGGGCGTCGCGGAAGCAGTCTTGACGGTCTTGGGTGTAGCAACCACAGCTCGACGCGTCCTGGGTTTCGCCAAGAGCTCAGCCGGTTCCAAACGTTTGGCAGACTTCCACAGGCGTTCGAGGTCGTAGAACTGGCGGGCCTTCTCGGAGAAGATATGGACGACGAAGTCCACGTAGTCGAGGAGCACCCACTCCGCCTGCTTGTAGCCCTCGGCGTGCGTCACACGGAGGCCCAGTGCCTCTAAGCGTTCATCGACTGCGTCGGCGATCGCCTGGATCTGGCGCGGATTGGTTCCGCTGCACATCACAAAGAAGTCCGTGAATGCTCCCGAATCTTTTTCCAGTTCGAGAACGGTTACATCTTCCGCTTGTTTGTCTTGGCAGGCGAGAATGGCTTCACTTACCTGGCGTTTGAGGTCGTCCTTTTTCTTCATACGGGCACATTGATTGTAACCCGGCCGCGGTGGGAGAGCGGCTGTTGCTATCGAGCTTGGACGGGGCAGAGCCCCGTCCCCACACGAGTCGAATTACTTCCCGCGGTACAGTCCGTGCTTCCGGATGTAATCCGCCACGCGCGGGTCGAGCCATCGAGCCAGCGGCTTGCCGCGCGCCGCCGCGGTTCGGATTGCGGTCGCGGAAACGTTCTGCTGAACGCCTTCGAGCAAGTGCAGCGTGACTCCGGGAAGAACGAGATCGCCCTTTGCCGGCTGCTTATGAAAGGGACGAGTCACCGCCGCTGGAGGGCGCAAATCTTCCGGCAATGACTCGGCCACATCCCGCAACGAATATCCGGGACGGCTGGCCACGATAAAATCGCATTCCGCCAGAAGCGCGCGCGCTTCACGCCATTTTGCGATATCGCGGAAGGCGTCAATGCCGATCAGAAAAAAAACTCGGTCCGATTTTTTGAGGGTTCGTTTCAGGCGTCGAACCGTATCGATCGAATAATTTGCGCCACCCGGCTTAGCCTCGGCTCCAGCCGCTTCGAGCAGCGACGGCAGAAATCCGCGTTCGTCCTGGGTAGCCAGGGCCACCATGGCATAACGATGGATGAACGCTGTCAATGGTTGTTTCTGTTTGTGCGGAGGAATGTTTGCGGGCACAAACAGCACCTGGCGCAGGGAATGACGGGTAGCGGCCGCTTGGGCCAGCGCCAGGTGTCCGCGATGGATAGGATCGAAGCTGCCGCCGAAGAAACCAATGTTCATTCCGACATGTCCTGTTCGCCGTTCCCTGCCATGCCCCGCTAGTTTCGTTGTTGCCGGGCAGGGTTGCAAGCCCTGTTGCAAGACTAGGTTCGTTAAGTGATTTTTACACCAGCGAGTTTTGCGAAAAGTGCCATCTCGGATTAGGCTGTGGACAAGGCGTTTCCTTCGAACTCTACGTTTTTGCCCCCAGGTTGTGCCTGGTAGGTGTACCTCTGGCCACTGTGCCGCCGGGTAATTGCGGTGGACTAGCGTAACTCGCTGTGCGCGTGGTCCGCGCATAGCATAAACGTATGCGAATGAAACTCCCCCTCATCCGCAGCTTGGCAGTCACTCCGGCGCGCGCTCCCATCCTGCGCTACGGAGTCGCTCTCCTCAGCACCGTGCTGGCGCTGATCCCAACCCTGTTTTTCTCTGATATCGCGGAAAGCCGCCTGGTGGTGTTCGCCGTCGCGGTGATGGTGAGTGCCTGGTACGGGGGATGGAAGCCCGGACTCGCCGCGACTTCTTTTGCGCTCACGGTCAGCGCCTACTATTCGTTCAGCGGAGAACAGACTCCGAGCGAGTATCGCAGGGCGATCGCGCACCTGGCCTTGTTTTTCGCCGTGGCCCTGCTGATCTGCTGGTTCAACGCCGCGCTCCGCGCCACCCAGGAGAGCCTGCGCCGCTCCGAGAGCAATTTTCGCTCGCTGGTGATGAATGCCCCTTATGGCATTTGCCGATGCGACGCATTGGGAATCCTGCAGGACGCCAACCCTGCACTGGTAGCGATGTTTGGCTATGCGAGCGCTGCCGAGCTTACCGGCAGACATCTGGGAAGCTTATACGCCGATGCCCAGCAATGGTTTCAAACCGCCGATTATTTTCACGCCCGGAAGGAATTTAACGACCTAACTACCGAGTGCGTGCGCAAGGATGGCACAGCCATCGTGGCGCGAATTTCCGGACGTTCGATTCCAAACGGCAAGGAAGGTGGCACCTTCGAGATTTTCATGGAAGACGTTACCGAGACTCGCACGCTGGAGTTACAACTCCGTCAGGCACAAAAGATGGAAGCGATTGGCCGCCTCGCCGGGGGGATTGCGCATGACTTCAACAATCTCCTGATGGTGATCTCCGGCTACTCCGAGTTCCTGCTTGAGCGACTCGGTCCCGATCCCCGGCTGCGGGGGCCGGCGCAGGAAATTTCCAATGCCACGCAGCGCGCCACATCTCTGACCCGGCAATTGCTCGCCTTCAGCCGCAAACAAATGCTGGCTCCGAAGGTGCTCGACCTGAACGAGGTGGTGGCCGAGAACCTGAAAATGCTGACCCGCATGATCGGCGAGGATATTGACCTGGTGATGGTTCCAGGGCCCGGTCTCGGCGCCGTCCGTGCCGATCCCGGCCAGATTGACCAAGTCATTATGAACCTTGCCGTGAACGCCCGCGACGCCATGCCCGAAGGCGGCAAGCTGACGATCGAGACGGCCAACGTTACGCTCGACGAAAATTTTACGCGGACTCACTCCCCGCTCACCGCCGGCGATTACATAATGCTTGCCATCAGCGACACAGGTGTTGGGATGGACAACGATACGCAGACCCGTATCTTCGAGCCGTTCTTCACCACCAAGGGCGCCAAGGGGACAGGCCTCGGTCTGTCTACGGTGTACGGCATCGTGAAACAGAGTGGCGGGTATATATTCGTCGACAGCCAGCCGCAACGCGGCACGGCATTCCGCGCCTACTTTCCGCGAGTCGATGGCCGGGAAGATGCCGCCGCAGCACAGGAAGCCGTCAGCCTGCCCCGGGCCGAGCATGGGGAGGAGACGATCCTTCTGGTGGAAGATGAGATCAATCTCCGCCGGCTCGCCCGCCAGTATCTGGAAACGCAGGGCTACAAGATCCTCGAAGCCGAGGATGGCGCCGCGGCTCTGCAAATCGTCGACGGCTACAAGGGCGCCATCGATCTTCTGCTCACCGACGTCATCATGCCCGGGATGAATGGCCGTGAATTGGCCGCGCACATCAACAAATTGCTCCCCGACATCCGGGTGCTCTATATGTCGGGCTACACCGAGAATGCCATTGGTCACGATGGCACCCTGGATGCCGGCATCAACTTGCTCCAAAAACCATTCAGCCTGCCCGCCCTGAAAGATCGTGTGCGGGAGGTACTGGATTCCGAACCCATCCCCCTGGAGGTCGTGATGTCATCCCGCACCGGCGCAAGCGTTCTGTCAGAAAAGAAGATTCCACCGTTCCGAGCTCGCCGTTTCAATCTTCATCTGCCGCTGCGCTATCGGCCGCTCGGAGAAAAGAGCTGGCGGCCGGGTACAACCGAAAACATCAGCCGCTCTGGGTTGCTGTTCCAGGCGCAGGAATTGCTTCACCCCAACGCACAATTGGAGATCAGCCTCGTGCTGCCGGCGGAGATCGCGGGCCTAGCCGCCACCGAAGTGATCTGTCGGGGAGAAGTAGTGCGCTCGGTCGAGGGGCAAGGGCAGGGTGTGAGCCCGGCCTTGGCTGCGAAGATTCTGCAGTACCATTTTCAGCACGGCACCCATGTCGGCGAAGCGTAGCCGTGTTATCAACAAGGTGCCGTCCCTTGCGGGACTCGGGCTGTTCCGCTCACCTACCCGGCACTTACGTGCCGGGCTTTCCTGTTTTGCCGCTTCGCGGCTCGAGCATCTTCTGGTCCACTCTTTCATCGGCCCTCAAGCTATGACAGGGACTCCGGCGGGGCAAAGGCCCGCCTCCACACAACTGTCCCCAGTGATCAACCCGCAGTTACTTTCGATACCCCGTTTCACCTTGGACAACGCCCTCCGGGGCTGCTACATTGCGGCCAGTAGCTCTGCGTTACTCAGTGAGGCTGGCAATGTCCCTGGTCGTGAAACTGGAAGACGATCTCGGCGAACGTAGCGAGTGGGTAATGCTGCACGGGGTGGTTCCCGCCGCCAACCATGCGGACTTTCTCTTGCTCAGCGGCATTGATCCATTCGGCAAGACCGTTTTCAATCACCTGCAAATGGAAGCGTTCCTCAAGGAATGGGAGCGCGCGAAGGAACGCGTGCGCGATGACAGTCAGTTAGAGGCCTGGGAAAAGGTGAAGCACATGGCGGAAACCTGCCGCCACGACCGCGACCTGTATCTGCGGTTTGTCGGGAACTAAGGGCTCGCTGATCTCGCGTTCATCCCCGGATCACGTGGATTCTGACGCCCAATTTCAGACTCTTCCACGATCTGTCGGCCGTGTACACAGGGGCCTTCAGTACAAGTCCTAGAGCTAGACAAGCCCGGTCTCCCAATGACAAGCCGAGAGTGCGGGTTTGCGCAACCAGGCTTCCCGCAATCTTTGCCTGCTCGCTGGTGAAGGGCGCGGCTTCCCGAATAGGGCTGAGAGTATCTTCCCAAGCTTCGTCGGGTTGGCCACCGGCGCTTACGAGTTTCGTGAGCACTTCGGCGAGATTGACCGTACTGCAAGTCGCGTTGCTCAAGAGTTCTGGAGTTAACCTATCCGTTCCGGGCTCCTGGTTGAGCAGAGCCAGAATCGCGGAAGCGTCCAGCACCACTTTACTCACGTTTCGCTGCCTCACGGCGTTCGGCAATGAGCTCTTCGGCCAATGATCTGCCGGGTTTGATGTAGCGGCGGATGCGGCGCCGTGCGCGCTCCAAGCGGCGTTTCAGCGTGGTAATCCGTAGTTCATCGTTCTCGAGCCGCAGCAATAGCTCATCGCCTGCATTGATATCGAGCGCCTTCCGAAATGAGGCGGGGATTACTACCCGGCCGTTTTCGTTGACGCGGAGTCGAGCTTCTGTATCCATTGTCACATCTCCAAGGATATGACACGATTTTATCATAGTGTCATGATTGATAGAATGTGACTGTCTCAACTTCCGGGCGCGACGCCAGACTGGAACTGCTCGCGGGGTGATTCCTAGGCCGTGATATCCGGGCCTTCAGGGGCGAAAGCCCGCATTTTTGTTGCTTTTGGCGGCACGGCTTTACAGGCTGCGGAAAAACACGTTTTCGAGCAAGACATGACACCTCAGCGGCTAAAGCCGCATTCAAAACATATGCGGTTACCGCAGCGCTGAAG
Organism: Terriglobia bacterium; assembly: GCA_020073525.1. Classification (GTDB taxonomy): domain Bacteria; phylum Acidobacteriota; class Terriglobia; order Terriglobales; family Acidobacteriaceae; genus Acidiflorens. Next base: position 28,868 of record JAIQFA010000042.1, read on the forward strand.
CGCTGCGCCACCCAAAACCGAGGAGGAGTTAGAGTATTTCCGCAACCTCTGAAGCCGTGTCCTTCCCAAAACACTTGTAAGGTACCTTCCTGGCATGGAACTATTTCGAGAGCGCTCCCAGCGCCTCGCGAAACAGCACTTCAAAACTCTGAGAACTTTTGCTGCCGCGCGCGACCAGCAGCGCTCTATCCGCCGCCGCACGCTGGTAGCCCAGATTCACCAGCGCGGAAATAACATCTTCCTCCACCGGGCTCGTCAGCACAGCACTTGTTTCGGACGTTCCAGTGGGCGCCGGCAGCTTGTCGCGCAGCTCGAGCACCATGCGCTCCGCCGTCTTCTTGCCGATTCCTGGAATGCGGGTGAGCCGCGCCAGGTCGCCGCCGCGAATCGCCCCGACCATTTCGTCGACCGGCATTCCGCTCAGGATAGTGATCGCGAGCTTTGGACCAATCCCGCTCACGGTCAGCAGCTTTTCGAAAAGCTGTTTCTCGGCAAGCCGCAAAAATCCATACAGGCTGAGCGCATCCTCGCGAACATGGGTGTGAATGTGGAGCGCGACTTCCGCGCCCGCAGCCGGCATTTCCGTGAACGTGGGCACGCTGATGGCGACGTCGTAGCCGACGCCGTGCGTTTCCACGATGGCCTGGTTGGGATGTTTCGCCAGCAGCGTTCCTCGAAGATGCGCAATCATCGGAGGTATTGTACGGTAGTCCGCGCAGGGAGAGCCGAGGTGCCGTCCCTAACGGGACTCGATCATGGTTATCCGGCCACCTGGGGCTTACGCCCCGGGCTTTCCTATATCGCCGCTTCGCGGCTGGAGTCTCAAGGTACTCTCGCTTCACTACTCTGGCTCAACTGTGTGCAAATAAAAATACGCTTTTCCTTTCCTTTCCACAGGAAGTTTGTCCCCTCCACAGTTTTTACACAGTGGAGGCGCAGTTTGCGGTTGCGTTAATTTTCCCGCTGCCGCAAAGTGCTTGCAGTCAAAAGCGTGAGATGTTCTGAAACAGCTCTGACAAGGATTCGGCGTTGCCGGTGATTTTCTCGAGAGTGAGTCACCGGGGGAAATTCGGCGCATGTCCAGTGCGCTGGCGCCCGGGCTTAACGGCCTCCTAAGAAATCCTTCTTTCGGGGAGGGTGGAAGCGCTGAATCGTAACTCTGAGGCGCAAGCTTCAGGTGAGCATCGAGGCAGGCACTCTTCGGAGTGCAGTTGCGCGATGATTCTTCGCTACGGCGAAGAGTGGCCGACAGAACGTCCGCGATAACAATGCGGCTTGGGTGGCTGGCCCGGGCCGCATTTGTTTTTTTAGCTCTCAGCCGTCAGCCGTCAGCTGTCAGCTAAACCCTCTGACGCGACTTGTTTTTTTGCCTATTTTTTCGGCTCTGGTGGCTGAACCAACTCCGGAATGCGGGCAATCGCTCCGGGATCGGGGAGCTTTAGGTTGAGTTCCTTGACTAGGAATGCGATTTGGTCGCGTCTAGCTTCGGCGTTCAGCGCGTGCGGCGCCTCATAAAACTTCAGTGACTTCGGTTCGCTTACAATCGCGAAATACTCACGCGTCCGCTCCGGTGTGAGGAAGTCCTCTTGCGTGGCGTATTGCAGAAAGACCGAAGCTGGGGCGGCATGCGCGACGTACTTGCCGAATACGGGTCCTGATTATGGGACCGATCAAGGTATCGGCGGCGCTTCCGGCACTGCAGCGCCATCGGCTCTCGCATCCGAAGCACCATAGTTCACCTTGGTCGTGCTGTCGTGGAGTACTGCTTGCCCGCGCCCCATCGCCGTCGAATACTCTTTGCGCACATCCAAAGCATGCCCCATCTTCGTAAGCTGCTCGATGGATTCGGGGGTAACACGCGATTCGATCACGATGTTGCATCCCAGTTCTGGATGGACGGTAAACCGTGGCTCTTCCATAGCGGCCTGGATATTCATCTTGTAATCGACGACGTTCGAGACAAATTGCGCGTGTGCCAGCGGCTGATTCATGCCGCCCATAATGCCGAAACCGATGTGCTGGTCCCCGTGCTCCATGAATGCTGGAATGATAGTGTGAAAGGGACGCTTATGGCCGGCGAGGGCGTCAGGCGACGCACGGTCGAGCGAAAACAGCGCGCCGCGATTCTGCAACGCGAATCCCATCCCCTGCACCGTCACCTTCGATCCGAAGTAGGAATAGTTGCTCTGAATGATAGAGAGAATATTACCCTCGCGGTCGACCACTGAAAAATAGGTCGTGTCGCTCCCGGAGAGCGCGCCAGGAGCGACGGTGCAGTTCGCCTTGGCGGGATCGATCAGGCCGGCACGCTTGGCCGCGTATTCTTTGGAGAGCAACTGCTTCACTGGGATATTGCCGAACCTGGGATCGCCATCGTAGGCCTTGACGTCGGCATAAGCCAGCTTCATCGCTTCGATCCTGGTATGCAACTCGGTGGCGCTATGTGGTCCGCCGGGAGCAGGTTTGAACTGCTCCATAATATTCAGCATCTCGAGTGCGGCCATGCCATCGCCGTTCGGAGGGAGTTCATAGACAGTCCAATCTCGGTATCGAGTCGAGATGGGCTCGACCCACTCCGCGGAATATTGAGCCAGGTCTTCGGCGGACATCGTGCCTCCGAGCGCGGCGGAAGTTTTCAAAATGGCCTGTGCGATCGCTCCTCTGTAGAAGGCCGACTCGCCTTCGTTGGCAATCCGCGTCAGCGCCTGGGCGACGTCGGGATTGCGAAAGATCTGACCCGTCTCGGGCACGGTGCCCGCAGGCAGAAAGACGCGCTGACTCTCCGGATTCTGCATCAGCCCCGTTTGAGAAGACTTCCAGAATTCATGAATCAGCTCAGGCACCGGATAACCGTGGTCCGCATAGAAGATGGCGGGTTGAAAGAGATCCCGCCAAGGTAGCTTGCCGAACCGCTGGTGGAGTTTCGTCCACCCATCCACGACGCCGGGCACGGTGACGGAGTCGATTCCGGATTGCGGCATCTCGGTCACGCCCTTGGCTTTCAGATACTCAATGGTGAGTGCTTTGGGTGCCCATCCACTGGCATTCAAGCCATACAGTTTGCCCGTTTTGGCTTCCCAGTAAATCGCGAAGAGGTCGCCGCCCATTCCATTCATCATCGGCTCGGCAACTCCCAACACAGCATTGGCCGCAATGGCCGCGTCGATCGCAGAGCCCCCCTGCTCCAGCACTCTTGCGCCCACCTGGGATGCCTGCACATAGCTGGTCGCAACGATGCCATATTTCGTAATCACCACGGAGCGCCCGTAAGAGCGATCCTGTGCTGATAGGCAAGCAGTGGCTGCGGTGAACGCTAGAAAAGCGAGTGCGGTTCTGAGGGAAGTCATTCGTTTCTCTCTCCAGTCCCGGATTAGGGTATTCGCTTTTAGAGACGCGAACAACCATGCGGGCTGCGTTATTTGCTTTTTGTTCGCCTTGTGTCATACTCCGGCGAGAGCGCTGCCGAGCTACCGCTCGGCTGGACGGACGAATGCGTCCGTCCCTACGCGATTCCTGGTAAGGCGCTAGAGTTTGGCTCGGCCACGAAAGTTTAGTTTCGGACACGTTTTCCGTCTGTTCCACAGCACGGAACATTGTTCCACAGGCAGAACAAAGGTTACGATGCAACGCACTCACTTAAACATCGTGGCGACTCTGGAAACCACCATCGGCCGCATGCCGGCAAATATTGAAGCGGAGCGCTCCATCCTGGGCGCTGTGCTGCTCGACAATCATGCCTTCAACGATGCGGCTGAGCACCTGAAGCCGGAAGACTTTTCCATCGACTCGCATCGGCGGATTTATTCGCGGATGATGGATTTGGCCGAGTCTTCGCGGCCGATTGACATCATTACGCTGGTCGAAGAGCTGGAACAAAAGAAGGATCTGCAAGCGGTCGGAGATGTTGGTTACATTTCCGGCCTGCTGGACGGCGTTCCCGACCGGCCTTCGATTGAGCACTACGTTCGAATCGTCCGCGACAAGGCCATCCTGCGTGGGCTGATTAACGTTTCCAACACCGCTATCGCCAAAGCCAGTGAGCAGGCCGATCCTGCCGACGAAATTCTCAACGAAGCGGAAGCTGCCGTTTTCCAGCTTTCGGAGAAGCGCATTGGCAAGGGCTTTCAGGGCATCAAGGAGATTGTCCGCAACTCCTTCGGATCGGTCGACGCCCTGTTGCAACGTGGCCAGCGTATTACCGGGCTCGCCACGCATTACACCGACCTCGATGAGATGACTAGCGGCTTCCAGAAATCTGACCTCGTCATTCTTGCGGCGCGGCCTTCCATGGGCAAAACTTCGTTCGCGATGAATATCGCCGAGAATGCCGCCATCGACGATGGCAAGGTGGTCGGCGTCTTCTCGCTGGAAATGTCGAGTGAGGCCCTGCTGCAGCGGCTGCTCTGTTCGCGCGCGATTGTCGACGCGCACAAGATGCGGACCGGCTCGCTCTGGGGCGATGACATGAAAAAGATTGTCCGCGCCATGGAAGAGCTTTCGAATGCCCCGATGTTTATCGACGACTCTCCGGGAATTTCGATCAGCGAAATGCGCGCTAAGGCCCGGCGGTTGAAACAGTCGCAAGGGCGGTTGGACCTGCTGGTCGTCGACTACCTGCAACTCATGTCGGGAGGCAGCAAGCGCTTTGAAAACCGTACCCAGGAAGTTTCTTCAATTTCGCGCGGACTGAAAGCCATCGCCAAAGAGCTGGCGGTTCCAGTCGTGGCGTTGTCGCAGCTCAGCCGCGCTCCCGAAAGCCGGGGCGGCGACCACCGGCCGCAGCTCTCCGATCTACGCGAATCCGGGTCGATCGAGCAGGACGCCGACGTTGTTATGTTTATCTTCCGCGAAGAGATCTACAAGCAGGACGATCCCGACCTCAAAGGCCGCGCCGAAATCATCATTGCCAAGCAGCGCAACGGCCCCATCGGCAAATTCAATCTCGCGTTCTTGCACAATTCCACGCGTTTTGCCAACATGCTCGAAGGCAATAACGAGCCTAGCGAGTAGCCGAAAGTACCCATCTGAAGGCTGGTTCCCGCCCTGCTTTGAGCGGGGCATAGCCCCGTCATCGCGCGCGCAAGAGCTTGAGACCAAGCCCCGACCCTGGGACACCCCTGGCCTGTGGAAAAATATGTGGATGCTAAGGATGTTGTCCAGAATTCGCAGGCATCGACCGGTTGGTACCCACTTTTCCCCGCAGTTTAAGCGTTTCTAAAGCTATGTTTCTAAGTTAGTTAACTCTCGTTTCGACGACGATTGGCGGAACCGCTTGCGAATCAGTACTTTCGTCACAAAATGTGAGATTTGCACATAATCCGAAAGACTAGGAGCCGCGTCGGCCGCGGCTTAACCGCCTGATCCGCTTCACTGTATCCCCGATAAGTGATGCAAAAACGGAGGCTTGCCACCGGAACGCATTTGCGCCGCTGGTCGCGGTTCACGTCACAGACACCCGTGACGCGCCTCACGGCGAAGGCGCACCCCAAAACATAGGCTCTTACGGGAAGGAGGAGACTGGATGTCCTCCTGGTCTGATCTGCGTGTTGACGGAGAGCCGCGACGCTTTCGTCATTTCCAGCCCTTCACTACACGCGGGTTTCTGGTCTGCACGTTTTCTGGTCGTCTTCAAGACAATTCTGGATAGGGTCCGGTCGTTCTCGCTTCGTCCGCCTGTGAAGTTGCGGAAAGATGAGGCTGCCTGATCCGGACCGCAAGCTTTTTATGCCTTCTAACCTCTTCTCACGGAGAAACTTCAATGCTGCATCTTGATACTGGTAATACAGGATTCATGATTCTATGCACCAGCCTGGTCATGCTGATGACACCCGGTCTTGCCTTTTTTTATGGCGGCCTGGTGGGGCGCAAGAACGTGCTCGCCATCATGATTCAGAGCTTTGTCTCGATGGGCTGGACGACGGTGATCTGGTACCTGTACGGCTATTCGCTTTGCTTCAGCGGCGACTGGCACGGGGTCATCGGCAACTTCCACAACGCATTTCTGCGCGGCGTCGACCTCACGACCCCGTCGCCGAATGAAACCATTCCGATGTTTGTGTTCATTGCGTACCAGATGATGTTTGCCATTATTACTCCCGCGCTTATTTCGGGCGCTTTCACCAACCGGGTCACCTTCAAGGCTTACATGCTGTTCCTGACCGGCTGGCTCACCTTCGTCTACTTTCCCTTTGTCCACATGGTTTGGGGCGGAGGTTTTCTGCAGAAGTGGGGCGTGCTGGACTTTGCCGGTGGCATCGTGGTGCACAACATCGCGGGTGTTGCCGCGCTGGCGTCCGTGTTGTATGTGGGCAAGCGCCATACGGCGGATCGCGGAACGCACAGCATCCCGCTGGTTGCCTTGGGAACCGGCCTGCTGTGGTTTGGATGGTACGGCTTTAACGCAGGCAGTGAAATGCGCGTCGATTCTGTGACTGCCACCGCATTTCTGAACACCGATTTGGCTGCGTCGTTCGCGGCGGTTGCGTGGTTGTTTGTGGCATGGATCAACGAGAAGAAGCCGAAACTCCTCGGCTTGCTTACTGGAGCCGTTGCCGGGTTGGCGACCGTCACTCCCGCGGCGGGCTATGTTTCTCCGACCACCGCAGTCATCATCGGCCTGGTGGCTGGAGTGGTGTGCTACTACGCGGTTGAAATGAAGAACAAGCTGCACTGGGATGACGCGCTGGATGTCTGGGGAGTTCACGGTGTAGGCGGCTTCCTTGGCATCGTAATGCTGGGAGTCTTTGCCAACAAGCAATTCAACCCTTCCGGCGCGAATGGATTGCTCTACGGCGATCCAACGTTCCTGCTCAAGCAAGTCGTGGCCGTGACCTTCTCGTCAGTATGGGCCTTTGTATTCACCTATGCGATGTTGCGCATTATCGATATGTTCACGACGGTGAAAGTCGATGAGATGAGCGAGGAAATCGGCCTCGACGAAAGCATCCACGGCGAACACGCTTATGAGGAGGTTCCAGCGCACGAGGATCTCTTCCATGCGGGCGTACGCTAACCCGATTGAAGCAGATTGGCGTAAGGCTGTGCGGATTGCCCGACTGAACCTCGGCAAATGGATCGTGGCCGGGATGGTCGCAGCAGGGATGATCGTTGGGTCATCCCTGCCGGCCCATTCTCAAACGGGAGATACCTCACCTGCTTCTTCTTCTGCTCCGGCTGCCGGCGGAACCGAGGCAAGACCGTGGTGGCGTGGCATTACCACCGACGGGTTTGTGTCTCTCTCCTACACCTACAACGACAATGTTCCGGCGCAGCGCATCAACCAGTTTCGGGTGTTCGACTTCAACGACGACGATCCCCAGTTGGACGTAGCTCAACTGGTTATTCAACGAGCGATCAGCGAACCGAAACAATTCGGCTTCCGCTTCGACCTGATGGCAGGCTCGGGAGTGCCGGAGGTGACGGCCGCTTATGGCCTCTTCCGCAACACGCATAGTGGAATTGCGCATCATGTGGACATTCCCGAATTCTTTGTCAGCTACATTGCTCCTCTCGGAAAGGGTCTGCGTTTCGATGTTGGGAAATACCCTACCCACATGGGATACGAGGTAATCGGCGGGTACGACGGCTACAACGACAACTTCAGCCGCGGCTTCATCTTCGGGTACGGAATACCGTTTACGCATACCGGCATCAAGGCGACCTATGTTTTTAGCAGTAAGGTGACGGGCATGGTTTCCATCTGCAATGGATGGGATGACGTGCAGCGCCTTAACCATGCCTACACGGCGTCGGGACAGCTAGCGGTGGCTCCGACCAAGAGCTTGAATCTGGCTTTCAATTTTATTCACGGGCCGGAGCGTTTGCAGAATACTCACGACCAGCGCAGCGCTTACGAATTGGTTGCGACGTGGAAACCGCTTTCGAAGATCACCCTGGGCGGTGATGGTGTCTATGGTCACGAAGAGAATGGTGTCGCGGTTGGTCACGACGCGATTTGGAGAGGACTGGCGGGATACGCGAAGTACAACCTCACATCGAAATTTGCGCTTGCATTCCGCGGAGAGGTTTTCAACGACGCCGGCGGCACCCGCACTGGCACCGACCAGACTTTGCAGGGATTCACCTTCACTCCCGAATACGATATGAACGCGAAATTCTCCCGGTTGAACCCTCATTTCAGGAAGGCAGACGGGAAGTTTGTGGTGCGGGGCGAGGTGCGTTGGGATCTGTCGAACAAGAATGTGTTTTTCGAGGGGAGCAATCCGACCGAGGATCGGCAGTTCACGCGGGCGGTGAACTTGATCTATCTATTCTGAGGTTCTAGTTGCTGCCCTCGCCGACTTTCAGTACCGCTAGGAAAGCTTCCTGCGGGATGTCGACGCGGCCGATGCGCTTCATCCTTTTCTTTCCTTCTTTTTGCTTCTCTAGGAGCTTACGTTTACGGGAAATGTCGCCGCCGTAGCACTTGGCAATCACGTTCTTGCGGATAGCCGGGACGGTTTCGCGGGCAATAATTTTTGCCCCAATCGCCGCCTGAATCGCCACCTCAAACATCTGGCGGGGGATCAGTTCTTTCATCTTCGCCGCCAGCGCCCGCCCCCGGTCGTAAGCAAAGTCGCGATGGATGATGGTCGACAGCGCATCCACCGGCTCGCCTGCCACCATGATGTCGAGTTTCGCCATCGGCGACACCCAGTTGCCCGACAGGTGATAGTCGAGCGAAGCGTAGCCCCGCGACACCGACTTCAGCCGGTCGTAAAAATCGAGCACGATCTCATTCAGCGGCAGTTCGTACTGCAGCATCACGCGCGAGGCGCTGACATATTCAAAACTCTTCTGCTTGCCGCGTTTTTCTTCGACCAGCTTCAGGATGCCGCCGACATATTCTTCGTTGGTCAAGATCACCGCGAGAATCACCGGCTCTTCCACTTTCGCAATTTCGCTTACATCGGGCCAGCGCGAAGGATTATCGACCTCGATGACCTGTCCGTCGGTCTTGGTGATCTGGTAGCGCACTCCCGGAGCCGTCGTGATCAGGTCGAGATTGTATTCACGCTCCAGCCGCTCCTGGATGATCTCCATGTGCAGCAGGCCCAAAAAGCCGCACCGGAAGCCGAATCCAAGCGCGACCGAACTCTCGGGCTCGAAGAAGAACGACGAATCGTTCAGCTTTAGTTTTTCCAGGGCCTCGCGCAGTTGGGTGTGTTCGTGCGCGTCCACGGTGTAGAGTCCGGCGAACACCATGGGCTTGATTTCTTCAAACCCTGGCAAGGCCTGGATCGCGGGCCGGTCATCGTCGGTGATGGTGTCGCCAATCTTCGTATCCGCGACGTTCTTGATATTCGCGATGATGAATCCGACTTCGCCGGCCACCAGTTCCTCGACCTCCACCGGCTTCGGCGTGAGCGTGCCCAGAGTCTCTACCTGAAATACGTGCCCGTTCGACCACAGCCGGATTTTCTGGCCCTTACGCAACCTGCCCTCGAAGACACGCGCCAGCACTACCACGCCGCGATACGGATCGAACCAGGAATCAAACAGCAGAGCCTGAAGATGCCGCTCGGGCGCGCCTTTTGGCGGCGGAACTCGCTTCACGATCGCCTCGAGCACATCCGGCACCCCCTGCCCGGTTTTCGCGCTGATCAGCAATGCATCGGTCGCATCCAGCCCGACTGCGCTCTCGATCATCTCCTTGGTGCGCGGAATGTCGGCGCTCTGCAAGTCAATCTTGTTGATGACCGGAATGATTTCGAGGCCATGATTGATCGCCAGGTAGGAGTTGGCCAGCGTTTGGGCCTCGACGCCTTGCGAGGCGTCCACGACCAGCAGCGCGCCTTCGCAGGCGGCCAGCGAGCGCGAGACTTCGTAGGAGAAATCCACGTGCCCCGGAGTGTCGATCAGGTTGAGCTGGTAAATCTGTCCATCCTGGGCGGGATACAGCATGCGGACGGCATGGGCCTTGATGGTGATGCCGCGCTCGCGTTCCAGGTCCATCGAGTCGAGGACCTGTTCCTGCATTTCGCGCATGGCGAGCGACCCGGTCAGTTCCAGCAGGCGGTCGGCCAACGTGGATTTTCCGTGGTCAATATGCGCAATGATCGCAAAATTGCGGATGCGAGAGGCTTCCATGAGGACAGCTTGATTCTAACAGGGTACGACTGACGTAACCTCGACAAGGATTGAACAAGGACATGATCCTTGCTATGCTCTGAGCATGGCGAAGGTCACGAGTAAACTCCAGCTTACGCTTCCGAAGGCGATCGCCGACCAATACAAGATTCGTCCGGGGGACGATCTGGATTGGCTACCCGCTGGCGAGGCAATTCGGGTGGTAAAACGGTCGCGGTCCGCGTCCCGCAGAGCGGACGCTGCCACGCTCCAGCAGCGACTCCGACTCTTTGAGCAGGCGACGGCCCGCCAGGAAAAGCGAAACGCTGCATTCCGGAAGAAGCATGCGCTCGGAGCCCAACCTTCAAACCGCGGTTGGACAAGAGAGGACCTTTACGATCGTGGCCTTCCTCGTTGATACAAATGTGCTTGTCTACCGTTTTGATGCCCGTTATCCGGAGAAGCAGCGAATTGCTCGTGATGTTCTGCATCGGGGACTCAGAGATGACTCCGCCCGCATTCCCCACCAAGCGCTGCTCGAGTTTGTGTCTGCAGTGACACGCACAAGAGTCGGCTCTGATCCCCTGCTATCCTTGGACGAAGCGCACCAGGAAGTGGAAGAACTCATGACGCAGTTCCCCATCCTTTATCCGAACGCCGCGGTTGTTCATTCAGCGCTCTTAGGCGCGGTGGCATATCGGATTTCCTGGTTCGATGCGCACCTCTGGGCCTACGCCGAACATTATGGTTTGGAGGAGATCATCTCCGAGGACCTCGAGCATGGGCGGTTGTATGGCAGCGTCCGGGTAAGGAATCCGTTCCAGCCAGGGTGACGCTTGCTTGTGGCTCACGCGCCTTCTGAGCGATGATTGTCTGCATGAACACAGCACTCTGGGTCGCCGTCATTGGTGCGCTAGCGACATTGATAGCTGCGACCATCACTCATTTCCTGGCACGTCGTCGTGAATACCAGCTGCGGGAACTGCAGTTCAAACTAGATCGCTATGTTGACTTTCTAGGAGGGTTTGCAGAATTCGGGAGCGCAACAAAATCACACGAAGTACACCTACGAATCGCCAGCGCAGTGAACGTAATGAACCTAATCGCCAGCCGGGAGGTTCTGGAGCAGGTCTATAGGCTCTTCGATTACATCCGCACCCACAAGGATGGCTCTTATTCCATCGTCGAGCAAGATGAGATCATACGCCAGATTATTTTGGCGATTCGTGGCGATCTTGGACAAACCACGGCTGACATTATGAAATTCCAATTTCGCGTGATTTCTCCCGGCGTATGAAGACTCGCCTCCGGAAAGTAGGGATTGCGGTGGAATAAAAGGGGCGCGATTACTCGCGCCCCTTTTCTGCCATCCAACTTCTAACCTAGTCTCTTACCCCGTCCATAAACGCCCGCAGCTTTCTTGACCGCGATGGATGGCGCAGCTTTCTCAGAGCCTTGGCTTCGATTTGGCGGATGCGTTCCCGGGTTACCGCAAACGACTGGCCGACTTCTTCCAGAGTGTGCTCGGAACCGTCTTCCAGTCCGAAGCGCATCTTGATGACCTTCTCCTCGCGCGGCGTAAGCGTGCGCAACACCTGCGAAGTCTGGTCTTTGAGGTTGACGTTGATGACGGCTTCGGCCGGCGAAACCACCGCGCGGTCTTCGATGAAGTCGCCCAGATGCGAATCTTCCTCTTCGCCAATTGGCGTTTCGAGAGAGATCGGCTCCTGCGCAATCTTCAGGACCTTGCGGACCTTCGCCACCGGAATGTCCATCCGCTTGGCGATTTCTTCCGACGTCGGCTCGCGTCCCAGTTCCTGCACCAACTGCCGCGACGTGCGGATCAGCTTGTTGATCGTTTCGATCATGTGTACTGGGATACGAATCGTACGCGCTTGATCGGCGATGGCACGGGTGATTGCCTGCCGAATCCACCACGTGGCGTACGTGGAAAACTTGTAGCCACGGCGGTATTCGAACTTGTCCACGGCTTTCATCAGGCCGATGTTGCCTTCCTGAATCAGGTCGAGAAACTGCAAGCCGCGATTTGTATATTTCTTCGCGATCGAGACCACCAGGCGCAAGTTCGCTTCGATGAGCTCGCGCTTAGCGTGTTCGGCGTCCATGTCGCCCTGGATGATCTCGCGCTGTGTGCGCTTGAGCTCCTGGAACAACAGGCCCGCTTCCACTTCGAGCTTTTCCAGCTCTCCGCGGACGGCGCGCGACTGCTTCTTGTATTCCTTTTTTTGCTCTTCGCTGCGGGTCGCCTCGGCGCGCTTTTCCAGGTTCTGGATCTGGCGGTCGAGCGAGCGCATGCCGTCGACGGTGCGATTGACGCGGTCAATGAGGCGCTTGCGTTCGTTGTTGGTGAAGCCAAGCTTCCGTACGGCGATCGACGTGCGCACAATCGCGTGCGCCAGCTGGAAGCGATACCGCCGGTGATCTCGCGGACGCTTCTTTTGGTTCACCGCCGCCAGTTTTTCCTGGAGCGGCGCCACTTTTTTATAGAGCTTGTCAAGATTGTTGATCTTGGCAAGAAATTCTTTCAGACGCTTGTCGACGATCTCTTCGGTGATTTCCTCTTCGTCGAAGGTGACCAGCTCTTTTATGGAGCGGACGCCCTTTTCGAGGTCCTCGCCCAGGGCGAGGAGTTCACGGATGACGATCGGCGAGCGCGAAAGCGCCTTCAGGACGCGGTTTTGCCCACGCTCGATGCGCTTGGCGATTTCGACTTCGCCTTCGCGAGTGAGCAGCGGAACGGTTCCCATCTCGCGCAGATACATGCGGACGGGGTCATTGGTTTTTTCCAGGGCGCCGGGGGTTAAGTCGAGTTCGACGTCCTCGGAGCCTTC
>JAIQFA010000168.1 GCA_020073525.1 Terriglobia bacterium
GACAACTTTGGATAACTCAACTGGCTCTCCCGTAGGGGCAACGGCCTCGACGGGTGCTGTCTTCAAAGCTTCGATGGGAGCGGATGCTAGTTCGATAGGGGTTTCGAGAACGGGCTGGTTCGTTTCCTTCGCCAGCTCAAGGGCCCTAGCCTTCGCATATACAAATTCTTCTCCCCATTCACGCCCGGGATAAAACCATGCTCTCAAAGCTTCTGGCTGTCCAGCGGGACGTTCGCTGAACGTTATTGTTGTTTTGTCAGTCGTCTTCAGACGGTAATTCGGTATGGCGAGGATGGTCGTAAAGACATGGGTTTTGTCCTGGCTCAGGATCTGAACGATGTGGCGGTCAGATTGTGAATCAAAGATCTTGAAAACATACGTACCGGCTGGCAAGGTTTGAGCACCCACGCCCGGAACTTCTACGGGCCCGCTGAAGGTGATGACCGTCTCCCTGTTCCAGTCCTCGGCCGTTGCTTTCGGCACGGCGAGGAAACAGAGAGCAACGAGGCAGAATGCGGTCGCTAACGTCTTAAGCGATGTCATGGTCTCTCCTGTAGTTTCTCCGAGTCGCTCGCACAGCAGTGGGTAGGTTTTGGGAACTCTTGGGTATCGGGTCACAAGAGCTCTGCCGCCGGATAGTCCAGCGGCTTCTCAACCGTGGAGAGGGTTACGCATCGCCAGTATCGAATGTCTGTCCTCAAATTACTGAGCAATATTGACTGCCTGCTGCGACGGTCGATCTTCAGATATTGGCAGATCATGAGATCAAGGAGTAAGGAGAGTGGCACTTTGCTAGACTTACCGCCTTACTGTCGGGGCAGGCTGGAACTCGAGAAGCGCTACCGGTGCGGGATAGTCCCGACTTAAGACGGACGACCCTTACTGTTCGCTTTTGACCAGTTCTTGCGATCCTCCACGTCGATAATGGTCCCCAGAAATGTTGGCACGCCACATTGAACGACATCGCACCGAACGCATCGGCTGGCTGCGCGCGGCAGTATTGGGCGCGAACGACGGTATCCTTTCAACCGCGAGCCTGGTGCTTGGTGTCGCAGCTGCGCATGCGACTCACAGCAACGTGCTGGTCGTGGGGATCGCTGGTCTGGTCGCTGGGTCTATGTCGATGGCGGCCGGAGAATATGTGTCTGTGCACTCCCAGGCAGACACCGAACAGGCTAACCTGGCGCTGGAGCGCGCGGAACTCAAAGCTGACGACAAGGGCGAGCACAAGGAATTGACGGCGATCTCTGTGGCTCGCGGGCTCGATCCTACACTTGCGAAAAAAGTCGCCGAGCAGTTTGTGACCAGGAGGGGCATGGCTGCCCCAACTGCGAAGCTGCCAGCCGATGCTAATGCGGCCTGAATCGGACGCGCGCGAAGTGTCTCGAAGATGCCCAGTTCGTCGCGAGCATGCGCGCCGATCGCGTCATGGGTCATCTGGCTTCAAGTCCTTGTGGAGTCTGTTTTATTGCCAGGTCATGGAAAGTGGCAGCTTTGATATGTGTGCCCCACCCCCCTGACTGTCGACCATCGAGTCGTGCGTGGAGGTGACGGTTGCTGGATTCCAAGATCTGGAAACGATCGTAAACTTCACCAAGGGTCTGTTCCAGATACAAGATCTCGTTCAGCCAGTTCACCAGCAACGTCTCTCTATCGATTCCCTCGGCTTCGATGGCGCGGATCACCGACGGCGTCGCGCCCGGCCCCAGCCGGTCCAGGGAACTCATGGCTCTTGCGGCATTCTCCAGCAATTCCGCAAAATTCCGCCCTTGCACGCGGAAAGCGCGATCGGCGGTGTGCTCGATTTCCTCAAAGCTCATCGCGACCTCAAGAACCGACCGCCAGGAGTGTCAACGGCGAAGTTCCGACATCGGCTCCAGCGCTGGTTGCATGACTCTGAGACGGTTCTCAATAGACTCGAGAAGCTTCTCCCTCTTAAGCAGTGCACGCTTGAATTCGCGATGGTCCGTATGTGAGATCTCTCTCAGCAGTGCACGGTGCCTTTCACCAAGAATCTCCAACAAAAGCTCCCACTCCTCTATGGCTAACGTGAGTTCCATAATTCCTCCTACGATGTTATCGCGACGGTGGCAGATCGCTGAACCACGCGTCCGCAACAATCAGCCATTTCTTTCCTACGCGCCTCCAGACAGTGAGGTACTTGCCATGATCTTCTTTTCTTGTCCCGTCATTCACTGGTACGTTCATGCGATACGTGCCCACGTCCCAGGCAACGGGCCCCTGTTGCTTGATATAAGTCACGTCAAAAGCGAGGTCAGACACGCCATGGCTGAGCGGCGACTTCAAGTACTCTCGAATCGAATCGCGTCCGTGAACCGCGGGATGGTGTGGTGGAAGGTAAACAGCGTCGGCAGCATAGGCAGCAACTACTTCGTCCAACTCCCCTGCATTCCAATGGCGAGCCCAATCATTACCGATCATGCGGATCGTGCCAGCCGCATCGACGGTTTTGGTTTGGGCAATCGTGCAGTTCTGTTTGGTTCCAGCGCTTTGGGCGCGCTTCTTCGCAGTCCTTTGCATGGTAGCCCTCCCTCCTCTTCATCCAGGCACTCGTTGGAACAAACTCAAGCAGCGCGGGGTATCGAAGCCGCACTTCGGTCGAGCAGCGACCGCACATCTTCATCGCTGATCTGGTTGAAATCCTGATACCACTGCGACACAGCCAAAAACAGTTCTGGTTCTGCCACACTGATGACTTCATCTGCTTCCATTCTGATAGAGCTGCAGCCGGAGGCCGGGGCAACCGGAACGGCCACTACAACTCGCGCCGCCTTTCGCCGACGGATGGCTGCAACCGCAGCCAGAATACTGCATCCTGTGGCAATGCCATCATCCACGAGAATGATCGTCTTCCCAGCTAGGTCCAGTGGTTGGCGGCCGCTGCGATATAACTCTTGACGGTATTCCAACTCCTTCCGCGCGACTGCTGCTACCTCTTGAATGTCCTCTTCCGATATACCAAGTGCCTCGACCATAGACAGATCGACTATCTGCACGCCACCCTCAGCAACCGCGCCCATCGCGAGCTCCCTGTCCCAGGGGGTGCCGAGTTTGCTGACCACGAAGACATCGAGCAGCACGTGCAGCGTGCCCGCCACCGCGAAAGCTACAGGCACGCCGCCCCGAGGAAGTCCCAGCACAATCACGTCATCACGACCGGAGTATGCCGACAGCTTGCTCGCGAGTACACTGCCAGCTTCCGCGCGATCCACGAATGGGAGTACTTCAAGATCTTCGTCATCCTCTCGGAACAACATGGTTCCCCCCTTCTCGAGCATGCGGCCTTAAGCTGCCTGCGACCGAGTTCCCATCTCGGCGGGGAACAACGCAGACAACGCGGACAAAAGACCCGCACTGCCCTCCAATGCGTATACTCGGCTTGTCGCAGGAATCTCGGAGTCTGGCTTGGCCCCGCACACTAAGAGAACCGGCGTGTTCGACTTCTCTATGGACTCGACTGCTAGCACATATTTTTCTTCCGCGGGAAATCGGTGGCCAACGATCACGGCGTCAAATTTCTCCTGGGTCAACCACTCCACCGCCTCCTTGACATTAGTGGTCGCCGTCACGTAGTAACCCGCTTCTTTCAGAGTTGCGGACCGGTTTTCTGAAACTATTCTGTCGAAAGAAACGCAGAGAATTCTTCGCTCACGCATAGAATTCCTTCCTCGGCCTCTGGCCGGGTGTTTGCTCCAGCCTAGGACAGCGCCGCCAATTGCGCAGCAGCCTATTACGCTGCTATCGCCGGCTTGCCAGGACGGGTTTCCTCTTTCTTTTCCTCCGTCACAGCAGGCCGCATGCCTGCAATCTTGGCAAGCGCCTTACCCGTCAGAACAGTCAAATGGATGGTCACGATCGCGCCCAAAATGGCTGGCACGACGTATACGTTCTCAACCTTCCAGAGCCAGTGTCCCAACACCGGTGAGCCGATCCATGCCCCAAACCAACCAACGATCAGTTTCCCGAATAGAGCGTCGTAGCCCTCAAGAAACCGATAGCGGATGGCGTAATGATAGGCAACAGCAACGACTGCCCCGATGAGAGTGAGAGTCAGGAAGGAAAGAAAGCTCATTCCCAGCATACGTGTACCTCCTTTTGGACCAGGGGGAAACCAGAGCGGTCTTCCGGAAGAACGAGGTCCGAAACTGGGTCAAATGAACATTGCCGAATCGAGGTCCCGAATCGAGACCCGATCCGCAAATTTATCTTTGTTTAATTTTACGCCCACATCAGCGCAGGCTCAATACTTCTGGAAAGGGGTCATGAGGGATTACCGCGCCAAAAGGGAATTCTCCCCAGGTTCGCTATCTTCGCGGACGCTATCGACCTAGAATATAGTAGTGTTTTTTTTGGTCCGTGCTGGCTCTGCTATGTCGATGCGGCAAGCATATTTCCGATTTTACGCGGAGTTGAACGAACTGCTCGCGCCGACAGAGAGAGGTTCTTGTTTCGTCCATGCGTTTGATACCGCTGCCTCGGTCAAGGATGCGATCGAGGCTTTAGGCGTGCCGCACACCGAGATCGGTCTCATACTGATTGATGATGAGTCCGCGGACTTGTCCTGCTCCCTGAACGACGGAGACCGGATCAGCGTTTACCCAGTTTTCCGATCAATCGATATCAATCCGCTCACACGTGTGCGGTCTGCGCTTAAGGGAGAAAGACGCTTCGTGCTCGACAACCATCTCGGCAAGCTGGCGGCCTACCTGCGAATGCTCGGGTTCAACAGCTTGTATCGCAATGACTATCGCGATGAGGAACTCGCCCGAATCTCCGCGAGCCAACAACGAACTCTGCTAACCAGGGACCGCGGACTATTGAAACGGAGCATAGTGATCCACGGATGCCTGGTGCGGGAAACACACCCTCACCACCAGATGATGGAAGTACTGAGCCGCTTCGATCTGTTCGCATCCATTTTCCCATTTCGCCGCTGTCTCCACTGCAATGCACCGTTGCAAGCGGTTCCGAAAGAGTCGGTTCAACATCGTTTGCTACCAAAGACCGAGCAACACTACGACGAGTTCCACCTTTGCGGGGAGTGTAATCGAATCTACTGGAAGGGATCGCACTATCAGCGCATGCAAGACCTCATCGCCCGAGTAATTCAGGGAGGCAGCGTGGACTGAGGGGCCCCGGTCGTCGGCTCCGCATGCATTGACGGCGCTTTAGCCGTTGAGATGAGTACCCCCAGAGCTTGGACACGAAGTGGACCATACTATCCTCCGGACGACGACTTGGGCTTACTCGGTTGATGGGCGAGCGCGGCAGCGCGATGAAGTTATGGGCACGTGGTGCGCTTGTGGATTCGATCGCACTGCCTCCCTGTCAGTCATCGCATTGCTGTGGCAAACACGCAGGATTGCACAATGGGCGTGCGCCAACTGCCCCTTGCGTTCCGCCGGATGAGAATACCGGGGGCGCCAAGTTCCCTCCCCCGGCGAAAAACGCTTCAGATGTTCAGGCCGCAGCGGCTACGCGCGGCACAGTGATGGAGAACGGCCTCTGGTGTTCGAAAGCACGCTCCCGATGGCCGGCGATCGCATACTTCGGACTCTGGGTCGGCGGCAGAAAACCAGCGATTTCATTGCGGAAATGGTGGTAGCCACCGATGAAACTGCCGTTGTCCCAGACTTTCAGCAGGGTCTCAGTGAACAGACCATTTTTGGTTCCGTCCATGGCGACCTGGTTGTCTTGGCAAGCAGAGATCAGGATCACACTGCATTCCAGGTTGACTTTCGCTCTCGGCGGAGTCTTCCTGCGAATATCGTTGTACAGCGTTGCCCGCTCCTTGTAGATCTTCGACTGCACGTCGGGCGGCAGGAACTTGGGTCTGAGGCTAGGGCCCGTGCTTGCCCGCACACGGCGTTCCAAATGGGGAAGGAAAGACACGGGGTTGAGAAACATAGCTTTTGTCATAGTTCCGCTACGGCAACTGTCCGACAAAACGAAAATGCGTACGCCGGGCCGGAAACGTGACCACATCGCATACAGCTCGTCATCGACCAGTTCGCGATCATGCAGCGCCCAGGTTTCGTCCAGACCGTCGGGCTCGTCGTTGTTAACGTCATTAATTTGGCCACCGAGGCCGGAGTACGTCAGCAAGAAGAAGTCATCTTCCACCAGTTCCTTAGCCCCCTTTTCAATTGCATCCAGCACCGCACTGCAAGTGGCAGCTTTCGTTAGTAGGCATTGCGTAGCGAACCCCTGGGCGCTAGCGATTGTTTCCATGTCGCGGGCGTCGTTTTCGCAGGCTACAAGTTCTCCTTTCCAGCCTGCGTAATGTACCGGGTCAACACGATTCAGACCGATATGGAGCGAAATTCCTTTTGGCTTGGATCCTCCTAGCATGGTTCCTCCTTCCGAAAATAGGCGATGTGTAAATGGGGATCATCGCAATTGCTCAACGTCTCCCAAGTAGCTGAACAAATTCATCCGGGCTGAGCTGGAGCACGCGAAGAGAGTCGTACAGCATCGCTTTGTGCAGGGTGTCGCCCGGGTGAGGCTCGTGGAATGAGACCAGGTTTGGGTTGCGCGGGGGATTAAAAAACTTTCGCACTGACCCTCGATGCGATTTCAGCGGACGATAGCCAAGGTCACGCAGAAGGCAGGCGAAACGCCTCCACGGAAGCTGCGTGGGAAATCCGGACATTGCTGCAACTCCGATGAGACAGTATTCTTCCCTTTCTTGTGGAGGGGACATCAAGCTTGCGAGGTCTGTCCTTTACCTCGCCAACAAGACGAGCATCAGTACGACAAGCAGCACTAACACGAAGCTCGCGATAAGTGAGAACGTCTCGAGCAACGGGTGCAGGTGAAAATAGACTTCGCCGTGCCTTTTGAGATGTATCAGCGTGTTCATGGCAGCCTCGCCAATGGCGGCGGACGCTTTCGAGACAAACCTGTGAAGTTCCCTTCTGTTATTAGACTCCGTTTCTCCAAGAAAGTGCAATGAAACTGACTACGAGCGGATCATATCGGGTGACCACGGTCACAGCAGATTGTGAGCCCGAGTGTTAAACAAAGAGTGAGACAACTTGTCGTGATGCACGTACGAGAACGGCGTTGTTTGACGGGGCAATCGTGGAACCGGCACTCAAGCACTGTCTTTTGCTCTCCTTCGGCGTGGCATTGACCGCCTCCGTGGCAGCGTACGTTTTAGCCTACTTCTTGTTCACGATCCACGAAGAAATCGGCATCTCATCCGACGCAGCATTACCCATTGCCGCTTGGACCTTCCCAATCGTGTTTTTGGGGACCATTATTGGCTACATGGCCAGGAAAGCTGGCCTTGGCAAACGTTGACGGTGTCGGGCGGTTCCAGCGATAGAACATCAGCCTCTGTCGTAGCGCTGCCGCTTCAGGTCACCAATGTCCTAGGTTCTGCAAAGAGCGAACCCTTATTCGAACCGGGCGTTAGCGAGCTGTTCGATCACACGAGCTAGTGTTATGCGCCCTGAGTGGGCAACGCGATTCTCTCTCCAGAACCTCCGTCCCCTAGCGAGTTTGTTTTCCGAGGAC
>JAIQFA010000043.1 GCA_020073525.1 Terriglobia bacterium
GGTTACCTCCTTTCGAATTGGCACTCGATAGTTTTCCGCTCTCTTACTGTCCGCCTGCCGAACTTTGGAGGACCACCACCGGCGACCATACCTGAAAGCATTGAGGGGATGCGAAAGTTGACTTGCCACCTCGGCGACTACTGACGACATCAACAGCCACGGATCGATCCTGCAACCGTAGGTCTCTAGCAACTCCTGGTGGTACTTCCAAAACTGCTTCGGCCGAATTCGGAGCACGTTATGCGCCAGCACACGATAATATTGCTTGCCCACTTCCTTCCACCGCCTTCGGTACTCAGTCTGGTTCAGAAGCGCGGGTGCGTATTTCAGGAAGATAGTGAAATCCGCCAACCTGGGAGTGTTGAAGTTGCTCGCGAATGACCCAGCGCTTTGCTCCGGTGGACGGCTAAAGCTCAACACTTGGTGCACAAAACCGAAATCTGATTCCTGCAAAACATCAAAGCAGGCCTCAAGATCTGCTTGTAGGTTGAGTTCATTGAAAAAGGCGGCTCGCTTGCGAACGAGATCGGAGCGTACCAACAGCGATGTCATCGTCCCGAAGACGTACTCACCGCCCAGCAACCGGTCGCGGCACACCTCCCGGCCTGTAATACAGCGGGCTGGATGTGGCGGCCCGTGCCAGCACACGGCGCGGCCATCCATAGTATATGCACCGACCAACCCAATCGATGGATGCTGCTCGGCGACGCCTACCATTTCCTCAATGCAACTCGGGTACAGCCAGTCGTCGGCAAAAACGAATTTGCAATACTTAGATTCGGGAGAAATCTGACGAATGGTTTCGTTGTGGTTTTCAAGAATGCGTAAGAACCGATCGTTGTTAACGATCCGGATCCGCGGATCTCGAGCGGCATATTTCTGGGCAATTGCGAGCGATTCGTCCGTACTACAGTTATTGACAATGGTGTAATCCCAGTTGGTATATGCTTGCGCAAGAACGCTTTCGATACATTCTGCGAGATGGTCCGCTCCGTTGTAAACAGGAGTGAGTACGCTTACCAAGGGCTGCTTAACACAGCTCATTTCTTGACCTCCCTTGATTTTCTCATCCATGTACAATTGAGGAGCCCAACGTGCCACCAGACTTTTCTGTGTGTTGTTATAACAACTGGGATCTCAAGTCCGAGACGCACCCAAGCCGGATTGTGTTAGCGCGGGTGCAAGTGTGCAGCGCGATTCTTAGGCCGACGTCGAAAGTCGAAAATCCCTGAATAGACTCAAGATGCCGGTGAAAGCAGTCACCATACCTACCAAACCGAAGTCTTTGGGGTTAACCAACCTTGCTAAAACAATGAAGAAGCAGACTCGAAGCGAAAGATTCGCCCCTTGGGCACAAACCTTGGCTAAGGCACCACGAATCGCCCGCTGTTTCAAATCTTTCATAACACCACTTTGCGGCAATAAAAAGCCTCCGCGTAGCCGCTAGGAGCATTGCATTCCATCCCGCGTAGCCGCATAAGTGAGAAAAATGTTTCTTCCTGAAACCATCGTTTACAGTGTTGAGATTGGAAGGCCGCTAAGATGGAACGAACCTTCAGCTCGCAAGCATCTTTCTGCAGTGGCACGAACACGCTCGGCTGTCCCATGTCACCGTCATACTTGGGAATCTCGTACTCCAGAATCAGATGGTCCCGGAACGTATTCCGGGTCAATTCCGAGATCAGGCGGTGATCCTGATGAGCGTCTTTTCCATTATGAGTGAAGATCAAGTCCGGGGAGATCTGCTTCAGCTCCGTTTCAAAAACCGTCTTCACGTCGCTGCCCACATAGGGCATGAATCCGTCTTGGAAAGCCTTTAGCACCGGGCCCTCCAACCTGGGGCCTGCGAACAACTCAGCCCCGCGGCGCGCCTCGGCTTCCCGAACTCCGGAGGCACTGAACACGACCCAACTGAGCCTGCAATCCGGGTACTGTTCGGCCAATTGAAGAATAGTGCCCCCGCAGCCGATTTCGATGTCGTCAGAGTGTGCACCGAGGCACAAGATTCTAAGAACGGAGTTGCCTTTGTGGGACAATTCTAAAGGAAGCATCTCATTCGGCCCTGTGATTGTCGTCTCTAGCGTCGACGACCGCCTGCGGTCTTCCACACCTCCCACGGGGCGACACCGCCTGCGCACAAACCTTCCAAGTGCTGCCTGTCTTTGAAGGTGTCCATGCTGGCCCAGAAACCGTCGTAGGGATAGCCGATCAACTGCTTTTCTTTTAGCAGCCGGTGGAAAGGCTCGATGACCAGATCTTCTTTATCGCGCACATAGTCGAAGATCTGCTTCTTGAATATAAAAAAGCCCCCGTTGATGCGCACGCTCCCGTTGTCGATGGCATGAATATCTGACACGAGGCTACCATTGTCCTGCGCGATCGACACGAGGTGATAGCTGAGGTTGGGTCGAACGCACACGAAACTAGCAATCTTATTCTGCTGGTGAAAGTGATCAAGCTGCTGCGGCAGCGCGAGGTCCGTGAGGCCGTCGCTGTAGTTGGCCAGAAATTCTTCTTCGCCCTGTAAGTACTTCTCAACCGCCTTCAGACGCATGCCGATATTTGAATTGATCCCGGTGTCCGCGAACGTAATACGCCAATCGTGGATATCACTGTTAATTAGCTCGACGTTCTTGCCACCGGCCGAAAGCACGAAGTCATTGGAGGCACACTCGTTGTAGTTCAGAAAGTAGCTCTTGATTGTTTCCGCCTTGTATCCCAGGCACAAAATAAAATCTTTGTGGCCGTAGTGGGCATAGTACTTCATCACGTTCCACAGGATGGGTCGTTGACCAACGAGCACCATGGGTTTGGGAATATCTTCCGTATCGCGGATCCGCATCCCCAACCCCCCGCAGAATAGTACGACCTTCATGCTGAAAACCCCTCGCTCACTTCTCTCTAGGCGTGCGCTGCGACCATCTCTTCCAACCACGTTTCTCCACGGAACAAGGAATACTGTTCGGCGCGGAGCCGGTCCGCCAACCGGTTCGGCGGCAGGGTGACATCGTCGTAGGTGATCACGGAATCCTTGGCGATGTCTTTCTTCAACAGGCACCCTTCCACCAGGCCTTCCGGCAGATAGCGCTTGCAGCACATTTCATCGGCATTCACCGCTTCGCCGTAAGTCATATACATGCCATAGTCGTCCAGAGTCTCCCCAGCTTGCAGGTCGCGCTTGGCGCAGGCGCAGACTTCAACCACGGGACCACCCAGCGGTTTCGCTAGCGAATCGCGGAATATTGCGACGCGGGCAATGGCCGTCGGCACTTCGAAGTGCACTAAGTGGTAGGGCGTGAAAAATGAGTACAACGGTCCATCACCCATCTTGTACAGGCTGAGATAATGTTGCTGCTTAGGGTCGGGGTGCTCGGCCAAAACGTAAACCTTGGTCAGGGGCGTCCCGACAACGTAATCGATGATTCCGCCCAGCCTGCGCACCTCGTCGATGTCATAGAGTTTGCCGATCTTCATGACATCGTCTTTGTAGTCCATGCCCCGCGACATGCCGCGCGACTTGACGACGAACCCGGTCGCGTTGGCGACAATCGCCTGTTCGAAACTGATTTTGGAACCATCGGCGAAACTGGTCACCATCGCCGGGTTCTGACCCCACTTTTCCGCGAATCCCTTCTGTGTGGTGGGATTACGATACGGATCTTGAAGACCCTTGATATTGCCAATGACTCGCGGCGTGAGACCGAGGCCTTTCACCCAACGGTAGAGATTGATCTGCACTCCCGGTTCGTCGCCATCGCAAGCGGAGAAGATGACACCATGCTTCGCCGCATAGGTCTGCATGATTGGGCCAATGGTCGCGTCAATCTCGGCATTCATCAGAACCACGTCCTTGTGGTGCTTGAATGCTTCGAAAGCGACGTTTGCACCAAACTCGACCGAGCCGGTCACATCCACCAGCACGTCGACCTCAGTGGAACGCGCCAGCAAGAACGCGTCGCCAGTGGCCACTGTTTTTCCTTCGCGGATAGCCAAGTTAACTTCGCGCTGGACCGTGGGACAAACAACGTCTTTGACGCCCGCGTATTCGCAGAGATCAGACGCACGCTGCGAGCGCCGGTCATAAACACCAACCAGCCGCATTCCTGGCGTCGTGTTCACGATGTGGTTGGCGAGTCCACGCGACATAAAGCCAGCACCGATCAACCCCACCCGGATTGGGCGGCCCTCTCTTTGGCGTGCTTGCAGTGCGGTATCAACAATAATCATTCGAATCCCTCAACGACTTCCCGGCTTGCGCCCTAGGAGTGCGCCGCACTAACGGGCTCCATGTATCCCATTTTCTGTCTAATGTCGGCTTCCTGCTCGTCCAGGCGTTTCCAGAGCTGATCCCTGTCGGAAATCAACGTCACGGGCAGTGGCCACTTCAGCCCCAGGCGTGGGTCGTCGTGGAGCAGGCCGCCTTCCGATCCCGGGGTGTAGAACTCACCCACTTGGTAGCTGGTTTCGGTCTTGTCTCTCAGTACCTGATATCCGTGCGCAAAGCGCTCCGGCACATACAGCGCACGGCTGTTGTCCTCACTCAGTTCAACAGCGACGTGCTGCAGGAAGGTCTGGCTTTCCGGACGTAGGTCTACGATGATATCGAGGATTGCGCCACGCGTCGCTCGAACAAGTTTAGTCTCCGCAGCCGGAGGAAACTGAAAGTGCATCCCACGGAGAGTACCCTTCGTGTGACTGAACGCAACGTTCGCTTGTGCGATGACTGGTTTCAATCTATGGGCCTCAAATTCGTGCTGACAGAAGGCCCGTGCGAAGAAGCCTCGGGAGTCCTCTCGACGCTCAATGTCAATTACAAATGCGCCCTTTAGACCTGTTTCGGTGAAGATCATGTCGTGAATCTCCTAATCCCTCTTACCCGCCAGCTCTAACGTGCCGCTACCGGTTCTGTGCCTTTTCGTGCCGAAGCGCGGACCGTCCAACGCAGAGAGGAGTCGAGCTGCTCAGCTTTCAAAAGGCGCTCGATTTGGCTGATACGAACGTAACGGCCGCTCTCCAGATCTTGTACGGTGAGCCCTGCAGCGCGGTAGGCGTCGTAAAGTTCCTGCGCGCCTTTGCGGGCTGTCCATTGCGGACTGAACTCCGGCAGAACGCGGCGGATCTTGTCGCAGGTTACGCGATAACAGCGCTTGTCGGGCCCACCGCCTGGAGCATACTCCACGCGACATCCGGGTACGGTTTCAGCGACGATGTTGGCCAGTTCACGGATCCGGTAATTTTCTTCAGTGCGGCCGACATTAAAGGTCTCGTTGTGAATCCGCGCGCGCGGCGCTTCTAGAACAGCCACGACAGCGGCTACGATGTCGCGAATATGCGTGATGGGACGCCAAGGGGTGCCGTCACTCTTGATAACAATACGGCCGGTCGTAAAGGCTGATGCCACTAGGTCATTCAGAACGATGTCCAGCCGCAAGCGCGGAGACGCGCCATAGGCCGTTGCATTTCTCATGTACGTAGGGCTGAAGTCCTCGTCCGCCAGCGGCCTAACGTCGCGCTCGACGAGAACCTTCGACTCGCCATATGGAGTCACCGGATTCAACTGCGAATCTTCATCGAGGAAATCGTCGCCAGCCGCCCCGTAGGTACTGCACGAAGACGAGAAAACATACCGCGTTACACCCGCCTCTTTCGCGAGTCTTGCCAAGTTCACCGATGCGAGGTGATTGATGTCATACGTGAGTTGAGGATTGAGGTTTCCCACTGGATCGTTCGACAAGGCGGCCAAGTGCACAACCGCATCGAAACCCTCAAGATCGGCGCGGTTGAGGTCGCGGAGGTCCTTGCGGATTGCGGGGATGTCGGAGGTTTCGTTGCCAAAATCGCAACTGGCGAAGAGGTCGGTGTCTAGGCCTACCACGTCGTGGCCAGCGGAGCGCAATATGGGCCCGGCCACGGCACCGATGTAACCCTTATGACCAGTAAGCAGAACTTTCATGCAACTCCTATCGTGAAAAACCGTCTTGACCAACTTGCGAAACCGCTGAACCTCATAAATCATTCGGTCAGCGACCTTGATGCACGCCGGATCAATACCTGCCTGACCGTGGCAAGGTCAGAACCGGTTAGCATTCTCGTCGGACCTAAGCGCGTAAACAGCAGGACCTGGTTCCATCAGCCACGATGGCCCCTCCATCGGGATCGATAGGTTATCCTCGCTGCTGCTGGGGCGTCACTATTTCCCATCGCTTCTCCGCTCGCCCCCGCGACGTTCGCTTCGGATTCACCCACCAAAGGGCCGCCATTCACTCGAGAGCCAGGAAGTTCTCCTGTCTTCATAAGGTACTCCGCAGCGCTCGTGTCTCTTGATTCCCAAACGTATGCGCCCGTCACACCTCTGAACGCCATTCGCACTAAACTGGACCCTAGCTTTCGTAACAATATCGGGTGCAGAGTCTGCCTGAAGCCGCGCCAATACACTGACAGCGCCTTTGCCCATTCGTCTTTTTCCAGATAGGTCCACGCCAGACTGTTGTAATGGAGAGTGATTCCTCGATTGACCGCACTTAGCGCTTCCGGATCATTGTGCAGCTTATTCTTCTCCAAATTAAGGACGTTCAGCAAAAAGAGCTTGTCTTGCTCGCGAAACTTTTGGTGAGTGGCATCCCTTGTGCGCCGCTGGACCACAAGTGGACGGTTGATATATCCGAAGCAAGCCGACCGTGAAAAGCGCAGGAAGAGATCCCAATCAGTACCAGAAGGCCAAGTCTCATCGAAAAGGCCCGCTCTTTGGAATAACTCTTTTCTGACTACACACGCACTGGGCTTCACCGGAACTTCTTCGAGTAGACACAGGTACATTTCGCGACTACTGAACACATACTCGTCTGCCTTTGCACGCGCTGCCAAAAGCTTGCGGAATGCGTTCATCAGTTTGATTAAGGAGGGAATGGTCGTCAACCCACGTATTTCAGCATCCGAAAAAACCACATCAGCCTCCGGATGCCGCGAGAAGAATGTAACCTGGCGCTGAAGGTAATCTGACTGCCAGACGTCGTCGGAATCCAAGAAGGCGACGAGTTCTCCTGTGGCTGCCGATATTCCTGTGTTGTACGCAGCACTGCACCCTCGATTCCGCCCATGCTGCAGGTAACAGACTTTTTGTCCAAAGGCTTCCACGATTCGTCGCGTTTCGTCAGAAGATCCGTCATCAATAACGAGAATTTCAGAGTTGCGATAGCTCTGGTTCAGTGCGCTCTCGATTGCATCACCAATAATGTAGCTTCGATTGTATGTCGGGATGAGCACTGAAACTTTCATCGACATCTCTCCGCCGAAGGACAACAAGAAAAAAGCCGAACGCCCGCAGCACCAATCGGTTGAATCTTAGTCTTCATATTGGTTTATTCCCAAAAGAGGGAGAATCAGCCGAAACTAACTTCGGCGCCTAACCTTTTTCCCCGATCATTTCCAACTTTGCCGAGTCCGACAAAGCAGGTCTGGAAGCAGCTACGCTGGCAACGAAACGCTGGATTTCTTGCACCACCCGAGCTTGCTGCTCATCTGTGAGCTGGGGGAACATCGGAAGCGAGACGATCTGGCTGGCAACGGCTTCACACACCGAGAAATCTCCCGGGACGTAACCGAGGTGATCGTAGGCTTTCTGCAGATGCAAGGGAATGGGATAGTGAATTCCAGTGCCGATGCATGCGGCTCTTAGACACTGCATCATTCCTTCCCGGTCCTGCGTTCGAACCACGTAAAGGTGGTAGACTGCGCGAGACCATGAAGGCTCGAACGGGGTGCTGACCGTATCGCCGTTCGCCTCGAACAACCGCTTGTACTCTGTTGCACGCTCGCGCCGCTGCTCGTTCCACTTGGCCAGATGCTTCAGCTTGACGTGAAGAAGTCCGGCCTGGATTGCATCCAAACGGCCGTTGTAGCCTTCGACATCGTGGTAGTACTTCTTCGCCTGACCGTGATCGCGGATCATGCGAATTTGCGCAGCTAGCTTCTCGTCATTGGTCGTCACCGCTCCAGCTTCTCCGCATGCCCCTAGATTCTTTCCGGGATAGAAGCTGAACGCCGCGGCGCGTCCGATGGAACCAGCCTTCAGCCAGCGGTTCTGCTTGCTCGAGAAGTACTGCGCACCGTGCGCCTGGCAGGCGTCTTCGACGACGATGAGGCCGAAGCGGTCTGCCAATTCGAGGATCGCGTCCATGTCGGCCATCTGTCCATAGAGGTGGACAGGAACGACCGCGGTGACTGGGCGTCCGCTGCGGCGGCTGATCAGTTTGCCGGAAGTGTCTTTTGTGCATTTCTGTTCGAGATACTGCCGCAGCATCACGGGATCCATGTTGTAGGTACGCTCGTCGATATCCACGAACTCCGGTAAAGCGCCGGCCTGGGAAATGGCCTCGGTCGTGGCGATAAACGTGTTCGGGACCGTCACCACCACATCGCCTGACCGAACACCGGATGCAATCAGGGCAAAGCGCAGTGCATCGGTGCCGCTGTTGACAGCAACCGCGTGCTGGGTTTCGCAGAAGGCGGCAAACGCCTTCTCAAAATTCTCCACCATCGGTCCCCCGACGAAGCTCGCACTGCGAATCACCTGCAGGAACACGGTGGTGAGCTCTTGCTCAAGCTCAACGTGCGGAGTAACAAGATCAAGAAAAGGAATGTTGGAATTGCTCACTTTGTAACCTCCATGACAGGCTCGATGTAGCGATGAACTCGTGCGGGATTCCCAAAGACAATGGCGTTCGGCGGCACGTCTCTGGTGACTACGCTGCCTGCGCCTACGATGGCATTTTCCCCAATCGTGACGTTCGCCAGGATTGTGCATCCCGACCCGATCGAAGCGCCTTTCTTCACGAGCGTCTTTTCGACCTTCCAGTCTGCTTCGGTCTGTAGCTGGCCGCCGTCTGTGGTGGCGCGGGGATAGATGTCATTGATGAAAGCAACGTTGTGGCCAACAAAAACGTTGTCTTCGATGTCTACGCCTTCACATACGAAGGTGTGGCTGGAAATCTTGCAGTGCTTGCCGACTTTCGCGTTCTTTTGGATCTCGACGAACGCACCGATCTTCGTCTCGTCGCCGATTTCGCAGCCGTACAGGTTGATGAATTTGGAAAGCTTGACGTTTTGGCCGAGCTTCACACTCGGAGCGATTGAGAGATAGGTGTCCATAACTATTCCTGATGACTCCTGAAATTGTCTGGGATTGGATAATGCCAGCAGAACGCGGTGGAGGGTTGGTCCGCTCGACGCTTCACAGATAGACGAGTTCCCCGCGTTTGGAAAGAGACTCGCTCGCAGCCTCGAGCATACGGACGACCTTCAGACCCGCACATCCGTCATTGAATGGCTTCTCGTCTTTTCGGATGCAGTCGGCGAAATAGCCCAGCTCCAGACGCAGCGCCTCGACCTGCTCGACCTGAGGGGCCCACATGTCGCCCGAACGGTAACTTACCAGCAGGTTGTACACGCCTTCCTGGCTCTTCACGTCCACCCCTTTGTCGTAAATTTTCAGTTTCTCGTCGGCCTCTAGGTCGTTCCAGACCAGCATTTTCTTTTCGCCGCCGATCAGGGTGGTGCGAACTTTGACCGGAGATATCCAGTTCACGTTGACGTGCGCGATCATTTTGTCGGGGTAATACGCGGTGATGAATGCGATATCCTCGTGACCATTGAGGTGCGATTGCCCGGTGGCCGAGATGGCCTCTGCGTCTTTGCTCAGCAGGTGGTTCATGATCGAGAGGTCGTGCGGCGCGAGATCCCAGACCACGTTGCAATCGTGCTGAAAGAGCCCCAGGTTCACTCGGGTCGAATCGTAGTAGTAGAGCTTGCCGAGCGTTCCATCCTTCACCAGCTTTTGTATCTTTCGGACCGCACCCGTAAACAGGAATGTGTGGTCGACCATGATCTGGAGGTTTTTCTGTTCCGCCAGGCTGATCAGTTCTTCCGCTTGCGCCACGTTGCTGGTAAACGGCTTTTCCACGAACACATGCTTGCCGTTTTCCAGCGCAGCCTTGGTGAGTTCATAATGGGTCCACACCGGGGTGATGACCGCGACGGCATCCACATCGGGGGACTTAATCAGTTCATTTGCATCGCTATGGACCGGAATTCCGGGATTTGCCGCCTGTATGCGTTTGCGAGCTGCGGGAGTCTGATCGCAGACCCCGACGACCTGGCAACCTTCTATAGCGCGCAGATTGCGCACAATATTCGGCCCCCAGTAGCCATAACCGATTACACCAAACCTAATCATAAGATTCCACCATTAATGAGTACCTGTTAACGAACAACTGTTTCGAACTGAGTAGAGATAAAACGGTATTTGCTTGAACGAGGAAGTAGCTTTGGAGGAGGAATCAAAAGGATTGTAAAACTAACAGGCGCCGTTTCCGGCGATCACTGCCTTTGGAGTCTGCGCCAGAATCTTCAGGTCCAGCCAGGGCGAGCAATGGCGTGCGTAACGCAGATCGAGCCGAACCATTTCGTCAAATCCGACGCGGCTACGTCCCTGAACCTGCCAGAGCCCGGTGATTCCCGGCTTGGCTTCGAGCAAGCGGCGACGGTGCCACGTCTCATATGCTTCCACTTCGTAAGGCACCGGGGGCCGAGGCCCGACCAATGACATGTCACCTCGCAGCACATTGAGGAATTGCGGCAATTCATCCAGGCTCGTGCGGCGCAGGAAGTTCCCCACCCGAGTAATCCGAGGATCATTGGTGAGTTTGAAAATGCCCTCCCCATCGCCGTTCGTCTGTTTGTCAGCCTCGCCGGCAATCAGTTTACGAACATATTCCTTGTGTTGACTGGCGTCGTTGTTTACGTACATTGACCGGAATTTCAGGAACGTGAACGCCGTCCCGTGTTCTCCGATGCGCAGCTGACGGAACAGAACTGGCCCCCGTGAACTCAGCTTGATTGCCGCGGCAATTACGAAAAACACCGGCGATAAGATCGCGAGCAACATCAGGCTTCCCACAATGTCCATGCCTCGCTTCATCGCTCGGCCCAGCCGGTTTGCGTCGTTGCGCTTGTGGAGATCGGGATACAGTGTCGGATTGCTCTGACGTTCCGGATTGTTCGAGTCCCACTCCTCTGGGAACAGATGAAATGAGAACTTGATCTCGCCGAACTGTTCGCTCGTGAGTCGGCTGCGCAGGACTTCGCTGATCCGGGCAAGGATGGTACTGAGGATGAGTTTGTTATCCAGAGTGATCTCCGTGAACATCACGCCCACGGCAGAATTCATCTCGTGCCAACCCATGATATCGGTTTCGCGCGTGGCGCTCTGCAGCGAGGAAAGGACCTCGAGCAGCATGCGGCCATTCTTTTCCGTCGGCTGGATGCACCCCGTGTCCATGAGCAGCAGGACGAACGGACGCTGCGTACGCTCGCTGCGCTTCCGTTCCAGCGAAATCATGCGACGGAAGACCTCTTCGCTGAGGACTTCCTTGAGGTCCAACCCGTTCTGCGGTTGAGAGACTCTTTTAGCAGATCGTGGCTTTGTCGATGTGGGTGACACGGGTACATCTCCTCGAGCTACAGATGGTAAACAGACCAACGTAGCTGTACTGCAAGATTGACTTACTGGGGGAGATTTAACTTAGGGGAAGGTAAACCTAAACTTCAGCCTTCGGTTGCAGGTGATACATCCACACTGCTCGCCGCCGGACCGTACCGTGAATAATAATACTTTTGCTCATTGCTGTGGCAACTATTTACTACCACGCCCAGCATTGTCGACCGATCGATAACCTCGACCGTCCGTTCGAGTTGCTTCTTCTCGCACACGCCTTCTCGAGTTACAAGCAGCACGCCATCCGCCAGTTTCATCCAGAGCTGCGCGTCCGCCAGGGGCAGCACAGGCGGGGTATCTATAATAATCCAATCGAAGAAGGTTTCCAACTGTTCCAGCAACGGCTGCAGACGGCCTGCTTGCATAACCTCGATCGGATTCTCGGGAGTTACACCGGCAGGAATAAACCGGAGTCCGGAACCCTCGAGCCTATACACAACTTCAGATAACTGACGCTCACCGCGAAGAACCTCGCTGAGTCCTGGCAGGCTGCGATTAAATCCAAAGCGCCTGGCCAACTCCGGCCTCCTGAGGTCACCATCGATCAGCACAGTGTTGAGAATCTTGCTTCGGGATTGATTGAGCGCCAGGTTTGCCGCAGTCAGGCTCTTCCCTTCTTCCGGAACGCTGCTCGTAATCACGATGCGTTTGAGCTTTCGTCGCTCCCGCATGTGTCGCAGCTTCAAGCCCAGCACTCGAAACTTCTCCGCCGCCAGGCCGCCTTGGTCCGTCAGACATACCAGTCGCGCATCCGCCGCCAATGCCGGCAAGAGCACTCTTGCGGAAGCAAACGACCCTACCTCCGGAGCCTCTAGCTTCGGCGACGGCGGCAATTCGGACAGAGATTGCTTGCGGTCGATCTCCTCTTCAACTTTTTGCAGCAGATCCGCAACGGAATCAGCGTTTTTCGGCAAGCTTTCGCCCGACCGCTCCGCCTCTGCTCGCTGTAACGCTTCAAATATATAGCTCATGTCGGAGAACTGTTCCTATTGCAAGCGGCCTTTCGTCTCGGCCCGCTGCATCCGTTCACGCACCTCTAGCAGCGTCTTCACCGCCAGCAGGAGTTCCTTCTGTTCGTCTTCTTGCGACAGGCGGACTCCACCGTTATTTTTTGGATCGGCCACCACCACGCCGAGCCTCAGGTCCCGCGCAACAGCCTCGATGATTTCGGAAGTAATCGTCGCCGCGTGTTGGGCGTAGCCCGACAGCAGCGCGTTCTCGCAGATAGTATTGATCAACCGCGGAATTCCGCGCGAGTGACGAAACACAGCCTCGATCGCAGGCCCGGAAAAAATCTCGCAGGCGCCTGGCGCCCCGGCAATTTTGAGACGCCGGCTCATGTACTCCCTGGTTTCGTGCGCACTGAGCGGGTCAAGATGGCAGCGCAGCGCGATTCGTTGCTTCAGCTGTCGGAGTTCGTGGGAATCAAGTTTCTGATCCAGTTCCGGCTGTCCCGACAGCACGATCTGGAGCAACTTTCGTTGCGACGTTTCCAGGTTGCTCAGAAGCCGGATTTCTTCCAGAATTTCCGGCGAGAGGTGATGAGCCTCATCCACCACCAGAATCGTCGTCAAGCCCTTCTGGTATCTCTGCAACAGGAATCCGTTCAGCACGTGGATCAGTTCGTCTTTGGCCTTGCCTGTCACCTGTAGACCGAAATCGAGCGCGATATAACGCATGAATTCCAGAGGCGAAAGGGTCGGATTGAATATCAGGGCGAAGGCAATATCGCGGCGCTGCAGCAGCCCCAGCAACGAACGCAAAATGAGGGTCTTGCCCGTACCTACCTCGCCCGTCAGGACGACAAATCCCCGGTGCGCCGTCACTCCGTAGTACAGCGAAGCGAGCGCTTCGTTGTGCCGCGTCGTAGGAAACAAGAACGACGGGTCCGGCGTGATCTCGAACGGGTTACGCTGCAGATTGTAAAAGCTCTTATACATGTTTCTAGCCGTACAAATACGTTACTGCTGATCCTAACAGGATGAAACCCATGATCACCACGGCTGCCGCGGCCGCGATCCAGGCGCTGCGCCGGTTGGAGGATTGTTCCGACAAGCTTTCGATCGGCGGAATTTCCGCGATCACGTCAAAGGGAACCACCTTCTTGATTTCGCGCTCGGTATAGATTTTGCCGCTCAGCTTTTCCTTCCCGAAAGCGAAGCCTCCGCCGAGAACGAGGCCCACCGCCAATCCCGCGCCGCAGAACATCAAACGGTTCGGTTTGTAGGGTCTTACCGGAAGATTCGGCGGGTCCAACATGCGGAAATGCTCCGCCTGTTGCGTTTTCTCCAGGTCGGTCGACATTTCCGACTGGTTCTTCTTGGCCAGCAACGATTCGTAATCCGTTTTCGACTGGTCGTAGTCGCGCGTGATGTCAGCGAACTGCTGTTCCATCACCGGGGCCATATTCAATCGTGCCTGGTATTGGTTAATCTTCCCTTGCTCCTCTTTGATTTCCGCTTCCCGGCTCGCGATTTCGAGGCGGTTGGCCTTTAGCTGGCTCTCCATCTCCAGCATCGGCGCGGTTTTCGGATCAAACAAGGTACCGGCTGCCGGAGCAGTGGTTGAGCTAGTCGCTGGCTTGTTCATTTCTGCGACGATCCGTTCGCGCATCTTCTCCGTCCGAGCAATCTGTTCCTTCGTCTTGCGAACGTCAGGATGCTTATCGGTGTAGTGAGAGGTCAAATCCGCCAGCTGCGCCTTCAGTTGGTCCAACTCTTTGTCGATTGCCGCGAGCCCAACGGGGCTGGCCGTTTCGCCCGGCTTTGAACCTTGTCCCGTGGCGCGATATTGATTGAGCAGCGATTCCAGGTAGGTATTTTGTTGCTTAGCCCGGTTCAGCGAGTCCTGGTTCGCTTGCAACTGGCTCTGAAGACCGGCCAGTATCTGCAGATTGCTCCCGGTCTGGGTGGGCAACTCGCCCAGGTGCTGATCTTTAAACACTCGCAATTTCGCTTCCTGTGCGGCAAGTTTTGCGCGCGCCTGGTCCAACTGATCCTGGAGGAAGTTGGTCGTGTTCTCCGAACGTTTCTGCCGCTGCTCCAGGTTCTCCGTGATGAACAAGTTCGCGAGTTCGGCGGTCGCCGCCTGCGCCATCTTCGGATCGCGATTCGCGTAATAGATATTGAAGGCGGAGAGCTTTTTGTCGTCGCCATGCGACAATTCGATTTCGATGTCCTTGCGCATCGTCTCCACCATGTCGTCTGCGCTTTTGTGCTGTCTCTCCTGCGCGTAGAGACCGATGGAGTCAATGATACGGACGAGGCGAGTGCGGCTCAGGATTTGCTGCGTGATGCTGTCCAACTGATGCTGGATGTCGTTTTCGATGTTCGACACAACATATTTTTCCGGCACCGAAGGCTGCTCAACCAGAATGAGCGTGCCCGACCGGTAGGTTGAAGGAATCACCCAGCTCGCTCCCCAAACCAGCAACCAGCCGCAGAAAAACGGCACGAGGAAGTGCCACCGCCGGCGGCGGATCATTCCCTTGATCTCGGCAACATCGATGGGCGTGCTTGATTCTTGTAGTTCTTCTTCCATGGCTACATTCCTAAAGGTTTAGCCCACTGATACGACAGCGTCACGAAAAATCGATTGCGGTGCGCATCCTGCGTCGGGTTTAGGGCGGGTAGTCCAAACTGCTCTTGGAAATCGTGGGCATAGCCCAACCGGAGCCCCAAACTCTTCCCTACGTTACGTTCCACAGAGACGCCTGCGGAAGTCAGGTTGATCGAACTCGCGCTGCTCGTCGACGGCGCTACGAGCGACTGGTTCGCCCCGTAACTCGCGTTGAGAGCCGCCGCCCACGCGGGAGTCAGTTGGTGGCTGACCGTCCCGTGCACAGTCTGCAAAAGCACCGAACCCAGAAGTCCCCCGCCGTCGCTGACGCCCCGCGAGTATCCGGCCGACACGCTCGTATGCTCATTCCTCCACCCGCCTTCCACTCCGCCGGAAACCGTCCATCCATTCGATTGAACCGGCTCTGTGCCGCCACCCGAAACCAACCCGCTATTCTCCGAGTACTGCGGCCCCACGAAACCCGTCAAGGTAAATCGTTTCGAAAGGCTCAGCGAGTTCATTACGAGAAAGCTGTGGACAATTGTTTCTCCCAAGGGGTCGAAGGTAATGCGCTCAAAATGATAGCTGACTCCACCCCAGTCTTGTCCAACCAGCCGGTGTAACCAGAACGCCGACCCGGTTGCAGTTTGCGAATCCGCCAGCACTGTTCCCTTCGGGGGGTTGGTGAAATGCAAGTTGGAGAACGTCCCGCTGGCCCCAATCAGATCGTTCAACGCAAAATGATAATTGGTCTCCACCGTCGTCACACTCGATCTTTGTGTAGAAAGCGGAGCAACTAGACTGGCGTTCGGACCGCCGGACCCAACGACCCCAGTGCCATTGCCCGAGTCAAAGAATCCGGTGGTCATGGAAAAGGTTTCCGCCGCTCGGAGATTCACGTGCGGGCTCAGACGGAACTCCGAATCGAAATTCAGGTTGTGCGCTCCCTGGTTCTGGTTCGTGAGATTTTGATTGATGGTCAGACCTGCGGCGTATCCAAGCGTCCAGCGTATTCGAGACGTCGATTCCTGAATGCTGATGTTGGGGAAGATGGTTACGCTCGTATTGCTCTGCGCCCCGTTCGAAACCAGGAACGGGTTGTCATCGTAGGCCGCACCAACATTCAGCCCGGCTCGCAGGTAATTCGATCTTTCCATCTTCGAAAGCACCGTCGTACTAATTCCCTTTCCTCCAACGAACGATGGTATCTGCGGCAAAGTATCACTTGTTTCCTCAGCGCCGCCTTCGATCTGCATTCCGGCTATGGCCGAGACCGCGGCAGCCGGAGCGGTTCTGTCGCTAACGCCGCCGGTGTCGCCGGAAGTCTGTGACGGCGGGTTCTGAGATGGCGTATTCTGAGGGGCTGGATTCTGCCCCGCCGCAAGAATCTGCAACCCGACCACCATCCACCCGAGAATCAAACCGCGTCGAATGCTCATCACCACAGCTACGGAACCACGACCGTATCGCCAGCCTGCAGGCGAATATTCTGTTCCGGATTCTTGCCTTTAATCACTTCTTTATAGTTAAACGAAAGCCGTTCCTGTTTCCCGTCGGCGTTCTGTCGCAAAACATATATCGATTTCTGCTTCGCGAAGTCTTTGAACCCCCCAGCCATCGCAATCGAATCAAGCACCGTTGTCGCGCTCGTTAAGAGATAAGCACCTGGTCGAGACACCATGCCCATGATGTTGATTTTCTGACTCTTGCTATCAGTAACGATGACCGTGACTTCGGGTTCGGAGATATAGCTCTGCAGACGTTTGGTGATCTCTTCTTCCAATTGACGCGGAGTCTGACCTCCCGCCTGCAACTCGCCGACCAGCGGCAAAGAAATCTTTCCATCGGAACGAACCGGAACCGAACGCGAAATGTCCGGTTCTTTCCAGACGTTGATGGCCAGCACATCGTTAGCGCCAATCACATAGGAACCATCCGAATGTGCCGCCCTCGTGCCCTCGGCTGGCTTATTGCTGCCTTTCTTATCGGTTGCAGCCACGGGGGCCACCGGAGGTTTCGAGGCGGAATCGGATTGCGCCGAGGCTCCGATGGACACCAGCACCAGAATCGTCAGGACTGACAGGATTCGATGGGCCGTCTTGGGTTTCGTCATAAGCAATGCCTCTCAGCTGTTCTCCGGTCCGATAAGTCCCGGTGCAACCGGAGTTCGTTCAATCCTAACTCCTTAATGCCATGTGGTTCAATCTTCGCGACTTCCAAGGCAATGTTACTTCGCCTGCCGCATTTCAAAAAGTTGTGTCGGCTCTACCGGGGGCACCAAATGGTATTCCTGGATCTTATAGAGCAGTGCCCGATAGCTGACATTCAGCAACCGAGCTGCCGCTTTGCGGTTCCAGTGAGTCTGTTCAAGGGCTTGGGCAATTGCGCCACGCTCGGCTTCCCCTTTTGCATTTCTGACTAGTAACTTCAGAGAAGAAGCTTCTTCGGGTGCGGATACGTGCGCAGCCTGAGCGCTGGTTTTCCCGTGCCCATTCTCGTTTCCATTCTCGCCCTTACTAGCGAACCTGTAATCTGGATGCGACTGCAATTCGTGGAGCGCCGCACTTTCGTCGCCGTGCGCCAGGAAGCGTTTCGCAAAGTTCTCCAACTCCCGCAGGTTCCCCGGCCACGGGTACTGCTGGCATGCGTCCAGCAAGGGACTGGAAAAGCGCGGAGCCGGTACGCCATAGCGCTTGGTCAACCGGTTCATCACGTGCCCAAGCAGTAGCGGAATCTCTTCGTGTCGCTCGCGTAGCGGCGGCACGCGTAATTCGAAAACGCTCAGGCGGTAGAACAGCTCTTCCTGCACTCTCTTCTCCGCCACCGCCAACTCCAGATCTTCGCACGTGGCCGCGACGATACGCACATCGGCCCGGATCGGGTTCTTGCCACCGCAGCGGACAAACTCTCCCGTCTCCAGCATTTTCAAAAGCCGTCTTTGCACCGCATCCGGCATGGCGTCGAATTCGTCCAGGAAGATCGTTCCCTTGGCACACTGCTCGAACTTCCCCGGCGTCGATTCGGGCCGCCCGTTGGGAGAAGTGTGTTCGTAACCAAACAGTTCATTCTCGAGCAGGTCGGAGGTGAGCACTGCGCACTTGACCCGCATAAACGGGAAGCTGGAGCGAATCGAGAGCGAATGGATAAGCCGGGCCGCGGTTGTCTTCCCGCTCCCCGCCTCTCCGGTAATCAACACCGACACGTCAGTCTGCGAGAGTAATTCCGCTTGCGTACGCAATCGGCGTGTGGCCGGGCTGGCCGCAATGAAATACAGCTCTTCGCTGATTCGCTCTATTTCTGCTTGATACATGCTTAAGAGGCCCGACAGAAGGTTGTAAAAAATACGGGATCGCTTAGGGGAGACGGTTCATTGGCGGACTGCAGCAGTTCTTTCAGACTGGCTCTACGTCGTACCCATCAATGCGCACGGCCATGGAACGCTGAATGGCATCGACTGAAATAATCAGGCTGTGATCGCCGTTCTCGGATAAGAACACGCCTTCCACGCCGTCCATCGCTCCTCCGCGCACCCGCACCCGCTGCCCCACTTTGAGAAAGGGATACGAACGCCAGGGTGCAGTCTGCGCGAGAACTTTCTGGATGCTTTCAATCTGTTCATCAGGAATCGGCAGGCTCGCTCCGCGGGAACCCACGAAACCGTGGACACTCTCTACCCGATAGACGCGCGTCCGGTCTTCCGCGCTCAGCGCACAGCGGAGGAATACGTAGCAACTGAACAACGGTACTTCGACTTTCTTCTTACGATCGCTCCAACGATGAACTTCCATCGTGGTGGGCACGAACGTTTCCATGCCCTGATCTCGCAATCGCCGCTCGATCGCTTTTTCGTGGCGCGCTCTGGTGTGCAGCGCGTACCAACGTAACTCATCCTGCGATACCCCTTGGCTCAACCCGCTGTCCGCTTCGTAGCTCTGATTGGGGGTATTCATAGCTTCGCCCTCTGGGTCCCATTGGACTGGGTCCGCTTGGATCGCAAGCGATCCTTTTCCAACGCTTTTCGGGGGAGAGAGGTAACGGGAAACAACTGGGGGAAGTTGACTACTCGGCTACACTAACGTTGCTTGCAAGAGCGTGCAAGTGGCAGAACTTCCTAGAACATATTGACCCTAATCAGACGAGGCCCGATCTTCTCATTACGAAGGTGTACTTCTTGGAGACATTCTTCCTTGGCACACCTGTGGTATCGGCATTTTCGAAGCCAAAGCGGCGGCCGGTCCACAAGAACCCATCCGATGGCGTTGTCACATCTATCTGGTTGATACCAATATATTTACGAAAGCAAGAATGGAGCATAACCGGTGTTATGTTGACCTCATCATGGCATGGCAACTTTGCACTCCCCTGCAACGGACAAAAGCCTACACCGCATACCGTGGGGCACATGCATTTTTTTGCACAGGTTGCAGGTGCGTTCCTTGCCGGTTCGTCAGTTTAGTGGTACATTTCTGACTGTAGACCAGCGCTTTTTCGCTAGCTCTACGAAGATACTCTGGCCAGCCTTACAGCTTTCCTCCCCCTTCGGTGGCCAGCGTCTTTACGAACGGAGTATTCCCGCTCCCCCGACCGGTTCGTATAAGCCGATTAATTGCCGATCATGATTCGTCAGGAGACCCGATGCCATCCCAAGCTGAACTGGGTTCGGACTTTGTCAGTATCGTGGTTGCGGACAGTACGCGCATCCACACACAACTTCTAGCCGAGGCTTTGCGGAATGATCGCGGCCTGCAGGTCGTGGCTGCGGCCTCGAATTCCGAAGAGTTGTTGGCCGCCATCACGCGCGTCCCGATTGACGTCGTGGTCATCAGTCACAATTTGGATGACCGGTCCGGGCACGGTACCGAGGTGTTGCGCGAGATGCGCGCGCTCCGCCCCCAGATCAAGGGCGTCATCCTGTTGGACACGTCCAGTCCGCAGGAGGTTCTGGAGTGCTTCCGTGCTGGCGCACGGGGTCTTTTTTCCAAACAGGAGCGACTGGAGAGCCTCTGTAAATGCATTCGCAGCGTCCATGAAGGACAGATCTGGGCCCGCAGTGTCGATCTGGATCATGCCCTCGAAGCTTTTGCCAACTCGCCGCTCCTCCGCTCCACTAATCACCAAGGAATTGAGTTGCTCTCTACGAGAGAACGTCAGGTCATCCAGCATGTGGCCGGCGGCATGTCCAACCGCGAGATTGCTCAGGCTCTCGAACTTAGCCCGCATACGGTCAAGAATTATCTGTTTCGTATTTTTGACAAGCTGGGTGTCTCCAGCCGTACTGAGTTGCTCTACCTGACCATGAACAACTCGCAAGCTCTGCCACAACGCACCAACGGAGAGAGCAATGCCTTCTCTGCGATCATCGCAGCCGCGGAGGCCGATGACCCCTCGGCACAACTTCGTCTGGCTGAGCATTTTTCTCAGATCAAAGATGTGGACAATAGCGGCGATGGACGGATCACGGGCTTCCAGCCCGCCTCCGTCTCTGCATACATGTGGTATCTGCTAGCGGAAAAGGCGGCGGCCCCCATGCTCGAACAAATCGAGGAAGGCAAGAAAAGAGTTCGCGAGATGATGTCTCCTCAACAACTGGCAGAGGCCGAAAGCAGAGCCGCCGCG
This sequence comes from Terriglobia bacterium, assembly GCA_020073525.1. Taxonomy (GTDB): domain Bacteria; phylum Acidobacteriota; class Terriglobia; order Terriglobales; family Acidobacteriaceae; genus Acidiflorens. The sequence goes on from JAIQFA010000043.1 coordinate 20,726, forward strand.
TGGCTGAAAAACACCAAGAAACGGTCTGGTTTCGCCGGCGGCGACAAAGTGCAGAGCGACGAACAACGGACGAAGCGGGCCGCAGCTCAATAGCCGTGCACCTGCTCATCGAGCGGCTTTTGCATCTTCCCGCGAAATAGTAGCCACACTTGAATCGACGCTGGCTGAATCTTCGCATTGGTCAATCCGCAATCGATTCGTATTGACGAACCGTCCCAGGGGAGTCGTCATCTTGAGCCATTCCTTCAGTCGATAAAAGGCTGGATAGAGTGCGTGCATGGCTCGCAGCCGGAAACCGAGTACCTTTCTCTCAGGGCGGCACAGTTCGGTATGAGCCAGGGGATAGCCGAGCTCGGCTAGAAGTTCTCCAACCAAGCCTTCCAGCCGCGCAACCTGCTCATCCGAGAGCTGCCGCTTCCACCGACCCACTGGGGAAAAGTTTCCCGACTTCCATTCTTCGGAAAATGACGTGTTGGGAATACCGACGGCGCCGACTTTCGCCTCGCGAATCTTCTCGTAATCGAGATTCTCGCCGATAAACGCACTAACATTTGCGAGCGCTTCCTCGGGGCGAAGCACCAGATCCTCGAATCGGATCTCCATGTAGTCGCGTCCCATTGCCTGGCCGCTACGCCGTCCGGTTTGAACTTTCCACATCCAATGAAGCGCGGAAACGTACAAGCGGTAGCCTCGGTCCCAACGGAAAGGACGAATGAACTCTCTCTTATCCAAAGCGCACGCCACGTCCCGCCCGTCGCGTATCACATGAATAAAGAGCGCGTCCGGAATCTGCCGCTTGATGGTGGGAATATAGAGAAGATTATCGGGGCCCCACACAGCCCAGCGTTGAAAACCGCCCGCGACTGCCATCTCATCCATCACGGCGCGAAGGAATTCACCACTGGTTGTCACACAGTTCAGAACTTTTTCAGTTATTTCTCCAGCAACCAGACCGGATCGCCGGAACTGTATCGTCCGAACCCACCAGCGCATGAGCTCGCGCCGGTTGGCAACTCTGCGAAAATCCCCAAAGCGGTGCACCAACAGATCAAAGACACACGGTTCCGTTCGGTACACCGGGAAGCGACCCGATGACAAAAGCATGTGATACAGCATGGTGTTCCCGGATCGCGCCGAACCGACCACAAATACCGGGGCTCTGCACGTGGTCGCCACGTTGCCGGTCACTCAGGTCCGACGCTCGCCTGAGGCAGGGAGGCTGGCACCAGCATCCGCGAAGGTGCGGAGGCCTTATCCGCTTTCTGACGCCACGTCCGATGCCGCAAACGGTTGGCATTCTTGGTCAGCACGAAGCCAAGATAGATTTCGGTTCGGTCGAACGCGGAAAGTTGCTTTGGGCTCCACTGCTGCGCGTATTCAGCCAGAAGCGGCTGCTCGGACAATCGCGCCAGAACATCCAGCAGCAGGCAATTCAGGTTGTGATAGGCAGGCGGGCTCAAATACGCGCGACAGCCATACCAACTCCACTTGCGTCCATAGTCCCAGCGTGGCAGCGCATACTTCAGCCCGGCAATTCCCTCTTCAAACAAGCGTCCCACTATGGGATCCTTAGTTTCGGCGTACAAGTCGTGTAGGCCGATCAGCGAGGTCATGAAACCGTCGAGAATGCCAGGAACAGGGCCGCCGGGAATCTCGGTGTACAGCGTGTGGCCATCCAGCGAAACCCGAACTCCGGAGTCTTTGACATCGAGTCCGAACACATCTGCTGAACGTCTTAGAAGCTTCAACAACTCGGGACGCCTCGTCAGACGCCACGCGCGGACCAGGGCACTGATCGCCAAACCCTGAGTGTATGCCGAGATCCATGGCGCCTTGAGCACGACCGCGCCGTTGGGATAATCGAAGTTCATCGGCCAAACAACCGCGCCGTCACTACGCAAGACAGCGTTCTCCTCCAACCATGAAACTTGTTTGAGGAAGGCCTTCAAATTCGCTTCATCTCCGCGCCGTAAGTAGTGTCCTAACTGGACTAATCCGTACCATGCAATGTACGACGGCCAGTAAGCGGCGCCGGTCACTCGATACCACGTCATGGGAATACCGTTCGGGTCCAGCCGCAGCGCCTCCCAGGAAAGAGCATCACTGTAGAGGTAGTAGTGCAGAGAATCTTCCTCAGAAGCTTCCGGCACAGTGTAGAGCGGGTAGTCGAAGCTGAACCCGAAGATCTCTTTCTTCAATGCGCGCACAGCACACTTGAAGGCAGCGGGCGTTCTTGTCTTCCAATTCATTTTTCTACCCCGGTTCGCGGCTAGACCTATCGTCGTTCCCGACGGCGTTTCTATGTGAGGAAGCCGACCGGAACGAATAGTAAGAGGGGGTATTTTGCGTCGCAGCTAGGACTTTGTCAACCAACGAATGGCCGCTCGCAATTGTCGGTCAAAGCTGCATCAGATTCAGTTGTAGCTTCGCATATCCCTGTTTCTGGGCCCATAAGTCGAGCGGGATTGACGCCATCTCATCCACGATCGGTTCGGCCAAGCCGCTTTTCGTCATGTCGACTGTCTTGATGTAGGTCCGGCAACTGTCGCAACACTCGACGCGAACGTGCTTGAGTTCGTCCGCCGTGTAGACCGGAAGCTTCGCGTGATTCTCTTCCCCGCATCCCGGACAGACGATGCGCCGGAACTCCCATTCCGCCAGGCAAAATGAACACACCAGAGATCTCTGGCCACCATCGCCCAATGGACGCAGAACGCCCAGTCCCGGTTTCCGACGGCAAAAGGGGCACACAAACGGCGTCGGCCCGCTCCAGCGAAGATTCGCTTGCTCACGAAGACTCACCGCGTACGGTTGAAGAAAAGCGCGGGCGAAGAAATCGTCGGAACCGGGCGGCAATGACCGGGTCTCGCCCCCATTCCAGAACATCGTCAGCAATCGCAAATGTGAGTCATTGCTGCCGGCCTGCAACTCGCGCGCAGCGACGCGAAGCGGGCTTGGCCCGCTTTGTTCGACCACCGAGAGAAAAGATTCGAATTGACGGGTCAATTCTGGTGGAAGCGGCCGCAAAAAGGGCTCCGGCTCTGATGCACGAGGACCAACCCCCTCTCTAGACTTTGCGAGATCGCCGTAGAACTTTTCCTGAAAATGCGCGATAGCCCCATAGAAGCTCAGGATCTCCGCGGCAAAGGTGTACTGGCCGCCGAGCTCCTCCGCCCGTGCGATTCGCCGCTGCCATTCGTTCAGCGCCATGGCCCGATTATCAGTCCCATGCCGCAGCTGTGCAATGGCAGCATCATCTTGGAGACGAAAACGGTGGACAAGAAAGGTATTTCTCTTCAGCTTGGTTTGAGCGCGGACACTCCTGCAGGAAGGGTAGTATTATGCCCCGGTGCCGCAACTTCTCCATGACGACACCTTCCGTCGGCTCTGTCGCGGACGGGACCTCCTTGCCGCCGAATACCAATCCCGTGTTCTGCTCCAGCAGGCGGCGCGCGAGGCCTGTCTTTCCGGATTTCATTTCCATCGCCTTTTTCGCGCCACTTTTGGCGAGACCCCGCATGATTTTCTGACTCGCCTGCGCATGGACCGTGCCAGGCAAATGCTCGCCTCGGAGCGCACGGTGACGGAAGTCTGTTTTGAGATCGGATACGGAAGCTTGGGATCGTTTTCCACGAAATTCCGCACACAGTTCGGCCGCAGTCCCGCCGAATTTCAGCGTGAGGTCCGCCGCATCTTCGGATACAGCGCTCCCTGGCGCGTGCTGATGGTGCCGGGATGCTTTTTACTGGCTTGGGCTATCGAATAGCAAGAATCGAGAAGCACTGCCCTGCGCGAGTTCGCTAGTCTTTCCCTCGAAACTTCCCGCGAAGGAGAACCATCATGATCCAAAAAATGTCACACGCAACCATCTATGTGCTTGATCAGGACCAAGCTAAGGACTTCTACGTTGGCAAGCTGGGCTTTGAAGTCAAGGTTGATCAATCGCTGCCCAACGGCTTCCGCTGGTTGACCGTCGCTCCCAAAGGACAGGCTGAACTGGAGATCATCCTAATGAAGGTCGGCAGCGGCAGCGACTTCGTCAAGATGAAGGGCGGCAATGCCGAAGAGAGTGCAAAAAAGGACGTCGAAGCGATGGCCGCTCTCTTGAAGAAAGGCTGGTTCAGTGCTGGCGCGTTCCAAACCGCAGATTGCCGCAAGACCTTTGAAGAGCTGAAAGCCAAGGGTGTGGAGTTTGTTTCCGAACCGAACGATCAGTTCTATGGCGTGGAAGCGGTGTTCAAAGATCCGTTTGGCAACTGGTTCAGCATGGCCCAGCCGAAGAATTACTCATAAGAATTGCCGGTCATGAATCTGAGCAACCGCCTCATGACTCAACTCTGATAGCAAGAAATTCTTACCCGAGCCGTGCCGCATTAGTATGGGAAACGGAGGCAATTATCCCGTATGTTTACCTCGCAGCCGATTGGATTTGTGAACAGTCCGTATAAGGACGCAAGCGAGATTCCCAAGGGGCTTGGCGCTAAACACGAGGCAGATGGCGTGCTCAAGATCCTGCCCGAGTTTGAGCCGGGGCTCACCGACATCGAGGGCTTCTCGCATCTCATCGTCATCTGGGAGTTCGATCGCTCCCACGGGTTCGAATTGCTCGGGACACCGCCTTCCGACAATCGGCCGCATGGTGTGTTTGCGACCCGATCTCCGCGGCGTCCGAACCCGATTGGCCTGACCATCGTCGAACTGCGTCGCCGCGAAGGCATCGACCTGCATGTTCGGGGTGTCGACATGCTACATCGGACGCCTATTCTCGATATCAAACCCTACCTGTCTAGCATCCCGTCCGAAAGGCTGCGCCGTGGGTGGCTAGCCGAAGCTGAGGCACGACAGAGGGGATGATGTTGCACTGCCTCGCCACGTGGGCTTCTGCACTCGCTGCTGAGCCATGTGGCTTCCAGGCACGTCTGTCGGACGTGGTCTATGCAGAAGTAGTTCACAACCCGGCGATTTCCCGGCGATTTCCCTGATTGACGATTCCCTCAAATCGGAGTTATATTCTTTCGCACTAGCGCTGCTTTAATTGGACGCTCTGTGGGTGGCGTCTGCAGACAATCACCTCCGTACTTCCCAGAATGAGCAACACGGAGGCTGTGCAATGGAGTTCTCGCGCAGGACTTTTCTCAAAGGCACCGTCCTCGGCGGCGCCGGTTTGTCCGCCCTCGGCTTTGACCTGACTCCGGTTTACGCCCAGACCCAGTCCTTAAAAATTTCCCGTGCCAGCGAAACGCGCAGCACCTGCCCTTATTGTTCCGTCAGCTGCGGCGTGATCATTTACACGCTGGGCGACAAGGCCAAGAATGCGATCCCGCAGGTCGTGCACGTTGAGGGCGATCCCGACCATCCCATCAATCGCGGCACGCTCTGTCCCAAGGGATCGTCGCTCGAACAGGACATTCTCAACGACCGCCGCCTGCTGAAACCGCAAGTGCGGCGTCCCGGAGCTACCGATTGGGAAGACATTTCCTGGGACCAGGCCTACGCCGAGATCGCGCAGAAGGTGAAGAAGACGCGCGACGATACGTTCCTCGAAAAAGACGCAGCCGGCCACACTGTCAATCGCTGCGAAGGCATAGCCTTCACCGGCGGCTGCACCGACACCAACGAATTTAATTATCTCGTCGTCAAAAGTATGCGCAGCCTGGGGGTCTGCTACCTGGAAAACCAGGCCCGCGTTTGACACGGCCCAACGGTCTCCAGTTTGGGGCCCACATTCGGACGCGGCGCAATGACGAACGGCTGGATCGACATCAAGAACACCGACATGATGTTGATCATGGGCGGCAATCCCGCCGAGAACCACCCTTGCGGCTTCAAGTGGGCGATTGAAGCCAAAGTCCACCGCAACGCAAAAACCATCGTGGTCGATCCACGCCTGACCCGCACGGCCGCGAACGCGGACATGTATCTGCAGATCCGCGCCGGGGCCGACATCGCCTTCCTGGGCGGCGTCATCAAATACGCCATCGAAAATATCCGCATCGCGAAAGACTATCTCCTCAACTACACCAACGCCTCCTTCATCATTAAGGACGGATTCAACCTGCCGGAAGATGGTCTCTTCTCCGGATTCGATCCCGAGAAAAAGGTCTATGACAAATCCACTTGGAACTATGAGGAAGGTGGAGACCTCACCGGCAAGCCCGTCGTTGCTACTCCGGCGGCGCAAAAATCGTCGGAGCACGGCCATGCTGGCGCACAAGCGAAAAGCGACACTGGCGGCGGCCAGGGACATCAGGGGGGCGGCCCGGTCGGAGCCGCTGCAGGCCCCGCTCCAGCGCTTCCCGGTAAAATTGCCTTCGACCTCTCCCTGCAGCATCCCCGCTGCGTCTATCAACTGTTGAAGAAGCAATACGAGCGCTACACCCCCGAGATGGTGGAGCGCATCACCGGCATTCCGAAAGACCAGTTTCTCAAGGCCGTCGATCTGTTCACCTCTGTCCGCAAAGATGGCGACATGAAAAAGGTTGCTACCGTCATCTACGCGGTTGGGTGGACGCAGCACAGCTTCGGCACGCAAATCATCCGCACTGCCTGCATCCTGCAACTCCTGATGGGCAATATCGGCCGCGCTGGTGGAGGAGTGAATGCACTCCGCGGCCACTCCAACATCCAGGGCGCCACCGACATGGCGGGGATCTTCGACATTCTTCCCGGCTACTTGAAGATGCCGAATCCATCTGACGTCGACCTTGCCACATATCTCAAGCGCACGACGCCACTGCAATCCAAGCCCGATCCGTGGGATTCGTTTAATTACTGGTCAAACACGCCAAAATTCGCGACCTCGTTCCTCAAAGCGATGTACGGACCGGCGGCCACCAAGGAAAATGATTGGGCCTTCCATTATCTGCCCAAGATCGACCGCAACCATTCCTGGGTGAATATCTGGAACGACATGTACGAGGGGAAGATCAAAGGTATTTTCGCCTTCGGCATGAATGGTGTCATGATCGGTCCGGATTCGAACAAGAACATCGACGCCCTGAAAAAAGCCGACTGGCTGGTGGTTTGCGAAATCTATCCCGACGAAACCAGCGAATTCTGGCGCGCCCCCGGCATTACTACGGACGACATGAAGAAGATCAACACAACCGTGTACCGCTTGCCAGGAGCTGGCTTTGCGGAAAAAGACGGGACCTTCGTGAACTCCGCCCGCTGGCTGCAATGGAAGAACGTGGCTGTGCCGCCACCCGGGCAGGCGAGACTCGACCAGGAAATTCTGGCAACGATTTTCCTGAAAGTTCGCGAGCTGTACAAAAAAGAAGGCGGCAAGTTCCCCGATCCCGTTCTGAACGCCTCGTTCGCCTACACCAACCCATACAACCCGTCGCTGGCTGAGGTCGCGAAGGAAATCAACGGCAAGGCGCTCGTTGACATCACCGACCCGAAAACGAGCACAACGATCAAGGCTGGCCAGCAACTCCCTGGCTTTGCCTGGCTCAAGGATGATGGAACAACGCTTTGCGGCAACTGGCTCTACTCCGGATCATGGACCGAAGCCGGAGCCATGATTCAGCGCCGCGGAACCGACGACCCATCCGGCCTTGGCATTTATCCCAATTGGGCATGGTCGTGGCCAGCGAATCGCCGCGTTCTGTATAACCGCGCGTCGTGCGACGTCGACGGCAAGCCGTGGGATCCTTCGCGACGCCAGGTTTGGTGGGATGAGGCAAAGCAAAGCTGGGCAGGCGTGGACGTTCCCGATTTCAAGGTGGATTCCGCACCCAAAGATCACATGGGCCCATTCATCATGAATCCCGAGGGCATCGGACGCTTGTTCGTGCCTCTTGGTGCGATGCAAGACGGACCTTTCCCTGAATTCTACGAGCCGATCGAGAGCCCGATTTCGAATCCGCTGCATCCGAACCAGTCCAGCAACCCGGTCGTGAAACGATATAAGACCGACATGGACAAGTATGCAAAAGCCGGCGACACGGAATTCAACGTCATCTGCACCACGTATCGTCTGACCGAGCATTACCACTACTGGACAAAAAACAATCCGATGAACGTCCAGCTTGTGCCAGAACCGTTTGTCGAAGTTCCGGCCGAACTCGCGGACCGCATGGGCATTCGTGGCGGAGAAAAAGTAAGGGTCACCAGCGCGCGCGCGAATTACATCGCCAAGGCAATGGTTACGCGCCGCATTCGACCCATGAAAATCGATGGCAAGGAAACGTTCCAGATCGGCATCCCCATTCACTGGGGCTTCCGAGGCATTGCGGAAGATGAAGGCAACACGGCGAAGACGCTGGCGAATCAGTTGACTCCGACGATAATCGACCCAAACGCCTTCACACCGGAGTTCAAGGGCTTCTTAGTCAAGATCGAGAAGGTCTAATCAGTGGGGCAAAGTCCCGCATCAAAATCTAGTTCGACCCGAGGATAGGAGATGGCAGACCGCAAGGCACTACAAGCCGACATGATCTCGGGCCATTCCGGGGCCGCGCCAGGTCGTGGCATGCAGCGCGACCTCGAAGTCTGCAAGCTGATCGATACCACGACCTGCATCGGCTGCAAGGCGTGCGAAGTCGCATGCGTCGAGTGGAACGACATGCCGTTCTCTCCCACAACCTTCGACAACACCTATCAGACGATGCCGGAGACGCGCTGGAATTTCTGGAATCTCATCAAGTTCAATGAGCACCAGAACCCCGATGGCACGATTCAATGGCTGATGCGGAAGGATCAGTGCATGCATTGCGCCGACCCAGGCTGCTTGGCAGCCTGCCCCGCCGACGGCGCCATCGTGAAATACTCCAACGGCATTGTCGACTTTAATCAGGACAACTGCATCGGCTGCGAATTCTGTGTCTCGGGTTGCCCATTTGAAATTCCGCGCTTCAACCCGATGACGAAAAAGGTTTACAAGTGCACCTTATGCTCCGACCGTGTCGGCGAAGGTCTGGAGCCCGCATGTATCAAGGCATGTCCCACCGGCTGCCTGAAGTTCGGGACAAAAGACGACATGAAATTCATCGCCGAAGAACGCGCCAAGCAACTGCGCGATAACTTCGGTTGGCAGAACGCCGGCGTCTACGATCCGCAATCCGTTGGCGGAACCCACGTGATTTACGTTCTACATGACGCCACCGACCCCGAGCGCTACGGCAACCTGCCGAAGAATCCAACGATTCCATGGAGCTACACGGTGTGGAAGTGGTTATTCAAGCCCGTGCTTGGAACCTTCGCGCTGTTCGGTTTTCTCGGAGTGCTCGCACACTATGTGACCACCGGCCCGCGTGTCGCCCAACCCGAACCCCCGAAAAAGGAGGGCGCCAATGGCTAGCGCGGTCGAACGCTTCGACGACAAAGCCCGCGAGAGTTTCGAACACGTAGGCCGTACCACCGTCTATCGCGGAGAGTTGCTTCGCCACCCTGTATACACGCGCGTGTTGCACTGGGCGGTTGCGCTGTTCTTCTTCCTAGCGCTCTTCACCGGCTTCGGCATCTATCTTCCCTGGTTGTTCCGCTGGTTCACTCCGATCTTCGGCGGCGGGCCTCTCAGCCGCATCATGCACCCCTATTTCGGCGTGGCTTTTGTCTTCTTCTTTGGACTGCAGGCCCTAAACTGGCTACAGCCCATGATTTGGACCGCGGCCGATTCCCGCTGGATGCGCAACATAAAGAAGATCACCAGCGGCGAGGAGAAAATGGATCCGCCCGACACCGGGTTCTTCAACGCCGGCCAGAAGGTTCAGTTCTGGGAGATTGTCGGTGGCTGTATCGTGTACCTGATCACCGGCATCATCCTGTGGGCGGGGGCAAGAACCTTCGGAAGAATTCCGGTCGCCATCAGCTACGTCATCCACGACGTCTCCGCACTCATCATGCTCGGCGGAATCTTTATTCACATCTACTTGAGCACGATCGGCGAGCCCGGCACCTTCCAGGCAATGATCCGCGGCGCCGTTAGCGAAGCCTGGGCCTGGACCTTCCACCCTGCCTGGTACAAGCAAGTCACCGGACGCGACCCCGAGCAGGCTTGCGAAGAAGCACGCCGCCAAATGACTGGTGGCAGCAAACCGTAATCTAACATTCAGCAGTCAGCCAAGACTGCTGACGGCTGAATGCTAACTGCCGAAGTTGCCGAAATGTCCGCCATCGCCTCATTGTGAAGCGCCCGCTATTGTCGGCAATCCCCCGTTGGCCTCGCCTTGCCTAGAATCCAGTGGCTGTCTCAGCTAAGGCGGTTGTTGATCATCCGCCCGCCTGCCTTCATCCCGACCCATGGAGTCTGGCTTGCGTCTTGATTCTGTACATTAGTCCAGACTCCAGACACTCTCCCGTTCGACGCTATCGTCTTTTCAAGAACTTGCAACGGTGCTGCGCCTGCAATCCTAAACCCGCCGTCCCAAGGAATCGATGTATCTGGCTACACCTCCCCCAGGTGTTAAGTCGGCGAAACGACGGAACTAAGAAGCTCACGAGAGTAACCCCAAAACCCAGAAGAACTTAAGGAGCAGCAATGAAATCTGCAACACGATCCCTGTTCGGCCTCGGCGCGACGATTGCGCTGATTTCCAGTTTGTTGTGCACCGCGCAAACCGCTCCGGCCACCCGGACTGCGGCACAGAATCCTCACCTCAGCCGTCAAGTGCAGACGAATTATGGAAAACTTCCTTTAGCCTTCGAAGCAAACCAGGGCCAGACCGACCCGCAGGTAAAATTCCTTGCCCATGGCAGCGGTTACTCTGTCTTCCTCACCTCGGGCCAGATGGTGCTTGATCTTCGTCCTTCGTCCGTGCCGTCTAAAGCTGCAAAGAATTCGGCTGCGCCAGCCACAAATCAGAAGACCACCGACGCTGTCATCCAGATCAACCTCACGGGCGCCAACCAAAATCCCAAAATAGTTGGAGAAGACCTCCAGCCCGGACAGGTCAACTACTTCATCGGCAAGGATCCCAAGAAGTGGCAGACGAACATTGCCACCTACAAGCAAGTTCGCTACAAGGACGTCTATCCCGGAATTGATCTTGTCTACTACGGCAACCAGTCACGCGTGGAGCACGATTTCGTGATCGCCCCGGGTGCCGACGCCAGCCAGGTCCAATTCGATGTCAAAGGCGCCGATCGTCTCAGCATCGCGTCGAATGGCGACCTCAGCCTGCACAAGGGTGCGGACGAAGTCCGCCTGCAGGCCCCCGTCGTCTATCAGGAATTTCACGGGATGCGCGTTCCCGTCACCGGCCAATACAAGGTAAACAATTCGAACCACGTCTCTTTCACGCTAGGCCAGTATGACAAGACCATGTCGCTGGTGATCGATCCCGTGCTCGTGTATGGCACGTTCCTCGGTGGCATCGCTAACGATCAGGCGAACGGCATTGCCGTGGACAGCAATGGCAGCGCCTACGTAACGGGATCGACGCAATCCATCAACTTTCCATTGGCCTCCCAGATCGGTCCGCCTCCGTCCGGTACGAATGTCTTCCTCGCCAAGCTCGACGTCAGCGGGTCCAGCCTTGTCTATGCGGATTACATCGGCGGCAGCTCAGAGGACTATCCCACCGCCATGGCCATGGATAGCTCCAACCATGTCTTCATTACTGGTTATACCTATTCTGGTGACTACCCCGTGATGAATCCGTACCAGGCAAACAGCGCCGGAGGCCAGGACGCGTTCGTCACCGAGGTCGCATCCGACGGCGCCTCGCTCGTGTACTCCAGCTACCTGGGTGGCAACAGCTCCGACTATGGCTGGGGTATTGTCGTCGACGGCACCGGTAATATGTACGTCGCGGGCAGCACCTACTCGCAGAACTTTCCCACCGCCAACGCCTTTCAGTCGACAGTTTCCCCGAATCAAAACGGATACTACGGTCAGTACGGATTTTTGACGAAGCTCACTCCTGATGGCTCCGCGCTGGTGTACTCCACGTACTACGCGGGCAGCACGAATATTGTTCAGAGTTGCTACGGTCAGCCGTGTTGGCCCTCGCCGCAAAGCACCGTCAGTGGAGTTGCCGTGGACGGCGCTGGCAATGCTTATATCGCTGGAAACACCAACACCTATGATTTCCCAGTCACGGAAGGCGCCTACGAGAACTCGAATGCGACTACCTATGACGAGCAGGTCGGCTTCGTGGCGAAATTGGATTCCTCCGGCAATGTCGTCTACTCCACTTACTTTGCCGCCACTCCGGATAATCCCTACATCAGCCTGACTGCGGTTGCCGTCGACACGACCGGCTCCGCTTATATCGTGGGACAGACCTACCCGTGGACGACGGCCCTTCCGATCACTACCCCGAATCTCTGCGACCCCCAGCAATCGGGTTGCAGTTGGGGCTTTATCACGAAATTTGATCCGACCGGCTCCACGCTGTCCTACTCCACTTTTCTTGCAGCCAACGTCGATGTCTGGCCGCAGTCATTCCTGGTGGACGCCAATGGGGACGCTTATGTGCTCAGCCAATCCGGAGGTGGGGACCAAAACTTCATGGTGAGCCCGATCGAAACTTTCAGCAACCAGTCCGATCTCATCGTCCAGGAAATCGATCCTACCGGAGGAACCCAGTTGTTCAGCACCTTCCTCGGAGGCAATGGCGACGATGAGCCGGGTGCGATCGCGGTGGATTCCGCGGGGGCTATCTATGTAACCGGATACACGAACTCCTCCGACTATCCCGTCACCGCGGCCGCTCTCCAGAACACGATCGGTGGGAACTACGACGCGTTCGTAACCAAGATCGGCACGACCGCGGCTCCTGCGGTGTCGATCAGCCCGTCGCTGATTCAGTTCTCGATTCGTCCGGTTGGATCGGTAAGCCAGCCGAACAGCTCTCTGCTGCGCAACATGGGCAGCGCTCCGCTGACGATTTCCAACATCACCACCACCGGTGATTTCTCGGTCGACAACGACTGCGGCGCCAGCATTGCGGCCGCGAGCACCTGCACATTCACCGTGACCTTTACGCCCACGCAACCCGGACCTCGCTTCGGTTCCATCATGATCGAAGACGATGGCGCCGGGTCACCGCACTTCATCAACCTGGTTGGTAGTGGCGCCACCGCGGTTGCGGACCTGTCGCCGTCCAGCCTCACCTTCCCAAGTCTTCAGATCAACCAGACCAGCCCCGCGCAGAGCGCAACCTTGACCAACAACGGCAATGCCACGCTGGTCATTAGCGGCATCCAGATCACCGGAGACTACGCGCAGACCAATAATTGCCCCGGGTCCCTTGGGATTGGCTCAAGCTGCCAATTCCAGGTGACATTCACTCCGACCGCAGGCGGTGCACAGAATGGCACGTTGAGCATTGCCGACAACGCGCCCGGCAGCCCGCACACTGTCACACTCGCAGGCAGCGGATACGTGACCACCGCGACGGTCACACCGTCGTCGCTCTCGTTCGGCAATCAGACGCTCGGAACGACTAGCGCGGCGCAGTCCGTCGTGATTACCAATACGGGCGCCAACCCCATCACCGTCTCGGCCGTAACCCCGACCACGGATTTCGCCGAGACCGATAACTGTACGACCACCCCCGTCCCCGTCGAAGGTTCCTGCACAATCAACGTAACCTTCTCTCCGACAGTGGGAGGAACCCGCAACGGTACGCTGACCATTAGCGATAACGCCCAAGGCAACCCGCACATTGTCACGCTCAGCGGCACCGGCCTCGCCGGCGTTGCCAACCTCAGCACCGCCAGCCTGAACTTCACCGCGCTCACGGTCGGTACAACCAGCACGGCCCAGACGATCACCGTTACCAATTCGGGCAACGGCGCTCTGGCGGTGGGTAGTATCCAGGCAACCGGTGATTTCGCGCAGACTAACAACTGCACTACTGTCGCCGCGAATGGCGGAACCTGCGCCATCCATGTGACCTTCACCGCCACTTCATCGGGGACTCGCACTGGAACCATTGCGCTCACCGATTCAGCTGCGAATAGTCCGCAGTCGGTCTCGCTGACCGGCTCGGGCATTGACTTCGGCATGCCAACATCGGGCGGTTCGTCCACCATCAAAGCGGGCGCAACGGCAACGTACTCAATGTCGATCAGTCCGGTCGGTGGAACCTTCTCCAGTGCGGTGAGTCTCGTTTGCGCCGGGGTTCCGGCGTTCTCAACCTGCACCGTCAACCCAACTTCGGTGACTCCCGAGGCTAATCCATCAGCCGTCACGGTCACCATCAAGACGACTGGAACCACCGCGCAACTCTCCGTTCCCGGAGCAGTGCAACGCCCCGTGTTTGCGTTGTGGACGCTCACCTCGGGCTTTGGATTGTTCGGTATGTTCCTGTTCGGCACCGGGCAAGGACGAAAGCGCGGAAAGGCTCTGCTGCTCTTGATCGTTCTGATTGCTGCAGTGGTCTTCTGGGCGGGATGCGGCACTAGCCACACCGCGCCACCTGTACAGACAGGCACCTCCACCCCCGCTGGCACTTACACTGTGCTGGTAATAGGCACCTCTGGCAGTGTGCAGCACTTCACCTCACTCACACTGACCGTGCAATAAACGAGTGCGGGAATAGCACGGGGCGCTTCGAAAGAAGCGCCCCGTGTCTTTTGCATTTTCGTGTCTATGGCTTTGCCCGCGCTGCAGAAGCTTCCGTCCTGCCACGGCTGAAGGCGAATTGCAGCTTCCATTCCCTCGCACCCGACTCACCGGATCGGGTCGGAGAAAACTTCCAATCTCGGGCAGCAGCCAGAGCGACGCGGTTGAAATACTTGCTCCCGCGGCCAGATTCGATCTTCACTGCCTTCACGTCACCCTCCGCGTCCACTTTGGCTTTCACCCGAACCACAATCTTGCCGTGAATCGTGCGCCGGGCGCTGGGCGACACTTGCGGCAGCACTCGTCGCACAACCCCATTCTCGTCCGCATTGGCAGCCGCTTTTTCATCGCCGCCCGCCTCTGCCGCGCCCCCTCCCGCCTTCGCAGTTTCTGAGACGGCCGCACTCGGCTTTGGCTTCTGCTGTGTCGCGGCCGGCGCGGACTGGGGGTTTTCGGACGCCGCACGCGGTTGAGTTTCGCCCGACGGAATGTCCGCTGGAGAATTCGATGGTTTCGGTCTCGCCATCAAGAAAACAACGACTGCAACCACCGCCGCCAATCCCAGCCAGTAAGGCCATTTTCCGGATGCCTTCTCCTGACCCGAGATCACTGGACCGACGACCGCCATTGCGGGCTGGGTTGACTTCAGGGCGGGGCGCTTCCCTTCCAGACAATGGCTGACCTCCGCAACCGACCACCGCTTCCCCGCGTCCACTTGCAGGCAGCGCTCCGCGATCTCGCGGAATGGCTCCGGGACCGCCGGCACTGGCGGCGCGCTCGACCGCGTGCGATCCCAAGCCGGCAAGCGCAGCGTCAGCACCTCGACCAACGTCATCCCCAACTGCCAAACGTCGGCGGCTGATGAAATCTCTCCCGTCGCCGCTTCTGGAGGAGCGTACGGATCCACGGACCTCGCGCCACCGCTCTTCTCCCCCGGTACGCTCAAAGCGTCGCTCGACAACTTGACCTGGTCCCCGACGGCCAGAATATTAGAGGGTTGAATGTGTCCGTGTATGAACCCCTTGTCGCGCAGAAACTGCAAAGCCCGCAGAACCGGAGGCAGCATCCCTCGGGCTTCCTCTGTCGTCAGCGCGCGCTCGGGAAGAATCTGGGAAAGGTTCTCCTCCGCGTACTCCTCGACGACATAAAGCACCGCGGTGCCATCCACTTCACCGCGTCCAGCCTCGTGAATGCGAATCAGGTTCGGATGGGCCAACTCGCGGGCCGAATTCCATCGCCCGAGTTGCTGCTCCGCGAACGCCACGTCAGCGGGAATCAATTTGATGGCGGCCTTCTCGGAAGCGCCAGCACCACTCTGCCTGACGGTGAGGAACACGGCACTGTGATCGGAGCCGCCTAGGTAGCTTTGTAGCGGAAATCTTCCATCGACAGTGCGTCCCTCCCATTGCTTCCAGTTCACACTCATGTCATCTCGCTCAGATCGAAAGTCAGTAGTCCAATATTGTATGTGACCCCGCGCGCTGCCGTCACAAGGGGCAACGGGAAGTTGAATATTCCATCCGTGTGCCCCGCAAAACTTCTTCGCAGCGCTTTAGAATATCCGCATGGCTACCATTCCAGCAGAAATCCACAGCCAGCGTTACATCAGCCTCGCGACCTTCCGGAAAAGCGGCGCCGCTGTCTACACCCCCATCTGGTTCGCTGAATATGATGACAAGCTCTACTTCATGACAAGCAGCAAATTGGGAAAGGTCAAGCGCATCCGCAATAACCCACAAGTCAAGATCGCTCCCTGCACCATTCGCGGGAAAATCACCGGTCCCGAATTTCCCGCCACAGTTCGCATCCTGCCCCCGGAAGAGTTTGCTCGCGTCCGGCAGGCGATCAACGCGAAGTACTGGCTGGCCCGCCTCCCCTTCCTGTGGCGCAACACCGACACCTACATCGAGATCACGCCGACATCGGCATGAATCCATCTTGCGGCTTGATTCGATTATGACTATAATGACTATGATGACCATAATGAGAGACGGGGATTCGTTATGAGTTCACAGAACTGGACGGTCGCAGAAGCCAAGGCAAAATTCAGTGAAATGATCGCGCGGGCAATGTCCGAGGGACCGCAGACCATTACTCGGAACGGGCACACGGCCGCCGTCGTGGTTGGGGCGGAGGAATGGCAACGCAAGACAAAGCGCGTCGGCAACCTGGCGGAATTCTTTGCGGCATCGCCCTTGCGAGAATCGGGTC
Source organism: Terriglobia bacterium (assembly GCA_020073525.1). Taxonomy (GTDB): domain Bacteria; phylum Acidobacteriota; class Terriglobia; order Terriglobales; family Acidobacteriaceae; genus Acidiflorens. The sequence goes on from JAIQFA010000043.1 coordinate 37,455, forward strand.
TGAAGGTCCGTCGGTTCAAGACTCGACCCCGGAAGATTGATCTGTGAGCTTTCTTCTGGACACGAACGCGGTTTCGGAATGGGTCAAGCCGCGACCGAACCCCGGGCTGATCGGTTGGATGGAAGCTGCCGATGAGGACCGGGTATTCATCAGCGTTGTCTCGTTAGCAGAGCTACGCTACGGAGTGGAGCGTATGGCGGCGGGAAGGCGTCGAAGCCGGCTTGAGGAGTGGTTACAAAATGAATTGCCGTTGCGATTTGAGAATAGAATTTTGCCCGTCGACACCAACGTGGCGGAAGGCTGGGGCAGAACGGTATCACGCAGCGAGGCGGCGGGACGTCCGATCGGCGCAATGGATGCTTTCCTAGCGGCGACTGCAGAGACCCATCATCTGACGCTGGTGACGTGCAACGTTTCAGATTTTCCGCTGCTTCATGCCATTCTCAATCCGTGGACATAGGGGCTCTCTAGGACATCTACCTCCAGATCACGCTCGATAAGGCGTCACATTTACGCTCCCTGCTTCATCCTGTTACCATCAAAGGTTGTGTTAGGCCTTGCCTAATTTATCTATGCAATAAAAATTTCTTTTTGGAGGCTCCATGGCCGTAAAAGTTGGCATTAATGGATTTGGACGCATTGGACGCAACGTTCTCCGCACCGCGCTTACAGACAAGAACCTCGACTTCGTTGCCGTCAACGACCTCACCGATCCTAAAACGCTGGCCCACCTGCTCAAGTACGACTCGATTCTGGGCAACCTGAAGAACACGATCACGGCCGGCCCCGACAGTATTTCGATCGATGGCAAGGTCATCAAAGTCTTCAAGGAAAAGGATCCCGCTGCCCTGCCCTGGGAGTCCGTTGGAGCGCAGGTCGTCATCGAATCCACCGGCCGCTTCACCGACGCCAACGAGGCGAAGAAACATCTACGCGGCTCGGTGAAAAAAGTGATCATCTCCGCCCCCGCGAAGAACGAAGACATCACGGTGGTGCTCGGAGTCAACGAAGAGAAGTACGATCCCGCAAAGCACCACATCGTCTCGAACGCTTCCTGCACGACCAACTGTCTTGCCCCGGTCGCCAAAGTCATCAACGACAACTTTAAGATCGTCAGCGGGACCATGACCACCATCCACTCTTATACGAACGATCAGGTGATCCTCGACTTCCCGCACAAAGATTTGCGGCGCGCCCGGGCCGCGGCGCTCAACATGATTCCGACTACGACCGGCGCTGCCAAGGCCGTCAAACTTGTCATCCCCGATCTCGCCGGCAAGCTTGACGGGTTCGCAATGCGGGTACCCACGCCCAACGTCTCGGTTGTCGATCTCGTCGTCTGGGTAGAAAAGAAAACGACTAAAGAAGAGGTCAATGCCGCCCTCAAGAAAGCTTCCGAGTCTGGCCCGCTGAAAGGCTACCTCGGCTTCGAGGAGAACGAACTCGTGTCGTCCGATTTCAAAGGCGACTCCCGCTCCTCGATCGTCGACGCGCACATGACCCTGGTGGTCGGCGGCAATTGCGTCAAGGTGATCTCCTGGTATGACAACGAGTGGGGGTACTCTTGCCGCGTCCGCGATCTAATCAACTTGATGTCGGCCAAAGGCCTGTAGATTCTTAGAGCTTCGAATTTGAGATTCCCCTGTGCGCCTCTGTGTCCTCTGTGGTGAAGGCTTTTGAAACCACTGAGGTCCACAGGGTAAGTCTCACGACGGATAAACCAACGTCGAACGACGGAGTGCTTCCCATGTCCAAGCTTTCGATTCGCGATCTTCCTCTTAATGATCACCGCATCTTTATGCGTGTCGACTTCAACGTCCCCCTCGACGACGGCCGCGTCATGGACGACACGCGCATCCGCGAAACCCTGCCCAGCATCGAGTACGCTCTGCGCCATGGAGCGCGACTCATCCTCGCTTCTCACTTGGGCCGCCCTAAAGGCAAGCCCAATCCGAAGCTGAGCCTCAAGCCCGTCGCCGAGCGTCTCCGCATGCTGCTCGACAAGGAACTGTCGCGCGGCGAAAACGTCGGCTTCTGCCCCGAATGCGTTGGTGAGGAAGCCGAAGAGATGGCGCTCAAGCTGGAAAAAGGCCAAGCCCTGCTGCTCGAAAACCTGCGCTTCCATGCCGAGGAAGAAAAAAACGACGAGACATTCTCCAAGCAACTCGCCAAACTCGCGCAGTTTTACATCAACGACGCCTTCGGCACCGCCCATCGCGCGCACGCGTCCACGGTTGGCATTACAAAATTCCTGCAGAAATCCGCTGCCGGCTTGCTCATGGAGAAGGAACTGCAGTATCTCGGCCGCGTTTTGCAGGACCCCGAGCACCCGTTCGTCGCCATCCTCGGCGGCGCCAAGGTCAGCGACAAAATTGGAGTGATCCAGAACCTGCTCAGCAAGGTCGACGTTCTCATCATCGGCGGCGGCATGGCCTACACCTTTCTCAAAGCACAAGGCGAATCGGTCGGCAAAAGCCTGGTCGAAGAAGACAAAGTCGAACTGGCCCGCGATCTTCTGCAGCAGGCAAAAACTCACAAGCTCAAGTTCCTCTTGCCCACCGATCACGTGATCGCTGATCGCGTCGATGCCAATGCCTTAGTCAAATTTGTCGGCCATGGAGAGCCTATCCCCGCCAACATGATGGCCCTCGACATCGGGCCGCAATCGATCGAGGCCTTTTCCGAAGAAATCGCCGGCGCCCGCACCATCGTCTGGAACGGCCCCATGGGCGTTTTCGAAGTACCTCCCTTTGCCCGAGGCACCTTCAAGATCGCGCAGGCCGTGGCAGACAATCCCGGGGCCATTTCGATCGTCGGGGGCGGAGATTCGGTAGCCGCCGTCAAAGCCGCCGGAGTCGCCGACAAAATCACACACATTTCGACCGGCGGTGGCGCGTCGTTGGAATTTCTGGAGGGAAAGAAGTTGCCCGGAGTGGAAGCGCTGACGGACAAGAAATAGGCGTCAGATCTGGCTTCTGGCTTTTAGCTTCTGGCTTTTAGCTTTTGGCTCGCAGTTCGCAGCCCTTACGCTTCGTATCAGGGCATCGCTTTAGCGATGCCGATAGCGTCTTGACCCGATGCCCCTTTAGGGGCCGTTTTATGTCCGACTTCGCAGCCCGATTGACCTTCGCTAACGGCAAGACGCTCGAACTCCACGGCCCCGCCGACATCACCAAGGAGAGCACCGAAGCCGTCGTCAACGCTGCCAATTCGTCTCTGCTGGGCGGCGGAGGCGTGGACGGAGCGATTCACCGCGCGGGCGGTCCCTCAATTCTGCAGGAGTGCAAGCGCATCGTGGCCAAGATCGGCACGCTTCCCGCCGGTAAAGCCGTCATCACCACCGGTGGACGATTGCTCGCCAAGTACGTGATTCACACGGTGGGTCCGTTTTATGGAGGAGGCCGGCAACAGGAGGCCGAAACGCTCGCCAGTTGCTATCGCGAGTCCATCCGCATCGCCGATGATCACGGCATCGGGTCGCTGGCCTTCCCT
>JAIQFA010000169.1 GCA_020073525.1 Terriglobia bacterium
CCGAAAAGAAGACGAGGTTGAGCGGGACCAGCAGCGCCAGCAGCGCGAATCCCGCATTGGCCGCCGGCGCCGACGCGTGCCCCAGCATGACCAGCGCGCGGTCGGCGAGGCCCAGTACCACGGCGGCGAAGACCACGCGGCTGGAGTGGAACCGCCAGGCCATGGCGAGTGCGCCGAACATGGCGGTCCACAACAAGAAGTTGACCACGTATTGCGCGGTAGCGTGCGCCGCCGGGACGTGCGCCAGCACCAGCGCGGCCATCAACAGCGCGCCTCCGGGCACGACGAAAGAAACGAATGTCCTTGCTGGGGCCGAGTTCACGGCCGCGGCTCCTCGCTTCCAGGTTCGTCCTCAATTATGTGCGCCGCAGCGAGCGCGAGGCAGGTGCCTTACGGGGTACGTCAAACATGGAGAATTCGCCTTCCGTGTACAACAGCAGCAACCACGACCTACGCCTCTTCGACGCGATAGATTACGCGGTAGCTGTAGGCTTGAAGTTCACGGAGGCTTGCGTCATCGAACTCCGGAACCTTACGTCCTTGCTGCGGAAATTGCGCGAGGCTGCGGCTCAGATGAATGATTCTCCTCACCACGGCTTTCGCATAGGAAGGCGAGTCGGCAGCGATGAAGAGCGCGATGGCTTGTACGTCGGCAAGTGCGCGTGGCGACCAGACTACTCGGTGAGCCATTGCGAAAGCCGGGCTTCCACTTCAGACTGTGGAATCGAGCCGTGTACATGTGCTTCCGCCAACCCACGCCGGACCTTCTCCAGCACGTACAAGTGGTACTGAATGTCCTCGAGCGTGCAGTCTTCGGGCAGCTTGTTCAGCAGCAGTTCGACATCGTGCTTGGCAGTGCTCATACCTGCAAGGAAGGTTATCACAGGCACTGGGTCCCGCTGCAGGGCTCCAGTCTCTTCGGTACAATATCCCCATGCCGACTGTGGACGACATCATGGAGCGCCTCCGGAACTGCTACGACCCGGAGATTCCGCTGAACATCGTTGATCTGGGCCTGATCTACAACGTCCAGGTGGAAAACGATGGCGACGTGACGGTGGACATGACGCTCACCGCGCAGGGCTGCCCGTCGCATACGGAAATCAGCCGCGACGTGCGCACGACGCTGCTGAGCACTCCCGGGGTGAACAACGCGAAGGTGAACGTGGTGTGGGATCCGCCGTGGAGTCCGGAACGAATCAGCCCGGAAGGCCGGCAGAAGCTGGGAATCGAGGAATGATCGGGTGATTGCGTGATCGGATGATCGGAGCCGCCCTCGCACGAATGCCGGATCACCAGATCACCCGATCACCCGATTCCAACCGCCGTTTGTTAGAATAGTGATACCCCAACGTACTCGGTACTAGCTCTTCCGTCGGGACGTGGCGCAGCCTGGTAGCGCACTCGCTTGGGGTGCGAGGGGTCGGCAGTTCAAATCTGCCCGTCCCGACCATTCTTTTTCTGCCATCCAAATTTCAAGTTCAGAAAAGCGCTTGACGTGCCGACCGCGAGCAACCCAATTCACGCGCAGTCGCGAAGCGAACGCGCGCAAAAGAACGCATGCGAGGGGCCGCTCGTTCGCAAGAACGAGCGCGTTCGGCAGTTCAAATCTGCCCGTCCCGACCATTCTTTCTCTTCTCCCAGCAGGTCCTTGTCTCGGGCACCCCCTGTGGTTAGCTGAGCAACTCGCCGCTCCCTCCCCAGGAAGAAAACCGGGTTGGCATAGATGGGGGCGCGCAAGGTGGGCATGACCATCGCGCGCCAGCGCCAGCGGTGCTGGGAATCCTTCTTGAAAATGACCAGGCAGTTGTCGGTCGCCGCAAGCGGTGTGCACCGCAGCACGCGCGAATTCTTGTAGGGGCCGCTTCCGGCATAGGGTACGGGGGTGCCCTGCACCGCCTGCTGCAGGTTCAGCCACTGCTGGCCATGATTTAAGTCCATGCCGCTGAACACGGCGCTCGGCGGCACGTTGGTGGCACGGATGAAATCGAAGCTTGGCGACATCAAGCTCGCGAGCGTGTCCCTATCCTTATGCTCGACGGCGGTCTTGAAGGTCGCAAGAAACGTATTGAAGTCCTGGGTGGCTTGCTGCTTCGCGCCGAGGAGCACGGGATTCACCAGCAGGACCGCGGACAGGAGGAAGGCGCGCGATCGGGACATACGGGGACCTCATTCGCTGAACCGATAGTAGCAAGGCGGGTGACCCGGGTAAAACGGGGGTGCACCACACGAGCCTCGGCTCAGACTGCCGCCTGGATGCCCGCAAGTAACGGAACCGCTAGCCACACGGCCACGTATAGGACAGCAGAGGTTGCTATGCCCAAATCTTTCATGTTGCTTCTGATGGTCGCTGTCGCACTGTCCTCGACCGCTGTCTTCGCACAGGAACAGAAACCGAAGTCGAATAATGAGAAGCATACGCTGCGCCTGGAGACCGATTCCGGTCGATATGGCGTCGGCAGTGACAAACTGGATCCCAAGCAACTCGGCGTCGCGATTTATCCGGGCGCGAAGGTTGAAGAGAACGACAACGACGGCAAAGGCGCCAGCCTCTCCCTCGATTGGGGACGGGATAGCGCGCGCCTCTACGTGCAGAAGTACGTCACCTCCGATTCCGCCGACCAGGTTCTCTCTTTTTACCGCAAGCACCTTTCGAAATTCGGAGCCGTGCTGGAGTGCCGCGACGGCAAACCTCTCGCCGCAGTTGCTTCGGAGCTCAAATGCGAGGACGGCAAGGACGAAAAAGGTACCGAGCTCAAGGCCGGCACCGAGAACAAACAGCACATTATCGGCGTTACACCCAAGGACGGAGGCACGGAGTTCGGCGTCTTGTATCTCGAGAAAACGAAGCGCGGCGAACTGTAACGTGCATCACCGATTCCGACCAGCCCATTCCAACCTGGGACACCGCCCAAGTTCTAAAAAGCTAGGGCCGACCATTCTTCCCTCTCAGCGCATCTCGTGATTCGTAAATAAATAATTACCTGCGTTCTCCGCGACGACGTGCAGATTCTGCGCACCGACTACCTGTTGCAAGTGGGGAAGTTCTGTTCCGTACGCCAAGAGGTAGCATCGGGCTTCCTCGCGCCACAGGGCCGCAAACTTACCGTCATCGATAAACGCGTCGGGTGCGCCGGGCGCATAGGATCCGTATTCGAGGTTGTTGTTTCGTCCGTTCAGCAACAGTGCAGTTTGGTTCGCATAAAAGAAAACCGTAGAGAACGCGTAGTACGAGTTCGCTTCGATCAACCGTCCTGGCGAACTCTTCTGCAAGCGCTCCGCAAGAGGATACGAGCCGAGATACGAGTCGAAGCGAATGAGAGCGATTCGGGCAGCCTGAAAGAATATGATCATGCCCGCGGTGAGTACGAGAGCCGCCCTCCGCACATCGTTTCGAAACCTGGCCAGCGCCAGCGCTGACGCGCCAAACGCGAAGGCAGCAAGAGCCAGCGGAAACTTCAGGTAAGCGAAAGCGCCTAGCGTTAAGTCCGTAATATGGCCCAAGGACAGCGTGTACAGTTCGGGATTCTGGGTCAGAGCCTGGGATATATCGCCGTGAACTGGAACACGGAAAACCAGTACCAGCAGCGTCGATAAGGTCAGGAACAGGAGGGTAAGCACAGCGATCAGAATGCGGGTCGCGGCCCGCAGCCGGCGGGCTCCCGAAGCCAGGCTCGATCCGGCCAGCAGCGCGAGCGCGGGGTAGATCGGCATGGAGTAGTACTCCTGGGTCGTCGAGAAGGTGAAAAACAGCATCACCACGCCAATCCAGCAGATCGCCATCAAACGCACCCTCGCTGCCCGCGACAACGGCTCGTAGGCCGGATCAGGAGCAGCGATGAGATAAGCCGACCAGGGGAAGATCCAGACCAGGTTCAGCAGCCAGAACAGGAGCCTGGGGACCGTGTTGTAGTCGCGCGGATATCTCAGGTTCAGGAAACGCAAGATATGTTCATTGAAAAAATAGAACCAGAAAAATCCGCGGTATTCGCCCGGGCCGCTGTGCATGGAAAATGCGAAATAGGGCGGGTTACGGATTGTCGCCAAAATGTGCCAGGGTGCCGCAATCAACAAGGCGAGCGCAATCACAGGTCCAAGATGCAGCTTGCGCCATGCCTCTCGGGAGAAGAGTTGGCGCGTCACGGCCATGTAGGTCAAGCACGCTGCCAAGGGAAAGACAATCGCAATCAGGCCTTTAAGCAGCAGTCCTGCCCCAAGGCAAAGGCCGAGGACGCAAGCCCAGATCGTGGAGCGCTCCGCTTCAGGTTCCAGTAAGCGTAGCCACGCCCAGATCGCGGCTGCGATGCACAACGTCACCGTCGCATCAGGTATCAGAATTCGTGTGAAGAGGAAGAGTCCAACTGACGTGCTAAGAACGATCCCCGCGTATAAACCGGCTTCTTCGCCAAAGGCCCAGCGTCCAAATCGGTAGGTCACCCAGCATAAGAACACCACCGTGAGTGCGAGTGGCAAACGTGCCGACCAATCGCGAACGCCAAAGATTCGAAACGAGGCCGCCATCATCCAGTAGATGAGAGGCGACTTTTCGAGATAGGCGACGCCGTTAAGACGGGCGGTCACCCAGTCTCCGGAGACCAGCATGTTGCGGGCTATTTGCGCCTGGACCGCATCGACGTCATCCATGAGGTGAGGCGGACTGATCACGCCTGCCAGGAAGACAAGGCTGGCGGCGACTACGACGAGCCAACCGGATCCAGCTCGGCGAGACTTCCGTTCTGGGCCAAAATCTCGGCCGGCGCCAATTCGATTTTCCAGCGTTTCATCCAGATCAACAGTGTCATCAAGCCCCATAGGTGATACCCCAGATTTGCTCTCTTCGTCAGGTGTTGGTGAAGCAGACGCTTTACGGTGGGCCAGTGAAACAATTGAGTAGCCGATACCGCTTCCCTGGTAACCGTATCCAACAGCAACGGGCGTAGGGCTCCACGAAACCAGTCGTGAATCGGGATGTCGAAACCGATCTTCGGCCGCCGCAGGACTGCAGCCGGCAACTTGTCCCTCATCAGATGCCGCAGTACGTACTTGGATTTCCCCCCGCGAAGCTGGAAGTCTTCCGGCAGGCGGGCCGCAAAATCGACGATGCGCGGATCAAGGAAAGGAGGCCGAACTTCCAGGGAGTGGGCCATGCTCATCCGATCTACCTTATACAGGATATCGTCCGGCAAGTAGTACCGCTGATCGAAGTCCAGGAATCGGCGTAAACCCGAGCCGTTTTTCGTCGTGGAAAGCACGGCAGCCAGGGGATGAGGATCGGCGAATCGAAACAGTTCCCGCTTTTCAGCTTCCGAGAACGTGCCGTTCCAAAAGACGTGCGCCATCTCGGACGAAAACAATGAGCCTTGCAGAAAGCGCTTCAGCTTGTATTCGAAACTGATCTTCTCGTCGGAAACGGGCAATCGCCTGGCAGCGGCCAACGCTGCTTTTCGCAATCTCGAAGGCACCATCTGCGCGCGAGCGTGGTAGCGATCAGCCTGGTACGTCAGGTAGCCCGCAAACAGTTCATCCGACCCTTCGCCGGTCAAAACAACGGTGACCTCGCGAGCTGTCATCTGGGCGAGAAACCACAGCGGCAGGGCCCCTGCGTCCGCGCTGGGCTCGTCGGAGTAGTAGGCGATCCGTTCGATCGCATGGACCAGATCCGCGGTCGTGTTCAGGTCGAACTCAGAATGCTTCGTACCAAAATATTCGCTTGTCTCCCTAGTAAAATTGCCTTCATCGAAGGAGCGCCCCTGGAAAGTTATGGAAAAAGTCCGCAGTTGCGTGGTGGCCTGGGCTGCATAATGCAGGATCGTGGAGGAATCCAGGCCTCCACTGAGCCACACACCGACGGGCACATCAGCCACCAGTTGCTCTCGGACTGATTGCATGAGCAGTTTGTCGAGTTCCTCGCACGCGTTCTCCATCGATCGCGGAGGAGGTGCAACTTCAGGACGAGCCACATACGGCTGCACACTGCAACGGCCTCCTTCCCACTCCAGCATGTGGCCCGGAAGCAGTTTGCTGATCCCCTCGACCAAGGTATAGGGTCCAGGAACATAGTTGAGGCTGAGAAAACAGTTCAGCCCGTCCAGGCATATCTGACGGCGTACGGCTGAGTGGGCAAGGATGCACTTCAGTTCGGAACCAAAATATATTTCGCCGCCTTCCAGGGAGTAATACAGCGGCTTGATGCCCATACGGTCGCGCGCAAGGATCAAGCGCTTCTCCGACTGCACCCAAACGGCAATAGCAAACATGCCGCGGAATCGCGCGAAGCACTCGGTACCCCACCGGCGAAAGGCGTGGACAATCACTTCGGTGTCGCAGTTGGTCACGAAGTTGAATCCATCCGCTGCTAAAGCCTTCCGCAGCTCCTGGTGATTAAATATCTCTCCGTTGAACACGACCACGACGTCTCGGTCAGGGCTGAACAGTGGCTGGTCGCCACTCTCCAAGTCGAGGATGCGAAGCCGCGTAGAGCCCAGTGAGACGTGCTCGCACTCGAATCGCCCCTGATGATCGGGTCCGCGATGGACCAGTGAGTACAGAGCGGAAGCGAAAACTTCAGGCTCCGGATCCTTCGAGATATGTGAATACCCAACGATGCCACACATAGCATCACGCTCCTTCCAACTGCAATCCGTTCCAGGAAAACCAGGACTCTCTTGTTGGACAACGCGGTCAATAGCAGCTATCGCAGGAGAATTTCCTCCGCCGCTTCGCGACGGACGGCATGACGATAAGGAGCGTCATGGCAGGCGGAACAGGATTTCAAAAATCCGCGGCTCGACTTCGGCATCAGTTAATATTCAGCGATGTCTTTGCCCTGATCGCCTCCCCACAATTCAGCAAATAGGTTGGTCAGAGCGTCCCCTGGGCTGGGCTAGCATTATAAGGGAATGTAAAGAAATGTAAAGAAAAAATGCGGTGACCGAAAAGAATCCCGGCGCTCAGGAAAGTTCTAAAATTGTCCGCTCGGGCCGCCCAAAGCATTTCCCACTCCCCGGATTTTCTAGGCAGAGACGCCTTGGGCAGCGTATAGTGCCTGTCCCAGATACCCAACCAGTGCATTCGCAGTGGGGTTTAGAGATTGACGGACGCGTCAATCCGGCCACATCACCGTTGCAAACAAATAAGGAGGCAGGGATGAGGAAGCTCTGGCTAGTTCTGTGCTCAGTGTGTCTGCTGTCATGCGGCGCCCTGGCACAAGTCAAGTTGGACAACCAGTGGAAGTGCGCGAAAGCTTCGATTCAGCACAGTATTGACGTCGGCGACAAGCCCGGCCACGCCTACTCCGTAGACCAGATCAACTGCACGCCCACCAAAGGCGAGATCGCGGGCGTGCAGAGAAAGTCCGGTATGGGCACCGAGTTTATTGAAGTCACCGGCGACAAATTCACCGGCCACGGCGAGTTT
>JAIQFA010000044.1 GCA_020073525.1 Terriglobia bacterium
TCCAGATATTCCTGGAAGAACGAGCCAAAATCGATTTCCTCGAAAGGATCCTTTTTCTCATCCGCGATGGTCGGACCCTCTTCGGGCGCGGTAGTCGCCTTGGCGGCCAGACGGTCGCGTTCTTCTTCCTGGCGTCCGACATCATCGAGCAGGGGGATAGAATCTTCCAGCTCTTCCAGCACGGGATTCTCCACCATCTCGGCATTGATCATGTCCTTGAGCTCGAGCTTGTTGAGCGCGAGCACGGAAACCATCTGCACGAGACCCGGCGTCAGAATCTGCCGCTGCGACAACTTGACGTTCAGTTTGTGCTGAAGAAGCACTCTTTTTCTCTACTCCCCTAGAATTTATTATTCCTCACTCGTTGGCCTGTACCCTGCCGTGTGTACTTCCGAGTGTGGAAAATTTAGCTTCTCATGCACCGAGGTAGATCGAGTGAGCACGAAAGGTCAGGGTGCCCACGCCGAGGTAACCAGTTCTCAGTTCCCGGTTCTCAGTTCTCAGTAAAACCGGTTCTGCTGAGAACTGAGAACCGGGAACTGAGAACTCAAACTAGTGAGAAGCTTTCTCCCAAATACACCCGCCGTACCTCTGGGTCACTTCCTAACTCCTCCGGCGTACCGGAGCGGAAGATGCGGCCCTCGTTAATGATGTAGGCGCGATCCGTCACTGACAACGTCTCGCGGACGTTGTGGTCCGTGATCAGAATCCCGATCCCGCTGGCTCGCAGATCAGAGATGATCTTCTGCAAATCCAAAACTGCAATCGGGTCGATACCCGAGAACGGCTCGTCCAGCAGAATGAAGGTCGGGTTGATACAGAGCGACCTCGCAATTTCGACCCGCCTCCGCTCCCCGCCCGACAACGCATACCCGCGATTCTGCCGGATGTGCTCCAATCCCAACTGGTCAATAAGCTTCTCCGCCTTTTCCCGGCGTTCATGCCAGGAAATCGGCTGGACTTCCAGCACGGCCAGGATGTTCTCCTCAACCGTCAGTTTCCGAAAGACCGAAGCTTCCTGAGGGAGATAGCTGATACCGTACTGGCGCGCCCGTAAGTACATGGGAACGCTAGTGATATCTTCGTCGTCGTACAACACCCTGCCTGTGTCGGGAGGAACCAGACCTACGATTGCATAGAAGGAGGTGGTTTTTCCGGCGCCATTCGGTCCCAAAAGGCCAACTACTTCGCCCTGCAGAACCTGGAGGCTGACTCCGTTTACTACGCGTCGGCCACGATAGGATTTCCCAATTTCGTCGGTGGCCAGCGTGTGCATTTATCGTGCCACTTGCGTCCTAGTGACGGTGGGGGATGTCTGTTTTCCTTCTACGAGCACCCTATCATCGTGTCTGTAGAAAGTCAACGAATCGCCCGTAATTTTGCCCCGTTCGGCATCAAAAATGCTAGGCGGTCCGCCCGTCAGGACGAACTTGTCCTCGGCAGCGGTATACACCAGCCGCTCCCCAGCCGCATGCCTCGTCGGCTGCGTGATCACCACCTTGCCCTCCGCCACGATCCGTTCCACTTGACCGGGCATTCCCGGACCCGGCGCGGTTCCCAACTGGCTCCGCGGCATCAGAAATACCGTCATCTGTTGCCCCGTCAGCGTGGCGTCGGACCCTTTGGCAGTGACTCCGCCATCCAAAACGATTTTTCGCTCCGCATCGGCGTAGATCAGCTTCGCCGATGTGATGTTGACCGGAGTTACTTTCCCGTTCTTGTCTACCTGCACCAGCGCCGTTGAAACTGACTGGGCCGCGCTCCCCTGCGCCAGCAAAGATCGTTTGTCGCGATCAAATTGCAGCGTGGGTGCCTCCACTACGTTCGCGTTCTGCCACAAGCGGGCATCGCCCGTGTACACCGCAATGGCCGGGGAACGATGAGCCGTCATACTTCGGCTGCTCACGTGAATCGGATCGGAAGCGGCGAGCATGCCGCCGTCCGGTTGGGCCTTCAGATTGGAGTATGTGCTCTTGACGTTGCCCTCGGCCATGGCATCGCCGATCGCCCGGTTCATGCGAATCGTCTGGGCCGTTGTCGTCATGCCGTTGTCCACCACCCGAGGGGATCCACTCAGCACCAGCATCTGATCGGCAACCGTGTATTCCCCTCGTTGCGCCCAAGCCCTTTGTGGGCCATCGACATAGGCGATACCACCGGACTGGGCGATGGACGCGACGCCGCCCTCTGGACGGAAAACGACATCGAGCATCTGGCTGGTCGATATTCGCTCGGACTGTCCCGGCACAATAGCAATTTTGCCACTGACAATTTTGGCGTCCGGCTCCCCATGCAGGGTGGCCAAACGATTCTTCTCCGTGAATCTTGCCGTGAACTTTGCCGCCGTGACCACCGTCTTCTGATTCGCACCCGGCTGCGTGATCACGATCTGCGGCGGTCCGCTGGTCTCGGCACGCTCCAGCAGGCGGCCGCCTTTCACGATGAAATCCATGGCGGGGGCGGTCATCTCGATATCTTGCGCGCCGCTCCCACCCGGTGATGACGACGCCACCAACGCTCCACCAACGCTCGAACTCTTTTTCTGCGAAAGACGAACGCGATCTTCGGCGTGAACGGTTTCCAGTTGCTGCTGCCCGGTAAAATGCAGCGTCATTCGTCCGGCGGAAGCCTCGGCGGGTTGCTCGCCCTGGCTGGCGAGTTGCACGTTGCCGCTGAGAACGGCCTGGGTGAGTTGATTTCGCGTGCCCGTCAAGAACAGTTCGGCGCGGTCCGAATGCGCGTGGGCGTCGGAGTGGCCATGGACCTCGCTCTCCACATTGCCTTCGGCAAGAATGCGGTCGACGGTGTTGTCGTCGCGCAGGAAGAACGTCGCGTGGTCGGATTGGAGTTGCTGGCGCTCCCGAGTCAGGCGCACGTCGGTGAGCACGACCTGCCGGGGCTCTTTCGAGATCAGGCCTTGATCCGCATTCAGACGGACCGGTTGCGGCCTGGTGACCACCAAAGCAACCGCCGACAGCAGATTCATCGTGCCTGTTTTAGCCACATATTGAATGCCCACCGCCGAACCGGAGGCCTGCGGCGTTTGAAACACGACCTTCCCGCTCGCGGAAGCATCGCCCGTGTTCTTGTTGAAGACCAGTCCGTTGGTTTCCAGATGAATCGGGTCTCGCGTCTGCTGGGGAGGCGACTGGTCCGAATGTTTGAGCCCCTCGGGATTCGCTTCCAGGTCGATCAGGACCGTACCCTTCGCGCTGACATTGCCTGTTGCGGGGTCGTACTCGAAGTCATCCCCCGTGATCTGATCGAAACGGCCAGAGTCCTTGCCGTAGATGACGATCTTGACGTTATGCAGCGCGGCCCGCCCGCCGCCTTTGAACTGGACCGCCTTGGAGGCGCTCACCGTAAACAGAGTGCGGCCTTCCATGGATTTGGAGATGGAAAAGCCCTCGGCGGTCTGCTGAATGTCGAGGCCGATTTTTGCGGGAATGTCGTGGGCAGTGTTGCGTACCCGGTATCGCGCGTAGAAATACATCCCGGCCACCGTCGCAATCATCAAAATCGCGCCCAAGGCAAACCAACGGCGCAGCCGTGTGACTTGAGAGGCCATCAGAGGCTAGTGTAACGCGTGAACCGGGACTCCCAGCCCCGGGGGAAACCGAGCAGAGCCCAGCGCTTCAGCGCTGGCGGAAAGTGGAAAAGTAGTTCAAGTCCCGGAGGGACGACCCAGCTCTCACACTAAGCCCGCCGCACCAGCGTCCCCGCCAGCAGATCGTGTAGCCCCTGTTTGCGCTCGGTCAGTCCAACCATGATGAAACCGATACACAGGAACATCCCGGAAAGCCACTTTGCAAAATGCCTTCCTGTCGCTCGCTCGAATGAGATTCGGTTGCCGTTGAGATCGGTCACTTTCATCCCACAGATCATCTTTCCCAGCGTCGCCTGGTACGACGAGCTTTCCATGAAAGCTTCGTATAGCCAGGAACCAAAAACCAACAAGATGAGGACGACACCGCCACCCAGGAGATGAAGTCCACGGTGCGGCATCCCACTCATCGTTCCTGCGAGCCCGAGACCGCCGAAAATCATGCCGACCGGAGCCACCACAACCCGCACGATGATGGCATCAATGATGGCGGCAACTACGCGGATCCAGAATCCCCCATAGCCGGCCCCCGCCATTCCCGTAGTTATCTGAGACGGAGGCGCTGGGGTTGCATAAGGCGGGACGGCCGTAGGCAATGCCGCGGGCGTAGCGGCGGCCGGCGATGGGTTCGTGGGCGTTCCGCAGCGGCTACAGAATTGAGCGCCAGCGGTATTTTGCGCGCCGCACTTGTTGCAGAAGAAGGTTCCGTTCATGCCCGGCACTATAAGAGTTTTGCCGGAAACTGTAAAGCCTGGTAACGGTTGACAAGCAAACTAGAATCGTTCATCCAACACGATTTGCCCGACGATGGTCTCCAATTCCTTCTGCACCTGCCCCTGCCTGCCATCAAGATCTTCTTTCTCTTTTCGCAGAGCGGCGAGCCGGTCTTCCTGCGAATCCAGCTCGCGAGTATAGCGCTGGATTAGGGCGCGTTCCTCAGCACTGCCCTTCAGCGCCTTCATATTCTCGCGCAAGCGTCCTTGGTCTTTTTCGATGGCATCCATCTGCCGCTTACGTTCCGAAGACTGGCCTTCGAGCTGGGCGATGTCATTCTTCTTTTGCAGCACTCGCTGCATCGCATCTTTGAGCGCGGGCGTGATCCGGTTGTCAGCGACAAGCAGAGTCAATCGCTTGGCCTGCTCATCCTCAAGGCTGGCGAGTTCGTATCGTGTGTCCTGCGGGCTGTACTCCTCCACGAGAAGCTCACCCGACTTGCCAGCTTCGACCCGCACGCGGAAGCGATAGAAGTTCGCCGTGGTCTCTTCTGGCTTCACGCCGTCCACAAGTTTCCAGCCACTGCGAACCGGGTATTCCACGACCAACTGGCGGGGCATGGTATCGGCATTGCGGATCACAAACTTGTGCGTCGAACGCAATTCCTGGGTCGCGATCAGGATGCCCTTCGTCATGCGGACCCGGCTCACCGGCTTTTCTTCCTCTTGTGTGCGATCGGCGATATGTACCGCCGGATCGGCCGCGTAGGAAATCAGCCGCCGCTCGTCAGGATGAATCGTCTCCAGCACGCCTTCGCCGGCAAATGCGTCGGCGTCGATCAGATTGAAGGATCCACCATCCAGCGTTAGCCCGCTCGTATTTTTGATCCAGAGCGCCCGCAACACATTGCTTGACCCGGCTGTCCAGAGCGTGACTTTCTCGGCCTCGATCTTCGACTGCAAAATGGGCACGAGTGCCGACTGGTTCTTGCCAATCGTGATTTTCTGCTTGAGCTTGTACTCGAAATTGTCGCCCAGTCCCTTGGCCTCGGCTTCCGGCTCTTCACCTTCGGCGTAGCTTCTTATCGAAGAAATCTCCGAGTTCTCCGTTTGCACGGTGGGGGATGCCGCTGTGACCTGCACCTGCTCCGCAGTACTCCCCAACTCCAACCGCGCATCAATCTCGTTCATGCGGTCCACGCCAAGATAAAAACTAGTTAGCTGAAAGCGCTTGAAACCAGGGAAATCCACAAAAAGCGCGGAATTCCCACCTTGAATGTTGTCAAAGCGGTACAGGCCTTGCGCATTGGTTGTGGTGTTTTGAGAGGCGCCCGTTTCTTCGTTTCGGACCGTAATGCGCGCATTGGAGATAGCGGCCCCGCTAGGGTCCCGGACGAATCCCTGCAGGCCCGTAAGGGGACCGGTCCCGCTAATTACTCCGGCGTTGAGACCCACGAGGTCGGTGACGTTACGGCCACGAATCGCCGCTTCGTGCGTCTGCGGCGTCAACTGCGCCAACTCCGGTAGAGCGACCTCTGGACGCCGCACGTAGTACGGCTGCGAGATGTTCTGCACGAACGATTGCGGCGCCCCGGCCACGAGCGACAACGTCACGTCCGTCCAGTCTTCTCCAATCGTGTTGTCCACCACCGCCCAGCCCTGAAGCAGCGGTTTGTCTCCCGGTTTCTCGGGCAGCAGTATGCGGTATGTGCTTTTCCAGACCGGCACTTCGCTGATGTAGCTGACGAAGATCTCGCGGTCCCCAGACCCGGTAGCAGTCAGAGTCATGCGGCGCACGTCGGCGGCGCGAGACGATCCGATCAGGTTCATATACCGGCCGACTTCTTCATTGAGATCACGTTCCGCCAGACGGACGCTGGTAGCAGGTGTCAGTTCGAACGTGCGCAATTCTCCGGCATCGCCGACTAGCGAAAATTCGGTTACATCCGTGAAGTTTCCGCGAGCATCCTGCTTCCTGCTTTTTTCGACGCTCAACAGCCGTCCCGTTGCCGACGTGGTTCCGCTGCGCACTTCCACCCGCGCTCCCCGTAGCGCGCTCAGGAAATCGGCATTGGTGGTTTGGAGGCCGAAGGGCAGACGCAGCGACTTGAGCCGTTCGCTGAGCGGCGCGGTCGAGTTGTACCGGACAGAACTAACGCGCCCGTCTCCCATATCCACTGCGGTCAGGGATTTCAGCACATCGTTCAATTGCCCGGTGGTGAAATCAATTCTGAGATCTTGTGTGCCATGTACCCGAGCCGTGTGCTCGAAATAGCCAATCCCGTTCTTGTAGAGGACAACGCGCTTTACTGGCAAGCGGGCGGCCGAATCTGGCGTTTTCTCCACACCTTGCGCAACAACCGGTGCAGTCTTGGCTGCGGGCTTCTTTTGAGCGAAACAAGGAAGAACGAGCAGAACCACGAGGAGGAAAACTCGCGTGGGTCGGAACATAAACACGCCTTTCTTCAACGACAGGAGAGGGAGTATAGCACCGGACTCATTCGCGATTCAGTGACATCCCGGCTCAACTACTGCGCACCACATCGCGCAAAGTCAACTCGAGTCCGCCGAATTCGGGATGGTCGTTCATGCCGAGCGAGTAGGCAATGTCCAGACGGTCTCCGGCCAGCAACTGCAACCTGTCGCAGGATTCCTTCAGGCCCCAGCCCATCGCTTTGAAGGCAACATTGTCGCGCCAGGAAGGTTGTGTGGTGGCGGGGCTTTGCCCCGCCAAGGCGGGGCGGAGCCCCGTCTCCACACTATCGGGGTGGCAGCGGGGGTTGAAGTCTTGCGCCGGAGCGTTCGTCCCATTGACGGCCGGTGCCACCCGCAGCCGTACATGTTTGTCTTTCACCGCCTGCGGAGGCGCCATCAGCCGAACCGCTCTTGCGGCGAAAGTAGGCTCCCGATTTTCCATCCCGAAAGGTTCCAATAAAACCAGCGCCTGATGAAGTTCGGGCGTGACTTCTCCAAGCGGCAGCTCCCGATCGAACTCAAGCTGCGGTTCGAAATCGGCGGGAGTGAGCCGGGCACGCGCGTAGCCATCCAGATGCTCGCGCAGCTTTTCGACATTGGCACAGGGCAGGGCAAAGCCAACCGCGTGCGCGTGTCCGCCGTAGCGAGAAAACAGCTCGGGACACGATTCGAGCGCGTGCAGTAGATGAAATGCCGGAATCGACCGTCCCGACCCGTGCGCTTCATCGCCCTCACGCGAAATGATCAGCGTCGGCCGCCCGTGGCGTTCCACCACCCGCGACGCCGTAATGCCAATTACGCCGCGATGCCAGCCCTCGCCATCCACGACCACGCAATAGGCTTCGCGCAAGGCCGGCTCCTCCTCCAGACGGCGCTCGATGTTGTCCATGATGCGGCGCTCTTCTTCCTGGCGCTCGGCGTTCAGGTTATCCAGGCGGCCGGCAATCTGTCGGGCACGCTCCACATCTTTCTCGTTGAAAAGATCGACTACGTCGCGGGCCACGTCCATTCGTCCGGCGGCATTCAAGCGCGGTGCAATGCGGAAGGCGACTTCAGTCGCGGTCAGCGCCCGCCCGTCGCCGAGTTTCGCAACTTCCAGCAGAGCCTTCAGCCCGACGTTCACTGGACGGCGCAGTCCCTGCAATCCGAGCTTCGCGAAGACACGATTCTCGCCCAGCAATGGCACGGCATCGGCAATGGTCGCGATGGCCACGACCTTCATGAACGACATCAGCAGGCGCAACTGATCTTTCGTATCCAGCCGCCGCTGCATCAATCCCTGGGCCAGCTTGAAAGCCACGCCCGCGCCGCACAAATATTTGCAGGGATAGTCGCAGCCTTCCTGGTTTGGATTCACCACAGCCAGAGCCTGCGGAACGCCATCCGTTCCCGGCAGGTGATGGTCCGTGACGATCAAGTCCACGCCGGTGCGCCGCGCAGTTTCGGCGGCGGCGAAGGCGCGGATGCCCGTGTCCACGCTGATGATTAGCCGTACGCCGTCGGCCGCCGCGCGCTCGATGACTTCGTCGCGCATGCCATAGCCTTCGCGGATGCGATGCGGCACATGAAAATCAGCCGCTCCGCCACAAAGTTCGATGGCTGTCTTCAGAATGACGATCGCCGTGGTGCCGTCCACGTCGTAGTCGCCGTAAATAAGAACCTTCTCTTTGCGCTCCAATGCCGCTTCCAGCCGATCCAAAGCGAACTTCATGCCGCTCATGCGCAGCGGGTCGTGAAGGTCGCCGAGGTTCGGCGAAAGAAAATGGGCAGCCGACTCTGGTTCATCGATCCCACGGCCGACGAGCAGATCGGCAAGTACGGACAACGCAGCAGGAGAGATTTTCAGCTTGGAATCGTGCAGAGCCGCTTCGAGAACTCTGGCCTTCGGAGAATTCAGCGGATTGGAGATCCATCGCATGCGGAGAACAGAGACTAATTCAGAAGGCGGGGAAATTTCAGAGTCACGAGAATTTCGAGGACCAACCTCTGCGTTCGGCTACCGCTCATCATCCTGGTCCGGCTCGTCGATCATGAATCCGCCGGCATCGTCCGCCAGTTCGCGCAGATGTTGATAGTGTTCGTACCATTCGGTGCCGGCTTCGTAGACGAAGACGCATCCCTGGTAGGCCCATCCGAGCTGCACGAAGCCAGTCTTGCCAACGTAAGACTTCAGCCAGCGGCTTTCTTCCAGGTCTTCTTCGCTTCGGTAGTCGCCTTCTTCGAGACGCTGCGATAGGCGCTCCAGCTCTTCGCGGTCAAGCGCCCAGGAGTGCATCGTCAGGAAAGGCGCGCCCGTGGACTTGGCCAGTTCCACGAAATCTTTCCAGCCATCCGGATTCAGCCCCGAGTCCCAGAGCACGCTGGGAACCTCTTCGCACTCGACGTAGCCAAAGAAACGGCGCATGCCCAGACCTTCAATGAAGGCCGTCATATCGTCTTTCATGCCCGTCAGGTCGTCTGGATGTGGAGACATGGGTTTTTTATTATTGTAAGGCTTGGACACCTCAACCGCCACTGCGCCAAGAACGTGAGGATTGAATTCCCCTGTGAACCCCTGTGTCCTCTGTGGTGAAAAGATCTTAACCACGGGGTACACAGGGTTCACAGGGGAAAACGTTCGATGCCTTGCTGAGCCTCGGCACAGTCCTCCAGCGTTGTGTTAAACTTTTTCTTCACAAAAAAGCGTTGTTATCATGCTCTTTTCCAAAGAATATGTGGGCTATCTGGCCCGCGAAGTTTCCAAAAAACTGGTGGCGAGCGGTCTCATTGAGACCAAAGCGATGCCTGCTCTTAACGAGAAGGTACACGCCGCCCTGCTCGAAGAACTGGCGCTCGAGGACCGCATTAATGATGAAGTGCGCGTCATTCTCGAAGCGTACTCCGAAGAACTGGAGAAGAGCGGCGCGAATTACCAGGAAATGTTCCGCAAAGTGAAGACCGAGTTGGTGAAAAAATATAAGGCTGTTCTCTGAGGATGTCTCTGCCGTGCGATTGAGCCGCGACAAAGTCAACAAACTCGCCCACACGGTCACCGATGCGGTGGCCGAAATGGATGAAGTCGACTTCATCGAGGACCGCAATACCATCCGCCTCGAAGTCCGCAAAATTCTCGAACAGCTCCTGACGCAGGAAGCCCGTATCGATCAGGCCGCCCGCCAGAAAATCGAAAGCCAGCGGCGCACCATTATCGAAGGCTCCGAAGAGTGGACGATCCTCTACCGCAAGTATTACAACGAGGAAGTGAAGAAATTGGGTGTCTAGTAGAGACGCGGCTTGCCGCGTCTCCCGCGTCCAAAGGAGACCGGGCAAGCCCCGTCTCTACACTAGTTAGTGCCAGGCACTGGGTTCATCCGCAGCACGTCATCCTGATCTTTGTTCTCGGCTTTGATACCAACCGCATCGAGCTCACGTGCTACCGGCTGCACCACTTGCAGAATCCGCGCTAGCGTCTGGCTCACGGCTTCTTTGTCGCTGTTCTCGGCGCCACGACGCTCGATCACGCTTTCGAAGAAACTCTTTGGTCGCGGGTAGACTACGATTTTGACGTCGTCGGCTTCCGGGACTCCCGCCGTTTTCTTTGCCAGTTTCAGCGCGGTGTCGTAGCCGCCGAGTTCATCCACCAAGCCGAGGTTCTTCGCATCCTGGCCCGACCAGATGCGTCCCTTCGCGATCTCCAGCACCTTTTCCTTCGGCAGCTTTCGCCCGTCGGCAACTTTGCCCGTGAAATCCACATAGACACGGTCGAGCCACGCCTGGAAGCGTCCCCATTCGGCGGGCGTGTAGTCGTGCGTTCCGGTGAACATGGTGGCGTTGCTGCCCTGGTGTATTTCGTCCCACGAGAGTCCGACTTTCTCCCACAATCCGCTGGTCAGCATCTTTCCGCCGAGCACTCCAATCGAGGCTGTGATCGTTCCCGGCTCGGCGACGATTTTGTCGGCCGCCATGGCCACGAAGTATCCGCCCGACCCTGCCAGATTGCCCATCGAAACAATCACCGGCTTGCCCCCCTGGCGTGCTCGTACTACTTCCCGCCAGATCGTATCGGAGGCGACATACGAACCGCCGGGGCTATCCACGCGAAACAGGATTGCCTTCACATCCTTATCCTCCGCGGCCGCTCGAATCGCTCCTGCCACTGTGTCGGAGCCCATGTTCTGGCTGCCCTGCACGGGATCGTAGTCACTCTTGCCGCGGGTCACGCCGCCCACGCCGAACACCAGTGCGACCGTCTTCCCGTGTTCGTGCGGGCGCCCGGCGCGCTTCAAATATTTGTCCAGGTAGAGCAATTCCGCTCCATCGCCCGCCTGGCTTTTTACCTTGCCGTAAACCTCGTCGCGATAGGCAACCGCGTCCACCAGCTTCGCGTCGACTGCTTCTTTGCCCAGATACGGCCCCGCGTCCACCAGCGCCTGGAACTTCTCGGGCGCAATCTGCCGCGCCTGGCAGATGCCGTCCTTCATCTGGTTGAACCATGACGTCATGACCGCGGTCATCGCTTCTTTATGCGGCCCGGTGTACTTGGTCTCGGTGAAGAAGTTGAGCGCATTCTTATATTCGTAACGGTGATCGCCGTGAAAGCTGACGCCGAGTTTCGACAAAGTCCCCTTCACGAATGGCGACTCCATGATGATTCCCGTCAGTCCAATGTCGCCCGAGGGCTGCAGATAGATGTGGTCAAACGCTGTCGCCAGGTAGTAAGCGCTATTGCCGGGACCGAACTCTCCAAAGGTTTCCGCGTAGGCGACGGCAAATTTCTTGTGTGCGCGAAATCGTTGGACAGCGTCCCGAATTTCTTGGGTCTGAGCCATTCCCATCGGAGCGGCACCGATCTTGGCAATCATGCCGACAACTCGGTCGTCACTGGCTCCACGGTCGATTGCGTCCACCACGTCGCGCAGCGTCTGTTTCTCGGTCAACATCAGCTGCGCGGCCGGAGTCTGCGGCGCGTTCTCCAGGTACGCCTGTTCGAAATTGGCTTCGAGAATCGTCTTGGATGGAACTCTGCCCTTGCTGCCGATCACCGCCGCCATCACGATGACCATTCCGATCAGCCAGAGAGCGCCTAGGATGGCGAGGAAACGTACGATTACCTTGGACATGTCTCTTCTCCTTGGAAGGTAAGAAAGAAGAGTCTAACTCCAACTGCGCGCCAGAGCGAACCCTATGTCTTGCCCAGTTGTTGTCCGGTGGCGAGAAATTCTCAGTTCCCGGTTCTCAGCTCTCAGGATCGCGGAGTCGTAATTGCGCCCTCCGCCGCCGACCTCACCAGAGCCGCGTACTTTGCGAAGACTCCGGTTTTGTAGCGTGGGGCAGGGGCTTTCCATTCCGCCATGCGGCGGGCGATTTCGGCGTCGGAAATTTCCAGTTCCAGCTTGCGGATCTTGGTATCGATCGTGATCTTGTCGCCTTCGCGAATCGCGGCTATTGGGCCGCCCAACGCGGCTTCCGGAGCTACGTGGCCGACCATTAGACCTCGGGTTGCGCCACTGAAGCGTCCGTCGGTGATCAGGGCTACGCTTTCGCCCAAGCCTTCGCCGACAATCGCCGCGGTTACGCTCAGCATTTCGCGCATGCCCGGTCCGCCCTTTGGACCTTCATATCGGATGACGACTACGTCTCCGGCTTTGATCTGTTTGCTGGTCACGGCTTGCATGGCCGCTTCTTCGGAATCGAATACGCGCGCCGGACCAGTATGCGAGCCGCGTTCGTGGCCGCTCATCTTCACTACTCCACCGCCGGGAGCCAGATTGCCTTTCAGGATCACCAGGCCGCCTGTTGTTTTCAATGGCTTGCTCAGGGGAGCGATCACCATCTGTCCGGGAGTTTCTTTGGCGGCGCTGGCTTCTTCGGCAAATGTCTTGCCAGTCACTGTCATGGCCGAGCCATCGACGTGCTTGCCTTCCAGCAGGCGCTTGGCAATCAACTGAATGCCACCCGCGGCGTCGACATCGGCGGCTACGTATTTTCCGGCGGGCTTCAAGTCGGCGAGCAGCGGTGTGCGTTCGCTGACTCGCTGAAAATTGTCGATATCCAGCGGCAGTCCCATTTCACGCGAGATCGCTAGCAGATGCAGCACGGCATTCGTCGAACCACCCGTCGTAGCTACTCCAGCAATCGCGTTCTCGAACGCAGCGTGCGTCAAAATATCGCTGGGACGAATTCCACGCTTCAAGAGATTCATCACCACCTCGCCGCAGCGGAAGGCGACTTCGTCCTTGCGCGGATCCATGGCCGGAATGCCGTTGAATCCCATCGGCGACAGACCAATCAGCTCCATCACCGTGCTCATGGTGTTCGCGGTGTATTGGCCGCCGCACGCGCCCGCACCGGGACAGGCCACATTCTCGAGCGCCAGCAGGTCCGCGTCGCTCATCTTGCCCGCCGCATTTGCCCCGACGGCTTCGAACACATCTTGAATGGTGACATCTTTTCCGTTGTACTTCCCGGCGGCAATCGTTCCGCCGTAAAGTACCAGGCCGGGCAGGTTCATGCGCGCCAGCGCCATGGCGGCTGCGGGGATCGTCTTGTCGCAACCGACCACGCACACCGCCGCGTCGAACAACTGTCCGCGACAGACCAGTTCAATCGAGTCGGCAATCACTTCGCGGCTCACGAGCGACGCCTTCATGCCTTCGGTGCCCATGGTCTCGCCGTCGGAAATGGCGATGGTGTTGAACTCCATCGGCGTGCCGCCCGCCGCGCGAATCCCTTCCTTCACTTTGGCCGAGAGCCGCCGCAGGTGGAAGTTGCACGGCATGGTCTCGATCCAAGTGTTGGCGACGGCAATCAGCGGCTTGGCAAGATCGGCGTCGGTGAAGCCAATGGCCTTGTACATGGCGCGAGCCGGAGCCTGGTCGCGCCCATCAGTAATTTGGCGACTGCGATGTTTGAGGTCGGTATTCATGGGAATGATGCAGACAGTGTAGCTGAACGGCGAGAAGTTCTCAGTTCCCGGTTCTCAGTTCTCAGTCAAAGCCCAGGGGTTTACTGAGAACCGGGAACTGGGAACTTTCTTCTAGGCATTGACCGCTTGCGGCGGCGCCGGTTTTGCCTCGGCTGCTTTCTTCTTCTCCGAGGGCAGCCAGGACATCATGGCGCGCAACTGCTCGCCTACTTTTTCAATCGGGTGCTGCTTGGCGGCCTCGCGCAACTTGGCGAACTTCTTGCCACCCTTTTTGTTCTCCTTAATCCATTCCTCCGCGAATTTGCCGCTTTGGATTTGCTTTAGCACTTTCTTCATCGCCTTGCGGGTTTCGTCTCCCACAACCATCTCGCCGCGGGTCAGGTCACCGTACTCGGCGGTGTTGGAAATCGAATAGCGCATCCGGCTCAAGCCGCCTTCGTAGATGAGGTCGACGATCAGCTTCATCTCGTGCACGCACTCGAAGTAGGCGATTTCGGGAGCGTAGCCCGCTGCCACCAGCGTTTCGAAACCTTTTTGCATCAGCGACGTCAGTCCGCCGCACAGAACCGCCTGTTCGCCGAAAAGGTCGCTCTCGGTTTCTTCTTTGAAAGTGGTCTGCAGCACGCCGGCGCGAGTGGAACCGATGCCGTGCGCGTAGCTGAGCGCGAATTCGTGGGCGCGTCCACTCGCATCCTGGTGGATGGCCAGCAACGCAGGGACGCCTCCGCCCTGCGAATACACACGGCGCAGCAAATGGCCCGGACTCTTCGGAGCAATCATGACCACGTCCACATCTTTCGGTGGCTTGATGGTCTTGAAGTGAATTGAGAAGCCGTGGGAGAAGCCGAGGATCTTGCCTTTGCGCAGATGCGGCTGGATGGCCGATTCGTAGAAGTCGGCCTGGGTCTCGTCGGGCGTGAGAATCTGGATCCAGTCGGCGCGCTTGGCGGCCTCCGCCGGACCGACCACGGTCATTCCGTCCGCTCGCGCCTGCTTGGCCGAGCCGCGCTCAGGATCGAGCCCAATGATGACGTTGTATCCACTGTCGCGCAGGTTCTGCGCCTGCGCGTGTCCTTGTGAACCGTACCCGAAAACGGCGATGGTTTTGCCCTGGAGGGCGGAGGGGTTGGCATCCTTCTGATAAAACACTGTGGCCACTGGAAGACTCCTTATCTATGTAGGCATTGAATCATGTTTGAATGCAAAGAACCGACCGATCGGTCGGTTTAAGAATGCTATCTAGCTGGCCCGCCCGCTGTCAACCACGGAATGCCTCGGTGCCCACTCTAGACCACAATTTTTCGTATGAAGGTTCAAAACTCGAAGTACGCTCCGGCGCGCGCTGGATGCGCGGCGCCCGCCGTTCCGGTAGCGGGGAGCAAACCTTCTTCCACCCCATGCAGGCTTTCCCATGCCGCCTCGGTCAGTGCCGGGTCGGCGCCCACAATGTCGCGGATCATTTGCCAGGCGGCAAGATTGAGCGCGCCTTCCGGGGCAGGACCCATCGCCAGCGACACAGAGCACTGCGGGCAGAAGCAGATGCGCTGCGCCGAGGACTTTTGGCGCGGGCGTACTCCTACCGTTTGCGCAAACAGGTAGACCGCAACCGATTTTTGTCCGGCTTCGAGTTCCCGACTGCAGCGAAGACAATACAAGTGATCCAAAGTCCGTCCCCGGCAAAACTCAAGAAAACAATTGCGATGCCCCGCCCCTAAAGCGGCTTCTCATTCGAAGGACTTGCGGCATCGCTAAAGCTTTAGCGATGCCCTGATACAAAGCTACAGTGACACAAGCTACGTTGATACAACGCTACTGTCTCCAAGGCGCCGCCGGTGGCACAAGTATGTAGAAGGATTCCCTGGCGCGAACCAAGGTTTGCTCTAGGCAGAAGCGGAGCGGAGCGCGCACTCTACTGCCATGGGCGCGGGTCCATCGGCAAAACTCTCTGCGAAGCCACGGCTTGCGGGACAGCGCCAGCAGGTTGCCGCCGTTTGTTACCGCTTGCGCGGAGGCGGCATCGAATTCCTGCTGGTGCAGACTCGGGGCGGGCGCTGGATTTTCCCGAAAGGCGGCGTTGAGCCGGGCCTTACTCACGCCGAGTCAGCGGCCCTCGAGGCTTTTGAAGAGGCCGGTGTTCATGGCCGGATGGAAAAAGTCTCTTTCGCCCGCTATTTCCGTCGTAAACCTGACACAGCAACTACGAAAATCAGCACCCGGTCGGCGGCCCGGTCTTCTGAGATAGAGCTGGCCGTCCCTGCCCACCTTTGCGAAGTCTCCCGGCTCGAACCTCCGCAGGAAGCGAATCGAAACCCGACCTGGTTTTCCGCGGACAAAGCCAAACAGCGCCTGCACAAAGAGCGCGCGCCGGAATTTGGCGCGGAACTTGCCCGCGTCGTCGACCGCGCTTTGTCGCGGATCCAGCGGTTGCACGACGCTCGCCACGCTCCAGATCGCGCGCACCGCGACGGCTTGCAGAAAGTGCGCTTCGAGGCTCCGGAAGACGGAGGCTTGCATGACGATCTGCGGAGGGCCGTGCTCGCCCGCTATTTTCTCCGCCAGCGTGATCGCCGCTCGGCGGCGGCAATCGAGGCCGCAGTGCAGGCTCACTTTCAGAACCGGCCGGTCTTGCGGCTGGGCACGGGAGTGAGTGCTCCCGCTGCAGCGGTTCGCAACGTCACCGCGATTGACAGCGGACGAAGAGCGAATCTGCCAAAACCCGGCAACTCGTCCGCGGGCAAATAAAAGGCAGCTACGAAACTCGTTGGATCTCGAACGGGCCGATCTTCGAAAACTGAGTTCGATCCCAAGGTAGCCGCCGTGAGAGCTTCTCGAAACCCCCACTGGCAACCCGTGGACAACCTCTCTGAATCCGCGATACCCTCCTCGCCATGGACCGTCGAAGCTTTCTAGTAGGGGCAGCCGCAACCGCCGCAACCTTGTCATCGTCGAATCTTTCCCGCGCAGAACAAGCAACCGCAAATCAGGCCGATCTCCAAGCCATTTGGAAGGAGATCGAGAAGCGGCACGAAGAATCCGTGCAACGCCTGCAAACCTGGATCCGCCAGCCGTCCATCGCCGCCGAAAACCGCGGCGTGAGCGAGGGCTGCGACCTGACGATGCAGATGCTGCGCGACGCCGGATTCCAGTCGGTCACAAAAATCCCGACCGATGGCCAGCCTGGAATTTTCGCGACGCTCGACGCGGGCGCTCCGCGCACACTTGGCGTTTATTTCATGTACGACGTGAAGCAGGTAACGCCCGCCGAGTGGTCGTCACCGCCTTGGGATGCGGCGCTGGTCGACAAGCCCGGGCTTGGCAAAGTCGTGGTTGGGCGCGGCGCGGTCAATCAGAAAGGTCCGGAGGCTACGTTCCTGGCGGCGCTACACGCTATCCGTGGCTCAGGAAGAAAATTCCCGGTGAACTTCGTCCTGGTCGCCGAGGGCGAAGAAGAGATCGGGTCGCCGCATTTTCCACAGATCGTCCGCCGCCCCGAGGTGATCGCGGCATTGAAAAAGTCGGACGGGATCTTCCTGCCCAGCGCATCGCAAGATCTTGACGGCAGCATTACGGTCGAACTGGGTGCCAAGGGCATAGTAGAGCTTGAGTTGGTATCAAGCGGTGAACGTTGGGGGCTTGGCCCGGTGCACGACATCCACTCCAGCGAGAAAGCGCGCGTCGATAGTCCGGCATGGCACTTGATTCACGCCCTCAACACGCTTGTCTCCCCCGACGGCAACGAGCCCACGATCCCAGGATTCGCCGACAAGGCGCGGCCGCTCTCCGCAGCTGAGAAGGAGATGATCGCGGAGGCCTCCAAGCGCATGGATGAGAATCTGGCGAAGCAGGCCTTCGGCGTGAAGCACTGGGTGCGCGATGTGGGCTGGCAGGAATCGCTTGAATTGCTGATGTCCCGCCCCACCGTCAATATCGAAGGCCTGGTTGGCGGCTACACCGGACCGGGTGGCAAGACCATTCTTCCGCACCGCGCCGTGGCGAAAATCGACCTGCGCCTGGTTCCCGACATGACCGCGGCCGAAGCTCTAGCGTCGCTGAAAGCGCATCTTGCAAAGCAAGGCTTCGGCGACATCGAAGTCAACATGACAGGCGGCTACGATCCCAACAGCACGTCCGCCGACGCTGGAATCATCAAGACCCAGCTCAAGGTATATCGAAATGCCGGCATCGATCCGATTGTTCTTCCGCGCAGCCCCGGATCGTGGCCCGGTTACGTGTTCACCGGCGATCCCCTGCGCCTGCCCGCTGGCGGTTTCGGGCTAGGCCACGGAGACGGAGCTCACGCGCCAAACGAGTACTACCTGATCGAGTCCGCAAATCCGAAGGTGCAGGGCATGGATGGAGCCGTGCGGTCCTACGTGGAATTCCTGTACGCGATGGCAAGTTAGATTTTGCGAATGGATGCGTACCATCACCATGCTTGAGGTAAACGGTCTCACGAAGAGTTACGGAAAGCTGATGGCCGTCTCTGGCGTCAGTTTTCGGGCTGATTCGGGCGAGACGATTGGCCTGCTTGGTCCGAACGGCGCGGGCAAGACGACCACCGTCTCAATCATTGCAGGACTACTGAGCCCCGACTCCGGCGAAGTCCTCATCGAAGGCAAGCAGGTCAAGAGTGATACCGACCCGGTCAAGCTGAAAATCGGACTCGTCCCGCAGGACATGGCGCTCTACGACCAGCTCAGTGCCCGCGATAACCTGACCTTTTTTGCGGCGCTCTACTCCATCGCTGGCGCGAAGGCCAAGCAGGCGATTGCTGAGGCTCTGAATCTGGTGGGGCTCTCGGATCGCGCCGGCGACAAAGTAAAAACGTTCAGCGGAGGCATGAAACGGCGCCTGAACCTGGCTGCGGCGCTGCTTCACGATCCGCAGATCCTTCTGCTGGATGAGCCGACGGTCGGAGTCGATCCGCAAAGCCGCAACGCCATCTTTGACAATCTCGAGACGCTGAAGAAGCGCGGTAAAACTCTTATCTACACCACACACTACATGGAAGAGGCCGAGCGCCTGTGCGACCGCATTGTGATCATCGATCACGGGAAGTTGATTGCCAACGACACATTGCAGGGACTGCACAAACTGTTGCCCGTGACCAACGTGATTGCCGTCGAACTCGACCGCGCTGATGGTTTCAAGCCGGAACAAATGCTGGCGCTTTCGGAGGTCAAGTCGGCTGAATTGGCACAAAGCACGCTGCGAGTTGGCGTTCACGATCTTTCCCAGGGCGCACCGGGCGTTCTTCGCTGGCTGACCGAGAACGGGCATTCTTACCATCACGTCTCCAGCGAGCAGCCGAGTCTTGAGACTGTTTTTCTCACTCTTACGGGAAGGAGCCTCCGAGACGAGTAATGATTCCATTCCTGGCGCTGATACGAAAAGACCTCAAAATGTTCTTCAACGACCGCAGAGCCCTGATCGTGAGTATGTTGGTGCCCATTGCGTTGGCCTCCTTTTTCGGCTACCTGTTCGGCGGACAAGGTGGCAACGCGGAGACGAGCAAAGTGGTCGTGCTGGTGATTGACCAGGATGGAAGCGACATCTCACGGGGGCTGATCACTCAACTTGCCGGCGACAAGACGCTCGATGTAAAGCCGTCCACGCTGGACGCGGCGCGCGCGGCGGTGCGCAAAGGAAAAGCGACGGCGGCGATCGTCATTCCGAAGAATTTCGGCAAGGATGCCGGACACGCGCTCTTTACCGGTGCCAGCAAACCTGAACTCAGCTTGCTTTACGACCCATCTCACAATGTCGAACTCGGAATGGTCAAGGGCATTCTGAGCGGCGCGGTCATGCAAACCGTCAGCAAAGAGATGTTCACCGGCAGTAGCGGGCGCGACGTGGTCAACGAGTCCCTGGCGCAGGTCGAGAACAATCCTCAAATCCCAGCGGGACAGCGGAAGGCTTTACGCGATCTGCTGGGCGGCGTGAACGAATTGAATGCACAAAGGGACCGCGAGGGCGCGTCCGGGCAAGGCGCAATGTCCGGCGGCTTGAGTATGCCCTATGAGACACACGAGGAAGCGATCACGTCGGGGGACAATGTTGCGTACAACGGCTACGCCCACTCGTTCGGAGGGATGGGGGTTCAGTTCATCCTCTTCATGGGCATGGATGTCGGAATCGCACTGCTGTTGCTTCGTCAGAGCGGGCTCTGGCAGCGACTCCGGGCAGCGCCACTTTCCCGAACCACGCTGATGGGCAGCCGGACGGTGAGCGCCTCCCTGATCGCTGGTTTTATTCTGCTCGTGCTCTTCAGCTTCGCCCGGGTGGTGTTTGGAGTACGGATCCTGGGCAGCTTCGCGGGCTTCGTAGGAGTCTGCGCCGCGTTCTCGTTGATGACCGCCTCTTTCGGCCTGATGGTGGCCGCCCTCGGCGAGACGGTCGAAGCCACACGCGGCTACTCCATCATGGCAACGCTCTTCATGGTGATGCTCGGCGGCGCCTGGGTGCCGACGTTTATCTTTCCGAAGTGGCTCCAGAAACTAACTGTGGTCGTTCCGACCCGCTGGGCGATGGATGGGTTGGACGGCATGACCTGGCGCGGCTTGGGCTTCTCTTCGGCAATTGCACCCATCGCCGTTTTGTTGCTCTTCACGCTGTTGTTTGGGATGGTGGCGGTGATGCGGTTCCGCTGGCGGACGGAGTAGTCGTAGTTCTTCTTAGTGTGCACATCCTGTAGGAGTTCTCAACCACAGAGGACATAGAGGATCACAGAGGAAATCGGAAAGAAACGTCAGTGTTCCCCCGTGCCCCCTGTGGTTATCTTCCGTTTTCCTCTGCGCTAGTAGAACGCGGCCCCCATTCCGCGATACCATCTCTGGTGATGCTTCGCGAAGCCACCGTCGAACCCCGCCAGGAAATCCTGCGCACCGCCGCCCGTCTCTTTCAACAACAGGGCTACGATGCCACTTCCATGAATGATGTCGCCGCGGCACTCAAGCTTTCGAAGGGCGGCCTCTACCATCACTTTCAGTCGAAAGACGAAATCCTGTTCCACATCATGTCGCACGCCATGGACATCACCGAGGAGCGGGTGATCAACGTGGTGCGGCGCATCGACGGAGCCAGTCTTGCCGGAGCGGAAGAGCGCCTGCGCACGTTGATCCGGCTGCACATCCAGGTTGTGATCAGTCCCGAAGACCGCGAGATTACGGTCATGCTGCACGAGAACCATCCGCTGCCTCCCGCGCTGCGCCGCAAGATCAACGGACGCAAGAAAGATTACGTGCACTTTGTCGAGAACCTGGTCGCCGACATCCAGCGCAAGCGCGCTATTCCATCGTCCGTGACACCGCGAGCGGCCGCCTTCGCCCTGGTCGGCATGATTAACTGGATCTATCAGTGGTACAAGCCCGACGGGACGCTGACTGGGGATGCTCTAGTACAGCAGTACACGGACATTTTCTTTCATGGAGCGGTGGGGTAGTTCTCAGTAAATGCTTCGTAGAGACGCGGCTTGCCGCGTCTTTTCGCGAACATTCGAAATTTATGCCTCACTATCTTCACATCGACGAACTGACCCGCCAACGAGCGGAAGCGGGCAAACGCTATTTCGAGTTCCTCCGCGTCCCCGCAATGAGTGCCGGTGTTTATGTTCTGCCGAAGGGCGGCACCGATCTGCAGAAACCGCACCGTGAGGACGAGATGTACTACGTCGTCCGCGGACGCGCCCGCATGCAAATCGGCTCCGACCACGCCGAGGTGCGCGTCGGGTCCGTCATTTTTGTCGAGGCGGAGTTGGAGCATCGGTTCTATGACATTGAGGAAGAGCTCGAAGTCCTGGTTTTCTTTGCGCCGGCGGAACAAGAATGAAAACTTCCGCGTCGGAGATCGGTACCGTCCCTGACGGGACTCACCAGCCGTCATCCGCTACCCGGGGCTTACGCCCCGGGCTTTCCTGTTTCGCCGCTTCGCGACGGTCTTTACCGCCGCCGCTTTTTACCTCCCATTGACAACGGCGACAGGGTAAACTGCTACCCTGCTGGTCGAATCCCCCCGCCCACAATCCTAGAGAGAGGTCGTACGGATGAAGCCTATGAATAGGACTGCGCAGTCGCGATGGATCTTTTCCTTATGTTGCATAGCCGCATGCACCGCGGTGCTGACGTTGAATGCGAGCGCGCAAAGTGGCGCATGGCTGACGCACTCCCATGACGAGCAGCACACCGCGCTCTCGACTGTACAATCGCAACCATTCAGCAAAATTCACTGGCATGTGCCGGTCGATTTGTTTCCTCCGCAGGGCGAGATCTTCATCCACTACGGCTCTCCGCTGGTCACCGCCGCAAACACCGTGATCGTGCCCGTGAAAACAGGATCGAACAGCTACCGCGTCGAGGCCCATAACGGCGCCACCGGGAAGCGGCTCTGGGCGCAGAAGACACACTATCAGGCTCCGGGAGCCAGCTTCATCCCCGGCCTTGGACCCACCATTTCTGGCAGCCAGCTTTTCGTTCCTGACCTTGCGGGCCGGGTGTTGGTGCGGCAGAATCCCGACCAGGCGAAGGGTACCGTCACTCGCCTAACCTTCTACGGCAAGAAGAATTACGGCAAGAACCCGACCGCCTACCAGCAGAACGTGCAGATCGGCACCCCGCTTACTACCGATGCCAACGGCAACCTCTACTTCGGATTCCTCGTTCTTGGCCCCACGCCGATCAACCTGCAAAGCGGACTGGCCCGCATTGCCCCGGATGGAACAGGAACCTGGGTTTCAGCCGCCACCGCCAGCGGCGATCCCGCCATTACGCAGGTCGCTATCAGTGCCGCGCCTGCGCTCTCGCCAGATGGCAGCCTTCTTTATGTCGTGGTGACCAACGGGAGCTATGGATACCTGCTCGCGCTGAACAGTACGACGCTCGCGCAAGTGAGCCGTGTGCGCCTGACCGACCCATCCTCGGGATTGGATGCGCTGCTCTGCGACTGTAGCTCTGCCACACCGACCGTTGGACCCGACGGCGATGTTTACTTCGGGGTGTTGGAAAATCCTTTTCCTGATCACAATGACCGTGGGTGGCTGCTCCACTTCAACAGCAACCTGTCGCAGACCAAAATCCCGGGCAGCTTTGGCTGGGATGACACGGCCTCCATCGTTCCTGCTTCGCTGGTCGCGAGCTATCAAGGAAGTTCGAGCTACTTGCTGATGACCAAGTACAACAACTACGGAGGAGTCGGCTCCGGCGATGGACACAACCGCATTGCAATCCTCGACCCCAACGCCACCGAACGCGATCCCGTCATTCCCAGTACGCTGGTCATGAAAGAAGTCATCACGATTCTTGGAGTCACGCCCGATCCGAATTGGCCGGGAGGGGTCAAGGAATGGTGCATCAATTCGGCCGCGGTCGATCCGTTCACGAAGTCGGTTCTTGCCAATAGCGAAGACGGCAAACTTTACCGCTGGGATCTCACCTCGAACACGCTTTCGGAGGTGATCACGCTTTCGACTGGCATCGGCGAGGCTTACACGCCGACCGTGATTGGGAGTGATGGAACGGCCTACGCCATCAACAAAGCCGTGCTCGACGCCATCGGACGCTGAAGGCCCGTGCAGTGCGACAACCCTTCCGTAGAGACGCGGCTTGCCGCGTCTCCTAGCCGCGGAGTGAGACGAGGCAAGCCCCGTCTCTACGGCGGAAGTGCATGATGTTTCTATGCGCCTGCCGCCGCTTTTGCCGGCACCCAATACACTTCTTCTCTTAGGTTCTCTTTGGTGAAGCCGATGCGCTTCAGAATGCCTTTGCTGTGCTCGACCATCTCCGGATGCCCGCACAGATACCCGATGCTGTTCGCCGCGGTGCATCCCCACTGGTCAGCGTACTTGCGGAGGAGTTCGTCCACGCGTCCAACTTCGCCCTGCCAACCTTCGTCCTCCCAGGGACGGCTCACCGTGAATACACAGCGAAACCAGGGCGCCTCTTTCGCAAAGTTTTCCAGTTCCTCGCGGTAGCCGAACTCCCACGGCCGGCTGGCGCCGCTCAGCAGAAATAACTTGTGATCGCCGGCGAACCGGCCTTCCTTCCAATCCTTGAACAGGGTTCGCACATAGCTGACAAACGGCGCGACTCCGGTTACGGTGCTCACCATCAGGTGGTTCGTGCGCCCAGGTTGTGCGGTGTCGAATGTGAAACGCCCTTTCGCGACCTTGCGGACCAGAACCTCATCGCCCAGCTGAAGGTCGTACAGCGGCGGCGTGGTCTCGCCGTTCGGCACCAGCTCGAAAAAGAATTCCAGTTCCTTTTCGTAAGGAGAGGAAGCAATCGAGTAGGGACGCTCCAGTCGCCGCGTGTCTCTTTCCACTCCCAGTGTGGCGTACTGACCCGCTGCAAAAGAAAATTCGGCACCGGGATCGACACGAATCATCCAGAGATCCGGCGCAAAGTCTGCACGCTTGGTAATGCGGGCGCGATAGTGCTTTTCGTCCAGTGACATTCAGTATCCTCTTGAACCCACACCACAAAAGGCAGGTGGGACTTCCCAGGAGAAGGCGGCGGTTACCGCGTTCTCCTGGGTTCTTAGCGCCGAAAAACTTTGCCGTCGACCACCGTTCCTAGCACGTCCGGCACCACACTCCAACAGACATGCACGGTCGAATACCAATTCAAATTTTAGATGGGAAGAATCGGGAAAATGAGTGGAAGGTTTCAGGTGTTAGGTCTCAGGGAGAGCGATTTCGTTGAGTCGCAGCGGTTGCGGACTGAGAACTGGTCTTCCTGAGACCTGAAAAAAGACAGCCCGCAAGCCTTTCAGCCTGCGGGCTGCCCGGTGGACTGTTTGGGATTGACTGAGGTGGTCACTCTCGTGGCCCCTCGCTCGTTCCGGTGCCGGACACAGCTTGTGACCGGCGGATCAGCCCATACTCACGGATTGTTTGCGAGAGATGTTCCCGATTCCCCCGACCAAAGGTTCCTCGAGAACTCCGCTTAGAGCAACCGCCCTAAGACTCAGCCACCTCACCTGGTCTTGTACTTCTACTGTGACTATCAAAACTTGTCATCCGACCACCTCCTCTCCGGTGTAATCGCAGAGTACAAAAAAGTCGGGGTCGGCGTCAACGGCACGATCGGGGCGTGCCTTGGAAAACAATAGCCGTCAGCTTTCAGTTCTCAGGTCTCCGTCGGTCATCATTGCGGACACAACTCCTCCAGTACATGCCCGCCTGATACCTACCTTCGTTACTGCCCCTTCCCTAGACTGAAAACACCCCTGCAAAGCAGGGAGGGCTTCCCCCCAAGTCATAGATCTTTTAATAAGTTCCCAGTTCTCGGTTCTCAGTTCTCAGTAGAGGCCTCGGTCCGCGGTTGGTTCCGTGTTCTGCAGGTTTTACTGAGAACTGAGAACTGGGAACTGAGAACTAAATTTACCCCTTCCACTGGAACGCACCCGGTTGGGCCAGTCCTATATGCGCCAGTACACGGTTCGCGAATTCTTGTGCCATGGCATCTTGGCTCGCTGGATGGTTATAGAAAGTTGGAATCAGCGGGAAGATGGTCGCTCCTGCATCTGCGGCCAGCGACATGTTGCGGATGTGGATTTTGTTGAGCGGCGTCTCGCGGACACAGAGCACGAGCGGCCGACGCTCTTTCAGGGTCACATCGGCAGCGCGCTCGATCAGGTGCGAGGCGGTGCCGTTGGCAATGCGGCCAAGCGTGCCGACGCTACATGGGATCACGACCATCGCGTCCGAAGGATACGACCCGCTGGCCACATTGGCCCCGATGTCGGAGTTTGCCTGCTGCTGAATTTTGATCGAGGGCGAGCCGATGATTTGACGTAGAAGCTCTGCGCGGCCTTCGATACCGAGTTCCTCGGCGAGTACGCGCAGGCCGCTGTCGGAACAGATGAAGTTCACCGTCTTAAGGCGTGAGTCGCGTTCCACGGTGAGTAGAAAGTGCTTCAGAAACAACGAGCCGCTGGCGCCGGTCGTGGCAACAGTCAGGTTTTCCGCCGCAAGCAGGGGCAAAGTTGGCGCTCCGCGAGGCTGAATTTAGTGCACGGCCTCGAAAAACGAGGATAGGGACGCGGGAAAAGCAAGTCAAGGATAGCAGGCTAAGGAAAGAGTCGATATCCGGTGCGCAGCCCCTAAAGGGGCATCTGGGTTCGAGGCCTTTACGGCATCCCTGAAGCGATGCCCCGATACGACGCGCGAACGACCAACGACCAACGACTAACGACCAACGACGCACTTATGGCAACTACCGGCATATTACGAGCGCGGCGCAGTGCCGCCCAACTCCACGCCATCGCCAGCGTGGAACGCAAGATTCGCGCGGTTGATCCCGCCGCCGGACGTAAATACCTCCGCGACTTTCACGAAGCCTACCGCACCTACGAGAAGGTTCTCACCCCGAGCGATGTCCGGCGAGAAGTCGCCAATGCGGGCACAGTCCTGGTCGGCGACTACCACGCCTTGCCTAACTCGCAGCGCTATTTAGCCACGGTCCTGAGTGATTCCAAATTCAATCAGCGCCAAGTGGTGCTGGGAGTCGAAACTATTTTTTCGCGCGACCAGCACATTCTCGACGAATGGTGGCGCGGCGAGATTGACGAAAACGAATTGCGCGAGCGCATCCGTTTCGAACTTGACTGGGGATACGAATGGACTCCGTTTTACGAACTGCTTTCCGCCGCCCGCGACCACGGCGCGTTCGTTTACGGACTCGATTGCATGCCGCGCGAAGATCTGCGCAAAATCGGCGCCCGCGACCGCCATGCCGCCGACAAGATTGCCGAACTCCGCCGCCGTCATTCCGACGCGCTCATCCTGGTGCTCTTTGGCGAGTCGCACCTTGCTCCCCAGCATCTGCCGGCCCTGCTACAGCAGCGGCTTCCCGCAGAGTCGGTGCTTACCGTGCTGCAGAACGTTGACGCGCTCTTCTGGCGCGCCGCTGGAGAAGCCCGCGACCACGTCGAAGCCGTCGAAGTCCGCGAAAATGTTCTCTGCGTCTTCAACGCCACGCCGCTGGAAAAATACGAGAACTACCGCCTCTGCCTGGACCGCTGGGGACGCAGTGATAATGACCATAGCGCGCCCGACCTCGGCCCCACGCTCTACAACCTGATCGACGGCATGGTGCGTTTTCTCGGCATCAACCAGTACTCACCGCATAACACAACGCAGCCCCGGCTCCTGGTTGACCTCATGCCCGAAGTTTATTCGCGCAGCTCAGATGCACTCCTGCGCGGCCTCCTATCCCGTAAGGGATTCACCGCCGGACAGCGCCGTTCCTTGCTTCGCCGGGTGCGCGAGCGCGGCAGCGTCTACCTCGCACCGATCAATGCCGTGTACGTGCGCCAGTTTCACATGACTTCGTCCGCCGAGGACGCTACTCGCTTCCTCCATCAGGCCTGTCGCGGCTTACCGAATCGGTGCAATGGCAAGCCGGCCGCCGCGCAAGCCGCCTCCGGCGTTAGGACACTCGATAAAGACGACGCGTTCTACATCGATGTCTTCGAGCACGCCCTCGCTTTTTTCGGATCGCGCATCTTGTACCCCGCGCGTCCCGCGCTCCGAGATGGCGATATTGCGGAACTGTACGACATAACTCGCGAAGACCTGGAGCATCAGACTGCGCTTCCCTTCGCGGACGCAGTCGACGCTCTCGACTTCCTGACGCAACATCGCGCACTCGATTTTCGTGAGAAACCTCGCTCCGAGCGCGGGGAGTCGGCTCTCGAATCTCCGCCGCCAGCTCCGCCGTTCACCGGCCGCAAGTGCGAATACGTCGCCGAGCAACTTGGATATCTCACCGGCACCGATCTCTACGACGCCTACCTCGAAGGCCGCCTGACCACCGCCGCCCTGCGCAAACTCTTTCTCGCCCACATCGAACAGCCCGGCATCGCCCGCGAAGCTTACGTCCAGCTAAAGACGCGCCTGCGCTCCGGGCTGCGCGCGTAGGTTAGGTTCCCTCCGTGTCCCCTGTGGTTCAAGCTTTTGCTTTTCCGTGCCCCTTTTCGATTGGCTTTCGTAATTCTCGGCGTCCTCGGCGTCTCGGCGGTTCAAGTTTTTGATCTACTGCGGTATCCTCACCTGTCCAATGCCTGACGACTTTCCACTCCAGTCCCAGACGCCCGACGCGCTTATGCTCTTCGGCTTCTGGTACCGCGCGCTGCCGTCGAAACAGCTCGGCCCCGGAGAATTCACGAAGACAATGTTGCTCGAACAACCGCTGGTCATTGGACGAGGACGCGACCGGCAAGGCAAGGCTTTTGCCCTGCGCGACGCCTGCCCGCATCGTGGCATGCCGCTCTCCTGCGGACAATTCGACGGCGAGCAGATCGAGTGCTCCTACCATGGCTGGAGATTCGACGCCCACTCTGGCCAGTGCAGGGTGATTCCGTCGCTTGTCTCTGATCAAAACCTGAAAATCGACCGCATTTACGCCGGCAGCTATCCCTGCGAAGAGCGTGACGATTTCATCTGGGTCTTCATTCCCGATCCCGGCCCGGCCGGCGCCGGATTCTCGAAGCCCGCGTCAGCGCCCACTCCGGCCCCGGAGATTCCGAAATTCAGCGAGCACTACAAGCTCGCTTATCTCACTGCCGACCTGCCCTGCTCCGTCGACCACGGCATCATCGGACTGATGGATCCTGCGCACGGCCCCTTCGTCCACCAGGCGTGGTGGTGGCGTACGCAGAAATCAATTCACGAGAAGCACAAAAACTTCGAGCCCATCCCCTACGGCTTTCGCATGAGCGCGCACACGCCGAGTTCCAACAG
Source organism: Terriglobia bacterium (assembly GCA_020073525.1). Lineage (GTDB taxonomy): Bacteria > Acidobacteriota > Terriglobia > Terriglobales > Acidobacteriaceae > Acidiflorens. The sequence continues at coordinate 28,434 of JAIQFA010000044.1, forward strand.
CGCGCCTTACAAACTGCTGCGGCTTTACGCCGACGCCGACTCGATTACCACGACCATCGACTTCGTCCTGCCCAACTTGCGCTCGGAAATCATTCGCGCCGGCAAGTACTGGTTTTCGAGCCTGACTACTGTCACTCCCATCACCCGCAACCAGTGCCGCATCGACGTGGTCGCCGCCTGGAACCTATTTCGCTGGATCCCCTTCGGCCCCGAGCTGCTGAAATTCGTCTTTGCTAAATTTGTGGAGCAGGACCGCCACACCATGGAACTCCAGTCCGAGGGCCTGAAACACAACCCGCACTTGATGCTGATCGACGATGCCGACCGCCCCGCAAAATGGTATTTCGGATTGAAGAACGCCATGCTGGAAGTGAAGAAAAATGGCGGCGAGTTTCGGCATCCGATGACGGGGCCGGTGACGTTGCGGTGGAGAAGTTGAAGGCGAGTTCTCAGTTCTCGGTTCTCAGAAAAACCACTACGGAGCGAACCACTGAGAACTGAGAACCGGGAACTGAGAACTAGCTTTCCACCAGCCAGTCCATCGCCTCTTCCCGCGTCTTGAAGGTCACAATGTCGCGTTGGGAAAAGCTGTGAAAGTTTTCCATGAACGCTTTCGGGATACTCTCAGCGCCGACCCATGCCGTCTTCTTCACAAAAGGCCGGTCGAGCGTCAACACTTCCTTGATCCTGGTAGCGACCGCGTGATCTACTTCGGAGCCGGTGAAATCCGCGAGCGTCACTAGCGATTCGTGCCCGTGCCGCGCCACGGTGATTCGCACGTACTCAAGCAGAAGCTGCATCTGGGTTGCGTTGGCGTGCGAAAAGTCCAGCAGCAAAATCTTCTTGCCCTTGTGTTCGACGAAATGGATGCGATCGTCCATTTTAGCTTCGACTTCCCCTGTGTTCCTCTGTGTCCTCTGTGGTTAAGGTTTTTTTTTCACCACACAGGACACAGAGGAGCACCGAGGAAATCTACCCTAACAGCGACTCCACGACACTGTAAGCCTCACCCAGCGCCTCGTCCAGCGCCCCCGCGTCCTTGCCACCCGCTTCGGCAAGGTCCGGACGCCCGCCGCCTTTGCCGCCAACTCTCTGCGCTACGGGGCCGATCACTTTCCCTGCCTGAATGCGGCTGGTAAGGTCTTTGGTTACGCCGACGATCAGCGAGACATTGCCATTCGAAGCCGAGCCCAGCACAACGACAGCGGAGCCCAGTTTGTCGCGAAGCTGATCGACCAGCGTGCGCATCTGCGCGCGCTCCAGATTGTCCACGCGATAGGCGAGAACTTTGACGCCGCGGACTTCTTTGACTTTTTCGCTGATGTTAGCCGTGCTCGACGAAGCGGACTTCATCCGCGCCTGATCCAGTTCCCGCACCAGTCGCTTAATCTCAGCGTCTTTCTTTTCGAGTTCCAGTTTCAGGGCTTCGGCCGGAGAAGCCAACTCTTCGGTAGCGGGGGCCCCATCCTTTCGCGTTTTTTGTGAAAGGGTGGGACCAACGAGACTATTCACCACGCCCTCGAGTTCGTGATCCTTCCGGAAGTGCCGCAGCGAGCCTTCGCCGGTCACGGCCTCGATGCGGCGCACGCCCGACGACACGCTTCCCTCTTTCAAAATCTTGATCAGCCCGATCTCGCCGGTCTGCGCGGTATGCGTGCCACCGCAGAGTTCGGTCGAAAAATCTCCGATCTTGATCACGCGCACCTTGTCGCCGTACTTTTCGCCAAACAGCGCCATCGCGTGATACTCGTTGATCGCGACATCGATGGGGACATTTTCGATAATCTCGACCCTCTCATTGCGCAGAACCTCTTTGTTGATCAAGTCCTCGATATCCTGCAGCTCTTCTTCAGCGACTCCAGTGAAGTGCGAGAAGTCAAAGCGCAGATGGTTGGGAGCAACCAGCGACCCCGCCTGCTTCACGTGTTTGCCCAGCACTTCGCGCAGTCCAGCCTGAAGCAGATGCGTAGCCGTGTGATTGCGCATGGTGGACGAGCGGATGTCAGTATTTACGACGGCGTCGACCTTGTCGCCAACGCGGAGGGTGCCCCACCCTTCCGCGTTCTTTGCGGAGGGTGGGGACTTCATCACGACTTGATGGGCGCGCACGCCCTGCACCGGATAGTAGCATCCCGTCACCTCAGCGACGACAGTATTGTGATCATCGGAGTAGAGCCATCCGCGATCGCCAACCTGGCCTCCGGATTCCGCATAGAAGGGCGTGTGGTCGAGAATGACCTCGCCGGAGTCTCCGGGCTTGAGTTCCTGCGCACCCTGGCTGCCTTTGATGATGGCCAGCACTTCGCAGTTCTCGGAACGAGTCTGGCGATAGCCCTCGAAATTCGATTTCGGCAGTTGCTGGTAGGCGGGATTGGCAGTTTGCTTGGCCGCGCCTTTCCAGGAGGCGCGAGCACGCTCGCGTTCCTGCTGCCTCGCATTTTCAAAACCGTCCAGGTCAACGTCGATGCCTTGATCCCTGGCTACATCCATCATGAAGTCCAGGGGCACACCATAGGTCTCGTAGAGGTGAAACGCGTCGGCGCCGCTAAGTCCTGGATTCTTGCGGAGTTCGCGCTGAAGCTCTTCGACGATGAGCGGTGCTAGCTCGTAACCCCACACTTGGGCAACCTGCAAAGCGAGTAGCGATGGATCGTTCGCGAGTCGCTTCTCAGCAAGGAGTCCTTCTACGCTGTTCTGATGAAATCTTTCAATCCCTCCGCCCACTTTCTGCGCTAGAAAATCCCGAATTCCCCGAACCCTTTCACCTCGGGCCTGCACGAAGTCGCCTTCCAGTTTGTCCAGGCCAGTCTCCAAGGTACGCGCGAACTTGGTCTCCTCGGCAAAAATAGTCTTTGTCACCCGTTCGGTTGTTTCCGTCAGTTCAGGAAATGCGTCCTTCATCAAGTCACGAACGGCAACAATCATTTCGTGCAGGAATGGCTTGGTCTGGCCGAGCAAGCGTCCGTGAGTAATCGCGCGGCGGATGATTTTGCGCAGCACATATCCGCGTCCCTCGTTTGAAGGAATCACGCCATCCGAGATTAGAAAAGTCGCGGCGCGCGAGTGGTCAGCAATTACCCGAAGGGATGCTGCCGATTTCGTATGTGCTTCCTTGTCGAGTTCTTTCTCGATTGAGGTCCCCGTCAGTTCCGCTGCTCGCTTGATTAGCGGAGTGAATAAATCCGTTTCATAATTCGAAATCACGTTTTGCAGAACTGCCGCCAGCCGTTCTAGCCCCGCCCCAGTATCAATCGAAGGCTTCGGCAGCGGCGTCAGCTTGCCTGACGCATCGCGGTCGAACTGCATGAACACCAAGTTCCACAACTCGACATACCGTCCGCAATCGCAGCCGAACGTGCAGTCGGTGTGTCCCTGATCGCTGGCCACGACGCCCATGTCGTAGTGAATCTCGCTGCAGGGCCCGCAGGGCCCGGTATCGCCCATCTGCCAGAAATTGTCCTTCGATCCAAATTCGTAGACGCGATCTTTCGGGATGCCTTGCCCGAGCCACAGGTCGTAAGCTTCGGCATCGCGCGGGACTCCGTTTTCGCCTTTGAAGATCGTGACGTAAAGCTTCTTCTTATCAATCCCAAACCACTCCGGCGAAGTAATCAGTTCCCAGGCATAGGCGATGGCGTCTTTCTTGAAGTAGTCGCCAAAGGAAAAATTCCCCAGCATCTCGAAAAACGTGTGGTGGCGATTGGTGAAACCGACGTTTTCGAGATCGTTGTGCTTTCCTCCCGCGCGCACGCATTTCTGCGAGGTCGTCGCCCGGTTGTAGTCGCGCTTTTCCAGGCCCAGGAAGACGTCCTTGAACTGGTTCATCCCCGCGTTGGTAAAGAGCAGCGTCGGATCGTTGGCCGGAACGAGCGACGAGGAGTGCACCTCGCGGTGTCCCTTCTCAATGAAGAAGTCCAGGAACTTGCGGCGAATTTCGTTGCCTGTGAGCATCAAACTTTAATTCTAAATGAAAGCCAAACCTTCACCACAGGGGGCACAGGGGAACACAGAGTAAACAGGGCCCCTTCGAACACTCGCCGATTTCCCCTGTGTTCCTCTGTGCCTCCTGTGGTAATGATTTGTCTTTGCTGTTTTGCCCATAAATCTGCCACGGAGATATCGAATGCCTTGCAAACCAGAAGTCCTGAGACAAGTGCCGCTGTTCGCCCTACTAGACGATGAAGAGGCTGCCGTTTTGGCAAGCCAGGTTGAAATTAAGCAGTTCGCGGCCCGGCAGCGAATTTACAAGATAGGCGATCCGGGTGGCCGGGCCTACATTGTGGTCTCAGGAACGGTTCGGGTGTCCACCGTCGACGAGGACCAGCAGGAAGTCGTGGTCGATGAACCCTCAGAAGGGGAGTTTTTTGGTTTCGCGTCCATGCTGGAGGAAACCATCCACCAATCGGAGGCGATCGCTCTCCAGGAAACGGTTTGCATCGAAGTGGACCGCCGCGACATTGCGATCCTGCTGGAGCGCAAACCCATGGCCGGGATGGATATGTTGGCCGTGCTCGGACGCCAGTTTCACTCGTCGCAAAAACTGGTACGCGTGCGCGCCGCTCGCAATCCGAACGAGGTGATCGAAGAAAAGGAGACGTTCGGCGAACGCATTGCCGACCACGTCGCCAGTTTTGGCGGCTCGTGGGTTTTTATCATTTCGTTCGCGATCGTCCTGGTTACGTACGCTTCTCTTAGTGCCGGGCTGGGCCACCGATCTTGGGATCCGTACCCGTTTATCCTGCTGAATCTCTTCCTCTCGATGCTCGCAGCGATTCAGGCGCCCATCATCATGATGAGCCAGAACCGTCAGGACAAAAAGGACCGGTTGCGCGGCGAGTTGGACTTCGAAGTCAACCGCCGCGCGGAAACCGAGATCCAGGGCCTGGCACACAAGATCAACTTGATCGGCGACAAAGTCGGCGACGTTGAGGATCTGATTCGCAATCAGGCCGAAAACGGATCGCCGAAACCATCGTGACTCGCGCGGATTACTTCACCGTGTCGGCAGTCTTCTCCGCGCCCTTCTTCACGCCGTGTCCGACGGCCTTGGTGCCCTTCTTGACGCCGTGTCCGGTCTTTTTGGCAGCGGTTGCAGTGGCATCACCGGTTTTGTCAGCGGCCTTTTCCGTGTCCTTGCCAGTGTCCTTGGCCGCGGTTTCCGTGGCGTCGCCGGTCTTCACGGCTGCTTTCTTGGTGGCATGCGCCGTCTTCTTCGCGGCGGTCTTGGTCGCTTTGCCAGTGTCGTCGGCCGCTTTCTTCATATCGTCCCCGGCCTGACCATACGAGAATGCGGTCAGAGCGAGCAGAGCAGATGCGATCAGCAAACAGAGCTTTCCTTTCATAGTTCCTCCAGAGAAATTGAAGAGTTCTTCAGTTGCAAGGTTGTATCAGAGTGGGAAGGATGGGCGCAAGCAGGAGAAGTGTCAGGTGTCAGGTCTCGGGTCCTAACTCTCGGCTGCTGTCTACGAGCATGAGGCCGGAACTCTGAAGATACTGCTTGGCGTCAATGGGATGCTTCGGTGCTCTCGCTCTCCAGTTCGGTCAGCGTTTCTTCGTCCACGTCCCACTTCTTCAGGATGGTGAAGATCGTTTTTGACCCAAACCCGGCGCGCATCAGGTTGCGGAAGATGCGGGCTGCCTGCTTTTGATCCTTGGGCTTGAGCAGGCGTTTGCGGCGCAGGTAGTCGCGTGCGAGAGCTTCTTCTTTTACGTCGTCATAGACGGAGGAAACCGCTTTTTCGATGACGTCGCCGTGCACTCCCTTGGCCTTGAGGTCGTTGACCACGCGGATGCGTCCGAATTTCTCATTGTCGCGGCGATACGAAGAAAATGCCGTCGCATACTTGGCATCGTTCAGATAGCCTTGGTCTTTCAATCGGACGATGATCAGTTCCACCAGCGTCTTGCCAAACTCCGTATCCGCTTCCACGCGGTTGCGCAACAGCCGCTTCAATTCCGCGACCGAGCGCATGCGGCGGGCCAGCGCACCCACCGCGTAGTCGTAAAGCTCGGCTTCGGTGAAGAGTTTTCTGGGACGGCCAAACGCCATGCTTACACGATAGCGCGAGACAAGGCTGGAGGGTAGGGCACCTAACCCGGTGAGTCCGCAGTGAAGTTCGAATTCAGAATCCAGCGCCTAAACAGGTTGCTGAAAAACCCGGTTTTGCATCAGGGTATCGCTTTAGCGATACCGCAAGTCCTTCGAAATCAAAAGCCCCTTTAGGAGTCTGTGTGAGAACTCATATCCGATCATCGCAGTGGAACCAAGTTGCCGATTCCCAGCCGCGGAGCGGCGCAAGAATGCAGCCCACGGCGTTAGCCGTGGGTACAAGTGGAAAACAAGCTAGCCCCAACGGGGCGAAAGAAGAGTTCTCACCCAGATTCTTTTGGGGCTGGGTTTTGAATTTCGACTTTTTCAGCAATCTGTAAAGGCGCACCGAGCTTCGGCGCTGGCGGCATGCCTGTGAAGGCATGCCCTGATACAAATCGCCAGCGCCACGAATAGTTCGGTTCAACGCGCCTATTTTGGTGGCGCCGGAGTCGGCGACGTTGCCGGAGTCGGCGCATTCGCCGCGGGTGCGGGCGTCGGCGGTGCGACCAGCACCGCTTTGGCCGAGGACGGTAGCTTATCGGCATTGGCCACCAGGAGCGCCATCTGCCACATCTGGGTTTCCGAGAGCGACTTGCTGAAGCCCGGCATGCCCGTCAAGCGAAAGCCGTTAAAGATCTTCCAGTAGCTTTCCCCCGGCTCATCGTCGGTTACGCCCTTCCCTTCCAACAAAAGCGGCGGCTTGGGGTACATACCGGTCGCAATCCCCGACTTCGGGCTCAGGGGCAAGCCATGGCACACGGCACAGTGCTGCTTGTAGAGTTCGGCGCCAGCCACGTAATTGGCTTCGGTCGGCTGGATGGGGACGTTCTTCGGCATGTCTTTCGCGATGCGGGCATGCTGAGCCTTCTGGGCGAAATACTTCTCAAAGGGCATATCGGAGTCGGTAGTGGCAACCGGAGCGCTGCCACCCGTGAAGTACAGATACGCCCCAAAGGGCACAATGAGGAGACCAAGCAGCAATCCGGCAAAGAATTTCACTCGTTTGGGTCCTAGCCTTTCTGATTTTGCAATACTTTTACACTAGGAATTGGCATCTAATCCACTTTATTCGACATACTGTTGTGGGTACCTCGGCGAGGAAGAACGGCTCAGGTCCTCCGAGATGAGAGAAAACATGCGAATTGTCAGCGCTTCGAGCGCTTTTCCCCAGCATTACTACTCCCAGGAGATGTTGCTGGCGGCCCTGCAGGAATATTGGGGCGATCAGATCGAAAACCCGCACGTGCTGCGGCGTTTGCATCGCCACGTCGGCGTTGACGGGCGATTTCTTTCCCTTCCCAAGGAAGAATACATGAAGATGAAAACCTGGGGAGAGGCCAATCATCACTGGATTCGCACCGCAAAAGAGCTGGGAGAGAAGGCGGTCGCGGGGGCCCTCGCGGACGCGGGATTGCACGGTCGAAACCTGGGCGCGTTCTTTTTTGCTTCGGTCACCGGCATTTGCAGCCCTTCGATCGACGCGCTGCTGATCAACCAGATGGGATTGTGCAGGAACATTCGCCGCGTTCCGATTTTCGGGCTGGGCTGTGTGGCGGGCGCTGTGGCCATCTCGCGCGCGGCCGATTATGTGCGGGCCTATCCCGACCAGATCGCGGTCGTGCTCTCGGTGGAACTTTGCTCGCTCACACTGCAGCGCGAGGACGTCTCCATGGCGAACATGATTTCGGCCGGGCTGTTCGGCGACGGCGCGGCCGCGGTGATCGTAGCCGGCGCCGATTGTGGACTCTCTGGCGTCAACATCCTTGCCACTCGCTCCGTGTTCTATCCCGACACCGAAGAGATGATGGGCTGGGACATCTCGGAAAAGGGCTTTCGCATTGTTCTGTCGCGCGACATTCCAGACCTGGTGCGGAAAAATCTGGCACATGATCTCGACGACTTTCTTGCTGAGCGTGGATTAACGCGCGCCGATATCGGGAGCTGGGCGCTGCATACCGGCGGGCCGAAAATTCTGGAAGCAACCGCCGAGGCGCTTGGACTGAAGAATGGTGAACTCGACGTTTCCTGGGAATGCTTGCGCCGGACGGGCAACTTGTCTTCGGCTTCTGTGCTGGTGGTGCTCGAAGAAGTCATGAAGAAGCGCCGCCCCGAGCCCGGCACGCTCGGCTTGCTGGCCGCGATGGGCCCGGGGTTCTGCTCGGAATTTGTTTTGCTGCAGTGGTAGGGAGGACGGCTCTTAGCTCTTAGCTCTTGGCCTTGAGCCGTTGGAGCCAAGAGCTAAAGGTTAAGAGCTAAGAGCCAGATGTTTGTGATTAGAAATTTATGGTGAGCGGTTTTCCGAATTCGTGGGATGTATTCATCGTTGGCGGCGGACCCGCCGGCCTGGCGACGGCGATCGCAGCGCGCCGCCACGGATTGAGCGTAGTGGTGGCGGATGGAGCGGTCCCGCCAATCGACAAGCCCTGCGGCGAGGGACTGATGCCGGACGGAGTCGAGGCTCTGCACCATCTAGGCATCTCAATTCCGGAGAGCGACGCTTATCCATTCCGCGGCATTCGTTTCGTGAGCGACGGCACAAAAGCCGAGGCTGGGTTTCCCCGGGGAGCAGCGTATGGAATCCGGCGCACGCACCTGCATCGCGTCATGGCGGACCATGCGGCAGCGTGCGGTGTCCGCTTGCTGTGGCAGGCGGCTGTCACCGGGCTTCATCCCGAAGGTGCGCTGGTTGCCGGAGAATTAGTCCGCGCGCGCTGGATCGTTGGGGCCGATGGAACTGGTTCCCTTGTTCGCGGCTGGGCGAATCTGGATCCACGAGGGAAAACGGCCCAGAACAAGAATCTGCGCTTCGCTTTCCGGCGCCACTACCGGGTCGCACCCTGGACTGGCTTCATGGAACTGCACTGGGGCCGTCACTGCCAGATTTACGTCACGCCAGTCAGCGACGAAGAGGTTTGCGTGGCGCTGATCTCGTCCAACCAGAAGTTGCGACTGGAAGACGCGCTCGGGCAGTTTCCAGAGCTTTGCGCCCGCCTCGCAAATGCGGAACTCGCTTCCACCGAACGTGGAGCAATCACCACCACGCGGACATTGCGGCGCGTGTATCGCGGCCGGACGGTCCTGGTAGGCGACGCCTCGGGCGGCGTGGACGCCATCACGGGAGAAGGCCTTTGCCTCAGCTTTAAGCAAGCCGCGCTCCTCGGAGATTGCCTGGCCAGTGGCGACATGGCTGGCTATCAAAGGGCTCATCGCGCGCTGATTCGACGTCCCGCTCTGATGGCTCGCATGATGCTCTTCATCGCCAGACACAGCCATCTGCGGCAGCGCACCATGCAGGTATTCCAGTCGAGCCCGCGTTCTTTTGCCGGCATGTTGGCCATGCACGTCGGCGAAGGCTCCGCGCGGGATTACGTCTCGAATGGAATTGCGTTGGGGTGGGAACTGCTGAAGGCCTGACGCATTGCCCAACCGCGGGAATCCATCAGCCATGACGAACCTGAAAAACCAGATCGCGGAAGCGGATCGGATTCAGTCGAACGCTAATCGGACAACAGACAACAGTACGAGCCAGGAGCCCTCTACGATTCAGTAGAGCTCGAGTGATTGAGATTGCAGGAACTGGCGGAGAGGGAGGGATTCGAACCCTCGATAGAGTTGTTAGACCCTATAACGGTTTAGCAAACCGCCGCCTTCAGCCTCTCGGCCACCTCTCCGGCGTTGCGGACTTATAGTTTACCACTGGTGGAGAACTCGGTTTCATCCCGTTGCCATTTTCAGGGGTTGCACCGCGATGTTCACTTCCCGTTATCCTGACGCTGCGGCGCTTGCGTTATGCTGAACGTTCCTGACATTCGAGTTGGGGACGTTTTTCTTTCGCATGGCGAACCCTCAAACCGAGCTCTCCCAAGCATCTTCGAACTGGAAATTGGTCCTCGCCGGCCAGATCGCGTTTCTACCTACCGGAATTCTCACCACGCTGCTTGGCCCCATGCTGACGATCCTGATCGCACACTGGGCCATGAATGACACGCAGGCCGGCAATCTGTTTTTGGTGCAATTCCTGGCGTCACTGGCGGGCGTGCAACTGTCGGGAGTCCTGCTGGCGCGCTGGGGATTCCGTCCGGCATTCCTGGCGGGGCTGCTGTTGATGGCGGGCGGAGTGGCGACGCTCTTCATGGGATCTCTCTGGCTCGGGCTGATCTCGGTCGCGGCGTACGGGCTGGGACTGGGGCTGATTATCCCGACGGACAATCTGCTGATCGCGGAGATCAGCACGGGGACGGGCTTGACCTCGCGTGCCGGGGCGGTGAGCCTGCTGAATTTCTTCTGGGGACTGGGCGCGGTGCTGTGCTCGCTGATGGTGGCGTGGACAGCGGCTCACAAACTGCTCCCATTCTTTCTCGGGTCGGTGGCCCTTTTTCTGGTGCTGTTGGCGCTGGCCGTGCGCAATCTGCCTTTTCCCCCGGCGGCAAAGCCTGCGGAATCGTCGGTTGCCTGGCGAAATTTGGCGAAGAGTCCGGCGATCTGGCTGTTCGCCGCAGTCTTCTTTCTGTATCCGGGCGCGGAAACGGCGGTGGGCGGATGGATCGGTCCCTATGTTTCACGGCTCGGGTCGCGCGGAGCGGAGATGGCGTCCATGATGCCGGCGTTTTTCTGGGCAGCGTTGACCGTGGGCCGTGGGCTGGGAACCGCCGTTCTACATCACTTTTCGGAGCGCCGCGTGTTGCGAGCGGGCTATGCAATGGGAGCGGCGGGCATCGCCCTGATGCTCTGGGCTCCGGCACTTCTGGGAGTGATTATCGGAGCGTTGATCACCGGACTAAGTTACGCAACGATGTATCCGATCGCGGTGGCGCGTCTGTCCCAGCGCTTCGGAGTAGCCGCTCGCAGCATCGGCGCGGTCATGTTCTCCCTGGCGTCGGTGGGTCCGGCCGTCATTCCGTGGATGGTAGGCGTGATCTCGCATGCTACGGGAAGCCTGCGCGCTGGGCTGCTGCTGCCGCTGGGTGCCACGGCAATCCTGTTTCTCATCCATCTTTTCGAGTGGTGATGGCCTATCGCGATTGTCTAGACTCTTGGGGGTGCCCGCCCCGAGCGGAGCTAGCCACGCCCCCCTTACGCCGGAGCGCCCTGGAGGGCAGGCGCATCCAGAGTCTGCATCATCAGTTGCAGGTCAAATGCTTCCTTGCGCACCCGCTCGTCGTAATAAAGGAGTGAGAATGCGATTGTCGCCAGCGGTCCAACCAGACATTGCGAAATGAACATCGTGACCAAAGCCGCGACCCGGTATCCGACCGCAGCGTGCTGCAGCGCGCCTACCGACTTAACTCCCGCCGCGACTTCGATCGGCCAGCGCAGAAGGAAACTCAAACCGAAGCTGACCACGATGAACAAAATCCAGATGATGAAGATGCGGCCGCGGCTGCCACGAGTAAGTTGGGAACTCCGTGACATTGCGCCTCCAACGTCCGTGCCTTCGAGAACCTTCACCGGGACGGCCAACGACCACCGAATCGCCAGCAAGATCCCGGGCACAATCAAGGCAATGCACGCCAAACCGACGAGAAGACCAACGGCAATGGAGAGACCGATCACCCCGAAGATCTCACCTTTCACTCTCGAAAATGAATCCATCACTCCTGCCGGTCGATCGAGGTGAACTTGAGAAACTGCGATCACGGTCGCGGCCTGAGAAGCGGCGGAAACCACCACGCTCAATAGCATCGTTTCCAAAGTAAAAAAGATCGTTCTTCCCGGAGTTGTAATCCCCAGCCCCCAGCATTGGAAGGCGAAGACAACCAGATGAGGAAGGGCAAAGATCGCCAAAAACATCGCGAAGTGTCTGCGATACAGGGAGAAGGCGTGGTCAACCAATTCTCCAGTACTAAGTGGCCTAAGCGCGGTCGCCATGCTTTCTCCCGTGGTCCCAAAACTTGCCGGGCGTGGTAGCACAATACGTTGTTTCTATCTGTGACGTGTGGAGCGGACACTCCTGTCCGCTGCTTTTGACTCTGATTCTTCGTTGCCGGGTAGCCCGCTCCTTGCGATAACACCGGATTTGGATTTTGCTTTGAGCGGAAAAAGCCGGGTTTGGGTTTGCTTTGAAAGGGCACGGCTTCAGCCG
>JAIQFA010000045.1 GCA_020073525.1 Terriglobia bacterium
GCGCCGGGGGTTAAGTCGAGTTCGACGTCCTCGGAGCCTTCTTCTACTTCCTCGAATTTTTTTTCCAGATCGGTCGAAGGCCCTTTCGAGCTTTCGAGTACATCGATTCCTTGGGTCCCGATCGTGGTTAGCAGATCTTCCAGGTCCTCAGGAGAGTGCACATCGTGCGGGATGAGGTCGTTGACCTGATCATAGGTCAGATATCCCTTCTCTTTGCCTGCGTCGATCAGCTTCTTTATGTCGTCGTACTTGTCGTCTAGTGCCAAAACAGATTATCCTCGAGGCGTTCGCGGTTCGCGGACGCCAACTCTTCAGCGGTGGGAGTTGTTACGGAGTTGTGCGCGAGGCGCACAAACCTTAAGAGTATAGCACGCCGATTCGTGTTCCTGCCCGTATCTCTTTTTCCGCTAACTCTTTAGATGTCGCGGGACGGGGTTTCGTTCCATAGTTAAAAGGCATCGAGGGAGCGAGTGAGATGGTGCCGTCCCTCCGGGACTCCGTCAGCCTCTACTTGCTTTCCGGCACTCACGTGCCGGGCTTTCCTGTGGCGCCCCTGCGGGGCTGGGCCCAAGGGTGTTCAGGAGGCTTCGGCCAGTCCGGGGTCCATCAGGGCTCGCTTTAATCGCACTTTCTCGTGCAAAAGCGCCTGTCTTTCCTCCAGGGGGAGGCCCGGACGCTGCAGGGCGCGTTGCACCTCCTCCAGCCGCCTGCGCAAGTAGATTCTGCGGAGCGCCCGAACCGCGCCTTCTACGGTCTCGGGCGTCAGTTCTTCCTCCTCGGTCATCAGGATCGAGGCCAGGAGACGGCGGTCCTCTTCCGTTTTGGGGAGAGCCATCACGTCGGCCGTGTCCGTTCCAGCCTCCAGTAGAGCCTCGATTAATGACTGCGAGGCCAGTCCCTCATACAAATGCTCCGATTGCAGCGCAAACTGGGCCTGGCGGGCGGGATCGAACTCCTCGTCCGTGCCTTCGCGAGCCGTACTCCGGGTCACGCCAGACTGCATCTGGGTAGCCGACGCCAGGGCGCGGATCAGGACACGTTCGGCACCAGTGATTTGGGTCTCAGCGGGAACCGTGACATGCGTCGCCGATCGGTTTGCGACGACGCTCTTCATCTCTTGGCGCATCACTTTGGAATCGATTTCCAGCTTCTGCGCAATGTCATTCGCCAGTCCATCGCGCACGAGGCGGTTCGGCACCCTCTGAATGTGCGGAATGAGGTAGTTGATAGCCTTAATCTTGTTTTCCGAGCTGCGCGGCGGAAACTGCGCGCGTGCCTCATCGATCAGATAGTCAAAATATCTTTGCGATGCCTTGATCGCAGAGCCGTAAGCATCTTTGCCCTTGCGCCGAATGAAAAGGTCGGGATCAAAACCCGTGTCCAGCCTAACAATCTTGATATTGAATTCTTCCTCGACCAGCAACCCGAGTGTCCGTTCTGTGGCACGGGCTCCAGCCGCATCGGGATCGAAGTTGACCACTACGTTCTTTGAAAAGCGGCCCAGTAATTTCGCCTGGATCTCCGTGAACGCTGTGCCCGAGCTGGCAATCACGTTGTGGAAGCCTGCGGCATACACCGATATGCAATCCATCTGGCCTTCGACGAGGATGGAGTACTCCAGCTTGCGGATCGCTTCCTTCGCATTGTCCAGGTTGAAGAGCACGCGCGACTTCGAATAGATCGGCGTCTCGGGAGAATTCAGATACTTCGGCCCCGCCTTCTCGTCGGTCGATAGCGTGCGCCCGGTGAAGGCAATCACTTTGCCCTGGTCGTTACAGATCGGGAACATTACACGATTGCGGAATTTGGAGTACATGGCTGCTGGCTGCTGGCCGCTGGCTGCTGGCTTGGAGCTTGCGCTGTTCGCTGTTCGCTGTTCGTCGTTCGCGGGGGAACTCTCTTTCCACGAAAACAAGCCGCTCTCGCGCAACAACTCTTCATCGAATTCCTTGCGCAGGGCGTCGCGAAGCAGGAATCCGGAATCGGGGGCGTAACCTATGCGGAAGCGAGTGATAATTTCGTCGTCGAGGCCGCGGCCTTTGAGGTATTCGCGGGCAGTTGCCCCTTCGGGACGCTTCAGACAATCCTGAAAAAACTGGGTGGCGCGCACATGGACGTCGAGCAGGGCCATGCGAGTTTGCGCATCGCGCGCCTCCGCTGGACTGGAAAACGTTACCTTGGGCATGGGCACGCCCAGCTTCTGGGCAATCAGCCGGACGGCTTCCGGGAAGGTGATGTTCTCGACCTTCTGGACAAAGGTGAAGACGTCTCCCGACTGCCCGCAGCCAAAGCAGTGAAAGAACTGGCGCGTGGCATGCACCGAAAACGAAGGCGTCTTCTCTGCATGAAAGGGACAGAGCCCGGAGAAGTTCTGCGCGCCGCTCTTCTTCAGACGGACGTAATCGCCGACGATGCGGACGATATCCGCCTGCTGCTTGAGGGACTCTTTGAAGTTGTCGGTAGAGGTCATCGAGGGCGCACACCGATCCCATCATGATTATGGGGGTTAGGCGAGGCCAAGAGGAATAGCACCGGCGCGATTGCTGTGGGAAAGATGTGAATATTCAGAACCGGTCGTGGATGCGGTGAGGAAAAAAGGGCCGGCGGGGTTTACTGGTCCTTATGGACAACTGATTGAATCTTTGAGTTCTTGTCATGCTGAGCGGAGCAAGACGATTCGCGAAGCGGATCGTTCTGCGGAGTCGAAGCACCCCTACTCGCTCCTGACTCTCTCATCCACGGGTACCGCTCGCGAGCCAGATCCAGCCAGTGCGGGTTGATCGCTTCGATGAGAACGATTTTTTTCGATCTTCGCCAACCCTTGAGCTGCTTCTCGCGGGCGATGGCTTTGTGAACGTCGTCGAACAATTCGCAATACAGCAAACGTTCAACCTCGTACTTGTCTGTGAATCCTTCGATTTTGTGAAACTTATGCTGGAAGACGCGTTTGTTGAGATTGCCGGTGATCCCAATGTAGAAAGTTCCCGAGAGGCTGCCCATGATGTAGACGCAATATGTTTTTCGCTCGCGGTACATGGTCGGGAGTAGGGGTCCTTCGACTCCGCATGGCCTTCACTTCGTGAAGGTCATGCTGCGCTCAGGATGACATTGTGGATGATTCAGTGGTTGTGCGCGGTGACTGGAGTCACTCCAGAAATGGTTGGTTTTCTCTCTACAGCGGCTTCTCTAAACCCTCAACTCCACCACCGTCGCCCCGCCTCCGCCCTCGTTGCTTGGCGGTTCCTTAACGGACTCGACGTGCGGGTGTTTTTGCAGGTATTGGCGCAGGGCTTTGCGCAGGATGCCCATGCCGCTGCCGTGGACAATGCGCACTCGCGGCATGCCCGCCAGGAAGGCGCGGTCTACGAATTTCTCGACTTCGCTGGTGGCTTCGTCAACGGTGCGGCCGATTACGTTGATTTCGGTGGGCGTGTTTAGGTCGCTCGTTTCGTTTTGCAGCTTGACGGTGATGCCTCGGGAACGTGCGGCTTCTACGGGCGAGGGTTGCGGCCTGCCTTGTCCTTGTGCGCTTGCGAGCACCTCGGCGATGTCCTCGCGGTTGATGCGCATTTTCATCGAGCCGATTTCTACGTCGAAGTGATGGTCGCCGACTTTCTTTTTGACTATGGCGGCTCGGCCCATGGATTTGAGCTTCACGGTGTCGCCTTCGCTGACGTGCTTGACCAGGCTGGGCTGGGCGTTGGGGTCGCCGCGGTCGGCTCCGGTGTGGTGCGCTACTACCGTCGCATCGAACTGCTCACGAAATTCGCGGCGCATTTTGGCGATGCGGCGCTCCGCGTCTTTGGATAGTTTCTGGGCCGCGGCTCGGTCTTGCACCGCGTTCACCGCCTCTCTGGCGTGGTATTCGAAGTCGCGGAAGAGAGCCTCGAGCTTGTTCTCCATCTCGCGAATTTTGGCCTGCTGTTCTTTGCGGCCCTCAGCGGCTAAGTGCTGCTTCTCGCGATCGAGTTCCTGCTCGCGGGCTTGCATGCGAGCGCGTTCGGATTCCAGTTCGCGAAGGTCGGCATGCAAGCGGTCCAGAAAGCGTGCTACATCCTGCGTTTGCGAGCCAAGGCGCGAGCGCGCGGAGGCGATGATGGCGGGGTTCAGTCCGAGGCGCTGCGCGATGTTGATTCCCGCGGACGCTCCGGGAACGCCGATCTTCAGTTCATACGTCGGCTGCAAAGTGGTTTCGTCGAAGCCTACCGAGGCGTTGATCACTCCGGGCGTGTTTGCGCCGTAGACTTTGAGCGAGGTGTGATGGGTGGAGATCACGATCATGCATCCGACTTTGCGAAAGTGTTCGGCGATGGCCACGGCGAGAGCGGCGCCTTCTTCGGGATCGGTGGCGGAGCCTAATTCGTCGAGCAGGACCAGCGAATTCTCGGTCGCGGTACGGGAGATGAAATCAATATTCGTGACGTGCGCGGAAAACGTGGAGAGATTCTGCTCAATGGATTGGTAGTCGCCGATGTCTGCGAGGATGGCGTCGAAGACGGGCAGGTCGGCGCGGTCGGCGGGAACGGGAATGCCGGATTGGGCCATCAGAGCGAGCAGGCCTAGTGTTTTCAGGGAGACGGTTTTGCCGCCGGTGTTGGGGCCGGTGATGACTAGCTGGCGATGGTCGCCTTCTAACTCAATCGTGATGGGGACTATCTTGGCGTTCTTTAGTTTTAGATTGCGCTCTAGCAGAGGGTGGCGGGCGCGGTGGAGAAGGAGGCGAGCTGCGCTCGCCTTGGACGGACGAATGCGTCCGTCCCTACACAAACTAACCGCTACGCAGTTGTAGTCTTCGGCGAAGCGGGCTTTCGCAAATTGGAGTTCGAGTTCAGCCAGCGTGTCGGCGGCGGCCAGGATGGCTTCGGCGTTTTCTCCGATTTGGCGCGTCATCTCCAGCAGGACACGATGGATCTCGGCTTGTTCTTCATCGAGCAGGCGGACGAGTTCGTTGTTCTGCTCGATGGTTTCCAGCGGCTCGACGAAGACAGTTTGTCCGCTGGAACTGGCGCCATGCACTACTCCCTGGACGCGGCGTTTCTGCTCGACTTTCACGGGGATCACGAAGCGCTCGCCGCGGATGGTGATCAGTTCGTCCTGAACGGTGCCGCCTTCGGCTAGTTTGCGCAGGTAGCCGCGCAGCGATTCCTGGATCTGGCGTTTCTGCTTTTCGATCTCGCGGCGGATGCGGCTCAGCTCAGGAGAGGCGCGATCGTCGAGCGTGCCGTCGTGGAGGATTTTGTTGTGGAAGTGGCGCAGGAACGCGGTGAAGTCCTGGATACCTGCGGAAAGGGCTTGTACTGCGGTCCAGTCGGAGCGCATCGCGGCCGGAGGTTGACGGACAATTTCGCGCCATTCTGCTCCACGGTCGGCGACCAGGACCACGTCGCGAATCTCGGTGGTTTCCAGCGCGGCTCCGGCGATGCGGGATTTCTCGATCAGCTTCTTGACTTCGGGCAGACCGGCAAATTCAAAACGTCCGCCGACTCGGCGGTATTCGCGGATTTCGGTGGTAAGTTGCTGCTGGGTTTCGATCCAGGCGTGGTCGAGCGAAGGGAGAAGCTCTGCGATGCGGCGCTGGCCCAGCGGCGATGAGGCGTAACCGGCGAGCAGTTCGCGCAAGGTCTCGAACTCGAGCAGCCGCGAGCTGCTATGGGTGACCGGATTGGGGACGAATGGCATGTGCCTGAATGGCGCGCTTTTTATGGTACATCGCGGGGGCGGATTTTTCGTGGGCGACAAGGAGGTCAGAGGTTGGTAGTGGCTCAGTCTAATTTCAATTATCTGCGGCCAAGAGTGCGGAAGGAGGGCCTAACGCTAAATGCGCGCAGAGAAAGAGTTGGCTAGCGTTATAATCGGCAGGAAGTGAGCCGCCTATTTGAATCGTTCGAGTTTATAGATCGAGGCTGGGACGTTCGCGCATTAGAAAACCAGTCGCTGCGCTCAGTGTTCGTCTGGGTGTTGGTAGATTTGTTCATGCTTGGGATGCTCACAAGCATGATGATTTACGACGTTTTCCGTCTTCACCGCTTTAACTGGTCGACAGCAATACTTTTCCCAGTTTTTATCATTCCTGCCATTCGCTATTCGCGGTTACTCTATCGGCGGCTCGGACGCTGATTGGTAACAATTAGACGTTTGTGGAAATCTCTTCTCCGCCGGGTCGGGGTCAGATTGCGGACGTGATAGGGTGGCTTGCATTTAACTTTCGATTCGTTGCTGTTGCGGCGGTGTAGAATCTACAACTGGCGCACGGCCCCGTAGCTCAATTGGATAGAGCATCAGCCTTCGGAGCTGAGGGTTGGGGGTTCGACTCCCTCCGGGGTCGCCATTCAACGCCAGCGCCTGAAGGCGCATTGATGCCAGTCCGGTTGTGGCATGCCTGAAGGCATGCCCTGATACAAATCCCCTGATACGACTCTTACGTTCGTCACCGGTTGCTGGACCAGTACTCTGGTTACTTGCCTCCCGCTTCGGTTCACGGTGCAATATCACTTGTGGAGTGAATTATGGGACGTGCATTTGGATTTATCGGCACGGTCGTCACCCTGGCGATCGGGATGTACATCTACTCGCTGCAGGTTAAGACGCTGACGCCGGGCGCCGGCAGCGGCAATTCTGGAGAAGTGACTACCATCACGGGCGTGAAGAACGACTTGATCGGAATCGCGAATGCCGAGCGCGGATACATGGCGTCGCAAGGAAAATATGCATCGCTGGACGAGCTGATTTCAGGCGACTACCTCACGATCAAGGGCGAGCGCCCGCCATATATTTACGATGTTGAAACCAGTGGGACGAGCTTTCGTGCGACCGCCACGCGCACCACGAAAGGGGCTCCGGCGCAGCTTTGGATTACGGAAAACATGCAGGTGCAAGCGTCGGATTGAAATTGAGAGTGGGGTAGCTGTCTAGGGTGTGCGTGAGAACTTCAGTCGTCCCAGAGGAGTCTGTGTCATAGCTGGAGTGCCGTCGCCTGCGGGACTCGAAATATCTCCACTTACGCCTTCCCAGCGCTTACGAGTCTGTGTGAGAACTCTTCTTTCGCCCCTCCAGGGCTAGCTTGTTTTCCACATGCACCCACGGCTTACGCCGTGGGCTGCATTCTTGCGCCGCTTCGCGGCTGAGTATCGGCAACTTGGTTCCACTGCGATGATCGGACATGAGTTTTCACGCACACACAGTCTAGGACTGGGTTGCTCTGCGCGGCTTCGCAATCGGGTGCGTCACGGCTTCTTCCAGTCCGTCAGGGACATGAGTTCGTCCATGATTTCCTGCAATCTCTGCAGTCGCCGTTCCTGATCGGAGGCCCCGATCATTTTTTTGCCACCTTGGAGATAGAGGCGGTTGGCTGCACTGATTTCCGCGATTTCTTCTCGCAACTTTGCAACACGTTCTTTGACGGACACCGGCATATACATAGGCTAGCAGAGCTTTTCCCGCCTGGGTGAAGATGTTTTCCACGGCGTTGACAGGGTTTGTGGGAGTCGCTAGTCTCGGGGACTGAGGCGTCGGCCGGCGGCCTTTTTGTGAAGAGCCAGCGTTTGCTCCCGACCCTCGGCCAGCGATATAGTTACAGGTTGTTCTTGTTTCTAGTTTCCTATGTACACCGACTTCACCGCCACGGATCGCTGGACGAAAAAGCAAGTCCATGTTCTCTACCAAGCCCTGATGGTGGCCATTGCCACGCGCCACGCCGATGCGGTGGACATCAAGTTTCTGGTCGACGGTCGCCCGGTCTGGGTCGCCTTGCCGCACCCGGCCTGGGTGGAATACCAGAAGCGCACCGGCAAGCTGATCACCGATTCCCTGGCGAAAGAAATCGCCGGCCATTTTCTAAAAACGGCATTGGAATCGGGCGAAGGCCTGGGTCGCGAGATGTATTCGCTGACTATCGACGAGACCCTCCAACACCTGGAAGGCGTGGTGGCTGAGGTTGAGCCCCCGGTCGCTGCCACCCGCTAAAAGCTGGTAAGAGCCCTCGAAATGAGGGACAATATTTTGTTTGTCCTGAGTTACGCGGGCGAAAGCGGTCTCGCAGCCCTGCCTTTCTCGCCCACGGATGCGATTTTCTGGTGCGCGAAAGACTTGAAGTTTGGGCCCTGGGAGGGGAGAAGTTATGTCCAGCCTAATCTCCGATATGGAAACCATAAGCGAAAGAAAGTTGGGAACCAAGCACAAACGGCTGAAGCCCTGGGTGGAAGAAATGGCCCAGCTCTGCAAGCCCGATCGAGTTCACTGGTGTGACGGCTCGCACGAAGAGTATCAGTCGATGCTGCGGTTGATGGTGCTGACGGGCAGCGCCATCTGGCTGGCCGACGACAAGCGGCCCAACAGCATCCTGGTCCGGTCGAGTCCCGGCGACGTGGCTCGCGTCGAAGACCGCACCTTCATCTGTTCGCGGACGCTGGAGGAGGCTTGTCCGACCAACAATTGGGAAGATCCCAAGAAGATGAAGCAGAAGCTGCAAGGGTTATTCGCAGGTGCGATGTCCGGTCGCATTATGTATGTCATCCCTTACAGCATGGGCCCGATTGGCTCGCCGATTGCGAATATTGGCGTCGAAATCACCGACTCCCCTTATGTTGTTGCCAGCATGCACATCATGGCCCGGGTCGGCACCCGCGTGCTTGAGGTATTGAGCAGCGAAGGAGCGTTTGTGCGCGGCCTGCACTCGGTCGGAGCGCCGTTAGCGGCGAACCAGGCCGATTCTTCCTGGCCAAACAATGCGCAGGAGAAATACATTTGCCACTTCCCGGAGACGCGGGAGGTCTGGTCCTACGGTTCCGGATATGGGGGCAATGCCCTGCTGGGCAAGAAGTGCCATGCGTTGCGCATTGCTTCGGTGCAAGCCCGCGATGAAGGCTGGATGGCGGAACATATGCTCATCCTGAAGATCACGGACCCCGCCGGCCGCGTCAAATTTTTCACGGGCGCGTTCCCTTCGGCTTGCGGGAAGACCAATCTTGCGATGCTGATCCCGACCATCCCGGGGTGGAAAGTCGAAGCCATCGGAGACGATATCGCCTGGATGAAGTTCGGCGACGATGGCCGCCTCTACGCCATCAACCCGGAGAGTGGTTTCTTTGGCGTGGCTCCGGGAACGAGCATGAAGTCGAACCCGAACGCCATGCTCACCGCCACCAAGAATTCGATCTTCACCAATTGCGCGATGACTCCCGACGGCGACATCTGGTGGGAGCAGATGACGGCGGAGAAGCCTGCCGAATTGATCGACTGGTTGCGTCGCCCGTGGACTCCGGCTTCGGGCCGCAAGGCGGCCCATCCCAACGCTCGATTCACAGTGCCGGCGAGCCAGTGTCCGGTGATTGCTCCGGAGTGGGAGGACCCCAAAGGCGTGCCGATCGACGCCATCCTTTTCGGGGGACGCCGGGCTAACATTGTTCCGCTGGTGACCGAGGCATTCAATTGGCGGCATGGAACGTTCATGGGCGCGACCGTCAGCAGCGAAACCACTGCGGCCGCTGCCGGCAAGGTGGGAGAACTTCGCCGCGACCCAATGGCCATGCTTCCTTTTTGCGGCTACAACATGGGAGATTACTTCGCCCACTTCCTCAAGATCGGCGCCAGGCCGTACGCCAAGCTGCCCAAGATCTATTATGTGAACTGGTTCCGCACCGGCGACGACGGCAAATTCCTGTGGCCCGGATACGGCGAAAATAGCCGCGTGCTGAAATGGATCTTTGAGCGCTGCGACGGCAAAGCGCACGCTGTGGATACGCCGATTGGCAGACTTCCCGAGCCTGCGGATCTTGATACCAAGGGACTTGACCTTTCTGCCGCGGATATCGCCAAGTTGCTCAGCGTGGATATCGAGGGCTGGCATGCGGAACTACCATCGATTCGCGAGCATTTCGCCAGATTCGGCAGCCATCTTCCGGAGGGCTTGCACCGCGAGGTCGCGGAGCTGGAAGAAAGGCTCTGGAAGGCGAAGAAGTAGGCATGTTCGCCCGGAAACTCCGCGTGGAGTATCGGCAGGAGGGGCAGCTTCATCCCTGTCCGCTGAAATGGCTGGACAATTTCAGCATGCGCAATTTCACCAATGCGTCTGTCTTTGATGACACGCTGCCAGTGGCCGATGGGTGCCTGGAGATTGGGACGCACGTTCCGCTCGATCAACTCCGGGATGCGATGGAAGACTGGTTTCGGCGCAAGAGTTACCTGCCGAAAGATGCAACCGTGGTGCTGACGCTCGTTTAGGAGTGACCAACGCGGCCGAGAGCTTGGCGGGGCGGAGGAGTAATTAGTGTAAATGCCGGTTAACAGAAGTTACCGCGCAACCACTTTCGCGTGATGCAAAAAAAAGCCGCCCAGGAAACTGAGCGGCGCTTGCAAAGAGGGTTGTGATAGTAATCGTGATCGAGAGAGGTGCGCGTCAATCCATTGGTCGACCTACCCCTCCCGGTCGCAATCGGGACTACGGAACGATCTTAAACACCGTGCCGTAGCCCAAACCGCCGCCCACGTAGGTTGTGCCGTAGAGAATGCCTTTCTTGCCGAGGACCAGGCTCGCGTAGGGATAGTACCCATCCGTGCCATTATTGGCGAAGCTGTGGAGCACCGTTTCAGTCCCGGACGGAGTGATCTTGAACGCCGTGCCCAGGCCGCTCACGCCGCCCGCGCTGGTTGTGCCATAGAGGTTGCCTGTCTTATCGAGAACCAAACCCGCGTAGGGATGGTACCCATCCTTGCCATCCGTGGCGAAGCTGTGAACCACCGTCTCCGTCCCAGTCGGAGTGACCATGAACACCGTGCCGGCATCGCTGGCGCCGCCATAGTAGGTGGTCCCATAGAAGTTGCCCGTCGTCTTATCGAGAACCAGGCCCGCGTAGGGATTGAACCCATCCGTGCCACTATTGGCGAAGCTGTGGAGCACAGTCTCAGTCCCGGTCCGAGTGAGCTTAAACACCGTGCCGACGGCGTTTGCGCCACAAGCAACGGTTGCCCCGTAGAGAACGCCCTTCTTCCCAAGGACTACGCCGGAGTTATAGGGGTTACAGCCATCGGTTCCACCCTTGAAGCTGTAGAGCACCGTTTCGGTTCCGGACGGAGTGACCTTGAACACCGTGCCGTAGCTGCTGGCGCCGCCAGAGGTAGTGGTGCCATAGAGGTTGCCGGTCGTATCAATGGCCAAACTCGCGTAGGGACGGTACCCATCCTTGCCATCCGCGGCGAAGCTGTGGAGCACCGTCTCAGTCCCAGTCGGAGAGAGTTTAAACACCGTGCCAACGCCGTTCGCACCGCCCTGGATGGTTACGCCATAGAGATTGCCCGCTTTGTCGCGAACCACTCTACACAAGTACGGATTAGCACCGTCCCCTCCTCCGAAACTGTGGAGCGCCGTCACAGTCCCGGAAGGACTGACCTTGAACACCGTGCCTTCGTTGTAGGAGCCGCCCTCGTAGGTCGTACCGTAGAGATTGCCCGTAGTATCAATGGCTAAACCCGCGTAGGGATAGTACCCGTCCGTGTCATTCAAGGCGAAGCTGTGGAGCACGCTTTCCGTTTGGGCGTGCGCTGGGCGAGCGGCCATCAGCAGCAGCGCAGAAAGTGCAGCTAGTGCCAAAGCGCCGCGGGTAATTGCGGCTGCCAGTTTCGTCGAGCCGAATCTCGGCCCGACACCAGAAATGTTCAAACGGCCTTTTGTCCCGCCGATCGGTGTTGGATACTTCATGTCGGTCTCCTTTGACCATTCCGTAGTGGCGGCGGGGCCTGCATCGGGCTTGCCGCTTGGTTGCCCTGTCGGAAGTTGTACGCGGCCTTGAGTCATGCAGCGACCATTTGTTGATCCTGGAAAGATCGAGACCGCTTGCGAATCGCTGCTTTGCCTGCCAGCCCCACCCGGGCTCTACTGGGTTAATCGGAAAGCGAGAGGAAAAGGCGACAAGAAAGATTCAGGAAAGATAAGGGGCGGTAGTTGACTGGAAGAATAGAGGCCAGGCAAGCACGCGGCGAGCTAAGGACGGACCAGGTCGCCCATTTCCGGCGTACCGCTCTGGGTTGGAGGCAATCGAGTCCCGCTAGGGTAGGGTTCTTTCCATCTTGAGCAGGCGGGCAAATAAACGGACGATCATGCCATCGAAGCGGGTGCCGCTGAGTTTCCCCAGTTCGGCCAAGGCCTGCTCGTCGGTTTTGGGGGGAGCGAACGAGCGATCGCTCGTCATGTTCACGTAGGCGTCGACGAGAGCGATGATGCGGCCGTGCAGAGGTATATTCTCGCCCTTCAGTCCTAAAGGATAACCGCTGCCGTCGAAGGCTTCGTGATGGGCCTCGATGGCTTGCGCCGCACGCTCGATTTCCGGGATCGAGCGCAATACTTCCGCGCCTACTTGTGGGTGGGTCTTGATCACCGCGAATTCACTTTCTGTAAGTGCTCCCCCCTTATTGAGGATGCGATCGGGAATGAAAAGCTTCCCCACGTCGTGCACCCGGCCCGCGAAGATGGCGTCTTCCACTTCCTGCTCGGAGAGGTTGAGTCCACGCGCGATGATCCCGGAATAATACCCGCATTGCTCGCCATGTCCCGGGGCGTTGTGCTCCCTCAGTTCGGCCGCGCGGGACAGGGCTTCGATCGCTTCCTTCATCGTCTTGTGCCCGGCATCTCCTTCGCGTCCGCATAGTTTGCGGAGCGTGGTGACCAGTTCTTCCAGGTGCTCTGGCCCGTTATGCTCGCGCTGCAGAAATCCTTCGATATATCCGGATACAAGCTGGCGCTGGACTGCGGAACCTTCGCCGAATGCATCGGAGGTGGAAACCTGGTTCCCGCCCGCGTGCTTGGCTACGTACATGCCGGCGTCGGCGACGCGGATCAACTCCTCCATGGAGAAGCCATGAACCGGGAAACTCGCGACGCCGAAACTGCCGGTGATGTGGTGTTCTTCAAGCATCGAATCGGTGGCGAGCCAGAGGCGCAATCTCTCTGCCAGCACCTGCGCCTGCTCGATGCCGGTTTCGGGCATAAGGATGATGAATTCATCTCCGCCGTAGCGGGCAACCACATTCGACTGACGGCACTTCTGTTCGAGCAGCCGGCCAACGCGCGCCAGCACCAGATCGCCTTCCAGATGGCCGAGCGAATCGTTGACTTCCTTGAATTTGTCCAAATCGACCAGCACCACCGAGAACGGCCGGCCCGAACGGGAAGCGCGCTTCCACTCGGAGCTCAGCGCCTCCCAGAAGAAGCGCCTCGTTTTGATGCCGGTCAAACCATCGGTGATCGATTGCTGCTGCAGCTTCTGGAAGACGAACGAATTGTGCAACGCCGTCGCCAGAAGGTCGGCCAGCGTATTCAGGATCAGGACATCCTGGGGAGCGAAAGCATTCTCGTCACGGCTTTCGATGTTGAGCACGCCCAGGAGGCTCTCGCCGTAACTGATGGGCAGGCAGAGTACCGCCCGCGATTCCGGGAGCACACCCGCGAGTTGTCCGGGACCGGCGTTCTGCACCAGGGCGCTCACTCCGGTGCGCGCCACCTTGCCGAGGACTCCACTGCCCACCGCGATCCGGCGGCCTAACGTTTGCGACGTGGTTCCCGCCTCGGCTTTGATCTCGATGTCCTTGGTGGCGTAGTCCATGATGCCGATGCCGATGTGGTCGTAGTGGAAGTTCTTTTGGATCTCGCGCACGATGTCGGCCATCATCTGTTCGGCGTCCTCGCTCGAGATCGCCATTTTCGAAATGCTGTTCAGAAAGGCGAGATGCCGGGCGCGGCGCTGCTCCTCGGTAAAGAGGCGAGCGTTCTCGATCGCCACCCCAAGTTGGCCGGCGGCGGTTTGCATAACCTCGAGGTCCCTGGCCTGAAACTGCGATTCCCGCTCCGTACTCAACGCCGCCATCACGCCCGTTGCCCTGCCGCCCAGAAAAATAGGCACGGCGCAGAAGGACCGCGCCGGCCGTGGAGGCACGAAATCAAGGCCCAGCTTGACTCGCACCTGTTCCAGATCGGACTCGATCAGGAGGGGCTCCCCCGTCCGGATGACGTGCTCGGTCAATCCATTGCGGGCCTTGCGCGAGCGTTTGGAAAGGATGACCCCGCCTTCGATCTCGAGCTCGAAGTGAATCTCGTCTTCTTCCTGAAATGCAATGTAGAAGGTGCTGGTGTCGAAAATCTGGCCGAGCTCTACCTGAACCGTGCGCAGCACCTCGTCCTGGTTGAGATGAGAACTGATGGCTTGGCCAATCTCAGTGAGCAGTTCGTATTCCTTGGTTCGCCGCTGCGCCTCATGCATGACGACGTAGTTTTCGAGCGTCAGCGCGATTTGCAGAGCCAGTCCGATCAGCAACCGCAAATTCGAATTTCCGAACATCCGCCGTTCCGCGTGGGGAAACAGAAGAACGCCGAAGTTGTGTTCGCGCGTCTGTAGGCTCACCGCCATCAGGTCGGTGATTCCCTCCGCCAGCAGTGTCTGCTTGCAGGCTTCGAACTTTCCCCCGGAAAGCGCCGGTAGAGGCTCTTCCAGTTCCCCGAGACTTCGGAACGTAACCACGCCACCACGCCGGTAGGCAAGCTCGGCGATGTAATCCCCGGCTCGCGTCTTCTGCAATTTTTCCAGGAACTCCGCCGAAAATCCCTTTTGCACCGAGGGCAAGGTACCGCGCCACTGCTGCGAAACGAAAAAGATGGCGCGACGTGAAGGGAGGGGCGCCACCAGCCTGTCCACAAAGGTTTGCATGCTGGGTTCCAGGTCCGAGGCCGAGAACAGGCGGCGCGGATCGATGCCCAAAGTGGAGAACGCCAGCGCGTTTTCCTGGACTGCATTGCGCTCGTTTTCGAACAGCACCATCACCATCGCGATGGCCAGCAGCATCTGCGGAATCGGTCCGAGGAATCCTCCCAGTTGGCCAACCACATCGAGAAAAGGTTGGCGGAACTGTCCGGCGCCCATCAGCGCCGCCCACAGCGCCAGCGAAAATGCGAGGGTTCGGAAGGCTACCGAATTCCTGCGAAAGGCATAACGGTAAAAATGGAACGAGCAATAGAGCAGCGTCGCTGCCAGCCCAAATTCAAGCCGCAGAGATTTCGGCACTGCACTTGGATTGTCGATGAAGACGCCCGTCACCATCTGCGCTCGCAGGCCAACGTAGGCCAGCAGAACTCCGGTGATCATCAGCGCCACGTCGTACCATTTCAGCTGGAAGGGTTCCTTCATCAGGCGAGTCGAGACGAAGATGCAGATCGCCATCGCCACCAGCAGCAGTGAGCCCAGCAAGTAAAGGAGTGCGGACGGGCGATAATAGTATTCGACGATCTTCAACCCGTAGTGCAAGGTGTACGCCGCCCAAGCCATTTGCCAGGCGCGAAAATAGCTGTGCCGGTTCTGCTCGAACAGGTAGGTAAAGACGAGCAGCACCAGCAGGGCCACCGCCCCAGGAATCAGTACCTGACCTGTGGCAACGCTATTCATCGATTAACGCTTCCTCATCACTCGTACATTATGGGCCCGGATGAAACTGTTTTTGGCGTAGCGCTGGCCTAATCCTGTCACACCAGACAGATGGAAACAACAGGTGTCTTCCGGCAGGTTCCGCCCTGGGCACGGCGTTGCCAAAAGTATCTTCTTATGTGATGCGACGCCGCCAGAGCGATCTTCGCCCGGACAGTTACCTTCGTAATCCGTTAGTAACCACCCCTGGTTTGTTGTAGAGACGCGGCTTGCCGGGTCTCGGCAGTGCCTCGGTGCCGGAGACGGGGCAAGCCCCACACGGGGGGAATCTCGCCGGCGCCAGTCTGTCATCGGCGAACGAAATCGTGGTGGGACATGGCACGCGTCGACTGAGTGCTATCATTAGCAGGCTCATCTTCTGCTGATTGGGGAATGAGCCGGGTACCCTCCTAAACTCGATGCGCATTCGACGCCGCCTCCCCATCCCCCTGGCCGTCTTGCTGATTGTGGCCGCGGTCGCACTGATCGTGACTCTCCGCAAACAAGCGCCTCCGGAAGCGGCACGTTTGCTTCCCGGTGCTGATGGTTTCTTCTACATTAATCTCGAATGGGTTCGCAAATTCAACGCCACCAGTCAACTGCCGCCAATCTCTCGCGAGGCTGAATACCAGAAATTTGTCGAGGAGACGGGATTCCAATTCGAGCGCGATCTGGACAAGGCCGCCTTCGCCATCCATTACCCCGAGAGTTGGGGCAACGGGAGCGCCGGACCGGTCACTGAACCGCGTTTCTCGGAGATCTTCGTGGGCAAAATCGACTCCGGCCGCCTGACTACCTACCTGAAGAAGCTTTCTTCTTCCATTGAGGACTACCGCGGTTTCGACATTTACAACATTCCCTTTGAGGGCCGTACAGTTCGCGTGGTGATTCTTTCCTATGACAGCGTCGCAGTTTCGAACCATCCGAACCCGGATGTAATTCGAGGCATACTCGACCGATCCCGCAAACTGGCTTCTCCGTTTGGAGGGCCCCGGTTGTTGCGAAACTTCTATCGAAGAGTTCCCCTGGCAAGCCTGTCGTTTGCGATTCTGCGGGTGACGCCGGAAATGAGTTCGCTGGGCGGGCTGAGCAGTTGGAGTTTCCTGTTTCCGAAGCCCGCGGTCGCGGTAATTTCCGCACGCTATATTCGCGCTCTCCACCTGCGGGCCGAGGCGTTCGCGAACAGTGAGGACGATGCGCACGCCATCACCGAGAAGGCTGCCGCCTTTCTGAACCTCTTTCACGCCGCTGAAGGGAGCGTCGGTGCACAGGGTACGGATGCCGATGTAAAGACGTTTTTCGACAGCCTCAAAGTGGAACAGTCTGGCGAGCGGGCGATTCTCACCGCCACCGTGCCGCCGGGGTTCATCAAAAAAATCTTAACCGAAGCTCCGCCTGTGACCCCAGCGCCGGCCCCGGAATCGCCCGCGGCGAAGCGTCCGCAAAAGCCCCGGTCGCGATAACGACGGAGAGCCGGGCTCGTCCAAATGTACTAAGGCGGAAATGCTGTAACGATTTCGCTTTCCGCCGCATCTTGTAGAGAGGGCGCAAACGTCTCCCCGGTCGCTACAATGGACAACCTATGACCAGTTTGCCATTACCGCTTGCCGTCTTCGTCGCAGGACTGATCTCGTTCCTGTCGCCGTGCGTGCTGCCGCTCGTACCGGGATACGTTTCTCTGATCTCCGGCGTAGGCGTCGAGCAGCTGAAGCTGAAGGAAGGAGAGCTCTTCCGCAAGGTGATGCTCAATTCCGCCGCGTTCATCATCGGCTTCAGCATCGTCTTCATCACGCTGGGCGCGATCTCGACGGAAGTCGGCCAAGTGCTGGCACAGTACAAATCGCTGCTCGCCCGCATTGCCGGCGCGGTCATCATTCTCTTCGGACTTCATCTGACCGGGCTGCTGCAGATCAAGGCTTTGCTGGCTGACACGCGGCTGCACAGCCTCAAAGGGAGCTCTTCCGCCTGGGGCGCATTTGTGATCGGGTTCGCGTTCGCATTCGGATGGACGCCTTGCGTTGGTCCGATCCTCGCGGTCGTACTGGGATTCGCCGCGGCTCAGGACACGGTTTGGAAAGGCATCTTTCTTCTGGCCATTTACTCAGCCGGATTGGCTGTGCCCTTCTTGCTCACTTCGCTTGGCATCGAGCGCTTCCTTAAGTTCTACAACCGCTTTAAATTCCACATGCACGCCGTGGAGGTAGCGAGCGGAGGCTTGTTAATCGCGTTGGGCATTCTGCTGGTGATGGGTCGCTTCGCGCTCATCTCCGGATATTTCTCGTTCTTGAATCGTTTTGCGCTGTAGGGAAGCGATTCTGATTTTGCCGTAGAGACGGGGCTTGCCCCGTCTTACTCTGCCGCGGCGGGAGACGGGGCAAGCCCCGTCTCTACAGGTGAATGCTTTTAGCTGCACGCCCCGGCAAGGGCACAAAATTAGAGGTTAATCGTGAAAAGAAATCCGCTGGTTCTGTTTTTTGTCGCCGTCATCGTCGCGGCCATGTTATTCGCGGGCATTCGCGCGGCCCGCAACAATCGCGCCAACGGTCCTGCCAAAGGACAGCTCATAGGCAGCCTGGCGCCGGACTTCGATCTGCAAACACTCGATGGCAAGAACATGAAGCTTTCCGACCTTCGCGGGAAAGCGGTTCTTCTCAATTTCTGGGCGACGTATTGTGGTCCCTGCAAAATCGAGATGCCCTGGTTCGTCGAACTGCAAAAGGAATACGGCCCGCAAGGATTCCAGATCGTCGGGGTAGCCATGGACGACGCCAGCACCGAAGACATCGCCAAATTCGTCAAGGAAATGGGCGTCAACTACCCCATTTTGCTGGGCAAGGAATCGGTCGGACAGAGCTACGGCGGCGTCGGTGTGCTGCCGACCACGTTCTTCGTGGACCGCGATGGGAAGCTGATCGCCCGCGAATTCGGCCTGGTGAGCCGCAGCGTGTTCGTCGACCACATCAAAAGTGCCTTGGGCCAGGGGCAGGCGGTACAGGCTCAGAAGTAACTACGAGCCGCGGCTGAACCTGGGGTAGTCTGGAGCTGGGGTGGCCAATGAAAATTGTTCTCGCGAGCGCGCTTTTGCTGATTTCCTCGTGGGCTGCGGCGCAGGACAACTTCGGACCGCAAGGTCCCGCCGTAAAGATGGCACCCGCTCCGCTCGTGACCGCCGTACAGGGCAAACCGGCTACGGTCCCGCTTTCGTTCCGCGTTGCCAGCGGGTACCACATCAATTCCAACAAACCGAAGTCGGAGTTCCTGATCCCGACCGTGCTCAAGGTAGACGCCACCACTGACATCGTCATCGGAAGAACCACCTACCCCGACGGCCAGGACATGAGCTTCGCATTCGCTCCCGACGAGAAGCTCAATGTGTACACCGGAGATTTCAAAGTGGACGTACTGGTCCGTCCCCTGCGCTCGGTAACAGCCGGCAAATATATCGTGCGCGGAACGCTAAAATATCAGGCCTGCGATAATTCGGCCTGCTATCCACCAAAACAGCTGCCCATCAGCTTTGATGTGAAGATTGCTAAAGCTCCGCGGGTGGCAGGCAGGAATCCGGCTCAAAGTCCGCACGCCCACCAGTAACAGCGTACTGTCAAATCACAGACCGCAGCCGAAGTTGAGTCGTGAGAGTGTCAATCTGCGCCTCGAGCAGATTGCGAATGGAAAGCATTCCCAGCAGCCGTCCGTCATCATCGACAATCGGCAAGTGCCGGTAGTGGCGCTCCACCATGGTGGCCAGTGCCTTGCTGGCGGGAGTCGCCCGAGTCGCCATCTCGACGGGCGTCGTCATGACTTCGCGAACGGAAATCTTTCGCGGATCGTGTTCACCAAGCGACAGCCGGCGCAGCACATCCCGCTCGGTAAAAATTCCAGCGACGCGATGGTTTTCGTCAATCACGGCGACGGCTCCCACGTGCCGATCCAGCATCGTCCGGATCGCTTGCTCGGCGGTCGCTGCAACCGGAACCGAAGCCGCTTCCGAATCGCACATTTCCAGAATGTTCATCGCTTCACCTCTTCGGCCCGAGATCGTTCTTGAACACTTTGCCATCCTTCATTACAAATCCGACATTCTCGAGAATTTTGATATTCGCCAAGGGATCGCCAGACACGGCGACCACGTCGGCGTAGGCGCCGGGCGCAATCACTCCCACCCGTCCTTTCATCTCCAGCAATTCCGCCGCCCGCGAAGTGGCGCTCTGGATGGCCTGTATCGGCGTCATGCCGAATTCGACCATCCGCGGAAACTCCTGCGCGATCGGCTCGGTCCAAGGGATTCCACCAATGTCAGTCCCGAATGCAATCTTGACTCCCGCCTTCAGCGCCTTGCGAAACGACACCTCGTGCTCGGAGGCGCGCTTGCGGTCGCGCTGGCCTTCCGGAGTATCGGCCGGCGCCCAATCGCCGTAGTAGACACTTAGCGTCGCACACAGCCACGTGCCCTGCCGGATCATCTGTGTGATCTGCGCGTCGGTCAGCACCAGGCCATGTTCGATCGAGTCGCAGCCGCCGTCGAGAGCACGCTGCATGCCTTCTCCGCTGTACGCATGGCACGCCACTTTTTTCCCCCACCCATGGGTTTCGTCCACAATCGCGCGCAATTCCTCGACCGTGAGGGTCGGCTGCGATACCAGGTCGCCGTTCTTGCTAACCCATGACCGGTGCGTCATGTATACCTTGATCCAGTCCGCTCCGTGGTCGAGTTGCTCGCGCGCGGCTTTGCGCGCCTGGACCGGCCCGTCAATGATCTGCACGCCCTTGGGCACTTCGATCTCCGGGGCGTAGCCCTCCAGGGGATACCCACCAGTAGTCGAGATCGCTCGGGTCGAAACAAACAAGCGCGGACCGGGAATGTATCCGCCTTCAATCGCCTGTTTGATGCCCACGTCGCCATAACCCGCGCCTTCGGTTTCCATGTCGCGCAGAGTGGTGAAGCCCTGTTCGAGCGCGCGCCGGGCCGAGACCGCCGCTCGCGCCGCACGGAACGCCAGCGGATGTTTGAGCAACTGAATGTCGTATCCGCCCTCGGCCGGAACCTCACCCTGCAGAAAAATGTGAGTGTGGGCGTCAATCAGCCCGGGCAGCACCGTAGCATGGGAGAGATCGATGAAGGTAGCGCCGGCGGGAAGGTTGGCCGTCGGCCCTCCGTCGGCGACCTCGGTAATCAGGTTTCCGCGAATGGTAATGATCACGTCGTGGCGAGCAGAGCCTGACACGCCGTCAATCAAAGTTCCCGCTCGGATCACCGTCAGAGCCGCGGGCGCGTTTTTCTGAGCCCAGCCCGCAGAAATCAGTCCCAGGAAACTCAAAAGAGGAATCAGCAGGAGAATCGAGCGGTTCACCGCAACCTCCGGAAAGGCTGGATTGTACTCCTTGCGGCAGGCGTCGTCGGCACATTTTGGGGACTGAGATTATCGGGGAGGAACGCCAGCGCGGCGCGGAATGCGGAGAACGAATCCGGTGGGGTGGACCCCGGTAGGATCAACGTCCAAGGTGCCGAAGGCCAGCGATGCTCCGGCGGCTTCGAATACGCGGGTGGCGATGGCGAGCCGTACCCTACGTAGCATCGAAGTCGCGTCGGCCGGCGCTGGCGTCGTAGGAAGGTTTCTTGCGCTCCGGTCCCGTTCGCCTTCCGCTCGCAGCACCGCCCCGGCTGGGCCCTCGCCCAAGAGAAGCATGACTTTACCTCCCTCCGGTTGCGCTTCGATCATCGACGCGATCAGATACTGCAAAGCCAGCCGCAAGCGCGCCTCCGGCGACGGCAACAGGGTGGTGCAGGTGCCCACCAAGCACAACCGGACACCACGGACGGCCGCGATCGAGGACAGTTCTTCAACCACGCTCTGAAGGGCGGGACTTAATGCGGACGAGAAAGTTTCCGGCCCAGGCTGCTCTGCGTCCAGATACTCCCGCATCAACTGGATCATGCCAATCACTTTCTCTGTCTGCTGCAGGGCTGCCGATACACTTTCTTGCCGCTGCTCCGCGACTTCATCGGGCGCGAGCTCGAGCGACAGTTCGAGCGAGCAGCGCAAGCTGGTAAGCGGCTGGCTCAATGAGTGCAATAGTTCCCCGAGCACGTCCGGACTTTGAGGCAGTTTCGGAAAGGCATGCGAACCTGTGCTCATGCCGAGGCTCCGTCGGGACTTATCTGATACCCCACACCACGGACCGTGTGAATGAGAGAAGGCGAGAAGCCATCGTCTACTTTGCGCCGCAGGTAGTTAATGTAAACGTCCACCACGTTCGTGGTGGAATCAAAGGTCAGGTTCCAGACGTGTTCGATGATCATCGCACGCGTGAGCCGGCGTCCGGCGTTGCGCATCAGGTATTCAAGCAGGGCGAATTCCTTGGTCGTCAATTCAATGTGGCGCCCGGCGCGCTCCACTTTGCGTTCCACGCGGTCCAAACAGAGATCCCGGACAGTGAGCACCGATTCCGATGGCAGGTGGCTGCGCCGCAACAAGGCCCGTGCACGGGCCGACAGCTCGAGAAATGAGAAAGGCTTGACCAGGTAATCGTCCGCGCCAGAATCGAGGCACTGCACGCGGTCTTCGACACGGCTGCGCGCGGTGAGAATCATTACCGGCAAGTTCGCCTTGCGCTGACGCAAGCTTTTCAGGACCGACAAACCATCGACCCCGGGCAGATTCAGGTCAAGCACCACCAGGTCGTAGGCAAACTCCATTGCCATCGAACGGCCCTGGTTCCCCTCGTGGGCCACGTCCACGGCATGATGTTCTGCTTCCAGGCCTTTGCGGATAAAGCTGGAAAGGGCGGCGTCGTCTTCGACGATAAGAATTCTCATGAGCTTCTTCTAAGTCGATGGGCTCTGAACCGATTCTCATTCTCGACTTAGTCGCGTTAGCCCACAAGATAACCGGTTCGTACCAAAGGACGTATTTGCGGGAAGTGACACAGGGGCTGCAAAACGGGTAGGAATCTTCAACCGTAGAGACGGGGCTTGCCCCGTCTCCGATCGACGCGGTGGGCGACGCGGCAAGCCGCGTCTCTACGGGAAATCAGGCAGGATTTCTAGGCACCCAACGCTGACCGGATTGCCTCGACGATCGATTCCGCAAGGCGATCCATTTGCTCCTTCGACTCGGCTTCAATCATCACGCGCGCCAGCGCTTCGGTGCCGGAATAGCGCACGACCACTCGGCCATTGCCATCGAGTTCCCGCTCTGCTGCCGCAATCGCCGCCTGCACCGGGGGAATCTCCGGGAAGGGAGTCTTATGCCGCACCCGCACATTCCGAATCGTCTGCGGAAACACTTTCAGGTCGCCCACCAAATCGGCCAGCGGCTTGCCCGTGCGAACCATGGTCTCCAGCACCCGCAGCGCGGTCAGTAGTCCGTCGCCGGTGGTAGCCTCGCCATCGCGAAACAATATGTGGCCGGACTGTTCGCCGCCGAGCGTAGCGCCCAGGCGCTGCATTTCTTCGAGCACGTACTTATCGCCGACATTGGCGCGCAACATCTGAATGCCAGATCGCTTGAGCGCCAACTCCAATCCCATATTCGACATCGTCGTCGCCACCACGGTGGCATTGGCGAGTGTGCCGCGCGACTTCATTTCACGCGCCGCCAGCAGAAGAACCGCATCTCCATTGACGACGCGCCCGTCCGCATCGCAAAAGAGTGCGCGGTCGGCGTCGCCGTCAAAAGTGACGCCCAGGTCAAAACGTCCGCGATTTTCGGCGACAAAGCGCGCCACCGCTTCCGGATGCAGGGCGCCACAATTCTCGTTGATGTTCTGTCCATCCGGAGCGCAGTGGAGAAAGGTCGTATTGATTTTGAGCGCCCCGAACAGCTCTGGAGCTTCCGCAGCGGCGGCGCCATTGGCACAATCGACGGCGACGCGAAGCGGCGTCAAGTCTGCGGAAACGCTGCTCGCCAGCCAACGAACATAAGCCTGGCGGAGGGCTTCCTCACCAGGCAGGGTTGAAACCTCGGGGGCGGAATCGGGCGCCGGAATTGCATCCGCCTGTAGCAGCGCGAAAATTTCCTTTTCAATCGCCAGTTCGCGCGCGTCCGGCTGCTTGTAGCCATCGCCGGAAAAAATCTTGATCCCGTTATCGGTCCAGGGATTGTGCGAGGCAGAAATCACGACCCCGGCATCGAAGCGTTGCGAGCGCGCGAGAAAGGCGACGCCCGGTGTAGTGATCACACCGGCGCTTCGCGTTTCCACGCCCACCGACATTAGCCCCTGAAGAAATCGGTCGGCGATCCAGCGACTGGAAACGCGCGTATCTTGTCCAATCACCAACCGCGGCTTGGGATTCACGCGCACCAGATCGTGCCCGAGCGCCCGCCCAATCCAATAAACACTGTCGCGCGTCAGCGGGAATTCTCCCGCCACGCCCCGAATTCCGTCAGTACCGAAGAGCTGTCTGGTTTGCGTCATGCCGGGGCGGGGATCGAAACTGCTCCTTACTTGTTGTGATATTCCGAGCGTCCCATGATAACCGTCACGCGAACCGGTGTGGGGTGCACAACTTGGATCAAGGGATCGGGAACATAGGCTTGCGTCACAAAAGTAGCTTGAGTCATAGCTCCGCTGACGTCAACCGGGTCCGTGGTCGCAGCATCCACGGCGTCGACGCGGCGGCGGGGTCCGGTAATTGTGACAGACGGCGGATCGGCGATCACCTGTGCCACTTGCATGCCGCCGGCAAAATTTCCTGTCACACGCGGTCGCACCTCGACCGTGCGAGTCGCACGATTGTCGAACGAGAGGTGAAACTGACCGGGGATGATCTGGACGACTTCCAAATCCTGTGGCACATGAACATGCCGGCTGGTCAAATCGAAAGTCCGTTCCCCCGGCCGAACGTCGGCCAGATCAATCTCGGCCCGCACATCCGCAACCTGGAGACGGTGAATCAGCCGCTCCGGTCCACGCACACGGATCTGCGCCTCGGTAGAGTTAGCGGAATCGATTTCGAGATTATCAGGGAAATTATGGAACTCGATCGGAACCTTCATTTCGACTTCCGCAATAGGATCGCGCGCTACTGCCAGCCACAGGCCGATGGCGAGCAGCAGGGATACCACCTTGAGCGCGATATTGTGAAAGAGTGCGCGCTGCACAAAACCAAGCATGGTTAGTCGTCCCTTCCGGGGCGCAGGCCGGCATCCTGCCTGCGGGAGAGATGCGAACTGGGCGGCTCTTCTTCGACAAAACTTTCCTCCACCGGACTTGGCAGCGTAGGCGCCGGTGCGTAGCGGCGCAGCAGATTACTCAAGCGCTCGCGCAAACGCTCCACCGTCAGGTCTCGCTCAATGCTGCCCCCCACCGCCATGCTGATGGTGCCGGTCTCTTCAGAAATAATGACGGCGACCGCGTCGGTTTCTTCCGTGATGCCGATCCCCGCACGATGGCGCGTACCTAGTTGCGTCGACAGCACCGGGTTCATCGACAGGGGCAGGAAACAAGCAGCGGCCGCGATGCGGTCGCGCTGCACAATCACGGCGCCATCATGCAAGGGCGCACTGGGGCGAAACACAGTGGCCAGGAGATCGTACGATAGCCTAGCATCGAGGGCCACCCCGCTTTCAATGTAGGTGCGCAGCCCAATCTCACGCTCGATCACGATGAGCGCGCCTGTCTGGTTCTGCGAAAAAAGATTGGCCGCCAGAACGATGTCGTCGTAAACGTCGGCCACCGAACTGGATGACCGCATTAGCGAAATGCGGCTCCCGAGGTTGGCCAAGGCGTGCCGAATTTCCGACTGGAAGACGACGATCAGCGCGAAAACAACGTAGGGCAGCAGGGTGCTGAGCAGCCAGTTCAGGGTCCGCAGCTCGCCGAGCCGCGCAAAATAAAAAGCCAAGCCAAGGGCCGCCACTCCGACCAGCATCGGCGCCGCGCGCGTGCCCCGCACCAGCGAGAGAAACTGGTAGATCAGGAACGCGACCAAGACGATGTCCAGAATCGAGATGACCGAGATCGTCGAGATGTGCGACCAAGCCTGCGCAGGCGTCACGCCACCCTCACGTCGATATTGTGTCAAAAGCTGAGTTGGCCTTCATTCTAATGCAGCCCGCCTTATTGCGGCTCGCTGCTCCCGGTCGCGGTCACGCGAGCGCGAACCTGCCCCCGAGCCAGCCGGGCCGACAACTCATCCCCGGGTTCGAGTCGCGCTGCGTCTTTCACCAACTGGCCTTTCGCGTCGAAGACCAACGCGTATCCGCGATTCAGGATCGCCACCGGCGAAAGCGCCTCCAGGCTTGCGGTCTGGCGATCCAGCGTCCCGCGGCTCTCGAGCAACCGCGTGTGCATGACTGCGGCCAGATTCGCGACCTGTGCCTCTAGTTGCTGGCGTATACCAGCCATGCGGCGCCGGGCATCATAGTGACGAACAGCCGCAGCAACGGTCTCGCAACGGCGATGGCATCGCTCCAGAAGTTGCCGCTCCGCTTTCTCCAACCGGAAGCGCTGTTCATCCAACTTCTGCTGGCGACGGTGGATGCCGTCCATGATGCGCGCAAACGCTCCGTGCTGCGCGCGCTCGGTCAAATCCTGACGCGCCATGAGCAGACGGTAGCGCAACGCGCGTACCAAGCGGCGCGACAAATCGTCAGCCTGCGCTTCGATCTCCTGTCGCGACCGGATTACAAGTTCCGCCGCCGCGGACGGCGTGGGCGCCCGCAGATCGGCGACAAAATCGACGATGGTGAAATCTGTCTCGTGCCCGATCGCCGAGATCACAGGGATCTTCGAATCCGCAACGGCTCGCGCCAGCCCCTCATGATTGAAACAGGACAGGTCTTCAACGGAGCCTCCACCGCGAGCAATAATGATGACCTCGACCGCGCCGCTGCGGCGCATGTCTTGCTGGAAATATCGAAGGCCGGCCATCACCTCGCCCGGCGCCGAGTCTCCCTGCACCTGCGCGGGATAGATCAGGATGTTCGCCGAGTGATGCCTTCGCGCCAGAATGTTCAGGATGTCGCGCAGCGCCGCGCCCTGTGGTGAAGTGATGATGCCAATTCTTAGCGGCAAGGGCGGGATCGGCTTCTTTCGTGACGCCTCGAACAATCCTTCCGCCTGCAGTCTCGCCTTCAATTGTTCGAACGCCAACTGCAGAGCACCCGCGCCCTTGGGCTCCATGAATTCAGCGGAGATTTGCAGTTCTCCGCGATCTTCATAGATGGTGATGCGCCCGCGGACCGTGACGTGCAAGCCATTTTCCGGACGAAAACGCAGCAGCTTCGCCGACGAGCGGAACATCACCACACGAATCTGCGCGCTCTCTTCCTTCAGGGTGAAATACAAGTGGCCGGAATCGGGGATGCGGAGATTGGAAATTT
The DNA here is from genome assembly GCA_020073525.1 of Terriglobia bacterium. Lineage (GTDB taxonomy): Bacteria > Acidobacteriota > Terriglobia > Terriglobales > Acidobacteriaceae > Acidiflorens. Next base: position 26,768 of record JAIQFA010000045.1, read on the forward strand.
CTCCTTCCACCCAGCAATCCGAATACTCGCGCTCGATGTGCGATCGAACGGCGGAGACCAACGCCCGCACCGTCCAGACGCGCCGCTCCGGAGGACGAAATTGGAATCCGAGTTGGTCCGACGTCTCCATGAGGTTCAACTGTGAGACTCCAGTTTACCTTGCGGCAAAAACCTATTTTGTCTTCCTTCGCTTCGCTCAGGGTGACAATATGAATGGATGGCGCGGACGTGGAGGACAAAACGCTATCACTTCAGCCGCCCAATCAGAAAAATAATGATGGAAAGCACAACACTAATCAGGATGGAAGTCGCGAGCGGAAAATAAAAAGTCGTGTTCTTGCCGCGATACAGGATGTCCCCTGGCAGCCGCCCAATAGGTAAGCTCGTCCGGCCGAGCAGCATGACGATGCCCCCGATGACCACAAGGGCCACGCCGAGAATCAGCAGCATCCGTCCTATGTCCACCATGCTTCGAGTTTAACTCCGACCAGTGCGCCCTGAGTTCGAACCTGTTTTGTGAAAGACCGTTTCCGACGGTCGGCGTAAACCTGCATCTGGCCTATACTGCTTTCGCAATGGCAGAGACGAGCGATCAAGCTGTAGTTTGGATCGGGGTTGCAGGGGTGGTACCTTGAAACGGCTGCGAGTTGCTATCAGCTGGTGAGGGGGCCTTTGTCAACTTTCTGACTGGCGAGAAGCGAAGCAGAGTATCGTGCAAAAGTGGTTGGAGCCCTAGGTTATTATCGCCTCGAGTTGCTGGAATTCGAAGATGTGCCCGCCTTGTCGGAGTCCGATAGGCCATCCGAAGATATTCTCGCAATCGCAGCAGAGTTGGAGCTAAATTACAACCCGAGACACGTCAGATATGCAACGTTTCACATTTTTCCCCGAGTAATGTAAGACTCCGCGGCAAACGCTAACGATGAATATTCTTCAAACCCCGCGTCTCCTGCTGCGTGAGTTCACGCCCGAAGACGCCGACGCCCTAGCTTTGGTCCTCTCCGATCCGGAAACCATGCGCTATTATCCCTCCCCCTTTGATCGCGCCGGCGTCGAGCAATGGATTGAACGCAACCGGCGACGTTACCGCGACGACGGGGTCGGGCTCTGGGCAATGGAGTTGACGAAGACCGGTGAGATGATCGGCGATTGCGGCGTCATCGTGCAGCAGGTCGAAGGCGAGCGCCTGTACGAAATCGGATACCACTTGCGGCGCGACTTCTGGGGGCAAGGCCTTGCCACCGAGGCCGCCATCGCCTGCCGCGACTGGGCCTTCGCGCACCTGAAAACGGATCGCTTGATTTCGCTGATTCGCCCTGAGAATCTGCCTTCCCGTCGCGTCGCCGAACGCAACGGGATGAGCGTCTGGAAAGAAGTGAACTGGCGGGAGCTGCCGCACTGTGTTTATTCCATCGAGAGAGGGAGATTACTTGCCTCGACGCCGTGACCAGTTTCGTTCGCGGCAAAAGCAGGTCCTTCGCTTCGCTCAGGATGACAAGTTTTGGGTTAGCTACACCAGATCTTCCACTTTTAACTTTTCTGGTCCGCCTTTCCATGCTTTGCGAAACTCCTGCTCTACGAACCAGGCATCGGAACTTCGATCCTGCGCTTTTAACGCCTGATGCAGACCGAACAACGAGCGCGGATTCCGGGGGGTCTTCGCCAGATCGTCGCGGAAGACCTGCTCCGCTCCCTTGGCATCGCCACTCATGAGCAGCACTCCGCCGAGCGACTCACGCACCGGGAAGAACCAATCCTGAGGTTCGTCGTACTTCAGCGTATCCTGCACGGCAACTGCTTCGCGGAGCATAGCCACAGCCGCAGCGTTATCTTTCTTCGCCAGCGCCACCTGCGCCCCTAGAACATTCTCGGCGATCTTTAGAATGTCCTTGGTCTTGTTGTTAATCGGCATCTGAAAAATCACATCCGGAGGCGTGGCTTTTTCGGCATCGGCCACGATCTTGTATTCCGCTTCCGCTTCGCTGATCTTGCCTTTTCCGGCCAGCGCCATCCCGCGCGCAAAGTGCCAGAATCCAGTCGTAGTTTTCATCTCAGCATCGGGCGCCTTCATGGCCAGAATTGCGTCCCACTTGTGGAAGCGCACGTCCACAGCCATCGGGATGGTCATGAAGCCTTCGAGCGGCGGCATGTCTTTTACCGACGGTCCGACATGGGATGCGAGCATCTCCGCCGCCTTGTGCGCTTCCGCATAGTCACCCGTCATTGCCGAACACATCGCGATGAAGTGCAGATTGTGGCTGTAGTACATCATCGGGTAAATGCCCTGCACACCGCTGTTCTTGATATAGGCTCGATCGGCCGCCGCCGCTTCCTGGTTGGTTTTCACCGCCGCCGCATAATCTCCCGTGCGGATATAAACGTGCGCCGGCATGTGCACGATGTGTCCCGCAGCCGGGGCCAGCGCTGCCAGGCGGTTCGCCCCGGCCAAAGCCCGCTCCGGAGAATTCGACGCTTCGACGGCGTGAATGTAGTAGTGGAGCGCACCCAGATGGTTGGGATCGCGTTTAATCACCGATTCCAGGGTTGCGACGATCTCTTCCGTCCCCGCCTCGGGCGTTCCGTCCTGATGCCACAAACCCCACGGATGGAGGTTCATCCCCGATTCCGCAAACAGCGTCGCGGCATCGAGATCGTCGGGATATTTCTTCACTACCTCCCGCATCGCATCGCGATAATCTTCCGCGGCTTTGCGCAGATCAGACTTCGGATCTGCAGGAAAGCGTTTCGCCATCGCGAAAATGTAGCCGCGTTCGACGCCGGAGGCGTTGCCACTCAGATCCACAGCCTTCTGAATCGCATCGTGCGCCTGCTTGAAGCGGTCTTCGCTTGCAGGATCGTTGTAGTTCGGTCCCACCGCCTCGGCAATTCCCCAGTAAGCGATCGCCAGCTTTGGATCGAGTTCCGCGGCTTTCTGAAACGAGCGCGCGGCCTCGTCGTGGTTGAAGGCATAAATCAGCCGCAGTCCCTGATCGAAAAATCCCTGCGCTTCTGCATTCTTCGTTGAAACCGGATGGTGCAAATCGCCCAAGCCGGTCATCATCGTGGCCGGCTTCGTTGTGCCCATGGCGTGATCCTGAGCAGCGGTACCGATCGCGAGACCAAGGATGATCGCGACTAAAACAGGTTTCAAAGTTTCAAGGTTGCAAGGTTTCAAAGTAAATCCGCTTTTCCCTTGAAACTCTGAAACCTTGAAACTTTGAAACTTGGTGTCTAATGCAACCGTCAGCAGTTTCATACAGACCCCCTCCTGAAGTGAAACAAACGGACTTCAATTGTGATTAAAACGGACGCCCCAACAGCTTTGCGCGCTAGCTTAGTGCAGACTGGCCGCGGACGCAACCGCCTGCTAACCTATTTTCATCCGAGGAGGCTGGCACGCCTTAAAACCACCATGTCCAAAAAAACTGCCGCGCCTTTTGTTCTCTCCGAAGCTCTGCTTTCGGCCTTTGATACGAACGACCGCATCAATCAGTACCTTCTGGATCATCTGCCCGCCGAAGCCTGGCGCGCCGAGCCTCCTGGGAAGAAGGGTCGCGAAATCGCTGCCGTGGTTTCGCACATGCATAACGTCCGGGTCATGTGGTTGAAGGCCGTAAAGGGCAAGATTCCCGCGCAACTCGACCGGTTTACCGTCACGCCCGCGCAGGCGAAAAAGGCGCTGGAGTTGAGCCGAGCTGCGCTTCGGGAAGTTCTCCAGTCATCCCTCGAAGGCGATGGGCGCATCAAAGGATTTCGGCCGGATGTGGCTGGATTTTTCGGTTATCTGATCGCGCACGACGCCCACCACCGCGGACAGATCACCATGCTGGCTCGCCAAGCCGGACACGCGATCCCACAGAAGGCCATGTTCGGCATGTGGGAGTGGGGCGTACGGTAAACTCAAAGCGGGGCCAATCGTACGCATGCACAAAGCCACAATTTTGTTCAACCCCAATTCCGGCCGCCGAGGGCGAGACGCGGAACTGAATCATGCCATTGGCATCATCCAGTCGGCGGGCGTGCGCACCGAACTCACGGTTTGCCGCTCCAGCCGGGAGGCCACCGACAACGCCCGCTGCGCGGTAGCGGGTGGAAGTGACACAGTCTTTGCCTGCGGGGGCGACGGCACGATCCACGATGTGATTCAGGGATTAGCTGGTACGCCCGTGGCGCTTGCGATTCTTCCGTTCGGCACGGCCAATGCTCTCGCTCACGATCTCGGAATCCCGCTCCGCCCCGGCAGTGCAGCTCAAATCGCCGTCGGCGGCAAGGTTCGTCGCATCCCTCTCGGCCGAATTGAGTACGAGGATTTCAGCGGGAATTCTTCCGCCCGTTACTTCACCGTTGCTGCGGGAATCGGCGTGGACGCTCATCTCTTCTACAAACTGAGCGCACAACTCAAGAAGCGCTCAGGCATGACCGCCTATTACCTCAAAGCGTGGCAGTTGTGGGCGACGTACAACATGCGCCGCTTCGAAGTCGAATATAGCAATGGCAGCGGCCACCCTCAGCGCGCATCGCTGACGGAACTTTTGGCGGTGAGAATCCGCTTTTTCGGAAACATTCTGCGCGAACTGGTTCCCGGAGCCTCGCTCGACTGCAGCGACTTGCGCGCCGTAATGTGCCGCACCGCCAGCCGCAACGCCTACCTGCAATATGTGGCCGGCAGGCTGCTTGGCCGTCAATGGGATATCGACGGCATCGATCTGGTGAGTTGCCCGGAGGTCGTCTGCAAGTTACCCGAGAAAAGCGGCAATGATGGTACTAGCGAAGACCGTGTCTATGTCGAGGCCGACGGCGAACTACTAGGCCGCTTGCCGGCCCGCATGACCATGCAACCCGACGCCCTCTCGTTAGTGGTCCCCGCATGAGTAGAGACGGGGCTTGCCCCGTCTCGGCAGTGCACAAACTCTAGTCCAGGAGAGCCCTTGGAACCCGTCACTCACTTCCTATTCGGTGCTGTCATGGGCCGAGCCGGACTGAACTGTAAGACCGCTCTGGCCACCGCCACGTTAACCTTGGCGGCCGAAGCCGGGGACCTCGATGTCTTCAGCCGATTCGGCGGCTCAGCTTTCGCTCTAAACCATCACCGCGGCTTTACTCATTCTTTCCTGGGTGTGCCGCTGGTGGCCGCGGTGGTCGTTGGATTCATCTATCTCATCTGGCGCCTGCGTGGCCACAAGACTCGCAATCCCAACCTCCCCCCCCGCTGGGGATTGCTCTTCGCCTACGCATGTCTGGCTGGACTTAGCCACATTCTTCTGGACTTCACGACCGCCTACGGAGTGCGTCCCCTATGGCCGTTCTCTGAACGGTGGATTTCCTGGGACATCGTCTTCATCGTTGAACCCGTACTCCTGGTCGTGCTCGTGCTCGGCCTGGTTCTTCCAGTATTGTTTTCGCTCATCAATGAAGAAATCGGCGTCCGCAGTAAAGGCCCGTACGCCGCCCCAAAGGGAAGACTCGCCGCGACTCTGGCGCTGCTCGCGGTGTTCGCGTACTGGGGACTATGCGACTACGAGCATCGCCGCGCCCTGGCCGCCCTCCAGTCGCACAGTTATCGGGGAGCCGATCCACTCCGCGTTTCCGCCTACCCTTACATGACAAACCCGTTCCGCTGGCACGGAGTTACAGAAACCACAAACTTCTTCGCCACCATGAATGTCGATTCGTGGGCGCCCGAGGTCGATCCCGAAGCCCAAATGCAGATTCGTTACAAGCCCGAAGAAACTCCCGTCTCGCTAGCCGCCAAGCAGACCTATCTCGGACGCGTGTACCTGAGTTGGGCAGTGTATCCACTGATCGAAGTTGAAGAACTTGCGCACGATCCCGTCGAGAACGGCCGCGCCGCGTATGTAGTTCACTTCCGCGATCTCCGCTACCAGTATCCGGGACGCAATGCGCGCGCTGTGCTTGGCGCCACAGTGTTCCTGACCCGCGATCTGCAAGTAGTGGAGGAACGCTTTGGAATGGGGAGAACCGCTACGAAAACTCGCTAACCGCGATCGGCCGCCCGCTCGTCAGTCCACGCTGGTCAGTCAATGACCCTCAGCAGGTCCTCGCCGCGCGCGGCGCCTTGATATCCCGCTCTGCCCGATTCGCGGTTGGCGAGCGCCCGCAGTTTCGTTTCGCCGCGCTCTACGTAGCGGCCAATAGCCTTTGACGCCCAAAAGATATGCCCCGCGGTGAGCGCGCCTGCAATCTTTCGATTTCCTACCGCAGCCAGCCCCATCGAAGCGATGCAACCGCAGCGCGAACAGTCCGGGTCACCACCAAACTGGCAAGGTTCGACTCGCGTCGTGAAATCCGCCGAGAGCGTGCGCGTCGTCTGGGCGAAGATGCAGCGATCGGGCGACGAAGGAGGCGACAGGAATTCCTTGATCACTCCTTCCGGCATGTCGAGTTTCGGATAAGTGCGCCGCGTTCGCAGCAGAATCTCGACCACTCGTCTGCGGTCATCAGTCGTGAGGCATTCGGCATTTGCAGCGCCGAGTTGCGGAGTGAAGGTGCTCATCCAGATTTTTTTCACCGCCGGATTAGCCGACCAGAAATCAACGAACTCAGGGATGTAATCGTCGCGCCTCACCATCGCGCTGGTGATGGTGCAGTGCACGACCACCTGCTGACCGGCGATATTACGGAGTATCCGCTCGTAGGTGGCGGGCTTGCGGCGCTCGTCGTGCTCCGGTTGCAGACCGTCGATGGAGACCACCAGTTGCAGGTTGCGCAGCGCAGCCCACGATGGCGAGATTGGACGGAACGCGCTCGTTACCAATTGGACGTGAGCCCGCTTGACCAACTGCGGCAGCAGCACGTCGAGTTCGCGGTAGCGGACCAGCGGATCGCCGCCCACGATCGACAAGTGCAACGGCTTGTATTCATCCATCAACTGGAGCACGCGCGAGATCAGTTCTTCGCCCTTGAAATCGGCGAGGCTCCGCAAGTTCGTTGTCCCAAGATGAGCGTCTTCATAGGCGTAGCATCCCGGACAACGCAATGGGCATTCTCGAGTGATCTCCAGCGAAAGAGACGGGACTTGACCTCGCAGAATACGACCCCAGGTGTGTAAAACTGACGCGACCCTTAACTGCATTGTTTCCCGGTTTAGATGCGGCGTGACGGGTGGAATGTCGAAAAAAAAACAAAAATCTGGGGGAAGGAAATTTCGCTCTGCCTGTAAGTTCTTGATTTTCTTGTGCGCTTATTGTTTCACGTGGAACAAACACTTCGTCTCGCGCTTGACCGCAACCTTCCGAACGCGCAACAATCCGTAGGTCGACTTCTTGAGGTGAACATGCTGGCTTATCTATTTGTCATTTTTGCAGTGGTGGCGCGGATGCCGTTCATGCCGCATCCCTGGGGATTTACTCCGGTAGCGGCGGCGCTGCTGTATTTTGGCGCGCGCGGATCGCGCCGTCAGTTGTGGGTGCCCTTTGCACTGCTGGCCGTCTCTGACGTCATCCTCACCAAGTTCGTGTACTCCTATCAATTCTCCTGGGACCACTATGTGACTTGGGCGTGGTATGCGGCGATCTTATGGCTCGGCACTAGTCTGCGCGAGAATTCCGCATGGCTCCGCGTCGCGGGCGCCGCTCTCGCCAGCTCTGTTTCGTTTTTCGTTGTCAGTAATTTTGCAGTGTGGGCTTGCTGGAGTATGTATCCGAAGACTCTTGCTGGCCTCATGAGCTGCTACGCCGCCGGAATCCCGTTCTTCCGCCGCGGAATTGCCGGCGATATGCTTTTCACCGCAGTTATGTTCGGATTGCCCGCGGTCGCAGCCGTGATCTCCCGCTCCAAGCCGCACGGAGCCGCGGCGGCGTAATCGGCGTTGGCCATCAATCACAAGCCTGGAAGGCGAAACGGATTAATCCGAAATGTTCGCTAGACCTGGGGTCCTATTGCGTATCGAAGGAGCGGCCCTATTTGCGCTCAGTTTGTACCTGTACCGCTCGACGGGAGCAAGCTGGGGATTATTCTTCCTGCTGTTCCTCTGGCCCGACCTCTTCATGCTGGGCTATCTCGCCAATGCGCGGTTTGGTGCGAGTCTCTACAACATAGCCCACATCATCGCCTTCCCCGTTGTACTCGCGGGAGTGTCGTTTGCACTGCATTGGACGAGAGCTTTGCCGTTTGCGCTGATCTGGTTGGCGCACATTGAGTGCGACCGCGCGCTTGGTTATGGTCTGAAGTACCCGACTCTTTTCAAGGACACACACCTGCAAAGGGTAAACGCCTAGCCGATCAATCGAGTCTCTTCCGAGCGCAGATTGGACTCCGAGCGCCGCCTCATCCGCCGCCAGATCAGCCAGCCCCCCACCATCACTCCCACCCCAACCAGAATCCACACAAAGTGATGTGCGAAAAGGCTCCCCGCGAGCGTCACAATCTGCGGACCGAACCAAAGCGTGAGCAGGGCCTCAATCAGAAAGCGCACAAAACGTCCCGCAAAAATCGCCAGCAAGAAATGCCCGAAGTTCATCTCAAAGGCCGCGGCTGCCAGCACCACAATTTTGAAAGGCGTGGGCGGCGGCAACATCGCCGGAAACATCAGCGCCCAGAACTCATGATGATCGAAAGAGGCGTGAATCTTCTCGAACCGCTCCGCGGAAAGCCGCTTGCGCAACAGCACCTCGCCGCCCGTATATCCGATGACGTAGAGAACGATGCTTCCGAGCGCCCCGCCGGCCGAGGCCAGCAGCACATACATCAGAAAGCGTGAGCGATCGTTGTACACATAGCCCATGAAGATCGCATCCAGCGGCAAGCCCATGAACGAGCCGTCCACGGCCGCAAACGCAAGCATCCCCCAGGGCCCCAGAGGAGCAAGGACGTGCTTGATCCACTCGCCGTACGCGTGGACAAAATGTTTGATCTTGGTCAAGTGAGTGAGACTAGTTTACGCGAGAAGCGGAGAGCGTCGTTGGTCGACGGCAGGACATTTCTCTGCGAACGCGGGCGACTCGCGAACGACTGACGACCATCGACTAGCGACCTTCATGCCCCGTCCGCCCCGCAATCAACTCCAGCGCGTGCGGCAGCAAATCAATCACCGCCTCGAGCGACTCAACCGCTCCCGCCGGACTTCCGGGCAGATTCAGGATCAGGCTCGTGCCCCGGACACCACAGACGGCGCGGCTCAGGACCGCGAAGCGCGTTTTGCGCGTGCCTTGCAAACGCATCTGCTCCGCGATCCCCTCTACCAGGCGATCGCACACCGCGGTCGTCGCTTCCGGCGTCACGTCGCGGGGAGCGATTCCCGTCCCGCCTGTAGTGATGACCAGGCGAGCCGAGCGACACAACTCAATCAGTTTTTCCTGGATCGCGGCGCGCTCGTCGGCAACCACGCTGCGCACCAGCACCTGAAAATTTCTCCGGTCCAGCGCTTCCGCCACGGCCGGACCGGAGAGATCCACCTTTTCGCCGCGCGAACACGAATCGCTGACCGTCAGTACGGCCGCAGTCTTCTTATGCAACGACGAATCAGGTGTCGAGGAGGACATCTTCACCTTCAGCCGCCGCGTCCCGCTGCGCCTCGTCCAGCAGACGCAGCCCTTCCATCAGCAGGCCCTGCGTGTTCAGCGTCGTTGTTTCCTGCGACGATTTGCCGTTGAAATCAATCTGGAAGTTTCCTTCCGTCCAGCGCAGCACTTTAAAAACCGCTTCATCTCCCGTGATCGGGCCATACACCGCGTGCTTGGCCTGCCCCTGGCTGAAATAAATCTCGCATTTGTCATCGCCATTGGTCATGGTGAGCAGACAACTCTTGCGCCCCATCTCCAACGATTGCACCAGGTCGATCACGTTCATCTGCGACAAACTGCCGCGCAACACACCATCGGTCGAGGCTGCTTTGCTCAGCTTCTCGAGCGCGATCCGGTCCACCACGCGCTTGATTTTGTGGGTAGCATCTTTCAGGAAGAAAGGTTTCTCGAGATAGTCTTCGATCGGATCCTGCATCGACAATCGCTCGCTGATGTCGGCCTTGCTGGCCATCAGGATCACCGCGATGCTGGCGGTGGCGGGCCTGCTCTTCAATTTTTCCAGCAACTGCCGTCCGTCCATGCCCGGCATACGGTAATCGCAGATCATCACATCCGGCAGGTCATCGACTGCCTTCAACAAGGCATCGGCGGCATCGGTAGCGACTGTGACTTCGCCCATGACCGAGAGCGCATGCTGCAGCATCCCGAGCACCATCGGGTTGTCGTCCACCAGCAGGATTTTGACGTTGGTTGCCATAGCTTCGTATCAGGGCATCGCTTTAGCGATGCCAACTTCGCTCGTTATCAAAAACCCCTTTAGGGGCTGGACTCCGGCATCCGAGTTTTCAGCCGGCGAAATCTATTTCCGCTTGCCGCTTCTCTGGTAGTTTCCGCTCTTGCCGCCCGACTTCCGCTCCAGCATCACTTCGCGGATTTCTATGCCCTTGTCGAGCGCCTTGCACATGTCGTAGACCGTGAGCGCCGCAACGCTCGCCGCTACCAGCGCTTCCATTTCCACACCGGTCTCCGCCGTGGTCTTTACTTTTGTGGCAACAGAAACGCCATTCTCGCACACGCTTAGGGTGACAGCAATGTGCGACAGGGCCACCGGATGGCACATCGGAATCAACTCCGCAGTACGCTTTGCCGCCATGATGCCCGCGGTGCGCGCTACCTCCAGCGGATCGCCCTTCGGATTATTGGGCAGCGCCCGCAGCACCTCGGGCGACATCAGCACAAACGCGCTGGCCTCCGCTTCCCGCGCGGTTCGCGTCTTCGACGACACGTCCACCATGCGGGCCTGGCCCTGCGCGTCATAGTGGGAAAGCCTTTTTTTCGGCATCGCTAACAGGTTATCGCACCCACGCCAGGCATCGCATCTTCATCGCATCAGTAATGACACCCATTCTCCGGCCTCGATCCGCTCGCGATCCGGCGGAATCACGACATAACAGTTCGCCCGCGCCAGCGTAGCGACGTCGCCCGATCCCTGCCAGCGAGCCAGTTCCACCTTGGCGTTCGCAAACTCTCCCGAAAGGACCGCTGGAAGAAATCTCTTCAACCCTGTCTTCGTCCGTATCTCCGATTGCAGGCGTGCACTCAGAAAGATCAAGGGCTGCGGCGTCATGCCGGACAGGGCTTCGATCATCGGCCGAGCGAACAGTTCGAAGGTCACCATGGTCGAAACTGGATTCCCAGGCAGCCCAAAGAAATGCTTCTTGTGTGGCGCGGACACTGATACCCACGCGGATGCAGGTTTCGCTGCCGACACGCGGACAGGAGTGTCAGCGCCACACGAACCGAAGACCACCGGTCGCCCCGGCTGAATCTCCGCGCCAGTGAAATAAAATTCGGCCTTCAACTCCGCGAGAACCTGTTCCACCAGATCGTATTTCCCCATGGAGACGCCCCCGGTCAGCAACAGAAGGTCGCAACTCAATCCTTCCTCGATCAATGCGCGCAGCCGCCGGGGCTCATCTGGAGCAATCGCCAGGCGCACGGCCTCCGCGCCGGCATTCTGAACCTGTGCCGCCAGGGAATACGAATTCGAGTTTCGTATTTGCGCTGGTCCCGGCATGGCGTCAATCTCCACCAATTCATCGCCCGTCGAAAGTACCGCTACACGTGGTTTGCGGAAGACCGGCAACCGGGTTTTCCCGACCGAAGCCGCAATTGCGATGCCCGTGTGATCCAGCTTCCTTCCCCGATCGAGCAGCAGTTGTCCCGCACGCGCTTCTGCCCCGCGCGGAACAAAATTCTCACCGCTCTTCACGCTACGTTGAATCTCCACCAATTGGGTGCCCCATCCTAACGTCGCGTTCTCTGCGGCGTTAGGGTAGGGACGTTCTACAACCGACGTGTGCTCCACCATCACCACCGCGTCCGCTCCCGCCGGCAGCGGCGCCCCCGTCATGATCGAGACGGCCTGGTCGCGATTGACCGTGCAGGTTTCCGGCGAATCGCCGGCCTTAATCTCCCCGATCACTGCCAGCCGCGCCGGAACCCGCTCCACATCCGCCGCGCGCACCGCGTACCCGTCTCGCGTCGACCGCGCAAACGGAGGAAAGTCGCGATCGGCCAGAATCGGTTCGGCCAGAACTCGTCCCAAGGCCGCAAGCAGATCCGCCGTCTCCGTTTCTCCTGGATGCACACCAGCAGCATGCTGCTCGACCAAGTGTCGAGCCAATTCAAAGCTCACCACTCGAGCTGAAACAGCTCCGGGAGATGTGGAATGAGGAAGTGAAGACATGCAGGAATCATACCCCGACGAGCCTCCTCGGGGGCTAAAGCCTGCGTCTTTATTGGCCCTGAGCGGCACGGCTGAAGCCGTGCCCTTCCCAAAACCATTCGTGAGATAGTATCCAGCTGCGAATGCCCAGCGACGAAACGTCAGAGCGTTGAGAACTGCTTCTTCTGAGAACTGGGAACTGAGAACTGGATTTCTTACCGTGCCAGCTCTTGCCCAAGCACCGTGGCATTGCTGGCAAAGCAGAGACCGGTTTCCAGATCGACCAGGCCGGAGCGGACCAGTTTCGCGATCTCGCCATCGAAGTGCTGCATGCCTTCATTTTCGCTGGCCTTGATCGCATCCAGCAGAGTGCGGCCCGGGCGCTCGCCTTGTTCGACGATGTCGCGAGTGCGGGTGTTCGATTTCAAGATTTCGACGACCGCGACGCGATCGCCGCCGTCCGTGCGTGGGATCAGCCGCTGGGCAATGATGTAGCGAAAAGTCTTGGCGAGACGCTCTCGGACGGATTGCTGTTCGGCAGCGGCGAAGTTACCGATGATGCGCTCCACCGTCTTGGAAGCATCGACGGTATGCATGCTGGAAAGGACGAGGTGGCCGTTTTCCGCCGCTTCGAGAAGAATCTCGAACGTCTCACGATCACGGATTTCGCCGATCATGATCACCCGGGGGGCCTGACGCAATGCCGCGCGCAGTGCCAGGGTGAAATTCGGCGCATCACTGTGCAACTCGCGCTGGTGTACCGTCGATTTCTTGTGCTTGTGCAGAAACTCAATCGGATCCTCGACTGTCAGAACGTGATAGCAATACTCGCTGTTAATGCGGTCAATCAGCGCGGCGAGGGTGGAGGACTTGCCCGAGCCAGTGCCTCCTGTTACCAGGATGATCCCGTTGCGGACCTTGGCTGCCTCTTCCAGTTGCGCAGGCAAACGAAGCGAACTGAAGGTCGGGATGACGGTCGGAATCACGCGCATCACAATCGCGCAACTTCCACGCTGGATAAAAACATTGACCCGGAAGCGGGCCATTCCCGGCAATCCGTAAGAAACGTCGCAGGAGCCTTGCTCGCGCAGCGTGTTGATGGCTTGCTTGTTGGTGCCGATCAGATCGGCGGCAATGCGGCGCGTGTCATCCGCCGAAAGCATGCCGCTCCCGGCGATTTCAACTGCCGTGAGTTGTCCGTGAATCTCGACTTGGGGTGGGCGGCCAGGCGAAAAAATCAGATCGCTAACCTTCTCCGAGGCGCGCAACATTCCGGCCAGCAAAACCGGCGTCGGGATCGAGCCAGTTCCACTGATGCCCTCGAACGCAATCGCAATCGGGGAGTTCCCCGGAGCAGCCATGCCATACGCTCCCAGTTATCAGTATTGACACCACAGGGGAGAAACGTCGTAGGGCCGGGGAACCTATGTATTGAATGTAACGCGG
>JAIQFA010000046.1 GCA_020073525.1 Terriglobia bacterium
CCTTTGTGGGAGGGTGATGCGATGTTCCATCATCTCCTTGTTCCGTTGGACGGTTCCCGCATGTCGGAATCGATCCTGCCGACGGCCGCTCAGCTTGCGCGGAGATCCGGTGCACTCCTCACCCTCGTGCACGTCGTGGAACGGCACGCTCCCTCCGCGATCCACAGCGAGCGACACCTCGTGTCCGCCGGCGAGGCAACCGCGTACCTGGCCGACGTGGCGCGCATGCCGGCGCTGGCTGGTCTGCGCGTCGAGACCCACGTGCACGAGGTGGGAGTGCGGGACGTGGCGCGAAGCATCACCGAGCACACGGCCGAGCTCGCCCCCGACCTCGTGGTCATGAGCACACACGGCACGGGCGGGGCGAGGCGCATGCTTTTCGGGACGATCGCGCAGCAGGTCATCGCCCAGGGGGGCACGCCGGTTCTGCTCGCGCGTCCCGGGCGGGAAGGCTCGGCGAGCCAACCCAGGGAATGGAGCATCATCGTGGCCCCGATCGACGGGAATCCCTCGCATGAGAAAGGCCTGCCGCTGGCGGCCGATCTCGCTGTCACCTTCACCTGCCGCCTGCACCTGCTGATGGTCACTCCGCACGCCGCCGAGCTCAGCGGACTGCAGAAGGCGGCCGCCGTTCTCCTCCCCGGCGCCACGCGGCTGAAGCTGGAAATGGACAGCGCGGGGGCGGCCGAGTACCTCGCCGCGCGCGCGGCGGAGCTGGGGAACCTGGGAGTGCAGGCCACAACCGAAGCCTCGCGCGGGGACCCCGCCCTCACCCCGCTGCACAGAGAGCAGGGACTGAACTTTCTGCGGCAGGTACTCCAGCCCGGACACCCGAGCAAGGTTTCCCTTGCCGTCGAGATACCAGTCGCCGGTTTCCGGATGCAGAGCAAAACTGCTTCCCAGATCCTGCACATCGACGCGGGGAAAGCTCGGCGCAACCGGGCAGAGAAGACTGTAGCCGTCGGCTTGCTTGGTTAAGCTCGGTACCTGCAAGAGCACCCGGCCGTCCCCCAGCTCGTTGGAAAGCAAGTATCTGTCGTCCGGATCCGTCTTTGCGAAGCCGTCGATGAAAGTAACCAACTCGTGAACACCTCCCGCCACGAAGTGTTTCAGACGCAACGTCCAGTTCGCCGCCGAGACGCTCTGAATATCCCCGGTGCAAATGATGTCCGGGCCGATGGCCAGGAGGCCGGTACCCAAGTCGTGTGCTGTCCGGGACCGCATGTCCTGCCCAATGGAAGCTTCATGATCGCGTTTCATCGCGCGCAGTGTCTCGGCCGTGTAAGTTACCTCGTCCCGGTCGATTAAGTCGGCATGGTCGGCACAAAGCCAAATGGCATTGTCGATGCCCGCGCGCTCCTCCGGCGTCATGGAAGCGTCGTAGCGTCGGCTTCCACGACCCGGCGCGGCTCCGCAGATATGCGCGGCCTTGCCGATCATCGTTACCGCATCCGGGGATTCCTCACTCGGCCCAGCGGTGAGCCTTCCGCATCCTGTGAAGGAACAGTGCCAGCAAGCGCGCATCGCCACGTTATCTTTAGTCTTCTTAGAAAAATCGTCGCGGTTGCTCATGTGCTATTTCTCTATAGGGGGCTGGCCCACCCTTCCATCAAACCAACTGAGGCTGCCCCACCCTCTGCGAATTTCAGAGCGTGGAGCAGGGGGCTGGCCCATCCTTTCTGAATAGAATCTCAAATCCAGCGGCTGTCCCGTCCTTGTCCCTGCGTTCTTTGCAGGGACAGGGCGGGGAACTTGACTTGGCATCCTCAACTCATGGAGATCAAAATCCCCGCCCTGTCGCAAAAGACGCGACAAGAGCGGGGCACCCTGGAGGATCAAAATGAGGAAAGGCTGGGCCAGCCCCCCGAGTCCTACCCTTTCGCAGAGAACGCGAAAGGGCCACCCTGAGTTCAGAAATTACTACTCTTCGGCAGCTCCGGACTGCGAGCCGTCGTCATCGCCGCGAATCAAGCCGAATTTCTTGAGCTTGTAGCGCAGAGCATCTCGGCTGATATCGAGCAGCTTGGCGGCGTGAGTCTGGTTGTTGTTGGCCTGGCGCATGGCCAACTCGACCATGGCGTGCTCCACTTCTTCGAGCGACGTGCCGCCCTCCGGGATATAGAGACGCGGGAGAGTGCGTCCATTGGGCAGCGGTTGTCCACCATCGGCCGGTGAAGTTCTTTCGAACACCGTGCGGCCGCCCGATTCGCCTACCGAAAACGGCAGATACACTGGGCGCAAGAACGGCTCGTCTTCGAGGATCATGCCACGTTCGATGGTGTTCTTCAGCTCGCGAACATTGCCCGGCCAGTTGTGATTGACGATAAGACGGCGGGTCTCCTCGGTAACGCCTCGAACTGATTTCTTGAATCGGCGGTTGTAGCGGTCAATGAAGAAGTCCACTAACGGGAGGATGTCTTCTTTTCGGTCCCGCAGCGGCGGGATGAAGATCGCGATGATGGCCAAGCGGTAGTAGAGATCCTGACGAAACTGTCCTTCGCGCACCGCCTTTTCGAGGTCGCGATTGGAAGCCGCGATCACCCGCACATCCACTTGCATATCGCGGATACCTCCTACGCGGCGGATGACCTGGTCTTCGAGCACGCGCAGCAGTTTGGCTTGCAACAGCGGAGAGAGTTCTCCAATCTCATCGAGAAACAGCGTGCCACCGTCGGCCGCCTCGAACAGGCCCTTCTTCATCTGCTTGGCGTCGGTGAACGCGCCTTTTTCGTGTCCGAAAAGTTCGGCTTCCATCAGCGTCTCGGGAATGGCCGAGCAGTTGATCGCTACGAACGGTTTGTCCTGGCGGGAACTTTCGTAGTGGATGGCTTTGGCGATCAGATCCTTGCCGGTACCGCTCTCGCCTTGAATCAGAATCGTCGTTGCTTCGCTGGAGGCGACCTTGCGGACGAAGTTCATGAGCTCCGTCATCTTGGGTGAGACGCTGACCACGCTGTTGTAACCGGATGCGCGGCGCACCTCGCTGCGCAGGGACTGGACTTCGGTGCGCAGGCTCGTAGCCTCGAGGGCATTCTTGATGGCCACGTGCAGCTCATCGAAATCGATCGGCTTGCCTACGAAGTCGTAGGCCCCGAGTTTGAGCGCCGCTTTGACATCGTCAAGCTGCGGATCGGCGGTGATCATGATGACGGCACGGGCATCGCCATTTTTCTTGAGTTGATCCAGCACTTCGATGCCGGTGAGGTCGGGCATGCGGACGTCGAGGAGAACCAGATCGGGGGATTCCCGCTGCGCCAGCTTGAGGCCTGGTTCGCCTGCATCGGCTTCAATTACGTGGTATCCCCACTCTTCGCACTTCTGGCGGAGCGACCAGCGTACCAGGCGCTCGTCGTCCACAATCATGATTTTCTCGGCAGGCACTAGTGTTTAATTTACTACGAAATGGAAGGAACTTGCTTTGGCGAAGGAGTTCTCGGTTCTCAGTTCTCAGTTCTCAGAAAAGTCCCTCGTTCTCTATTGCTCTCTATCTTTATCGGTTCTACTGAGAACTGAGAATCGAGAACTCCTAGGAAACTTCGGCCTGAACGGCGGGCACGCGAAACGGAAGCACCACCTCAAACTTGCTTCCCTTCCCAACTGTGCTGCTCACCTCGATACGGCCATGATGTTCTTCCACGATACGGCGGGCCAGGGAAAGACCGAGACCTGTGCCATTGCCCTTGGTGGTGTAGAAAGGCCGGAAGATGTGGGACAGCTGCGGCGGCGGGATGCCGCGCCCGGTATCGCTGACGACCACGCTGGCACAATCATCGTGGGAACTGATCTCGACGCGCACCGTGCCCGCTCCCTCCATGGCCTGGACGGCGTTGAGGAGGAGGTTCAGAAGCACCTGGTGAATCTGATCGCTGTCGTGTTCGACTTCCGGCAGGTCGGGCGCTTTCTGCAACTCGATCTTTATGGGCTTGGAGAGCACCTGCTGGCGAGCCAGCATCACCGCGTGTTCCACGGTCGTGTTGAGATTGCTTACGCGAACCTGCGGCGGGTGCGGACGCGCCGTTTCCAGAAGGTCGGTCAGGATGCGGTTGATCTGCGCGATTTCCTGGCGAACATCTTTCACAACCGCCCGCGCCGGACTGGTCGACGGCAGGTCGCGACTGATGATTTCGATGACGCCGGCGATTCCTGCCAGCGGGTTGCGAATCTCGTGAGCCAGGCCAGTTGCCAACTCGCCCAGCGTCGCCAGGTGTTCGGCGCGAGACATCTGCGTGCGGTGCAGGGTCTCGATCTCTTCCCTGCTCTCCCGCAACTGCTGCATCATGTGGTTGAAGTTGCGGCCGAGGTCCCCGATCTCATCGTTGCGCCGGGAGAAGCCGACCGCGACGTCCAGATTGCCTTCACTCACCAGCGCGATCTTCTCCTGCAACTCGACCATGGGCCGCTGAATGAAATAGGCAAGCGCGCCGATGGACACTCCGCAGATTGCGACCGCTCCCGCGCCCGCGACGATCAACACCGCGTGGCGCTCTGGGTCCCGAAAAGATACGGTCGCCACAATAAATAGCAGCAGACCCGCCAGCAGTACGAATACCACCGGCAAGAGTGCCTTGAGCTGCCAATTGACGCGAACCGAATTCAAGTTGAGATCTCCACCGGCCCCAGCGCCGGAACAGACGACTGAAAAGTACTCTCTACGCTGCAGTCTGACCGCAGCGGCTAAAGCCGACTCCGAACCCAAGCCCCTTATCGCAGCGGTGAACCGCTGCGCCACCCAAAATCAAGTGCAACTTCGACTTTCTTCGGCACGCGGAAGCGCAACCACGTGCAATCAGGCGTAAGCGTGCAATCCTGGCAGCAAGTAGGTCACACCGAAGAACGTAAACATGACCACGACAAAGCCGGCGATCGCGAAGTAAGCGGCGCGACGGCCACGCCAGCCACGAGTGATCCGCATGTGAAGATAGAGCGCGTACACCAACCAGGTGATCGCTGCCCACGTCTCTTTGGGATCCCAACTCCAGTACGAGCCCCAGGTTTGGTTGGCCCAGTACGCTCCGGCGGCAATCATCAGTGTTAATAGGGGGAAGGCTAGACAAATCGTTTTGTAGGTGATGCGGTCGAGGTTGTCGGAAGTAGGCAGCAAACGCTCCAGATCCGGGCGACGCCACACGAGCAGCAGATATAGGAGTGAGATAAAGACGCCGCCTACCAAACCCGACAGTATAAAGGGACTAGCGGCGAGGCTTGTCGGGAATAATCCGTCTGCGTCGAGCGACGGATACCGGCCATCGTTCGCGCGCACCAAGAACATGACCAGCGCCATCACCTGCAGGAGAATGCTGAGGAATAAGGCACGGTTAGCGACTAGAATCCAGCTCTCCTGGTTTTGCGGCTCGGGATTGATCTTTATCCAGTCTTCTGTCGCGCTGACCTCGTCGCTACGCCGGAGAACAAACGCCCGGAGCACGGCTCTGTAAATGTCGGATAGTCGAGCAGGAAGCGAGCGAAGATACCAGCGTATCTTCGAGCGGCGAGAAATCAGGTATAACGACAAAGGCGTTGCGACCGAGAGGGTGGCGAGTGTCATCAGCCAGCCGAGGTCCGGGATGGTGACGAACAGGCGCACGCCCTTGGAGAGGAAGACTTCTGCCTTATTCTCCGGATTCCACGCCACCAGGCTCAGTCCGCCCCAGTTCTCGAAGCGCGTTAAGACGATGCTCGCGTATATGCCCAGGGTGCTGGCGCTGGTGACAGCAAGGAAGGTCTCGGTCTTCATGTTGTCCTGGATCAGGAACATCATGGCGAGAGCAAAACTGAGGGCGCAGCCGGCATAGGCCAGCATGGCCAGCGTGACGTGGACATGCAACCAGGTCGATTGCAGCGCAGGCACCAAGGGGTGGACTTCGGTCCGCAGCAACTGCATGAGCACGACGCCGACAATCGCCACCGGCATCGTGACTGTGCCAATGACCTTCACCCCAAACTTCTTTTCAGCGATCAGCGTGAGCACGGCCAAGGTCCATACGAAGCTGAGCAGCATTTCGTAAACGCTGGCAAACGGCGGATGTCCCGCGTCGTACCAGCGATGAGCAACGGCGGCGGAATTGGCGATCAAACCCAGCCAGGTGGCGAGCGATGCGAACTTCACGTACGACTCGGTGCCGGTGACTCCAAATCCCAGATATAACGCACCGGCACCGGCGTAGAAAATCAACGTGGCAAAGAGCAGGTTCGTCTCGCTCAAAAGATTGCCACTCTTAACCACGTTCAGGAATGCCATGAACAGCAAGAACGCAATCGCCAATCCGACCATCACGATCAGGGTCATGCCGGTTGACGGTTGCTGCTGCTCTGCTTTTGCGCGTGCCATTTACATCCTCCAATAACCGGTTCCGTCCCTCGGTTCAGTTCGCGGCGACGGTTGCGACCTGCTCCCTCGGAGAGGCGGTGGGAATGGGTTTGAGTTCTTTCTCCATTAAGTCCACCAGATCGCTGAAGCGTTGTTCAAACGCATCGCGATTGCGATTCGCGCTTCCGCCAATCCATAACGAGCACTTGCCGGTCTTGGGATCGCGAACCGGTACCGCCCAAAACCGCATGTGCACCACGTAGAACACGAATGCCAGTCCGATGCCCATCAGCACTACGCCCGACCAGACTCCCCACTGTCCCGGTTCGTGCGAAACCTGCAAGCCGGTGAAGTGGCCCATCTTCAGGTCGGTGGCCTGGAACATCCAGGGCGCCTTCGAGTTGTCGGACACCTCGTCCATTTGCGGGAACCACACGTCGAAATCTCTGCCCGCGCTCCTCGAGGTCACAACCAGGTGAGCGGCCGGATTTTCCAACTGATTCGATTTCCGGTACACCTGCCCCTCGCGAACCGCATAGTCGGGAATGAATTCGGCGAAACGCACCGTGGTATCGGCGTCGAGTGGAACGGTGTCGTTTACCGCCAGCCCGATTTCCTGCTTCTGGCCAGAACCATTCTTGGGAGCGGCGACCAACATGAGCTTGTCAACTTTGCCATTCGGGCCGTAACTCGACTGGTAGAAGCGGACACCGCTATAGACAAGCGGATCGTTCACGACAATTTCTTTCTTCTGTACGTCTCGTCCTTGTTTCACCACCGCCAGTTGGGACCACCATTTTTTCGGGGTGCCATCCTTGTAGTTTTCCTGGCCGGCGGAATCGCAACGAATGGCAAACGGGAGCGTGCGCGTGGTGCCATCGCGAAGTTCGACGAGGTTCGAGGTCTGTCCCTCGTTCAGATTGAGCGTGCCGCGCCAGCCCCAGATGCCATCCACGACTGTGCCCAAGAAAATGAGCAGCAGGCTGGCATGCACGATGTACACCGCCAACTCCGAGATGCGGCTGCGCTCGGCGAAAATGGCAAAGTGATCCTCGCGGACTACGCGTTCCGGCTTGTATCCCAGTTCATGCAGTGCCCGCTCCGCCGCTACCAGGCCAGCTTCTTCGTCCGCGACAGCCAATGTCTTCTGCGGATGCAAAGCACGGCGAAAGCTCTCGTCGGGATACTTGTAGGGACGCGAGAAGTAGCGCCACGAGTTGGGGAAGCGATCGATGGAAGCCGCCACAATGCAGAGGCTGACCAGCAGCACCAGTCCGAGAAACCACCAGGAGTGAAACACATCGGTCAATCCGACCGCGTCCAGCATGCGGAGCGCCTGCGGAGAGTAGGCGTTCTGCATTTCGTCAGGTTCAGTCACCGGACGCTGCAGCACAATGGTTCCGACCGCCGAAAGAATCACGACCAGGATCAAAAGAACCACGCCAGTCTGGATGGAAGCGATGGTGCGCCACGTTTTGTGGGCAAATGCTGGAAAACCTGCGGCCATACCCTCTCCCTGTTCGCAAGCATGAAATGCAAGTTCCACGCCAGACAGGACACACAGCGTAACAGACAGATATGACATGACTTAGGAGGCACATGGCAAAGCCGGCGACAGAGCAGTTTGGGCTAAATCACGCACCGCAATCCGGTTCCACAGGCATTTCACACATCACAGAATGCTCGTGATGCAACTCACTAGCTCAAGTGATGGATGCACGAGGGCGATCGCAAATGTCGGGCGGTATGGAGTGACACACATCACATACGCCTGTGATTACGCCCCTTCCCCGCAGTCCCTATGGGAATTCTAATGGGCACCGCGATGGCAGGCCTGACACACCGGAACCATCAACGACCTCAAGGAATTAGACGCTGCGTCTGCCTTGGGGCATTTCACCGAGGCAGCTGTGGCAGAAAGCCCATCCGAGGCTCATAATGGTCGTCAGAGATTTCCGCTCCAGGTCCATTAAGCTTCTCAACCCGCTTTTGTTCAATAAGTTACGCCCGCGTTGCATCTCGCAACAGTTTTTTCGAGATACGGCGACTTTCGTGCACACGCACCCTTCGGAGGCCGCGTGAGACTGCTCCCTAATCGCAATTGGTTGCGCCCGACGGTCGTAAACCCCGGCGGCCGCAGTCTTGGTCTTGATGTCCTCATTTTTTTTGCCCTGATCGCGCTGCTGATCCCGCGCGCCACCGCCGCCGTTCACCCCGTCCCTCTGGAGCAGAACGTCGACGCGGCCAAGTGCTTGGAATGTCATGAGGACAAGACAAAGGGCAAGGCTGTCCATTCCGCCATCGCGATGGGCTGCCTGAGTTGCCACGAGGTCCGCGTCAACAAAGACATCACCCGGGTCAAGCTCATCACTACGACCCCGCAATCGCTGTGCATCACTTGCCACGCCGACAAAGACGCGGCCACCCTGAAGGGGACCGTACATCCGCCCGCCGTACGCGACTGCATCAAGTGTCACGATCCGCACACTTCCGACAACAAGAATCAGCTGTTGAAAGCCACTGCCGGCGAGAAGGGCAAGAACCTTTGTCTCGATTGCCACACCCAGGGTCTGAACGTCCCAGAAAAAGGCAGCCGCCACGCCGCCCTCGACATGGGATGCGATACCTGCCACACGACGCACAAAGTCGGGGAAAAGGGGAAGCAGGAATTCGACAAACACCTGACCAAATCCGTCCCTGCGCTTTGCATCGACTGCCACGACGTTAAGGATGCCGCCTTGATCAAGGCTCACCAGGGGCAGCCCTTTGCCACGGTCACTTGCACGCAGTGCCACGATCCGCACCAGTCCACGCAGCCAAAGCTGCTCCAGAAATTTACTCATCCGCCATTTGCGGACAAGACCTGCGAGATCTGCCACGAGCCCGCAAAAGATGGCAAAGTCGTTCTCACCAACACTGACACGAGAGCGCTCTGCGCCACCTGTCACAGCGAGCAGGTGGAGAAGATCGACAAGGCGAAGGTGCCGCATCCCGGAGCCCAGGGAGAATGCGTGGCGTGTCACAATCCCCATGCCGGCAAAACACCGGGCTTCCTGCAACCGGATCCGGTCAGCGCCTGTCTGGCCTGCCACACGGACCAGGCCGACCAATTCAAAAAGGCGCACCTGCATCAGCCGGCCTTTCAACAAGGATGCGCAACCTGCCATGAGCCCCACGGCAGCGACAACGAACACCTGTTGCGAACCAAGAAGCCCGATGCACTCTGCCTTGAATGTCACGGGCCCGACTCTCCGGCACCGAAGAAGCTTGAAGCCGAGCACATGATTACCATCTTTGATGGGAAGGTGAAGCTTCCTGAGGATTACTTCAAGAAGAACAAGACGGTAGTGCTGCCGCTGAGGTTTGGACGCGGGCATCCGATCGCCGGGCATCCGGTTTCGGACGTGATGGATCCGACTGATGTCACGAAGTTGCACGCGCACATTGACTGCCTGTCATGCCACCAGCCGCATGCGTCGGCGCAACCCGATCTGCTGGTGAAGGATCAGGCCAACAACCTGGCTTTCTGCATCACCTGCCATAAGGATCTGACGAAACGATAGTTCTCCTGAGGGAGAATAAGGACGAGGAGAATGACGCCCATGTCTGAAGTAAGAGCAAGCTTGATTCACCGTCGCAATAGCCGGCGCGTGTTGTGTCTCATGCTCGGCCTGACGCTGCTTGCGCCCGTTTCCGCGTTCGCCGGTAAGAAGAAGAAGGCGGATGCCCAGCCCAAAACGCCCAAAGTCATTGATTATTCGAACATCGTCTGGCCGAATCCGCCCGCCATCGCGCGCATCAAGTACCAGGCGTTCTATGCGGCTCAGAGAATCTCGCAGGTCGAGGCTGGGAGCCACACCAAGAAAGCGAAATGGATGGACCGCCTGGCTGGCACGCAACCTCAGGGTGAAAGCGGCAAGGTTCTATTTCAGCTGGCTGAACCGTACGGCGTCGCCGTCGATTCCAAAAACAATTTGTACGTTGCGGATCAGAAAGTGGGCGCCATCTTCATCTTCAATACCGAGACGCGCAACGTTGAACTGATCAAGAACAAAACGCACGCGCACTTCGTACGCATCATCGGGCTGGCCATGGACGACAACGATCGTCTCTTCGTTTCCGATCCCGGCCTGCGTCACATTCTGGTATTCAACGCCGCCCACAAGACCGAAGACGTTATCAGCGACGGGCTGGTCAGTCCGGGCAATCTGGCCATTGACCGCGAGAACCGGCTGCTCTATGTCTCCGATGTCGAACTCGACCAGGTGCTGGTGTATGACGCGGACACTTTCAAACTGAAACGCACGATCGGCACCACCGGACACAACCATGAACTCACCAGCCCCGGCGATTTCGCCAAACCCACCGGGTTGGCAGTCGATCAGGAGGGCAATCTCTACGTCGCCGACACGCTCAACAACCGCATTGAGATCTTCGACGCCGATGGCAAGTTCATCAGCACCTTTGGGAAATCCGGCGATGGTCCAGGATACTTCGCGCGACCTAAAGGAGTAGCTGTTGATGCTGACGGCCATATTTGGGTCGCCGACGGCCAGCAGGACCGGGTACAGGTGTTCAACAAAGATGCTCAGTTACTCATTTCCCTGGGCGGCCACGGCTTGCTTCCCGGTCAGTTCCAAGGACTGGTCGGCATCACCGTCGACAAGAATAATCGCGTCTTCACCTCCGAGATCTTCCCCGGACGCGTGCAGCAGTTTCGTTATGTCACCGATGCCGAGGCCGAGCAGTTAAAGAAGGAACGCGAAGAGCAGCGCGAAAAGAAAGCTGGAGCGTCACAAAAAGAGGTGACGCCGATCGCGTCCCCGGCGCCCACGACCCCGGCTCCGCAGAGCCGCTAGCTCGTGTGGAAGCGGGGCTCCGCCCCGCTTGGACGGGGCAAAGCCCCGTCCCCACACGCCAACTGCTGTCTTTCGCAACACTTCCGAAGAGTAACGTCTAGTAACCTTGCAACTGTGGGATTTCACCACTCCGCCTTTTCCGTTGGTTCTTTTCCCCCAGTTCCCCAAGGATCCCCGATCGCGACGATGAGCGACTCACAGGTGCTTCAGTCTTTATAATCATTGGTTTACACGAGCTCACGCGAGATGAGCGGCTTGCCTCCGTTTCGGATAGCCAGTTGCATTAGCAAGGGCGAGGGGCGGCTGCGAAGAGTGCCCAGGCACAAAGCTCAGCCCAAGGCCTAAGCCTCTGAGAGTTTGTAACGGGTTGCACAAATCATGGAGGTCTTAAATTTATGAAGAGAGCGATGTTAGTTGTAATGTTCGTCCTCGCAGTCGCAGGGTTGATGATGGCGCAGAATTGGTCGTCACCAGTTGACGTCCTTGGCGCGCACGGCAACAACGGGCGCGGCTGCGCGGGCTGTCACCAACCGCACAGCGGTGCTTTTGGCTCGGGCCAAAAGGGCGCCGCTGATACCGGCAGCTATGCACTGTGGGGCCAGGATGCCAGCCCGCTGTATGGGGCAACGATTGCTTTCGGCGACGATGGAAGCTTCACGGAAGTTCTGCCGACCGGTATCGCCAGCGGTAGCGAAGAAGTTGGCGGAATTCTGCTCTGCCTAAGCTGCCACGACGGCAACGTGACCGCGAAAAACATGATGTTCAACCAGTCGTATGAACAGAGGATTGGCCTTCTGACCAATTCCGCATACGGCAGCCAGCCGATTCCGACCTTGCTCGGAAATGACGGAAGCGCGGCCGGCAACTATACCAACGATCACCCGGTAGGCATCAACGCCACCATCCGCTCCGGCAACGGCCTGACCTGGACCGGCACCACCTTTACGGTGACCGCGGGCAGCCCGTACGCCCAGTTCATCGCCAACTATGGTTATCCGGCGCTGGCACCTGGGAAGTGGTCGAATCCCTGGGGCATCAACCCCTCTGGCAAACCCTATGTGCTGTGCACCACCTGCCATAACCAGCACGTGATGACCGTGTACACGGCCAGTGCGGCAAGCCCGATCGCGGGAAACACGACCGGCTACTATGC
Organism: Terriglobia bacterium; assembly: GCA_020073525.1. Taxonomy (GTDB): domain Bacteria; phylum Acidobacteriota; class Terriglobia; order Terriglobales; family Acidobacteriaceae; genus Acidiflorens. The sequence goes on from JAIQFA010000046.1 coordinate 12,320, forward strand.
CACCTACTTCTTCATCAACGGCCCGTACAACCCGAACATCAACAACGTCACCAACACGAATGCGCCTTCGACGGCGCAGTTCTGCCGCCAGTGCCACTTTGGCGAGGCGAACGAAGCGAACAACACCAACAACATCACGACGGTATTCCAGTAGAAATCGCTGTGGTACAACAGGGGGAGAGAAATTCTCTCCCCTTTTTTTTCGGACTCGGCTTTCGAAAGAATTCAGCAAGCGAGGAATTATGAAGTACCAACTCTCAATCTGCGCAGTGCTCCTGATGGCGCTCTCAGTAGCTTCCGCCCAGGTCGCGTCTCATGCCACGACCGCTGTCGCGAACACAACCGCTTCGCAGGCGCCCGCCCTCCAGGTAAGTGACAAACCGGTGGCACGCGTGAACGGAGCCGTGCTCACCGATCGCGACCTGCTCCGCGAAATGTATGCCATCTTCCCCTATGCCCAGCAGCACAATGGATTTCCCAAGGGACAGGAAGCCGCCATTCGCCAGGGTGCGCTGGAAATGATCATTTTCGAAGAACTGGTGTACCAGGAAGCGGGGCGGCGCAAGCTGACGGTCGCACCGGAGAAACTCCATCGCGCCGAGGCGGAGTTTCGCAAGCAGTTCAATAGTCCTGACCAGTACCAGCAATATCTGCAAGGCGAGATGCACGGCTCGGAGCAGCAGCTGCGCCAGCAGATCAAGCGCTCGCTGCTGATCGAGCAAATCATGAAAAGCGACGTCGAAAACAGGTCGGCGGTCACGCCAGCTGAGGTGAAATCCTATTACGACAAAAACGCCGGGCGTTTCGCAGTGCCGGAATCGTTCAGCTTCCAGAGCATCTCGGTGGTGCCGCCGCTCAAGCCAACCGCCGCCCAAGCCAAAGAGGCCCAAAAGAAAGCCGAAGACGCAATGCGCCAGGCCAAAGCGACCAAGAGCTATCAGGATTTCGGACTACTGGCGGAAAAGATCTCCGAAGATGATTACCGGGTGAATATGGGCGATCACAAAGCCATCGCCCGCGACAAGCTGCCGCCCCAGATTGTGAAAGCCTTCGTAACCATGCAGCCCGGACAAATTGGTGGTCCGATCCAGATTGAGTCGGCCTACACGATTGTCCGCCTGAATGCTCACACTCCGGCGAAGAAGAAAAGCCTGGAAGAAGTGAAGACGGATCTGAAGGTGGAATTGCAGAAAAGCAAATACGAGAAGCTGCGCTCCGGCCTCGCCAAGCAACTACGCGCCAAGGCGAAGATCGAAGTCAGCTAGTTTGGTGGTGGAGGGACGGGCGTGCCCGCCCGTCCACGCGAGAAGTGTCCCTCCACAACGTTCGCTTAGTTCCCCCCCATTGAGTCTTTCAACTCGCCTATCGGGTGATATGCCGCACTGTGCCATGTTCACGGCTCTGAACCCGCTTCCACGTCGCAATAACACTATTGTTTTCAATATAGTAGCGGACCTCCTGGATCGCGATCTTTGGCAATCATAGTGCCTTTTAGAGGTCAGGTTGTGACCCCGAGTTTTGAGCCTCTGGCAGGAAGGGTAGCGGGACCATGAAGGTCGCGAATCACATCATCGCCTTGACGGTAGTGGTGATGGCTCAACTAGCGACTGCGCAGCAGCAGCTTTCCGTGGGCGAGAACACAAAGCTGAATGCCGGCGCCTTGTTCAGCTTTGGATACGCGGGCGACTATGGAGATGAGATCCCCTCCAGCCACGGATTGAATTTCGGGGTCGACGGCAAGCTCTCGGGATCCTACTACAACCCGAACTTTCTTTCGTTTGACGCTCATCCCTACTACAACCAGTCGCGGGCAGATTCCAGCTATCAATCCCTCACTGGCGCCAGCGGGGTCGACGCTTCCGCGAACTTCTTCTCGGGTAGCCATTTTCCTGGGTCGTTCAGTTACCACTATGACGCCAACAGCACGGGTACATTCGGTTTGCAAGACCAACCGAACTTCACCACGTACGGCAGGAGTCATGGATTCGGAATCAACTGGAGCGCTCTATTTCCCGGCTGGCCAACGCTTTCCGTTGGATATTCTCAAGGAAGCGGGAACAGCACACTGTACGGTACGAATGAGGAAGCCAATTCCAACACACACCTGTTCAACGTACATTCGAACTACGAGCTTTCCGGCTTCCGCCTTAACGCCTACTTCAATCGCAACAGCCTGGATTCCAAATACCCTGATTTCCTGTCGGGCGCAGGAGAATCTTCGCAGGATTCGACCGGCCACGATTTTGGGTTTGGGGCGCAGCACACTCTGCCGGTGCATGGGTCGTTTTCCGTCAATTACAACCGGGCGTCATCGAACAGCGATTACCTGTCAACCCAAGGGCAGAACGAAGGCACCTCGAATTCCTCGAGCTACACGGACAGCACCGAAACCGCGAATGCCAGTTTTCATCCCACCAACAAGCTGAGCTTGAATGTCACGCAGAACTACACCGACAATCTGACCGGGTACGTTGCGCAAAACATCGGCGGGGGCGGGCCTCCACCAGCGGGACTGAATCTGGGATCGGGATCCTATTCGTCCACTCTGGGCGGCGGAACGACCTATCAATTCACAACTTTTCTCTCCGGCTCGGCACAGGCAACATACTATGATCAACACTATTTTGGGAAAAGCTATACGGGCGAATATCTGAGCGGCACGATCACCTACGGCAAGAGGCTCCTCGACATGTTCACCTTTTCCGGCTCTGTGATCGACAGTTCCAACGGCCAGGGCAATAATGCTTTGGGATTCATTGGCAATGTGAATTATTTTCACCGCATCGGACGCTGGCAAACATCTGGCCAGTTCAGCTACGCGCAGAATGTACAGACCCTGCTGGTTACCTATACAAGCTCCTACTACCAATACAGCGCCAATGCGCACCGCCGCCTGATCGGGGGCTTGACATGGACGGCCGCTTTCAACGGAAGCCACAGCGGCCTGACCAACTATCAAGGGACCAGCACCCACAGCGAGAGCTATTCCACTTCGCTGAGTATGCGCCGGTTCGCGCTCAATGGTCTGTTTACTCAATCCACCGGAGTTTCGCTGCTGGGGGCAGGAGGGTTGATCAATCCCAACCCGACGCCTGGTCTGAATGATTTCATCCTCTTTAGCGGATCCAGTTACGGCGGGGGGATCTCGGTTGTGCCCGTGAAGCGGCTGTCCCTTTCCGGAAGCTTTAGCCGCGCGCTCAGCGATACCATCTCCAGCACGACCTCGCACAACAACACGGAAATCTTCAACGCCCAGATGCAGTACCGTTTGAGACGGATTGGGCTCCAGGCCGGATATACTCGATTCACGCAAGGGATCAGTGCAATCGGTGCGCCCGTCAACAACACGACGTATTTCGTCGGGATGACCAGATGGTTCGACTTCTTCTAACCGCGCGGGACAAATCAGGGCGAGGTAAGTCCGCGTGGCGCAAACTGGTGTTTTGCACCGGACTGGCGATTCTGCTGGCCGCGCCCGCCCTCGCTTCCAAGAAATCGAAGGATACGATTGGACCTCCCGCTCCCCCGGATTTGCTGCTGGACGGGGGCCGCAAACTTTCCTTTGAGCGCAGCTTCAGTCTGGAGCGCGAGGTCAAACCCAAGCGCAGTTTCTGGACGCGGGTGGTGGACGTGATCGCGGGCCTGCCGGATTTCCACTACCTGGTGAGTCCTTATAGCGTGGTCACCGACTCTCACGGACGCATCATCGTCACCGACGTGGCGGCGGGCGGAGTCCACATCTTCGATTTCACGCAGCAGAAGTATAAGTTCATTTCGCGCCGCGATGCCGGCAAAGATCCGATGCTCAACCCACAGTGCGTGGCGGTCGATGCCCAAGACAACATCTACGTCACCGATTCCAAGAGCGGCAAAGTCTTCGTGTTCGATGCAAGCGGTAAATACCGGCGCGCCATCGGCAGCCTGAAAGGTGGCGAGGGATATTTCAAACGTCCCACCGGCATCGCGGTGGACTCGGCGGCGCAGCGCATCTACGTCACCGACACGCTGCGTAACAAGATCTTCATGATGGACATGCAAGGCAGCGTCCTGCAATCCATTGGAAAGACCGGCAACGGCGATGGCGAATTCAACTTCCCGACCGAGTTGCGGCTCAATGGGTCGGACCTGGCGGTGGTCGACGCCATGAATTTCCGCGTGCAGGTGCTGGATCGGTCGGGCGCGTTCCGCTATGCCATCGGCAAGGTTGGAGACGGAGCGGGATGGATCTTCCGTCCGAAAGGGATCGGCTTCGATTCCGAAGGTCATCTCTATATCGTCGACGGTCAGTGGGGCATGGTGCAGGTCTTCGACCACGAGGGCCGCCTCCTATATTACTTCGGGGAGCGCGGGACGGGGGCGGGGCAGTTTCAACTGCCGACGGGACTGCAGATTGACAACAAAGATCGCATCTACGTGGTGGATTCGTTTAATCGGCGCGTTCAGGTATTTCATTATTACGGCATTGCGCAAGCGGCGGACGGGAGGAAACAGTGAAGAAAATCCTGTCGCTGGCGGGCAAGATGGCCGCGATGATAGTTCTGGCAGAGGCCCTCGCTGCGGCACAGCCGCCGGTGAACGGCGACGTCCTGGGGATGCATAACCTGACGTCCGCAAGTGGAGCGTCCGTGTATTCGCAGGGAAGTCTAGCCTGCACTTTCTGTCACGCTCCGCACAGCGGGTTGGGAGGCATCACACCGCTGTGGAACCAGAAACTGTCGACACAAACCTACACGCCCTACACCAGCACGACCTATGTCGAGCAAGGCAACACCAAGCCGACGCTCGGAATCACGAGCAGCCTTTGCTTGAGTTGTCATGACGGCACGGTGGGAGTCGGACAGTCGGCGGCGTATGGCCCCCTGCCCACCGTCGGCACATTGAATAGCGTCGATTCGTTCGGAACCACGCTCACCGGTTCGCATCCGTTCAGCCTAGTGCTCCCCATCAAGGATGCATCCAACCTGCAGGCGTCGCTGGTGGCGCAGGGCAAGACCGCCGATCCTACGGGCGCGGTCAAGCTCGTGGCGGGCAATATCGAGTGCACCAGTTGTCATGACCCCCATGTGCAAGCGATCGACAAAGTCGCGCAGAATTTTCTGGTTCGGGACAGCTCAAGCGCGCAAATGTGTCTCGCCTGTCACGATCCGAACCGGGTAGTGCAAGGACAGGTCAACCCGCTGACAGGTTTTACGGGAAGCGTTCATCAGACCGCGACCAATGGGGTTTCGCCGGATGGACACGTGGGTCCGTATCCAACGGTCGGCGTGAATGCGTGCAACTCGTGTCACATGTCGCACGACTCGGTTGCGCCCGCGCGACTCCTGCGCCCAGCGACCCCCGCGGCGCCTGGAAACGATTCGGTCACGCAAAACTGCATGACCTGTCACGGCAGCGGCACTTACCTGTCGCCCGAGCCAACGAACATCATGGCCGAGGTTGCCAAGACGGGGCATCCCCTGCCCGCGGGGAATAACTTCCACGACGCTGCCGAGGCGGTGCTGTTGAACAACAACCGCCATGGCACGTGCGTCGATTGCCACAACCCTCACGCCTCGAACCAGACAACGCAATTTACCGCGCCGCCGTTGCTGCGTCCATCGCAGGCGGGGGTTAGCGGGATCAGCACTTTGGATGGGATCACCGTCCTTACTCCGGCAGTAAATCAGTATGAGAATTGTCTGCGCTGCCACGGTACGAGTACAGGAAAACAGCGGCTGATCCTCTATGGGTACGCGCCGACGCGGGTGGCATCGGCGCCCGATCCACTCAACATCATTCCGGAGTTCGCCTCCACGTCCACGTCGAGTCACCCAGTGACCCACGATCGAACCAGTCCCCTGCCCCAACCCAGCCTGTTGCTGAACCAGTTGAATCAGAATGGAACGGCGTCGGCGCGTGCGATGGGAACGCGTATCTTCTGCACCGACTGCCATAACAGCGACGACAATCGCGAATTCGGCGGCTCCGGGCCAAACGGTCCCCACGGATCGGTCAACTCGCACATTCTTGAACGCAACTACCAATTCAGTCAGGCCGCGACTCCGGGCGGGTTGGTCACGAACCTATTCCCCAATCCAGACCTAAGCTTCACGGGGCCGTATGCGATGTGCGCGAAATGTCACGACCTGACTAATGTCGTCGCTAACACCAGCTTCACCCAACACGGCCTGCACGTATCTCAGTACGGCTTCAGTTGCTCGACGTGCCATACCGCCCACGGTATGGGCGCAACTTCGCCGAGCATTACCGGAGAACGGCTGGTAAATTTTGACGCCAACGTTGTGGGAGAAAATAACGGCGCTCCGATTGCGTACAGCCGCAGCAACAACACCTGCACGCTGATGTGCCACCAGATTGCACACAACGCCGACGGTACTGTCGGCGCCGCCAAAGTGGGAAGGCCTAAGTGGCCGCTAAAAAAATAGAGCAGCACCGTAGCGCTACTCGAGTTTGGACGCACGAAAGGAAGTTTTCGTTTTCCAAGGTCTGACGTTATCCACCGCGAGTTGCTTAACGTTGGCCTTGGGGACAATGCAGGGCTGGATCACGATGGGTTTGAGGACGCGGTTAGGCCCACGGAATCAGATCCCGATCCAGCCCTGTTTCGTCAGCAAAGAGTTCTTGCGGGCCGACGTAAGATTCTCAGAATAATGACGGCATCCACTGAAATCGACAAGCCCGTTCGTGGTTGGCGCTTCTGGGCGCCACGCCTGGCTACGTCGATCCTCGTTCCCGTGTTGCTGCTCGGCATCGCAGAAGGAGCGCTGCGGCTGTTTGGCATTGGGTTTTCGACCGGCCTCACCGTCCCGTGCACGATGCAGGGCCGCCCGGCATCTTGCTATAACCTGTTCTTCCCGGCCCCATTTTTTCCTCCCGGCATGATCAAGACACCGCAGGCCTATGCGATTCCTGCTGAGAAACCTCGCGGAACTTTTCGCATCTTTGTGCTCGGAGAATCTGCGGCGATGGGCGACCCCGATCCCGCGTATGGATTCAGCCGCTACCTGGAAGTGATGCTTCGGGAACGCTTCCCTGCCATGAAGTTCGAGGTGGTCAACACCGGCAGCGTCGCCATCAACTCCCATGTCCTGCTGCCCATCGCCAAGGGGTTGGCGAATGAACGCCCGGACCTATTCATCATTTATTCGGGAAATAACGAGGTCGTCGGGCCCTATGGTCCAGGCACGGCGCTGACGTCCTCCGGCATGAGCCTCCCCGTGATTCGCACCAGCATCTTTGTTCACTCAACTCGCCTGGGCCAGCTTCTCACCAAGGTCGGCACGCAGAAGCGGGAATGGGGCGGGATGGAGATGTTCCTCGACAAGCAGGTCCCGGAGCAATCGCCGCTCATGCAGCAGACCTACAAGAATTTCGAGAGCAATCTGCGCGACACGGTCGCCGTCGCTCGCAGTTCGGGCGCCCGGGTAATCGTCGTGACGGTCGCCACGAATCTGAAAGACTGTGCCCCTTTCGCGTCCTTACACCGCGAGGATCTTGCGGCGGATGCGCTGCGTTCCTGGACAGCGCTCGTGAAACAGGGGTCCGACCTGGAAAACGGCAGGGCGTACGCGGAAGGATTGAAAAACTACTTTTCGGCGGTGCAGATTGACGATCAGTATGCCGAGCTGGAATTCCGCATCGCTCGCTGCTTGTGGATGCTGGGAGATTACCGCGCGGCCCGGGAACATTTTCTTCGTGCCCGCGATCTCGACACGTTGCGGTTTCGCGCCGACAGCAAGATCAATGACATCAACCGTTCGGTAGCCGTTTCGTCCTCCGGCGCCGAACTCGTGGACGCCGACGAGATTTTTGCCAAGGAGAGCCCCAACGGGATCGTCGGCAGCGAACTCGTGTATGAGCACGTTCACCTGACTCCGGAGGGCAACTACCTTCTGGCGCGGGCCATGTTCACGCAGATCGCAAGCAAACTGCCGAAGGAGACGGGACAAGCCCCGTCTCTACAGGACGGCAGTATTCCCTCCGGCGTTCTTTCTCAAACCGAATGCGAGCAACTGCTTGCGTTCACCCCTCATGATCGCCTGCGAATTACCCGGGAGATGCTGCAGCGATTGCAGAAGCCTCCCTTCACCAATCAACTGAATCACTCCGATCAGGCCTTGCGATTGACGATCAAAGCAAGCTCTCCGGACGAAAGTCCTGACGAGACGGTCGCTGAGTATCAATGGGCGATCCGGAAAAAACCGGATGACCGGATCTTGCACTACAATTTCGGACTCTTCCTCTTCGACTACAACCGCGCTGCAGCGGCAGAGCAGTTGCGCATGTCCCGGCCGTGGGACGGGTTCCCCGTTTTCGCGCCTGACGGCACGCCAATCGAATAGGGAGTGTAACTTACAGGAGCAGTGGAACTCTTTCTTGACGTGGCCGTTCTGAAAGTGGAGAGGTTCCCGATGAATGGGCCAAGGCCACTGAGACGCCAGCGATTCATGCCCGAACTCCCGAAAGGCTTTGCGTGAATGAGTGAACGAACGCGTGTCGCGCTGTTGTTGGCGGTGGCAATGCTCGTTTATGGGAATGCGTTGCTGAACGGCTTCACCTTTGACGACGACACCTACATTCTTGATAACCCCACAGTAACCAAGCTTTCGGTAAGGGGACTATTCGAGCCGGCCACAACCGACCCCCATCATCGTTTTTTTCGCCCGACTACCTTCGCCACCTATGATTTGAATTGGGCGATCGCGGGTGCGCGGCCGTTTGGCTTTCACTTCTTCAATGTGCTGTTGCACGCGGCAGTCACATTGCTGCTTTACATGGTCTTGAGGAAGCTTCTGGAAGCGGCGGCGCGAGGCACGACAATCGCATGGGCGGCTGCGTTGTTATTCGCCGTGCATCCCATTCATACCGAAGCGGTGGCCTCCATTGTGGGGCGCTCCGAGTTGCTGGCCGCGGGATTCTTGCTGGCAGCGTGGCTCCTGCACCTGCACGACCGGCCCATCCTCGCGCTGGTCTGCTTTGTGCTGGCGTTGATGTCGAAAGAATCAGCCGTGGCCTTTGTTCCGCTGGCGCTGGCCGGCGATTATGCGCGCGGCAAGCTGAAGCCGCTTCATCGCTACGGCTGGATTGCTGGCGCGGCAGTGCTGTACATGGCTCTGCTTTGGAATGCTCAGGGAGGCCGGTTCGGAGAGCAAGAAGTTCTTTTTCTCAACAATCCGCTCGCCAAACTTCCCGCCAGTTTGAGAATTCTCAACGCGCTGCGTGTCGCTTGGAAGTATGTCGGCGTCCAGGTATATCCGGCCGCACTTTCCTGCGACTATTCCTACAATGCGATCCCTCTCTACGCGAGTTGGCGGCACACAGCGCCCGCGGCGGTCGCGGCGTTGCTCGTGCTGGCTGCCTGGATCTGGGCCATGTGGACCAAGCGCAGCGAATGGTTTCTGGCGGGAGCGATCTATCTGGCAGGCTTTGCCGTTACCGCCAACATCTTAGTGCCCACGGGAACGATCATGGGGGAACGGCTCGCGTACTTTCCTTCCGCCGGTTTTTGCCTATTCGCCGCCCTGCTCTGGATGTGGGTTGAGGAGCGCCGGCGAAAACTGGCATGGACGGTGCTCGGTATTGTCGTTGTAGCTCTGGCCACGCGTACGGTGGTCCGCAACCGGGACTGGCGAGACAATTTTTCTCTCTTCTCGGCCGGCACACAGGCAGTCCCAGGAAGCGCAAAGCTGCACGATGGTCTTGGAGGAGAGTACATACTCCGGGGCCAGAGAGATAAGGCCCTTCCGGAATTGCAGACCGCTATCCACATCTACCCGAACGTTCCTGTGGCAGACGAAAACGATTTCCGGCTGGTGTACCTGGCGGCGGAACTCATGAAACTCGGAGAGACCGACGACGCCCTGGAGTTCCTGGATGCGGAGATCGCGAATTCCCCCGGGTTCTCATTGGCATGGTCGAACCGCGCAGTCATTCGCTATCAGCGTGGCGAGATAACATCAGCCCGCGAGGACGCGCAGAATGCCTTGCGCTTGGACCCGGCCAACATCCAGGCGCAATACCTGCTGAACTCGCTTGGCGCACCTGTTCCCTTCGCGCCTTGAATCGGCTCCTGCAGCCTCCTCGATGTGCCAGCTTCAAAACTTCCGGTACATGAACTGAGCGGCGTCGGCGCCGCGAGTGTGCGTCACGATTACAACGAGAAGCAGCGTCAACACGTACATAGGCGGGATCCAAAACCAGCGGTTGCGAGCGATGAGGGCGATCATGCCTGGATGAGAGGCTTCCGGTTCCACAGAGTAACGATCGAGAGACTCGATCGCGCACAGCACAATCCCATATCCGGCCGCCAGCGAGATAACAAGGCCATAAAGACTCCCGCTGAGAAAGTGCGCCGTATAGCTTGCGGGCGACACGACCGCGGACAGCATCTGCCGCGTCTCGAGCAAAGAGTTGGCCCGGAAGAATATCCATCCCAAACTGATGAGACCGATCGTCACGACCCACGAGATTGTAGTCCACAGGGGGCTGGCGGGATTCCAGTCGAATTTGCGTTGCACCTGCTGCACCTGGCGATGCAAGACGAGTAGCACTCCGTGATAGGCGCCCCAGAGCACGAACAGGACGGCGGCTTTGTGCCATAGTCCGAACAGAATCATCGAAACCACCAGCGCGAGATTTCGCCACCACACTTCGCGGCGCATTACCGCCAGCGGAAGGAAGACATAATCCCGAATCCAGAAGGACAGCGACATGTGCCAGCGCGTCCAGAAGATTGACGGACTGGTGGATTGGAAAGGACGAGCAAAATTTTCGGGCAAGGTGAATCCGAGCGCTTGGGCCGCGCCGATGGCGATGTGCGAGTACCCGGCGAAATCCAGGAAAAGCTGCAGACCGTATCCGAACGCGAGACACCAAACGTCAGTGCCGCTCCAGTGAGTGGCATGGTCGAAGCCAGAGTTAATCCCGTCGCCCGCCAGAATTCCCTGCCCCAGCAATTGCGCCAACTGCATCATGAGCACGCCGGTCGCGATGCGCCTGAGCCCCCGGCCGATATCGTGCGAACGTGTCGTTTGTCCGGAGCGAAATTGCGGAAGCATGTCGGGCATGCGGCAGATCGGTCCTGAGATCACGACCGGGAAGAAAGCCATGTACAGCGCAAATTCGACGAAAGAGGGATCAAGTTCCTCGCCTCGGTAGAGGTCAAACAGATAACTCATCGCCTGGAAAGTCCAGAATGAGATTCCCAGTGGCAGGGCGAGATGCGAAAACCTTTGCAACGACGACAACGGGATGTTTATCGCTACTTCTGGAAGATATTTGAAAGTGCCGAGCAACGCGAGGTTCAACAGAATGCCGATCCATAGAACGAGCGCGGAAGGCTGGCGCCGCAACCATTTTCCCAACAGGAAGTTCATCACCGTGGAAGCCAGCAAAACAGCGGCGAACCATGCTCCCCAGGTGAGATAGAGTGTGCAGCAGCCGATCAGGAGCACGGTCTGTCGCACGACTCGCGAGCGGACCTTGGCAAAGACCACGACGCAGATCAGAAACACCAGGCCGTATAGGATCGGTCGAAGCAACATCCCTCCTTGTGTTTTGAAAACCGTTTCATCTGCAAGACTTTGTTTCACAAAGCAGCTTCAAAAGGGGCGGGTAGTTCCCTCAGGGGCTAAAGCCCAGTTTTTATGCGGCTCGTAGCGGCACGGCTGAAGCCGTGCCCTTCCCTAAACCTGCCCGCAACTATCTTTGAAATGGCTCAGGCATTATTGCGTATTCGTGGCCGCCCCGCATAGGTACTCTCGCACACCTGCACAAGTTCGTTCGTGACCTGGATCACGAAACTCGCCTCTCGTACCCGTTACAATGTCCGGCAGCGTGACCAGCTTCCACAATCTCATCGACGCGCTCGCCGCCGCTCCCGGCGATCGTCCATTTGTTACCGCATGGATCGACGAAGACGAGCGCGAGACCGTGACTTTTGCCGAGTTCCGGCAACGCGCCCGACTGCAAGCCACAGTACTCCGCGAAGAGAGCGTGGGCGCCGGTGATCGCGTGATCATCATCATGCCGCAGAGCATCCCCGCGATGACGACCTTCGTCGGTGCGATGATGCTGGGCGCAGTACCAGCCTTTCTTGCTTATCCTAATTTCAAAGTTGAGTCGTCCAAGTACCGTTTGGGACTGGCCGGAGTCACCGCCAACCTAAAGGCCAAGGTCGTCGTCATCGACGAACAGTTTCCAGACGACATGCTCGGCCATGTATCTCTCGGTGACGAAACGCGGCTGCTTCGTGCCAGCGACTCCACTCACACCAGCGCAGAGGAAGAACTGCCTCACCTGGCAACTCATGCCGAGAGTCTGGCCTTCATCCAGCATTCGGCCGGCACTACCGGACTGCAGAAGGGCGTAGCTCTGACCCACGCCGCCGTGCTGCACCAACTCAAACACCTGGCGCATGCATTGAAGATCGACGGAGCAACGGACCGCGTGTACAGCTGGCTGCCTCTCTACCACGACATGGGACTGATTGCCTGCTTCATGCTGCCCATGGTTTGCCATCTGCCGGTCGTGATGGAATCGCCGCTCGACTGGGTGATGCATCCGGAGACCATGTTGCAGATCATCAGCGATTGCAAATGTACTTTGGCATGGCTGCCGAATTTCGCGTTTCAATTTGTCCCGAGGCGCGCGCCCCAGAACCGGTGGGCGCAATACGATCTGTCGTCGGCGCGCGCACTGATCAATTGTTCCGAACCGGTTCGGTCCAGCAGCATGCACGAGTTCCAGAATGCGTTCGCAGCGATTGGACTGCGGCGCGGAGTCCTGCAATCTTCGTACGCGATGGCTGAAAACGTCTTTGCCGTGACCCAGTCAGACATCGATCAGCCGTCGGGTCCAATTCGCATCTGGGCTGACGGCCAAAGATTTCGCGGCGAACATCTCATCGTTCCGGTGGCGGAAGCTACACCCGGCGCCGTTTCTTTTACCTCGTCCGGCCGCGCTCTGCCCGGCAATCAGGTTCGGATTGCGTCCGATTCTGGGGCGGTCCTTGACGACGGACGCGTCGGCGAAATTCTGGTCAAAAGCGATAGCTTGTTTACGGGCTACTATAATCGCCCCGATTTGACTGCGCAGACGATCATCAACGGCTGGTACCACACCGGCGATCTCGGCTTTGCGCTGGAAGACGAACTTTATGTAATCGGCCGGAAGAAAGACCTTCTCATCGTTGGCGGTGAAAACCTTTACCCACAAGACATCGAGGAGATCGTCGCCAGCCACCCCGCCATTCATGATGGCCGAGCCGTCGCCATGGGTGTGTACAATCCCGATCTCGGGACTGAAGACATCGTCGTGGTGGCGGAAGTGGAACGCGAAGAACTTCTCGCGAACTCCATGGATATCGAGCGAGAAATCCGCAACCTGGTCGTTGCGGGAATTGGAGTGGCAGTTCGAATGATTTTTTTGAAACCACCAATGTGGATCGTGAAGAGCACCGCTGGAAAGGCAGCGCGTTCCACCACGCGCGAGAAGTTGTTGAAGGAACATCCGGAACTCAACGTCGAAACCGGGGAGAGCAAATTCGCATGACCGCAGAAGCCCAGCAGATGATCGAACACATTGTGAAGTTGATCCGGAAACCCGGCCTGACGATCGATGAGACCACACCACTTGTTTCTTCCGGCCTGATCGATTCGATGGCACTGGTGGATCTTTTGCTGAAACTGGAAGATCTCACCCACATGCGCATCCCGCCGGGAAAGGTGCAGCCCAAAGATATGGACACGGTCGCAACCATGTTTGCGACCGCACAGCGCGTGGGAAAACCGCGGAAGTAGCGCGCTTAGTAGCGGATCAGCCGGAAAACGTCACTGTAATCGTCCGTCCAAAGCCGTGGGTGAATAGGCTTGGTGTCAGGAGGAAAGCGCTGTTCGAGCCCTGTCCGGCTCAGCAATCCGGGGGTTCGGGCAAGCAGCACCCAGCAGTTGCTCAAGAGCGGCCCTTCGCCCTCCTCGTAATGAACTACAGAATCCGCTTGAAAATCCGCCGCCGCGCCCAGTGCCACCGGCAAGAGATCGACGTGCCTGCTGCTGACATGGATCGCGATGATTCCGTTCGTCGGATCGACATGCTGCCAGTAGGTTTCGAATGCCTCACGAGTGAGCAGGTGAACCGGAATCGCATCTCCGGAAAAGGCATCCACAACCAGGACGTCAAACTTCTGATTGTCGCCCCGCGCAGTTTCCTGCTCCAGCAATCGCCGCGCATCTCCCAGGACCGTGTCAACGTGAGCGGCCGAGTCTTGAATATAGGTGAAAACAGGACTTGGCCCGGACGACAGAGCGATCACCTGGGGGTTGATTTCGTAGTAGCGGAAATAGTCGCCGTGCCGTCCATAGGCGGCCAACGTGCCCGCGCCTAGTCCAATGATGCCTACGCGCAGGCTTCCATCGCCGACACTCCGTTTGGGGTGATTCTGCATCACCGTCCCGATTCCACTTTGCCGACCGTAGTACGTCGTGGGCTCCTTATCGACGGGCGGCTCGAATTGCCCGCCATGCACCGTGCGCCCGTGCATCAGCATCTTTCCCCGAGGTATGTTAAAAACCCGGATGGCGCCATAGAAATTGCGCGCGCTCAGGTAGAGTCCTGGCAAGGGCTGAGTGCTGCGGCCGAGCGCGAAAATTGCCGCGCCTCCGACGACCAGGACGAGTACCTGGACAAAACGAAATCCGCGGCTCGCGGTGCGGTCGGCACTTCGAAATGTGAATGCGCCTAACGTAGCAAGGAAACTGATCAGTACTGCAATGGGATAGAAACGAGATTCTTCTAGAAGCTTTGCTATTTCAGGCCACCCGCGTCCGACGGCATAAGCAAAACAGATTGCACCAACGCCGATTCCGGCTGGCAGCCAGAAACCACGCTTGTAGATCCACGAACCTGGGTCGCGGTACAGACAGACCACCGTGAGCACGAGCGCAGCCCCGAGCGTCAGCTGGAACTCAGTAAAAAACTTAAACACGTGGGGCGCAACAATCGCCACAAAAACACCGCCAACGGCTCCCCCCGCCGAAATTGCCAGGTAGAAGGCGGTCAAGCGCTCTACCCCGGGCCTCAAGCGCACAAGTTCACCATGGCAAATCATGCAGGCGATGAAGAGGAGAATCGGCAGGGTCGCGAGTTGAACAATCGGACGCTCGTAAATCAGCGCCGCGCAAACCACAAACACCGCGATGATAAATAGTGGATGGAAAGCCGATCTTTGATACCAGCGCGGATGATCGAAACAAAGAATGAAGCTGAGCAGGTAGATCGACAGGGGCAGCACCCAGAGCAGCGGAACCGATGTCACTTCCTGGCAAAGCAGGTTGGTCGTCGCGAGCAGCAGCGCGGACGCACAGGCGGGTAAGAGGAACCACAAGGTGTAGACCAGAGGACTCGTTTGCACTCCTGCACCAATCTCTTCCGTCTCCGCCACGCTGTTGCTTTCCTCGCGAGCGCGCAGCACCTGGAGAGCGCAAAGACTGCAACCTGCCACGAACACGAAAAACAACAGCGACCAGATCAAGCTCTGGGTCTTCATTCGAAGCGCCGGCTCCAGCAGGAAAGGAAAGCTCAAAAGCCCGAGCAAGGAGCCGAGATTGGAAATGGAGTACAGCTTGTAGGTCCTGGCGCCCACGCCCAGCCGGGCAAACCAGCGTTGCAGCAATGGAGCGGTAGTCGAAAGAACGAAGAATGGCAGCCCGGCAGATACCAGGAGAATCAAAGCCACGTCGCCGACCGGATTCCCGCTTTCAGCGGGTTTCCAGGATGCCCCAGGCGTGATCGCCGAGGGCCACAGGAACATAAGCGCGAGAACCAGCAGGAGCACTGCAGCCAGCAGCGCCAAATGCAATTTGGCTTGCGCCGCGACAGAGAGTCGAGCAGAAATCAGGTGCGAGTAAACATAGCCGCATAGCAAGAGGATCTGGAAAACCAGCATACTGGTCGTCCAGACGGCGGCTGAACCGCCGAACCAAGGCAGAATGTGCTTGCTGACAATCAACTGTACTTGGAAAAGCAGGAACGCACTCAACAACGATGTAGCGGCAAAAAGTAACTTGGTGGTTCCAGATACCACGCGCCCTTGGTTCCCACGCGGTGGCGCTTCTAATGTTGAGATGCTGGAACTCAAGCCTGTCCCCTTGGCAGTTGACTCGCTCGACGGCAGACTACTGCAGCGGCTTTCCTGGCGTCCCCGGTTTTACGCCCGAGTGCTTTTTTGCCTGTGCCATCAATTCCAGGACTTTGTCTTTGCCTTCATAGTTTGGATTCGTATCCAACAACTTCTGCCAGGTGGCAACTGCCTTGTCGATATCCATCTTGCCCTGCCACTCGACAATGCCTAGATTGAAGAGCGTGTTGGCCTTGTTCGGTTCGTAGGAGAGCGATTTCTGAAATTCCGCGATGGCCACATCGGCATTGCCGGTGTACCAATAAGCGGTTGCCATGTCGGTGCGAACGCCAGTGTTGGTCGGCTCCGTCTTCAGCGCGCGCTGATAGTAGTCGATCGCTGTCGGGTACTGCTGGGCGTCGTAATACACATTGCCGATGTTTGCCAGAAGTCCGGCATTGGTGGGATCTGCCTTGAGCTTCTCGATCAATGGTCCCGCTTGCGTGTCGGCCATTCTCCGCATCTCGGCCGGGGTTGGAGTTTGCGGGCCCGCATTTGCGCTCCCCATGGCCGGCGCCGACGCGCTTGCCGTCTCCGCCGCGGCGGCGGCTGGACTTTTGGATCCGCGGATGAACCAGCCGCCGGCGATTCCCACCAGCAAGCAGATAACCGCCAGTGTGTAAGCCTGCACGCTTGTCCATTGTTCGAAAGATGTTGCTCGATTTGTATCCGTCATGCTCAGTGCTCCTTCAGATCTTGTTCCTGCATTTAGTCATTGAATCAATGATCCATTACCCCAATGACCAAATGACTCAATACATCAATGACTAAATGACCTAGCTCTTGCCCTGCATCTGGACGTCGGCCATCAGTTTTTGTACCGCGGCTTTGCGGTCCGCGCTCAATTGCGGATTTGATTTCAGCAACTGCTGCCAGGCGGCCATCGCTCCCTTGCTGTCCTGTTTTCCCTGCCACTTGATCATGCCGAGGTTGAAGAGCGAGTTGGCATCCTTGGGATCGTAGCGCAGCGACTGCTGCAGTTGGCTGATCGCCCCGTCCACATCGCCGTTGTAGTACAGGCACGACGCCAACTCGGTGCGAATAGCGACGTTCTTAGGAGCGATCTGCAATGCCTTGTCGTAGTAGCTGCCCGCTTCTTTGAACTGGTGGGTGGCTTTGTAGATGTTTCCGACCTGGAAGAGCAGATCGCTGTTGTTCGGATCGGCCTTCAGCTTTTCGAGCAGCGGCGCAGCTTTCTTGTCGGCCATCTGCTTCATGTCTGCCAGACTGGGCATGTGTCCGCCCATGCCCGGATGGGCAGGCGGCTGGGCGGCGGCTGCGGGCTTTGCCTGCGCATCCGGCGATTGCGATCCGCGAAACAGGTATCCGATCGCCAGCCCCACCACCAGGCAGATAACTGCCATGGCATAGACTTGCTTCGCTTGCCAGGCTGATCCCGCTGTCGATTCCGTTATGGGTTCATTCGCCATGCCCTGTTCCCCCGTAGTCTGGATTGCGCCGGCAGCCCGGTTTTCGCCGTACCTCAAACCGGCATGAACGTTATCCCGCACAATAACCGAGCTTTACTCCGTTCTGACTTTGCTCACTTACGTTAAAGGTGGGGCGGGAAACGGGCTGCATTCCAGATCACTGGAGAATGTGATGGTGGTCACACGGCGGCCGTAGCGATGCGTGGAAAAAACTGGAAATGGAACTGCGAGCGCTTGCCTCAGGATTTCAGGCCGTCGTTCGCGCTTCAGACGGCCAACGCATCGACGAAGCGGTCGCACAGTGTGGTCTCGAGATTCGAGTAGCTCACCTCGACCGGTGCGACCACAAACGGCTTCAAGATCTCAAGGACCTTGGGATAGAACTCTTTCTCATAGCGCTCGGCATCCCGCCGGGTTGTCCACAGGCTGATAGTAAACACCTTCTCCTCAGTCACCTTCTTTTGGAAAAACGGAAGAACTTCCAGGAAACCGATCTGCTTCCTGAGGATGGGCAGGACTTGGTCCTTTATTACTTTCACGAGCTCTTCTTTCTTTTCCGCCTTGACTTCGAAAGCGAGGATACGAGCGAACATGATTGTGCTCCTTTTGGTTCTATAACACTGCGGCCAAGCCAAACCTAGAATTACAGTTGCAGGTCCAACTCGGCTGTGACAAGTGACCGTCCGCGCTGTGCAGTATGTCACAATGCCGTGCGACCATGGAAGAGCCTTCCCTTCAGGCTCACGTAAATCCCGTGAAATCAGCTTGGACTTTAGCCTCGGTGGTCGCCTGCGCTATAGGAGGCTAAACCCGGCGATCAGGAGAATCCCGAAGACCAGCGCATGAGTCAGTTCTGTCCAGCCGAGCCGGCGAACTACGATTGGCTGGGGCTTTTTTGCGAACCATGCGCAGCCACGGAACAAGACCGGCGCGAATGCGATCAGTGTCAATGCCGTCAACCAGCCGAGATGGCAGGCAAACGCCAATATGCCCACGAGGAGAACCTGTCCCACCAGGAAAGTCCAGCCCACGAGAAGTTTCTCGCTCCACCCCGCGGCTCGCGCCCCACGAATTCTGAGCCACACGAAGTGAACCTGATCGGCAGCGAACAGCCAGTTAAGCAACCATAACGACCATGCCTTGGCATCAAGTCGTCCCGTGGCCACGTAGTAGGCAGCGGGCGCGGTCGAAGTCAATGCCAGGGCGCCCACTACTTCGGCCACCATCCTCGTCGCCCGTCCCATTTTCTTCAAAACAATCTGTGCCGCAAAAGCGATGCCGGCAATCATTCCCAGCACCAGCAGTTCGCGGCCCTTCCCTTGCCAGAAGAGTGCGATCAGGCTCACGGCGGCTATCGTCGCGAGGGGTAGCGCGAAGTTGCGTACGTGGCGGCGTTCCTCCGGTGTCTGTGCCCGCACGGCACCGGTGCCGAGCCAACTCTCTGCCGGCGTTCTCAGCCAAAATAATGCCAGCACTGCCATGGTCAGGAGCAGGACCGGAGCAATGCGTCCTCCGACCATCACGCCAACGGCTGCACCCGCCACCAGCGGAACCAGCAGCATGCCCCACGCCCCATGCTCCCGGGGTACGACGAGGGCGCGCCGACGCTCTTTCTGAGGTTTTGTGACCTTCGCCGTTCCGTCAGTCGTATCGGACGCGACTGCGGGAGCGGAGGGGAATTCCGCGGACAATGACAGCGAATGCATGATGTTAAGTACCTTTCTTGACTAGATTTACAGACCGATTTCGGGGTTACCGTGACAAACATCACCGCCTCCGGTGATCTCAATCACGACGCGGCCGCAAAAATAGATAAAACTCCTTGCGCCCCACACCTTTACAGCCAACCATGTTCCGACATAGAGTGATTTAGCACCACTTCAACAGCGGAGTTGCCTATGTCGCGGCCTTCTTCCGACGCTCAGCCCGCAGCGGCCTCCTTCTCGGCCGAGAACATGGCCGAAGTTCTCCTTTCCAGTGATCTCCTGGAAACCCTTCCTGATGCCGTCATCGCCGTTGATCGCGACGGAACCATTATTCAAGTCAACTCCCAGGCACAAGAGCTGTTTGGCTACAGCCGGAGCGAATTGATTGGCCAGAAAGTTGAAGTGCTGGTCCCGGAGAGCTATCGGCGACAGCACCATCAGCACCGCGAGGGTTTCGCGCAAACGCCGAAGACGAGACGCATGGGAGCGGAACTGGATCTTTATGGCCGACGCCGCAACGGCTCACAATTCCCGGTAGAAATCAGTCTCAGTCCCGTCGCCACGGAGAATGGCACGTTCGTCCTGAGCGCCATCCGCGACATCAGTGATCGCAAGCGAATCGCGGAAGAACTGCGGAGAGCGAATGAAGAGCTACATCGGAGAACGACCGAGCAACTTGGCGAATACCGGTCGAGGCTGGCCTTGATTATTGATTCCTCCGAGGACGCCATCATCAGTAAGGACTTGGACGGAACCATTATCAGTTGGAACAAGGGAGCCGAGAACATTTACGGTTACACTCCGGAAGAAGTCATCGGAAAGCACATATCGCTTCTGGCTCCCGGTGATCGTCCCGAGGAAATCCCCGAGATCCTGAGGAAAATTGCCCGCGGGGAAAGCGTCGAGCAGCACGAATCCCTGCGGGTCACCAAGGACGGACGCCAACTGAATGTTTCTGTTTCGGTGTCTCCCTTGCGCGATGCGAAGGACGTCGTGGTCGGAGCGTCGGTGATCGCGCGCGATATCACCGCTCAAAAGCGGGCGGAGGGCCAGCTTCATCAATCGCAGAAAATGGAAGCGATCGGCCGGCTGGCGGGAGGGGTCGCGCACGATTTCAACAATATCCTGGGGATCATCAATGCCTGCAATGAATTCCTCCGCGACCGCGTTGATGCCGTCGGCGAACCGTCTCTCTACGTCGAGAACATCAGAAAAGCTATTGAACGCGGCTCCGCTCTAACCCGTCAACTCCTGACCTTCAGCCGGTCTTCTGCAATCCAACCTCGCGTTCTCGATCTGAACGAGCGCCTAAAGGACGTCGGCAAGCTCCTGCGTCCGCTGATGGGAGACGATGTCGAGATTCTGATCGTGTCCAAATCGCCCGCGGCAGTGGTGGAGGCCGATCCCGGCCAACTCGACCAGATCGTGGTCAACCTCGCGGTGAACGCCCGTGACGCTATGCCTCGTGGCGGCAAGTTTATTCTTGAAACCGCCGCCACGAAATTCGACGAGGACTTCGCCGAGCAGCACCAGTCCATGCCGGCAGGAAAGTATGTCCTGCTCGCGGTCAGTGATACGGGCAGCGGCATGGACGAAACTACCATGTCGCGTATCTTCGAGCCCTTTTTCACCACCAAAGAAACGGGCAAAGGAACGGGGTTGGGCCTGGCCACCGTTTACGGCATCGTCAAGCAGAGCGCCGGACACATCCTGGTCTATAGCGAACCGGGGCATGGAACGACGTTCAAGATCTATCTTCCCAGCGCGGAACACAAGATCGGACTCGCAGCCAAGACGGAAGTTGAGACCGTCGCTCCCAAACGGCAAGGGACTACGATCCTGCTGGCGGAAGACGACGAGATCATGCGCAGTTTGACGCGCAAGGTCCTCGAGGAACACGGCTATACCGTTGTTGACGTGGATGACGGAAAGGCCGCGCTCGAATGGATGGAGTCCCATCCGGGATCCATTGATCTGTTGTTGACCGACGTAGTGATGCGTCGCATGAGCGGTCCGGAATTAGCGGAGCGTCTGAGAGCCTCTCACCCGAATCTGAAAGTTATCTTCATGTCGGGTTATACCGGCGAACTGATCGCAGAACGCGATGTTCTGAAACGCGGCATTACCCTGCTCGAAAAGCCTTTTTCGCGAACTTCTCTGCTCAACACGATTCATACGACATTGGGATAAAAGCCAGGTGGGCGCTATCTTTGGTCATATAACCAAAGGATTGGTGATGGAGATCACACATCGCTGTGGGAAAGGACGCAGTTTAGCCAGATTTTCGAATCGACAGACGATCTAACGGTTTCTCGCAATACCAATTCAACTATTTTAGTTTGTGCAACTTATGCTACTTCAGGAGAAGTGAAAGCCTGCCCAACGGGATTGGCGAGGGACTTGCCAAAGTACATGTGAACGGAGGCAACAAATGGCCACACATATCGTAAACAATCCCCAGAAACTGGCACCCGTAGACAAGACTTTTGGTGATCTTCCCCCAGCTGTGGCCGATGCCCTGGAACAAGCGTCACTTACCACCACGTATCCAACGGGAGCGGTTCTATTCGCAGAAGCGCAGTCTCCGCGCGGAGTGTTCATCGTGCGTCGAGGCCGGGTGAAGCTTTCCATCTGCGGCAGCGACGGCCGGACTCTGATCCTGCGCATTGTTGACCCAGGATGCCCATTGGGAGTTGCCGCTGTCGTTTCCGGACGCCCCTATGAAGCCACCGCCGAAACCCAGGAGCCATGCGAGATCAGCTTCCTGCGACAGACCGATTTGCTGCGCCTCATGCGTCTTCATGGCGAGCTGGCGCTGTGGGTGACCCAGCACATCAGCCAGGATTACGCCTCCACTTGCCGCGAAATCCGCGACCTGATCCTTTCCGACTCGGCCAGTGAAAAGTTGGCTCGCCTGTTGGTGGGATGGCTCGACCAAAACACCAAATCCAGAAACCCCAGCCAGGTGAAGATGGCGTTGACCCACGAAGAGATCGGGCAGATGATTGGCTCCTCGCGAGAGACCGTCAGCCGCCTCCTCGCGGGCTTCAAGAAGCAACGTCTCATCCAGCAAACCGGATCAACGCTGGTGATCCCAGACCGCGTTGCCTTGGAAAACCTGATTACCGCCTAGTAGCAGATCGTTGCGAGCCACTTGTACGGGCCGGTCATCCTCCACCGGCCCCGTCCCTCTTAAGTTCGAGGTCCACTTCTGCCGGACGCACAGTTGAACCGCCGCTCTTCCTCGGTACGGATTTAATTGAGGATTTTCTTGACCTGCTCCACGCAATCCTGGGCCTGCAGTGCGGGACGATCAAGTAAACAGACTCGCAAAAGGTATCACGATGTTGCTCAGATTGTGGCCAAACACAGACGGCCAGACACTATCCGTGCGTTCGCGTACCCATCCTGAAACCAAGCTCATCAAAAACGGGGCGATAGCCGCGTGGAGAACGATGCGGGCATGAAGTTGAGGGTCCACGGCGACAAGGCCGTTGGACCCGGCGAAGAGTATGGCAGTGATGATGAGCCCCCAGCCGAACTCCGCGCCGGCCAATCGCCACGGTTTCCCGAAAACACGGTTCAACAAGGGCTGATACACCCCCCGGAATACCAGTTCCTCGGCGAGGCCGGGCATGATCAGAAGGAAGGCCCAGCCCTCGGCGTCCAGTTTCTTGCGAGCCCCAAGAATGAAAAAGACCGCGGGCACTGCCAGAGCCAGGAGCAAAGCGACGACCGACGGCTTCAGCCAACCTGGCCGGAAGCGCGACGTCACGCCGACTGAGACTAACGAGATTCCGGGGACAAGAGCGATCAGCAAGAATGGCCACGCCGCCGAGAGGAGGCACTCCTGCCAACTCCAGTGCAGGTGCTGGAAACCATCGACCCGAGGTATTTCCACGAGGGCAACGTCTAAAACTACTAAGGATGCTACAGATAGCAATAAGCTCCAACGCCGCGTGCGGGAGAGCCAGACGGCAATCAACACAAACGGAAGGGCGCACGCCAGGGTAAGAGCCGCTTGTAGGGCAACACGACAGAGATAATCGCGAAGCGGCACGGCGCATTATACCTAAGTCTTCCGAGCCATTTGCTAGTTATTCTTTAGACACGATTATTCGCGTCGCCCCGCCCAATGGTGATGAAAGCTTCTGCCCTGCAATCGCGGCAGAGGCCACTTCTCGAAAACCGAAGCTGTGAAAAAACCAGCCCTCAAGATGCCGAAGAGGTGCACCGGAGGGAACGTGGTCTGCGGAGAGTGGGAGGGCCGTTGGCACCCACAGTTGTTTCGGCTCAACGTTCAAAGACAAACCCGCGTTATTCTTCTCGCGTTAATCTGGCCAATTCCCCAAAGTCCTTTTGGAGGCCACCCGTCTAACGGAATGTCGCTCGGTATCGGCAATGCAGTATCCGTAGGGACCCACCCATTTCGCGTTCGAATGCTTGTGCCTGAGCATGGGAGTGCATTCAGGCCATAACCCTCAAGCTCCTGTCCCGTTGGACATCCCTCGTTCGTAGCGAGGCCCACGTTGTCGTCGTGCCCTTCCTAGTGCCGTGCTGGCCCTTCGTTATCTGCCCAAACTCGGGTATCGGCGGAACAATCATCCCAAGCATTGCACCTGCGCCGCATTTGATTGGTCGCAGGAGACAGTGCAGCTGCTCCACATCCCCCGCCGTGCTGCTTAAGCACGGAACAGGAGAAGCGACGTGCAACGTTTCAGTTCCCCATGGACGCGCGTGGGTTGCGGATTAGTTCTATTGAATGTCCTTCTGTTCGCCGCAACCGCCACCGCACAACTGGTCGTCAATCCCTCCACCGTGAACTTCGGCAGCGTCCCGATCGGTAACAACATGTCGAAGTCGGTGGCTCTGAACAATACTGGAAGCTGGAATCTGACGATTTCGCGATTGATCGTATCCGGGACAGGATTCAGCAGCAGCCCGCTTGGCACGCCTTTGACGCTGGCCCCGGGGCAGAGCGTGAGCGTCACCATGACCTTCGCGCCCCCGTACAGCGGCACCATCAATGGCAGCCTCTCTTTGGCATACTCGGTTTCCAAAAAGATTCATGGAAAAGGCTTTTCCTATTCAAACAGTACAGTGAAGGCTCCGCTCACCGGTACAGGAATAGCTCTCGGTCAACTGGTAGCTAATCCCAATAGCCTGAATTTTGCAAACGTCCAGGTGGGAAGCAGCCAGACGCAATCCGCAACCCTGACCAACTCGGGGAGCGGCAGTCTAACGGTTTCTCAGGCCACTCTCACTAACACCAGTTTCACTCTGAGCGGTCTGGCTTTACCCCTCACCCTGGGAGCGGGTCAGAGTACCAGTTTCTCGGTAGGCTTTACCCCGCAGTCGGCGGGCAGCGTAAGTGGCAACGTAGTTTTTACTTCCGATGCCTCCAATGCCACCATGAATTTCCCGCTTTCCGGAACTGGAGTGACACAGGGAACGTTGACTCCCAACCCGACCAGCCTGGCGTTTGGCAGTGTCACGACCGGCACTTCGAAATCACTAAGCGAGACTCTTACCAATACCGGCGGAAGCAGCCTCACCATCTCCGCCGCCAGCGCCAGTGGCACAGGATTCAGCTTGAGCGGGCTGACCTTGCCCATTACGTTGAGTGCCGGTCAGAGCACCTCGTTCACGGTGACCTTCGCTCCCACCGCGAGCGGCACCGTCAGCGGCAGCGTCAGTGTCACTTCCAACGGCTCAAACCCCAACCTGACCATTTCGCTCTCTGGAACCGGAGTGACTCCGGGAACGCTGTCCGCCAGCCCCTCTAGCCTTGCGTTCGGCAACGTGCAGGTAGGCGCCAGTTCGAGCCTGTCGGAAACGCTGACCAATACCGGCGGGTCGTCGGTCACCATTTCACAAGTCAGCTCAACCGCGGCGGCTTTCTCAATCAGCGGATTGAACTTGCCCGTGACTCTTACCGCGAGTCAAAGCGTAACCTTCACCGCAACCTTCACACCTACCGGCGCCGGTGCAGCCAGCGGGAGCTTGACGGTGACATCGAACGCATCCAATTCTCCGCTCAGTATCGCGCTCTCCGGAACTGGAACGGCCGCTGGAACATTGGCGGTGTCGCCTACCAGTCTGAGTTTCGGCAACGTGACTGTGGGAACGAGTTCGTCGCTCAATGGCGGTTTGACCGCCAGCGGCGCATCGGTCACCGTGTCCTCGGCCAGCCTTAATAACGGCGAGTTTGCGCTCTCCGGAATTTCGCTTCCCGTAACCCTGGCGGCGGGTCAGTCGACTCCGTTCACTGTCACTTTCACACCGCAGGCCACTGGATCCACTTCAGCGTCGTTGGCCTTCGTGAGTAACGCGTCGAACTCGCCAACCGTACAGACGATGACGGGTACGGGAACGGCGGCCACGCAGCACACCGTGGACCTCACCTGGAACGTCTCATCCGGCGCGGTGGGCTACAACATCTACCGCAGCACGGTGTCGGGTGGTCCCTACTCCATAATCAACTCCTCGCTCGATGGCACAACTGCCTACACCGACAACACCGTCGTCTCCGGCCAGACCTACTACTACGTGGCTACGGCTGTGGATGGCAACTCGAATGAGAGCGGGTACTCCAATGAAGCCCAAGGTGTAATCCCGAACCCGTAACCTCCTGCCAGACAACTGACAACATCGGCCTGCCGCCAGGCAATGTACTTGATTGCGAACGAACGTACCAAGTGGCATTTCCGAACGGATGGTCGGCTACACGAAAGTGATCCGGGAACAAGGCTGGGAATTGCGTCGGATTGGTTCATGCGTTTCCATCGGGCGAGGCCCAAACGCCGCTGCTGCAGCATTGAACTGCTTGCGAGCCTGCGATGGGGTTTGTTGCTAGCGCCTAAGTCTTCGCGGGTGGGTCGTCGCTTGGAGTATCTGGAGTTCCCTGCTCATCGTCGTCGTCAGAGGCCGTCGGCTCGACCAGGTGCGCCCGTTCCAGGGCGCGCAGATACTCTGGGCGCGAATGGCGGTAATGATCGGCCGGGACCTTGCCATCGATCCATGCGGTGTCCATTGGATAGACGAGCGGGTCGAAGATCACCATGTAGAAGTGCCACAGCAGAATCGAAAATGTTGCAAGCAGCGCTTCGTAATAATGTACGGCGGTGGCCGCATCCGAAATCCACTTGGGGAAATGACGCAGCGTGAAATTGTTAAACCACAACAAGAAGCCGGAGACGGTCATCACCAGCGTTCCCCACATGAACGCCCAGTATTCCACCTTCTCTGCGTAGTTGAATTTCTTGAACCGCGGCTCGGTCTTCGTCAGTCCCAGATTGTAGGAGAAGACCTGGAGCAAGTCCGTCGCGTCCTTCAATTCCGGCAGCATCGCTTTCAGGAACAAGCGGTCCCGCCGGTTTACGGCGAGGTGAATCACGTGGTAGATCGTGGACACGAGGAGCACAACCGCTGCAGTGCGATGCACTGCTCCGCGGAACGCGAGGTGACCCTCCCAAAGCAATAATGGACGCGCCCACCAGGACTCCGGATACTTCAGTGCGAATCCCGTGAACACCAACGTCGGGAAGCTGAGGATCACTCCCCAGTGGGCAATGCGGAAATTGCGATTCATGCGCGACACTTTCCCACCGATTTCGTGTCGCGGCCGCCGCCGGATCGTTTTCGACAAGAAGTCCAGCAGGTTGTGCAAGATCATGAAGCCCAGGGTCATTGGGATCAGGGCCAGGTAAGTCCAGCGGATCCACTTCACGACCGGATGTGCGGGCCCGGTGGAAGTTTGCACGTGCACCGGGCCGATGACGAAATGGTCCCCTGCGCCGGCGTGACAATTTCCGCACGTCTTGGCCAGGTTCCCGGCATTCACCATGGAGCGTGGGTCGTTCGACCGGAAGATATTGTGCACTCCGTGGCAGGAAGCGCAGTTGGCAACACTCTGCGACCCGCCGCGCGCGGCGAGACCGTGGTAACTGTCGGCGTAGGATGGAACGCGGTCGGTGGGCAGGTTGTAACGCAATTCCAGACGCTCATCGCTGTGGCATCGTCCGCACGTGGCCATCGAGACGCGTGACGCGTTCACCAGCGATCCTTGGTCTTTCGGCGCAAGGATCAGATGCTCCCCGTGGCAATCGCTGCACACCGGGGCGCCCAACTCCCCCGCCTTCATGGCTTGTCCGTGCACGCTTTCCAGGTAGGTCTTGCTGATGTCCTTGTGACAGCGCCCGCATGTCATGGGGATATTAAAGTGGTTGACTTTGGAGCGCGGATCTTGCGAAGGAAGAATGCCGTGGCTTCCGTGACAATCCGAGCAGGTTGCGGCCGCCCCGTCTCCATCCACCACGGCTCGTCCATGCACGCTTTGCTTGTAGAGTTCAACCGGATGCGCAAACGGAATTTTGTGCCGGGAGAGAAACTGCTGGTTGCTGTTACAAG
>JAIQFA010000047.1 GCA_020073525.1 Terriglobia bacterium
TACGGCGATGATTGGAGCGTGGACGAAGTAGTAGCGGCCGTGGGCTTGCTTGAGTTGCAGGAGATTCGCATGATCTCGCTCGCCGACACCGTCGGGGTCGCGCCGCCCGAGAAAATTAAAGAAGTCGTCTCCGCTGTGATGGCCGAGTACAGTTACCTCGAAATCGGAGTCCACCTGCACAGCCGTCCCGATCAATCCGCGGCCAAAATCATCGCAGCCTATGACGCCGGTTGCCGCCGCTTCGATTCCGCTATCGGCGGATTGGGCGGATGCCCCTTTGCGCAGGATGATTTAGTTGGGAATATTGCAACGGAGACAGCAATCGAAGCCTTGCGCAGCTACGGGGCCGAATTGCCGCCTTTCAAGTCGCTGGACGCTATCCTTCGGGCCAGCGCGGAGATCGGAAGGCGCTACAAAAACGCTCTCATGCATAACCCTGATTCCACAACAGAATTGTCATCCTGAGCGCAGCGAAGGACCTGCTTTTCTCCGCGCTGCCACTCCCAATGTGCGATCAGTATTCCAGCGTTAATCGCACAAAGCTCCTGTGACGCACCGCACTGCCAGTCTTCCGTTGAGTTTGTCATGCTGAGCGAAGCGAAGCACCTGCTTTCCTATGCGCCATTTCTACGTTTACATCCTCTCCAGCAAATCGCGTGTGCTTTACACTGGCATCACCGACGACATCTATCGCCGCACCTGGGAGCACAAAAACGACGTCGGTCCCGGCTTCACTCGAGATTACAGAGTTCATCGTCTCGTTTACTATGAAACGTTCAAGTACGTGAATAGTGCCATCGCCCGCAAGAAGTCGATCAAAGGATGGCTGCGGCGAAAGAAGATTGCGCTGATTGAAGCAGAGAACCCGACATGGGAAGACCTGAGCGCGGAATGGTTCGACGGAAAGCAGGTCCTTCGCTTCGCTCAGGATGACAGGGTTTTTGTAGCGGACGAACGACTAAAGAGCAGTGCCCATACACCTGTTTCTGGTTTACGCATGAACTACAAAACTCTCCAACTCGCCTTCGACTCCCACATCGCGACCCTCACTTTCAACCGCCCCGACAAGCGCAATGCGGTCAGCTACGAACTGATTGATGATCTGATCCGCGCTCTGGACGATGTGAACAATTCCCCGGCCCGCATCCTAATCTTAACTGGAGCGGGGAAGGCCTTCTGCTCCGGCATGGACCTCGACAACCTGAAGGCCCTGATCGGCCGCACGCCCGAGCAGAATGTTGAAGACTCGCGAACCATGGTTGGCCTCTTCCGCTCGCTTTACGAATTTCCTAAGCCGACGATTGCCGCGGTAAACGGAGCGGCCATTGCCGGCGGTACCGGCCTTGCCCTGCTTTGCGACTTCACGCTTGCCGTGCCGGAAGCCAAGTTTGGCTATACCGAGGTTCGGATCGGATTCGTACCTGCCATCGTTTCGACTTTTCTCCTGCGCCAGGTTGGCGAAAAAATTGCTCGCGACCTCCTGCTCACCGGCCGCATCTTCGACGCGCCGGAAGCCCTGAAGATGGGATTGATCAACGAAATCGTTCCGCCGGAAAAGCTCATGGGCCGTGCCCGGGAACTCGCGGCTCAATTGGCGGAGAACAGTCCGCTCTCACTTTTTCATACCAAGCGCCTTCTGACCGATCATGCGCGTGCGGAACTCGATTCACAGATTGAAGCTGCCATCCGCGAAAATGCCGGCATCCGCCAGAGCGCCGATTTCCGCGAAGGGATCGAGTCGTTTCTGGAAAAACGCAAACCGAAATGGACGGGCCGATGAGCCACAGTAACCCTTCGGTGAATGAAACTCGCATTCGCGTCCGCTATGCCGAAACCGACCAGATGGGCGTCGTCTATCACGCCAATCATTTCATCTGGTTTGAGGTGGGGCGCGTCGAACTTCTCCGCCAGTTCGGCTTCAGCTACAAAGATATGGAGCGCGAAGACGGCTGCTTCATTGCCGTCGTCGATGCGCAGTGCCGCTACAAGGCTCCCGTACATTATGATGACGAGGTCATCGTGTGCACGTGCCTGAAGCATGTCAGGGAAAAGGTGATCCGCTTCGGATACGAATTGCGAAGGGCGGAAACCGGCGAGTTGCTGGCCGAAGGCGAGACCACGCATATCGTCGCTAATGCAATGATGAAGCCCCGAGCGCTGCCGGAGAAATATTTGAACGTTTTTCGCGCCGCTTTGGGCAGCCCCTAAAGGGGCAATTGAATTCGAGAACCTGCGGCATCGCTAAAGCGATGCCCTGATACGAACCGTGCTAGAGCGGTCGCCTGCGTTTCCGCGGCGCCGCCGGCGAACGGGCACTAACTGAGAACTGAGAACCGGGAACTGAGAACTGCCTTGAAAGCCCTGCACATCAACGGAAACGATCTTACGCTGGAAGCCGTGCGCGAGGTCGCGCTCGCCGGCGTCCGCCGGCCCGTCCTGCTTGATCCCGACGCACGCGAAGCCGTCAACCGCGCCCGCGCCGTCGTCGACGCGCTCGTCGCCGCCAACAAAATCTCTTACGCGATCACGACCGGCGTGGGCAAGTTGAGCGATGTGCACATCGTCGGCGATCAGGTTCGCGAACTGCAGGTCAATCTCGTGCGCTCGCACGCCGTTGGAGTAGGCGAGTCGCTTTCCATCCCGGACACGCGCGCCATGATGCTCTTGCGCGCCAACTCGCTATCGAAGGGCAACTCGGGTGTGCGCGCCGTCACCATCGACACCATCTGCGAGATGCTCAATCGCGGAGTCACGCCGATGGTCCCATCGCAAGGAAGCGTGGGAGCGAGCGGCGATCTTGCCCCCCTGGCGCATCTGGCCCTGGCGTTGATCGGTGAAGGCGAATGCTTTGACGAGAAGGGCGCGCGTATCGGAAGTGCCGAAGCGTTAAAGCGCGCACAAATCAAGCCGTTGGTGCTGGAAGCGAAAGAAGCGGTTTCGCTCATCAATGGCACGCAAGCCATGCTCGCCATCGGCACCCTGATGCAACTCGCTGCCGAGACGCTGGTCGACACCGCTGACGTTCTCGGCGCGATGAGTTGCGATGCCCTGAAGGGAACCAACGTCGCGTTCGACGAGCGCATCCAAAAAGCCCGTCCGCATGCCGGACAAATCAAGACCGCCGCTAACCTCCGCCGTCTGCTTGACCAGAGCGAGATTCGCGAGTCCCATCGCGATTGCGGACGCGTGCAGGATGCCTATTCGCTGCGCTGCATCCCTCAAGTGCACGGCGCGGTCCGAGACACGCTCGCTCATTGCCGTGCGGTGTTTGAGACCGAGACGAATTCGGCGGTCGATAACCCGCTGGTGTTCGTGAAGAATCCGAAGGCGATGGACGGCGAGGGCGACGTGATCTCCGGGGGAAACTTTCACGGCGAGCCGCTTGCGTTCGCGCTCGATTTTCTGGCGATTGCTCTGAGCGCGCTGGCCGGCATCAGTGAGCGGCGGCTCGAACGCATGGTGAACCCGGCACTCAGTGAAGGCCTGCCGCCGTTTCTCGCTCCGGGCGCAGGTATGAATTCGGGCTTCATGATGCCGCAGGTGACTGCGGCCGCGCTGGTGAGTGAGAACAAAGTGCTGGCGCATCCTGCGTCGGTTGATTCGATTACAACTTCAGGGAATAAAGAAGACTACGTTTCGATGGGCATGACCGCGGCGAACAAGCTGAAGAGAGTCGTAGAGAACACGCGCAACACGCTAGCCATCGAGGCCATGGCGGCGGCACAAGCCATTGACTTCCTCGCGCCGCTCAAGACTTCCAAGCCCTTGCAGCAGGCGCACGCGGCGATCCGGGAAGTGTGCCCAACCATGGAGAAGGACCGCGTGATGTATCAGGATTTCGTGCGCATTGCGGAATTGATCGCCAATGGAAGGTTGGCCGAAGTCCTGCGCTGAAAGTTTCGCAGCGTAGCGCGCTCGCGGCGGTCCTCTCCGGTTCATCATTTGTGCAAAGACACTCACCCAAGTGCGAAGGTTTGCGCATAAAGGAAACATTTCCTGCGTTTTCGTAAACCCGCGCATCTCTGTTTACAGCCGCAATCCGAATGCATTAAACTCGCCGGGCCTCGCGCTTTCCCCCGAAGTGCGGCAAAAGCTTTACCGGTGCTCGCGCAGCGTTCAGGAATCGTTGTGCCGGAATGTCATCGGCGATGCGATCGAAGCCCCCGAATCGGCCGTCTGGTAAACAAAAAACTGAGAAAGATTAAGGGATCGAACATGCCAAAACTTCGTCACGGGAATTGCCGCGCTCTCGGAATGGCTACGCTCGTCATGCTTGTTTTCGTCAGCCTGAGCGCAGTACTTGGGTCGGGCCAGACTGCGGTCACTACCTATCATTACGACAACTACCGCACCGGCTGGAATCAGAATGAATCAGTGCTCACGCCCGCCAACGTGAAGGCCGGATCCTTCGGCTTGTTGAAGAAGGTGAAACTCGACGATCAGGTCGATGCGCAACCGCTGGTCGTTCCAGGAGTGGTGATTACTGCTGGAAACTACAAAGGGACGCACGATGTGGTTTATGTGGTGACGGAAAACAACACGGTGTATGCCATTGACGTTCACACGCAGACGGTATTGTTGAAACCCAACTTCGGACAGCCCATCGTCTATCCGCTGGGGTGCGGAAACAACGCTCCTGACGTGGGCATCACCTCGACGCCGGTGATCGACCCGAGCAGCAACACCATGTATGTCATGGTCTACACCCGCAATACGAAAGCGGCGCCAATCTATCAGCTCCATGCGCTCGACCTGGGGAGTTTGACCGACAAGGTGCCACCGCAGACGGTAGCGGCCACGCACACCCTGACCGATGGCACGACATTTACGTTTAATGCGAAGTACCAGCGTCAGCGGCCGGGGCTGCTGCTGGCAAATGGCAGTATCTATGCGGGATTTGGCAGCTTCTGCGACTTTGCAGCGAATCTTTCGCGCGGCTGGCTCCTGGGGTGGACCGCCGGATCGCTCACACCCTTTCCCTCGAACCAGATTTTCGACCAGCAGGCGACCTCGCCCGACAGTTTTTTCCTGTCCTCAATCTGGATGTCCGGATACGGGCTGGCGTCGGACGATGCGGGCAACATTCTGTTCGTCACCGGTAATTCCGATTATTCGGGGACGACGTATGACGGCGTCACCAACATCCAGGAAAGTGTCGTCAAAGTCTCGCCCACTCTGACCGATGTGATGGACCTGTTCACGCCGAGCAATCAGTCAACGCTGGAGCAGTACGATGCCGATTTCGGCTCGGGAGGAGTGTTGGTTCTGCCCGATCAGCCGGGTGCGACGCCGCATATCGCGGTCGCGGCGGGCAAAGACGGAAACATGTATGTGATGAATGAAGACAACCTCGGCGGTTATTCACCGACGCAGAACAATGTGCTGGGCACTTACCAGATCGGAGGCTGCTGGTGCGGCCAATCGTATTTCGTAGATTCCGACGGAATCGGGCGGGTGGTGAGCAGCGGCGGCACCGTGGCGGAAATCTGGAAAGTGCAGACGTCGCCCAGTGTCTCACTCTCGTTGGCCGCGACCTCCCCGCAACTGTTGACTGTGCAGGATCCAGGATTCTTCACCACAATCTCGTCGAACGGCCATGCTAACCCGATCATCTGGGCTGTGTCCCGACCAATCAATACGCTGCCGGCGACGCTTCATCTGTTTGCCTTTAACCCTGATTCCGGGACAAAGCCGATGAAGCAGTTGTTTCGTGGGAACGCGGGCTTGTGGCCCAATCTGGGCGGCAATTCCAACCTGGTTCCAGTCGTGGCCAACGGACAGGTCTTCGTCGCCAGCAACAAGCAACTGCGGGTCTTTGGACTGCTCATTGGGAAGACAACGAAAAAG
The DNA here is from genome assembly GCA_020073525.1 of Terriglobia bacterium. Classification (GTDB taxonomy): domain Bacteria; phylum Acidobacteriota; class Terriglobia; order Terriglobales; family Acidobacteriaceae; genus Acidiflorens. The sequence goes on from JAIQFA010000047.1 coordinate 5,848, forward strand.
AAGTAGCGAGCACCCGGACAACGTGTGTATATCATGCTCCGCCACCCCTCAACGTGGCGGAGTTTTGTTTGCAAGGAAACCAGCCTTGTCGCTTACGCCGTCTTGGCTGCCGATCCGTCCAGCCCGAGTTCGCCCGCGATCGCTTTCATGGCTTCGATGCAGAAAGCGATGTGCTCTTCCAGATTCACGCCGAGATCAGCGGCTCCATCGAGGATGTCTTCGCGGTGGACGCTGCGGGCGAAGGCTTTATCTTTCATCTTTTTTCGAACGGACGGGGCTTCGACTTCGGCCAGCGATTTTCCCGGTTTGACGAGAGCGCAGGCGGTGATGAATCCGGCAAGTTCGTCGCAGGCAAAGAGGGTCTTTTCCATGGGCGAGATTCGCGCGATGCCGCTGTACTGGGCGTGCGACATGATGGCGCGGCGTACTTCTTCGGAATATCCACGCTCCTTCAGAATCTCGGAGCCCCTGTACGGGTGCTCGTCGGCGTTCGGATATTTCTCGTAGTCGAAGTCATGAAGAAGACCAACCAAGCCCCACAATTCTTCGTCGGCTCCGACCTTGCGCGCGTAGGCGCGCATGCATGCCTCCACGGCGAGCGCATGTTTGCGCAAACTTTCCGATTGAGTGAACTCAATTAGTAAACACCAGGCGACCTCGCGTTGATTCATGCTTTTCCTCGATTATCTGCTGCTTTCCCGCTTCGATGATGGATTGCCTGGACTAAGCGCTTTGTTTTCTCGCACTTTTGTCTTGACTTCCACACACCCGATCCAGCAGATTACACGTTAGTTGGCTTTGAGAGTAGCCCCGCTCTGGCACTCGCAAAACCTGAATGGCCACTACATTAACCCCCGTGGACTCACGGGAAGTTGTACGATGCGACCGCTGTCTTCTAGTGCAATTCCGCACATCAAATAGCCTCTGCCGCCGTTGTCATCTTTCATTGGATGAGGACGAGGCGGAGATCGCCGCTATGACTCCGGCACCAGAAGTGCTGCCGGTTAACATGAATTCGACTGGCCGCGGACATCTGAAGCTGGCGCACTCGATCCGATCACTGCGGCTGCGCAATGGCTTGAGTCAGCGGCAACTCGCGCTGCGAATGTCGGTGCCGCGAACTTATGTCTCGAAAATCGAGAACGAGAAAGCGACGCCAACCCTCTCTTCGCTTGAGCGATTGGCCCGGGCTCTTGAGGTTAGCGTGCCCGATCTGCTCTCCGGTGGAGAACGCAACCGCCAAGAGGAGGTTCGCGAGCTGATGGAAGATCAGTTCGTGGCCGAAGTTTTGCCGTATCTGTCGCAGCTAAATGGCATGCAGATGTCGAGCATTCTGGCGCAGGTGCGCGACTTGACCGTGCGTCCGCGACGCAGCGCGTAACCAGCGCGACGTGGCAGGCCTGCGCCTCCACTAGACTTTTATCCGGGCACACAACCAACTGGACAGCCGGGGCCTTCGGGCTCCGGCTTTTTTTCGTGCGCAATCCGATGCGCTCCGTAAGTCACGAACATGCACAAGCTTGCACAATGCTGGCGCTGATGCGCAACAGTTTGCATCTGCTCCGTAGATTTTTCCAGAATGCGCTTGTTTCCCCTTGACCCTGACTGTTGAACAAGCTAACCTCGCCGCACTCCCCGAAAGCTGGGAAAAGACGACCCAGCTATTCCTTTGGTGAACAGGAAAACCTCGATGAAAATTTCTCAGATATCTGCGTTGACTCTGCTTCTGGTATTGGGTTCGGCGCTGGCCTTCGCGGACAGCATGAACGACCCGAAAATCATTATTCACAATGTTGCCGGCAACGCTCCGCAGTCCTGCGGCCCCAAAGGCTGTCAGAACGTCGGCATCAATTTTTCTTTCCAGGTACCGAAGTTCGGAAAGGGTTTCTTGTTCTTCACCAACGCGAGTGGAAAGAACTGGACATCGTTGACGCTCATCGAATCGGCCGTGCCCGCGGCGGATATTAGCTGCAAGCAAGACGTCTTTTTGAGTTGCTCCATAAAGACCCTGAAAAACGGCTCAGTAGAGATACTTCTCTCCGGCGTCAGCCGCGGAGCCAATCCGCACAGTGGGATTTTGGCTGGGGCCAGCTTCGATATCGGGTTTGCCTGCGTGAAGAAGTCTTGCTGGCCCGGTGGAACTCAGTTCACCGCCCACGCGGGCACGGCTCCCGAGCCTGGAACGGTAGCCTTGATGGTGACGGGATTGGGCGCAATCATTTCGCGCCGGAAGAAGTGGATGAGCCGCCTGAAGGCTTAGTAAGTTCTTTTCGTAAACTCGTTCACCAATTGCAGAAACTGTGGCAGGGCCTGGAGCTTCTGAAGCTCGGGATCGTTCCAGGCCTCCTGCGCAGAATAACCCTTCACTAACGCCAGCCGCAGCGACTTCAACGCCTCTTCCGGCTTACCGATCAGTGTCTTCACTTGCGCTTCCGAGTAGATCAGTTGCACATCATCAGGGCTGATGGCGCGCGCCTGATTTGTATACTGCAGCGCGTTCGTCGCATCCCCCTTCTTGGCATAGAGAAGTCCCAAATCCCCCATGATCGAGGCGGACCGCGGGTTGACTTGAAGCTCTTGGAAGGCAAGCGAAATTGCCTTGCCATAGGCGGCGGCGGCCTGGTCGGAATGGCCCGACCAGCGATAAGAATCGCCCAGATTGCCTAGAAGTTGCTCGTCGTTCGGTGTCATCTCCACCGCTTTTCCATACATCTTTGTGGCTTGGTCGTAATTCTTCAGAAAAAAGTTCGCGGTGCCCAAATTGGAATAGGTGGGCGCGTCCGCGGCCAGCGCAAGCGCCTTCTGATATTGCAGAATCGCTTCGCTCCACTTTCCCTCTCTCAAATACACTGATCCGATCCCTTCATAGCCCAACGGGCTGTCGGGTGCGATTTCGATCACCTTCTGAAACTCCGGAAGCGCCTTTGCGTTATCGCCAAGCCCGAAATAGGCGTAGGCGAGGCTGCTGTGATTCATCCAATTGTAGGCATTGGCCGCAACCGCTTTTTGAAATGACGCAATGGCATCGTCACTCTGGCCGCTCCGGAGATAAGCATCACCGAGGCTTCGATACGCTGTATCGGAGTTCGGCGCCAGTTCCAGCCCTCTCTTCAGTTCAGCAACCGCCTGCGTGTTCTTTCCTGTGGTGGCATAGACGCTGCCGAGCGAGAGATGAACTTCGGGGAGGTTATTGGAGAGTCGTTCCGCTTGCTGTGCCGCTAACGTCGCTTTCTGAGCCCAGATGCTGTCTTTACTTTCTTCATACATGCGGATGCTGGAGTCGGCGAGCCCGGTGTACGCGAGCGCGAAGTTGGCATCTTTGTCGATGGCTTGTTCGAACAGTCCGACGGCCTGTCGATACGCGTCCTGACTGTGACCGTTGCGCAGGGTGTTCCGCCCTTGCAGGTAGAGATCGTAGGCCATCACGTTCACGGTCGGATGGGCGCCCACTCGGGCTTGCTCTTCATCGGTCGGTTTGAGGGCAAGGGCAGTAGCCACGTTGCCGTAGATCTGGTCTTCAAGAGTGAGTACATCACCCGAAGCTCCCGAGAAATCCGAACTCCACAGGCGCTTGCCGGTCGAGGCGTCGTCGAGACTCAGGGTGACGCGCAGCTTGTCGCTGTTGCCCTGCACGCTGCCCTGTAACACCAGATTGACGCCCAGTTCGCGGGCGAGCCTGAAAAGCGGCAAATCTTTCGCCGCCGCTTTCTCCACTGCGTCGGAGGACGCCAAATGGATTTCTTTCAGCTGAAACAGCTTGGCGGCAAGAGCTTCCTCGATGCCATCACCCACATAGCCGAGAGTCTTCTGATCTCCGACAATCTTCAGCGGCATGATCGCGACATACTTTCCCTGCTTAAGTGAGGGAATGCCCTGTGCGATCTCGCCGCTCGATGCTCCCGGCCGATTCAGCAAGGTGCGTCCGGCAAACGTTGCCAGCATGATGGCCAGCACGGCTCCCGCGATCCACATCCAGCTTTTCCCCGGAAGGTCGAGGTTGAAGCGCGATCGGCGCACGATCGGGTGCGCAATCATCTTCGACAGCGTTTCGGCGCTGATGTTGGGGTTTGCTTCCCAGGTTGTCAACTGCTGCAACAGTTCAACTGCCGAGTGATAGCGGTTGGCCGGCTCGCGCTCCAGGCAGCGGCCGACAATCGCGCTCAGGGACCGGGGAACGGAGGCTTCGACGTCCGAAACAGCGCGTGCATCTTCGCGTGTCCGCTTCATCAGGCTGGCAATAGCGGTGTCGGCCTCGTAGGGAGCCTTTCCGGTGAGCAGTTCGTAGAAGATCAGGCCGACGCTGAAAATGTCGGAGCGCTGGTCGAGCGTGCTGCCCATGGCTTGCTCGGGTGACATGTATTCGAGCGTGCCTACCAGCGCGCCCGTCTGGGTCATCCCGGATTCGCCGAGCGAGCGGGCCAGGCCGAAGTCCATCACCACAATGCGGCCGTGCTTGTCGCGCATGACGTTCTGCGGCTTCAGGTCGCGATGAATCACGCCTTCGGAATGAGCAGAATCGAGCGCGCGGCAGACTTGCTCGATCACTGGGATGGCTTCCTTCGGCGAAAACTTTCCATTGCGCCGCAATATCGTGCGCAGGTCCTCGCCGTCGACGTATTCCATGCTGATGAAGCGGATGCCATCGGCTTCACCCAGGTCAAAGATTCGGACCACGTTCTTGTGTGTGATGTTGCGAGAAAGAATCAGTTCCTGCTTGAAGCGCAGCAGAATCGCAGGATCCGTGGCCAGTTCAGGACGAATCACCTTGAGCGCGATCAGACGGTCGAGTTCGCGATCGCGGGCCTTGTAAACCGCGCCCATGCCACCTTGTCCGAGCACGCCGAGAATCTCGTAGCGTCCACCGAAAAGCACTCCGGGCTGCAGGCCCTGAAAGGCCGAGATGTTGCTGATCGATGGCGGTCCTGTGCGGGCATAGGGAAGGGCCTGGGTCGCGCCCGGAAGCGGCGTCCCGTGCGGCAATGTCGGTGCGTCGGAAAGCGGGGCGTTGGAAAGAGGCGGCGGCGTCAGAGCGGCAGCGCCAACGACATCGTCGGGCACACGGGTGCCCGGTATCGTCGGGCTGTCGGAATCATTGGCCCTGTAGTCGCGCTCATCCATTAGGAATGCCCGGATTCGGAGAGCCAGCGAGGGAGCGCGCCTCAGTCCCACGACAAAGGCAAGCGTTCGCCTCAGGTTGTCGAGGGGAATTCGAGAACCCAGCACTCCGATATGCCCCCAGAGTATACCCCGGAAATGTCTCTTGGGAAAGCCGGAAGCCTCCCTCTAAAACATAGTGTTACTTGGGCCACGACCGTTTCTTGCGGCCGAAACGCGGGTATAATTCCGGGGCTCGCATCTTCTCGTTTGGGGTGGGAATATGGGACTGTATTCGCATTATGACGGCGCGCATAACCATCCAGTCAACCGCGCCTTGCACATGATCGCCATTCCCGTTGGATTCTCGTCGGTGGTCGTGGTCTGGTGGCATTGGATCGTCGCGCTGCTACTGATCCACACAGCCTTCGCGCTGGCATGGCTTGGGTCACCTGATTGAGGGCAACAAGCCTGCATTCCTAACCAATCCTGCCAGGTGTTTGTTGCGCCCCTGTGGATGGCACGGAAGATCTTCGGCATAGGTGCGAAAAAGACCGCGTAGGGACTATCCTCGGCTCCCCAGCCAACCGGTCGGTTCGAGAATTTCGTGTTTCCTGGCCGCCGTGCTTAAATGACAAGTTGGGCGCCAAGTTTTGCGCCATCCCCGCGCGCGGCATCCAGCCTCAAATCAGAACACACTACAGACCACTCGCTTGGCTCGGGATGACAAATCTCAAGCGAAGGCGGGAGGTCCGGTGGAGGATCTTTGGACTTCCAGTTGAATGACGAGCAACTGCACCTCAAGAAGAGCGTGCGCGAGTTTGCCGAACGCGAGATTGCGCCGAACGTCATGAAGTGGGACGAGGCCAGCGAATTCCCGCTCGCAACGATCAAGGAACTGGGCAAACTCGGTTTGCTGGGCATGATTTTCCCCACTGAATACGGCGGCGCGGGCATGGGCTACGTGGAGTACGTCACCGCCATCGAAGAACTCTCGCGGGTGGATGGTTCGGTCGGCATCATCGTAGCCGCGCATACTTCGCTTTGCTCGAATCACATCTATCTGGCGGGCAACGAAGCGCAGAAAAAAAGGTATGTCTCAAAGCTCGCCACCGGCGAGTATATCGGTGCCTGGGGATTGACCGAGCCCTCAGCGGGATCGGATGCGGGCAGCGCGCGCATGACCGCGGCGCGAACGAAGGGTGGATGGGTGCTCAACGGCACCAAGACGTTTATCACCAACGGCCACTATGCCGACGTTGCCGTGGTGATCGCCGTCACCGATCGTGCCGCGCACACCCATGGGCTCTCCGCTTTCGCGGTGGAGAAGGGCACCAAGGGATTTCGACCGGGAAAGAAAGAGAACAAGCTCGGCCTGCGCGCCAGCGACACCGCCGAGTTGATCTTCGAAGACTGTTTTGTTCCGGACGAAAGCCTTCTGGGCAAGGAAGGAGGCGGCTTTATCGACGCGATGCGCGTGCTCGACGGGGGGCGCATCTCGATCGCTGCGCTCTCGCTTGGCATGGCTGAGGGTGCGTGCGGGGCCGCGCTGAAGTATTCGAAAGAGCGCCAGCAATTCGGGAAAGCGATCTCGGAATTTCAGGCGATCCAGTGGAAGCTGGCCGACATGGCCACCGAAATCGAAGCCGCAAAACTTCTGACGTTCCGCGCCGCCGCCATGAAAGATGCCGGCATGAAGACCACGCTCGAATCGTCGATGGCCAAGCTCTATGCCAGCGAGGTAGCGGTAAGGTGCGCCAACGAAGGCGTGCAGATCCACGGCGGCTACGGCTTCATCAAAGACTATCCGGCCGAAAAGTTTTATCGCGACGTAAAGCTGTGCACAATTGGCGAAGGCACCAGCGAAATCCAGCGCCTGGTGATTGCGCGGCAACTGCTGAAAGATTAGCTTGGTTAGTGCTTGAGCGGTTGACGGCGGCCGTGGCGGATATGCAGGACGTACACGGTTTTGCCTTCAATCATGAAGAGAACCCGATAGACGTGCGGCGGGTGGCCGTAGAGCAAATGGCGCACTTCAAAAGGGAAGACCGCGTTTTCGGAAGATAGCGGGCAGCGCTCCGGAAATTCAGCAAGCGATGCAATGGCGTCCTGCAGGGCCATGAACCACCGCATGCCAGCGTCCCCGGCATGTTGGGACAACAACCACTCAAGAACTGCATCTGCGTCCTGCTCGGCTGTCTGCCGTCGTTTCAACGCGGAAGGTCATGTTTGCCGCGCAGATCGGCGAGAAACTCGGCGGCGGGCCTGGTACGTCCAGCTCTTACATCCTCGTAGCCGTGACGGATGCCGTCGACGGCTTCTGCGAAGTCCTGGCGCTCCCACTCCAGGTAGGTGGCTAGAGCATCGTCGAGGGCGGCGGCAGGGTCTTGGCCGCGCCTTTTCGCGTACTCTTCCAGTTGCGCCTTACGCTCCGGCTTGAGTGGGATCATATCCATGTTGGCCTTAGCTTCCCCCCATTTATCGTAAGGGGTTCGGCGGCTCAGGTCAAAACCTATCTGTCACCCCAGTCAACCTAATATTGCTCAGCCAACATTGGTTTTCCGCTTGCCCTACCGCTGCTTTACACTGACAGTTTGAATCAAGAAATCCAGACACGGATCGACCGTCTCCGCTCCGGCGACGCCCGCGCGCTGGCCCGCGCCATATCGACGGTCGAGAACCGCGCTGCAGGCTGGTCGGAGCTGCTCAAGGCGCTCTTTCCGCATACGGGCAAGGCGCGAGTCATCGGCCTTACGGGCGCTCCCGGCGCCGGCAAGAGCACGCTGGTTGATCAGCTCGCCAAGCACTATCGTAAAGAAAATCAAACGGTCGGCATTATCGCGGTCGATCCGACCAGCCCTTACACGGGTGGAGCGATTTTGGGCGATCGCATCCGTATGCAGGATCACTACAGCGATCCGGGGATTTACATCCGCAGCATGGCCACGCGTGGCTCTCTCGGAGGCTTGGCGCGCGCTACCGCGGACGCTGCCACAGTCCTCGATGCTTCGGGCCGCGACCTGGTCATGATCGAAACGGTGGGTGTCGGCCAGGACGAAGTCGACATTGTGCGGCTGGCCGATGTCACGGTCGTGATCCTGGTGCCTGGCATGGGCGACGATGTGCAGACCATCAAAGCTGGGATCATGGAAATTGCCGACATCTTCGTGATCAACAAAAGCGACCGCGAGGGGGCCGAACGCGTCGAGCGTGAGATTCGCGCCATGCAATCGCTGGCCGCGCGCAACGACCACTGGACGCCGCCGATCGTAAAGACGGTCGCCAGCGAGGGCGTGGGAACCACCGAGTTGGCGGAAGCAATCGCCAACTACGAGGCCTACCTGAAAGAAGAGAACCTCGTCTTCAAAAAGAATGTCGAAAATTGGCAAGAGCGGCTCGTCGAGATGCTGCGCGACGCCATGCTCGAAAAAGCGCGAGCGCAGATGGGCGGCAGCATCGAGCGTTATGCGGCCGAAATCGCCGAGCACAAACGCGATCCGTATTCGCTGGTGGAAGAAATTGTCAGGGCGCTGGCAACAACCACATAGGGGCGGACGCATTCGCTCGTCCAGTTCGTAGGCTCTGGGGCAGAACTGGTTTCAAACAACGGTTTTGGGAAGGGCACGGCTTCAGCCGTGCCGCTCAGAGCCAATAACGATGCAGGCTTTAGCCCCTGGGGGTTGCGCGCTCAGCCCTCTGAGTGGGACGTGCGGAGGAGCCAAAGAATGTTCCAGATTGATCATCTCGGCATCGCCGTGAAGTCGCTGGCGGCGGCGAAATCTATCTACGAAAAGCTAGGCCTGAGCGTTTCTCCGGAAGAAATCGTCGAGCAGGAAAAGGTGCGGCTCGTAATGGTGCCCTTGGGCGAAAGCCGATTGGAACTGCTGGAAGCAACTTCCGACGATTCGACGATCGCGAAATTCATCACCAAGCACGGCGAGGGGCTGCATCACGTGTGCATGCGGGTTCCCGATCTGGCGGTGGCAGTCGCGAAATTGAAGAGCGACGGCGTGCGCCTCGTGTCGAACGAGATCAAGACCGGCGCGGGCGGCCATCGGTATGTGTTCGTGCACCCCCAGAGTACAGCGGGAGTGTTACTGGAACTGGTCGAGGGGCACTGAACCGCGTCACCTTCTGCAACGGAGGCGAGGAATTGAAGCAAAGGGAACAGATCCACGATGAAATTGTGGAGATCGTAAATCGAGAAACCCGTGCCTGGGATACGAAAGATGCGGAGTTGCTGATCTCGGTTTTCCATCCAGACATGGTTTGGCCGTGGCCCAGAACCGCTCAGTCCCACGATCCGATGGATTGGGTCATGGTCCTGGGCCGTTACGACCGCGAGCGATGGAAGCAGGTTTGGCAGCAGTTGTTCGACACGCACACGCTGAGTCACAACCATCGCCGGATCCAAAAGATTGAGATCTCCGAGCAAGGCGATGGCGCATCGCCAACGGCAAAGACTTTCACTGGAAAGGACGGGCGTGCAAGGTCTACAGCTGGATCGGCAGCGAATGGAAAATGACCATGCACACCGGCCTGCTGGAATATTGACGCGAACGCGGAATTGGATCTGGAAGCTCCCGCGTGTGCTTGACCCATTTTCTCAATGCTTCTTCTCGCCGTGGATACTTCGGGTAAGCAGGGCAGCATCGCACTCGCGGAGTGCCGAGCGCGGGAGAACTGCGCGGTCATTGAGGTTGTCCCGCTGGCGGGCGGCACGTTTTCCGCACAGTTGGTTTCGCAGATCTCGGCGCTGCTCGCAAAACACGGACACAGCAAGAGCGATCTCAGGGCACTCGCGGCCGCGAACGGTCCGGGATCGTTTACCGGGTTGCGCGTGGGGTTAGCTGCGATCAAAGGTTTGGCCGAGGCACTGCAGATACCCATCGTTGCCATCTCATTGCTGGAAGCGGTGGCGTGCGGCGGCGCAACCGGTGGCCGGGTTCTCGCGGCGCTGGACGCGGGCCGGGGCGATGTATATGTGGGCGACTATGAACTCAAACCGGAGGTGCTCGCGCACAGTGAGCGCCTGCTGAGCCGGGAAAATTTTCTTGCCGAAGCCAGGGATGCGGCAGCTACAGGAAAGGTGGTCGTCACACCCGACCCAGTGTTGGCTGAGATGGTTCGAGCCGCGGGACTCCAGACAGTGTTGACTGAGTATCCAAACAGCGGCGCAATTGCCCGGTTGGGATGGGAGCATCTTCAGCGCGGCCAGACGGTCCGTCCCGAAGAACTGGAAGCCAACTACATCCGCCATTCTGACGCTGAAATTTTCTCGAAGCCCGCGCGGTGACATTCTTATGCCCGTGGCCATTCGATCTGCCGCCCTGAACGATCTTCCCGCGATTCTAGCCCTCGAGCAGGGCGCACCAAGCGCGGCCCACTGGACCTCCGACCAGTACAGCAAGTTGGTGAGTGACGGCATCGTTCTGATAGCCGAGGAATCGGGCAAGCTGTGCGGGTTTGTTTGCGCGAAGGCGGTCGCGGGCGAATGGGAGGTCGAAAACGTGGTGGTGGCCGCTGAGTTCCACCGGCGCGGCATTGCGGATGGACTGCTGCGCGAATTGATTCAGCGCGCTGAGCATGAGGCTGCCTCGGCGATTTTGCTGGAAGTCCGCGAATCGAATCTGCCGGCTCACCGACTGTACGCGAAGCACGGCTTTCGCGAGCAAGGCCGCCGCCGCGCCTACTATCGCGATCCGGCGGAAGATGCGATTCTGTACGCCCTCCGGTTCAGCCGGCGACCTCTGTCGAGCGACTAAGGGTCTCCGCACCACTTACGGTGCAACTTTGATCTCAGAGCGTCCCTCGCAGGCGGTCGCAAATCTTCTATGAAATCTCATTGAACCCCCGCCCGAGCCTGTGATAATTTGTAACCGCGCTGTAACAAACAGCAGGAGGTCTAGCAAGGATGCTGACTCCAAGAGAGCATCTCCTGACCGGCCACGATGAGTTCCAAAGACTGGTTCAGGAGCACTCGCAATACTCCCAGCGGCTCGAATCCCTCACCCAAAAGCGATATCTCACCGACGACGAAAAACTGGAAGAAGTGCGGTTGAAGAAACTGAAGCTGCGTCTCAAAGACCAGATGCAGAGTCTGGAACATCAGTTCCAGCGCCAGTCGGCTTAGATTCTCCGGCTCACGCAATCGGGACCGGATCGCAACCAAACGCGGGACCCCACTTGATCCATGCCATCATACCGGGCGCTTCTAAGCGCCTTTTTTTATTGCAGTTATGTTGAATGTTGCGCCTCGCTCTATAATCATTCTGAATTCCTATGGTGCGTGACGGCTACTTCTATGGTATGGGCTGCCTCCTCGCTGCGGGCGTGATCGCTTGGCTCGCGGCTTGGTCCTATGCCATTCCGGTGTTGCTGCTGGCCGCTTTCTTTCTGTGGTTTTTCCGTGATCCGGAGCGCCAGATCCCCACGCTTCCCGGCGCGGTTGTTTCTCCCGGCGATGGCAAGGTGACCGATGTTTCGGTCGTGAACGCCAGCGGATCTCCACGTAATCGCATCAGCATCTTCCTTAGCGTCTTTGATGTGCACGTGAACCGCTCGCCGATTGCGGGTGTGATTCGCGACGTGCGCTATCAGCGCGGCAAGTTTCTCAACGCCATGGGAGCGAATTCGGCGGAGGAGAACGAACAGAACATTGTTACCGTCGAGGGCGATGGCCGCACCGTGGTATTCAAGCAGATCGCCGGCCTGATCGCCCGCCGCATCGTTTTCAATTTCAAGGTGGGAGACCACGTAGCCTGCGGACAACGGGTGGGGCTCATCAAGTTTGGCTCTCGCGTGGATGTCCTGTTCGATCATGATGCCGTGATCCAGGTGAAACTGGGTGATCGCGTCAAGGGAGGCGCAACAGTGCTTGCTCTTTTGCCGATTAACCAGCCAGTTCCTGCCGGTACGGCCGGAGAGCGGGAGGCTCATTGAAATGAAAGAGCAGGGAACATGGAAGAGCTGACGCCGCATCGCCGTGAATCGGACCGTCCGCGAGGAAAACTGCGCAAGGGCATGTATATTCTCCCTTCGCTGTTTACCACCGCGAACATCGCGGCCGGGTTCTACGCGATTCTGCAAACAGTGCATGGCGTCTCGGGCGAAGCTTGGCACTTAGACTTCGCCGCGGATGCCATCGGTTTTGCTGTATTGTTCGACGGTTTGGATGGCCGCATTGCGCGCATGACCCACACCGACAGCGATTTCGGCAGGGAACTCGATTCACTGGCCGACGTGATCACCTTTGGCGTTGCCCCGGCCTTGCTCGCCTGGATGTGGGGTTTTCATCTCTTGCCGGCGGCGGCGATGCCACCTGATCTGCATTTGAAGATCATCCAACTCGGGTCCATCGCCTGCTTTGCTTTCCTCATGGCGGGTGCCAGCCGCTTGGCGCGCTTCAACATTGCGAAGAATCCGCAGCCTTCGAATCCGGGACATCCAGGGAAAAAATATTTCGTGGGCATGCCCATACCGGCCGGCGCGGGCGTGATTGCCGCGGTCGTCCACTTCTCGGCCGGTGTGCCCGTAACTTCGTGGGTGACGGCGATGAGCTGGCTGATGATGGTCGTCGTCGTAGGCTACTTGATGGTCAGCACCTGGCGGTTTTACAGCTTCAAGGACATTGATTTTCGTTCGCGCCATCCTTTCCGCCTGATTATTCTGATCGCCATCGTGTTCGCGTCGATCTGGTTCTTTTCCCGTCCGGCGCTCTTCGTGATCGCAATCCTCTACATGGCTTCCGGTGTGCTGTGGCGCTTGCAGTGGATCTTCCATCGCAAGAATCCGCCTGCACCTCCGGCGTACCGGGAGGCATCTCAGAATCCATGACTCCGGTTCCCAAATCCACCCCTTCCCAGGCCGATGTGCGCGGCACGAACCCTTATCGCGTGGCTATCGTCGGCGCGGCCTCACTCAAGGGAAAAGAGATCGCCGAGGTCCTGCGGGAACGGAATTTCCCTGCCGTCGATGTGCGCTTGCTGGATGACGAGGAGTCTCTTGGCCAGCTGGAAGCCGTCGGCGACGAGATAAATTTTATCCAGAGTATCCGCTCGGACCAGTTCGAACGCGTGGACTTCGCCTTCTTCGCTTCCGACTCTCGCTCTACACGGAACAACTGGAAGGTGGCGCGCGACCTCGGCGATACCATCGTGGATCTTTCGTTTGCTCTGGAAGATGAAGCCGGAGCGTCGGTGCGCTCGCCTTGGATCGAGCGCCAGACCGGCCAACCCCCGGCCCCGGAGTTGCAGCCGGGCCCTGTGGTGGTGTCTCATCCCGCGGCCACCGTCCTCGCGCTGCTCGCTTTGCGCAGCGAGAAGGCGGCCAAGATCCAACGCATGGTCGCGACCGTATTTGAACCCGCATCGGAGAATGGCCAGAGGGGCATGGATGAACTGCACGAGCAGACCGTGAACCTGCTCTCCTTCCAGGAACTGCCGAAGAACGTCTTCGACATCCAGGTAGCATTCAACATGGTGTCGCGCTACGGGCAGAGATCGGGTTTTTCGCTGGAAGGTGTGGCACAACGAATTCGGAAACACTACCGGCACATCGCCCGTGGAGCCGCCGAGCCTTCGCTGCAGGTGCTGCAGGCGCCGGTTTTCCACGGGCACGGCTTTTCTGTATACCTGGAGATGGAGAAGCCAGTCGCCCTTGCCGATTTTTCGCAGGCTCTGGCGGGAGAACACGTGGTCGTGAGCGGCAGCCCCGAAGATGCGCCCACCAATGTGAGCGCCGCTGGTCAGGGAGATATCCTGGTATCACTCACCGTTGACACGAATCACAAGAATGGCGTATGGCTCTGGGTAACTACCGACAACCTGCGCGTGGTCGCTCTGACCGCGGTGGAGTGTGCCGAGACCTTGACCGCATCCCGGCCGAGAGGTCAGATTCAATGATCCTCGGGACGATTATCCTCTGGACGACGAACCGGTGGGCAGCCGCAATCGCGCTCGGAGTGAGCCTGGCCGCGAGTGGCTGTGGCTACCACACGGTCGGAAGCAAGGTCGAACTGCCGCAGAATATCCACACCATTGCGATTCCCGGCTTTGTGAGCCAGAGCCAGACTTTTCGCATTGAGCAACTGCTGACCGACGCCGTAGTTCGTGAATTCAACTCCCGCACGCAGTACCATGTGATTCATGAAACGAAAGGCGACGCGGATGCAGTGCTGAAGGCGACGGTTTTATCGGCGTCGGCTACCCCGCTTGCTTACGACTCCCAAACTGGACGCGCTGCCAGCGCCCTGGTCACGGTGAGCATCCAGGTGACATTGACCGACCGTCAGGGCAAGGTGCTGTTCGAGAATCCTTCCTATCTCTTTCACGATCAGTACGAGATATCGCGCGATCTCCACAGTTTTTTTGAAGAAGATTCCCCGGCGGTCGATCGCCTCTCGCGTGATTTTGCGCATACCCTGGTGGCGAATATTCTGGAGGCGTACTGATGCGCGCCTTCAGCCAGGCCGACCGCTTCTTTTCTGAACTGGAATCGCGCAAGCTGAAGCCGGCGTACGTGCTGGTCGGCGATGAAGCGTTTTTTCGCAAGCGCTGCCGTGATGCCATTCTCGAGCATCTGGTCGCCCCCGACTCGCGCGACTTCGGCTTGTTTGAGTTCGACCTCGCCGAAACATCTCTGAATGAAGTTCTGGACCGCGCCCGCACGCCTTCGCTGATGGCGCCGTTTCAGGTCTTCTTCGTACGCGGCGTGAAGGCCTTGTTTGGCCGCGGCTCGAATGAAGAAAAAATCGGAGCCATCGAAGCCTACTGCAAGAATCCCAATCCTGACGCGCTGGTGGTGTTTGTCGCCGACCACATCAGCATTCCCGCCGACGTCCGCCGCATGGAGATGACGGACAGGGACCGCTACCAGAAGATTCGCGAAGACCTCGGTCCGTTCTGCGGTATTGTCGAACTGTCTCGCGTCGAAGAAGGCGAAGCGGTGCGCTGGATTGGCGAGTACTGTGCCACGCGCGCCGTCAAGATGGACGCCGACGGCGCCCGCGAGCTAGTCGATGCTTTGGGCGGCGACATGATGATGGTGTCGAACGAACTGGAGAAACTGATTCTCTATGTCGGCGAAAAGAAAAAAATCACGCTCGGCGATGTCGAGACCATGGTGCTCGCCGCGAAACAGCGCTCCCTATACGAGTTGACGGACGCAATTTCTTCCAAGGATCGCGTGCGTGCAATGGAAATCCTCGACGGACTGCTTTCGACCGGCGATGGAGAAGAGGCGGCGATCGGCCACCTCTACATGTTGGCTAAGACGTTCCGCCAGATGCTCGTCATTCTGGAGCGCAACGTGCGCGACCAGCGCATGCTGTGGGCCGCTTTGTGGCAGGGTTTTCGCGTGCCGCCATTTGCCGCCGACGATATCATCCGGCAGGCACGGCGCTACAAATCGAAGCGGGAACTGACGCGCTCGATTCGCCTGGTCGCAAAGGCCGATCTGGCGCTGCGTTCGAACCCGCCCGGCAAGCGGCTAATCCTCGAAAAACTCATTTTGGACCTCGCCTCCGAGCCCAAGCTCGAAGCTGCCGGCGGATGGATGCAGGAAGAACTGCCGGTCTAGGATCCTGAAAGGGGCGAGATTTGGATTTGGGAGGATTGATTCAGATGGTGCAACCAGAATCACCACTCCACCCATTGTTGGATGAAATCAATAAGGCTGCGGTTAATGGTCTGCCATTCTTGGCGGTTGCAATGACCGTTGCCCTACCGGATATATGCGTATCTCTAGCGTCTGTCAATGGCCTTAGCACAGGCCAGCTCTATAAAGAATGGTGTAAAGATAATTTGGGAAGTGAATTTAGCTTCGTCACCGGTGACGATCTTTGGTCAATGCGTTGTGGCGTGCTCCATAACGGAAGATTCGGTGACTTAAGACATAACGTAAACAGGATCGTATTCGCTATTTCAGGTGGGCCAGTGACTTTTCAGAATTGCAAGATGAACGATGCATATATCTATAGCGTCGTTGATTTCTGCAAGAACTTGACGGATGCTGTTTCTTGCTGGTATGAAAAACACAAGAACGACGCAACGATAAAAGCCAATTTTGCCGCGTCTTATGCAATACAGGTTTGGAGGACTGGCCCCTTATATAGTTGGTACGACTGTTTTGGCATGAATTAAAAATTGGGCCAGAAAGATAATATCCGTAAAATCTGAGAGTCACGCCCTACCCCTTGGCCTCCGCCACCGCCTGCCGTAACTCGTCCACTCCCGGGAAATTCGGCTTGATCTTCACCACGCGGTCGAGCTGCTGCTTGGCCAGCGCGGCCTGGCCATTCTTGGCGTAAGCGAGTCCCAAGTGGTAATTGAAGAGCGCGTTGTCCGGCTCCTTCTTCACCGCTTCCTTGAAAAGGTTGATCGCGGACTTGTAGACCTGTTTGTGGTAGAAAGCCCAGCCGAGCGTATCAGCGGTATTCGGATTGTCCGGCAGCTTTTGCCGGGCCGTCTGCGCCATCGCGAAAGCGACGTCCACGTTGCCGCCCTGCTGCAGCATCACATACGCCAAATTGTTGGACGCCAGCGGATTGTCTGACTGAATCTCCAGCACTTTCTGATACTGCTGCTTGGCATGGTCCCAATCCAGCCTGCTCTCGTAGATGCCGCCCGCCAGCAGATAGAACGCGACTTCCCTGGGATTGGTCTTCGAGCCTTCGAGAAAGGTTCGCAGCGCCTGGTCCGTGGCACCGCGTGCGTTCTGCACCACGCCGAGCTTCACCAGCGCCTCGCTGTTCCTATTATCCAAGTCGGAGGCTTGTTTGAATTCCGCTTCTGCTCCAGCGAGGTCTTTTTTCTGCTCCATCAGCATTTGGCCAAGCATGATGTGAAACCCGACGTTTTTCGGATACTTGGACAACTGTGCCCTTGCCGTAGCGATCGCTTTGTCCGGCTGTTTTTGCACTAGGTCGACGTTGAGCACGCCGCCCAATGCCTCGGTCAATGTCGGGTCTAGATCGAGTGCCTGCTGATAGGCCTTCTGCGCTTCGGCCAACCGGTTCTGCGCCATGCGCAGGTTGCCCAGTTGCACGTAGGCGGCGGGATTCTTCGGTTCCTTCTCGAGCGAACGCTTGAGGTAGTCATCCGCCGTTGCGAACTGTTTGCGATCAATGTCGGCCACCGCGCGCAGCAGGTATCCATCGGGAGCCGCCGGCTGGATCGCGATGATCTGGTCCGCCTCCTGCGCGAGGCCACCGGCATCGCCGCGCTGGATCGCAACGCCCGCCAGCGCCCGATGCGCCTCCACCAGGTCAGGTCGCAGTTGAACGGCACTACGCCACTGTGCCTCCGACCGGCTGGCATCGCCGAGTTGGGCGTATGCCAGGCCTTGCTGGTAATGAGCCACGGCGTTATCCGGATCATTCTTCAACACGGCTTGCAACGTAGTGACGGCGTCACTGGCCTTGCCACTCCGAATCTCGATCTCGGCCTTGTAGACTTGGGCGTCCGGGTCTTCCGGCTTTGCCTTTACCACTTCGTCATTCAGCTTGCGGGCCTCGTCGATCTTGTCGATCAGGATCAGGAGCTGAATGTAATTCTTCTTGACCACCATGTCCTTGGGATGTTCCTGATAAAGCGAGGCATACTCGGTCGCGGCTTTGTCAAACTGGTTATTGCCATAATAAAAATTGCCCAGCATCCGGTAGCCTTCGGAATTATTGGGAAAGTCCTTTTTTGATTGGCGCAGAAATTCTTCGGCTTGGGCGGGCTTGTTCTCGGCCACGTACAGGCCGGCCAAAGAGAGCCTGGGGTTGGGATCGTCCGTGGCACTGGCAATAGCCTGCCGGAACGACTGTTCGGCCTCGGGAAACCGCCCGCGACTCTGGTAGAGATTCCCCAGCAGGACCAGCGCGCTGGTGGACTTGGGGTTCAGTTCGACCGCCTTTTTGAAATTCGCTTCTGCCGCATCCCACTGTTGCCCCCGCGCGTTGAGCAACGCCAAACTCAGATAAGAATCGGACCGCTTGGGATCCAGTTGCAGCGCTTTCTGCATGTCTGCCAGCGCGGCCGGGATATTATTGGTGGCCGCGTCGTAGTCCGCACGAGCAATGTAGACCTCGGGGTTGTCGGGTTGCTTCTCAGCGAGCACGTCCAAGTGTTCTTTCGCTTCACTGAAATGACGGGCGAGCATCAGGAGATTGGCCAAGTCGAGCTGCGCCTTATAGTGGTCGGGCTGGATTTGGATGGTGGCCGACAACTCCTGGACGGCGGTCTGCCCATCGCCCAGTTTCGTTGCCGCCTGCGCCAATTTGTAATGAGCCTCGGCGAAGCGCGAATCAACCTGGATGGCGTTCTGGAACTGAATCTCGGCTTCCCGGTACTGGCCTTTGTCCAGGTAGCGCTGGCCGCTTTCCAGGTACTTTTGCTTCTTTTCGTTCGGATTCCTCGAGCAGCCTGCCAGGAATACCAGCAGCACGCCAACCACCGCTACCGCACACTGAATTCTTGAGCCTTTCGCCATACCCATAGCTGTGTACGCCTCACATCACGCAAACTTTGTCTTATCAATGCCCTACCGAACCAAGGTACTCTCTAAGGTGCAACCCAGAAAAGTTACTGCCGTTATTATCGCAAACTCGGCGGAGGGGCAGAACCAGACTCGCCCATACCTAAGCATACGCCCGTGTACAGGCGCTTTCGTAACCTGCTCCAAGCAGCGCGGTCGTGGCATAGTTCAAATGGCTATGACACACTTCCCCCAAAGCAATACCAACCATCGCTCACCGCGCGTAAAGCTCAATGGATCGGTAGCAGCTGCCGTGATGGCCGAGGGCGGCCAGAAGGCGCGTGCAAAGCTACAATCCATTTCCATCACCGGCGGACTGCTGCAGTTGCAGCATGAACTCTCCACCGGGGATTTCGTCGAAATCGCCTTTCACACCCGGTCGGGCCCCATCCACGGCATGGCCGAAATGCTGCACCCGACGCGCAAGTTCCAGAGCGCGTGTCTGCAGCCTTTTCGCTTCATTGCCTTGGGCGACGAGGACCACCGCAAGCTGCGTATGGCGCTCGACTCCGCTCTGGACCGCAGTTTTCTGGACCCGGTTTCGGAGCAGCTCCAGACTCCGCCCGGATTCTGAGCGGGGTAGCAAGCTAATCTTGCCTTGCCAACTGCTTAGGCTGCGAGCCACGAGCAGCCGGTTTGCTCGGAGCTTGCGGCTCGTAGCTCTTGAGCACGAAACTACCCCGCCTGTCGCTATACTGTGTTCGTCGAAATGACGAACCAGATCACCGCGAGCCAGACCATTACCCACTCCGCCGAGGAGACAATCGCTTTCGGGCGGAAGCTTGCCTCCATTCTGTCGCCTCCTCTTGTCGTGCTTCTGCGCGGGGACCTCGGGGCGGGCAAGACAACCCTCGTGAAAGGGATCGCCGAAGGCTTCGGAGCCGCGCGTGCCGAAGACGTTACCAGCCCTACCTTTACGCTCGTCCACGAATACCGAGGATCCCAGACTACCCTCTACCACATTGACCTTTACCGCATTGACACCGAGCGGGAATTAGAAACGCTGGGCTTAGACGACTTGCTCGCCCCCAACTGCATCTTACTGATAGAGTGGGGAGAGAAGTTCCCCCGTTGGCGCGATCCCACGGTTGAGATCGTCCTGGAGCGAATGGGGGAAAGTGGGCGCAGCATCCAACTACGTACCCGTTGAATCTGCGAACCGGGGTGTGTCTGCACAATCACAAAAATGGGAGTTGAAGCCTCTTGAAACGTACGCACTTGGCATTTTCTTACCTACTGTTGGCGGCCGCTCTTTGTTTCGGACAGACCGGATCGCAGACCACAACCTCTGATCCGGATAACACGCTCGCAGTCGCGGCTGAGTTGCCCGATGCGCCAGACCCCCAGCAGAGCCCGTCAACCGAGGGTTCCGCGGGGTCGACCACGGATAGCAGCACGAAGCAATCCGATCCGAAAAACGAGAGCCAGAATGCAGGACCCGCGAACGCCGGAGCTCCGGCTGAGAAGCAACAACCCAAGCGAATCCTCGGAATAATGCCCAACTTCCGCGCGGTCAGTGCCGGCGCCATCGCGCCTCCCCCCACGCCAAAGCAATCCTTCAAAATCGCCACTCAGAACAGTTTTGACTACTCTTCCTTTGTCTTTGTGGGCGTTACTTCTCTCATGGCAGAGGGAACCGATGCACACCCGCAGCTCGGCAAAGGCCCCGCCGGATTTGGGAGATACTACTGGCGAGGGTTTGTCGACAAGACGGACGGCAACTACCTCGTCATTTTTGCCTTGCCCAGCGTTCTGCATGAAGACGAGCGTTACTATGCCAAGGGCGAGGGCGGGTTCTGGAAGCGCGGCATCTACGCGGCTTCTCGCATTCTCATCACGCCTGACTACCATGGACACAACACCTTCAATGCTTCCGAGGTCTTCGGCCGCGCCTTCGCGCAGGGTATCTCGACCAGCTATTACCCTAGCCACGACCGGACCGGGGGAGCACTTGCCGTCAAGTATGGATATGCGATGGGGCGTGACGCGCTGACGAATGTGTTCCGCGAGTTCTGGCCGGATATCGCCACGCATGTGCTGCACCGGCATCCGTAATAGCTTCGCAGGCTGCGGAAAAATCGGCGTCGCACCTGGCGTGGGGTGGCGCCGCAGTTCATCGCGGCGATAAACGGCCTGTTTTAAGAGGCGGTTTTAGCCGTTGAGGTGAGGCGCTAACGCGGAAAATACTTCTTCGGCTGCCCGTTCAGCGACGCCCTAAGTCCCGGCGGACGATTTCCGGCCGTAGGCATCCCGTGGGTGCGCTCCACTCTCGCACGATCGAGAACAGCATCGCGGCAGCGAAGAAGGCAAACACCAGATAACGCGAGCGCATGACCGACATCATGACACTGGACGTCCTGATTGTGCAACTTGCAGGCTCGGTTCCTTATTCGAACGTGCCTCATCTAATTTACCGATGCCTGAGAAGACCGAAAGTACCGTCAGGAAGGCTGCCGATCCAGATCTCGAAGTGGGATTAATCTGCGCCGACCGCGATGGCAATCGCATTCGCATCGACCGTATCGATCGCGGCGCCAAAACGCTGTCCTACCATTTTCTCAACGACGAACTACGTGTGCAGGAAGGCAGCCAAGAGCGCTCCATCGAGCAATTTCTGGCGGAAGGCTGGTATATGGCGGTTCCCGGAAAATCCCTGTAGCAAGCTGCGACGTTGGGGGGACGGGCGCTTCGAGGCTGTGCCACAATTGGTCTGTCGCCCCGCTGGGGCTTGTCGGTTTATCACTTTTCACCCACGGCTTGCGCCGTGGGCTGTATTCTTACGCCGCTTCGCGGCTCTTGCGGGCGGTTCTGTTCCACTATTTGTGCGGCAGTTTGGTTGCGACACAGACTCGCCGCGCCCGTCCAGCAGGGCTACGAAGCTGGAACCCAGTTGCGGCGCTCAATAAAGGTTGGCGGTTCGTAAGTCCGTCCAGCGGCCAGTCGCTTCTCCTCTCGCCGTGTGGACCATAACAAAATAGGACCGAGTGACGCTGCGGCGAGACGCGATACGACCGGGAATTCCTTCTCGACCTCGCGGCGTAGGTTGTGAATCCGGTCGCTCACCGTGCGATTGACCTTCTTGAACTCCTTTTCCATCGCCCACAGCGCCGCGTTGTAAGCGCTCCTGAGTTTCTTCATTTCCCGCGCAAACCGCTCCCGGACCCGCGGGTCGGGGTAGTCCTTATAGCGTTGCCAGCCCTGGAGCATGGTCTGGCACATGCGATAGAGACTTGGCCCGTTATTCTCAAAATCACGCCGGAACGCCCAATCCAAGAACCTCTTGGAATCGTCGCGCGAGATGGCGGCGTGCTTGAAATTGAACTTGAACTGCCCGTGGACATCGGCGAAGTCAATGTCCGGCAGCAGTCGGCCCTGTTCGGCCATCTCCTGGTAAAGCGGAGTGCCCGGAACCGGCGTGTAGAGCATGAACTGGTGGAAATCGGTCTGATAGCTGACCGCCGCTTCGATTTCGTCGGCGATGTTGTCGGGCGTATGGTGCTCAAGTCCGACGATCGTGGAGCCTTGTACGCGTATTCCGTGTTCGCGAAGTTCGCGCGTGAGCTGCCGAACGTCCTTACCTTCCAGTTTGCTGTAGTTGGACCGGGGAGATTCCAAACCCATCCACACCCAGGACACGCCAAGCTCGACCAGTTCTAGCATGGTGTACTTGCGAATCGCATTGGCGGAAGCGAAGACCGACAGCTCCCAACTCTTACCCGCTGCCTTCATAAGTTCCAGCAGGCGCATGGCACGCGTGCGGTGCAGCAGGAAGTTTTCGTCCATCACAAAGAAGGACTGAACTTTGAGCTCCGCCTCGATCCCGCACATCACCTCAAACAGTTCATCGCCCGTCTCGTAAAAATTAAAGAACTTTCCCTTGCCGCCAAAAAAAGCGGAAGTAGTACAGAAGTTACACCCCATCGGGCAGCCCACCGACGGGATGATGGTTGCCGCCGTGCCACCCTTGCGATTCGGCAGCCGGATTCCCATGATGCGTGTCTCGAGACCGGAAACAATCATGGGATGCTTAATCGGCGCTCTCTCGTCTTCTCCCAGGTAGCGGCGCATCCACGAAATGCCTTCTCCGCGCACGATATGGTCGGCGTCGATCATCATGTCAACGCCGGGAATGGCCGTTACATGTCCTCCCACCACAATCACTGAATCCGGGGACAGCTCGCGCACCATGCGGCACATTTCGCGAACCTTGCCCACGTTCACGATGATCGACGAGATACCCACGACGTCGTAGTGCTGCGTGGTCAATTCGCGGGCGAAGGATTCGCGCGTGGGAAAATCCAGCACGCTGCAGGGCGCCGAGATGTTTTCCTGGATCATCATGATGCCCCACGAGCGATGGAACATGCGCAGCGAGAAGCTGCCCTGCGCGCGGGTCACCTGGTTGTGATAGAGCTCCATCGGATTGATGGAACGGCTGCCGAATTCGTCGTCTTGCGCGTAAGGCCCGAAGACCGAACTAAGCAAAATGCGAGCCTGATTTCCCTTGGGGTGCTTTTCCATTTTTTTGAATTCCGATCGATACGTTACTGGAAGGGTATTTGCCCGGCAGAGTTCTTCGCCGTGATCCCGGTTACATTACAAAACTATTACGTACACAAAGGACCAGCGCCTACTCGGCGTCAGGAGACGCATTCCGCACCAGCGCCAGCGTTGTGAGATCGTTATGCGTGGGGGCCGTCAGGGTGAACTTCCGAACCGCTTGCAGTACGCTCAGGCACACGTCGTGCGCGCTGAGAACGGAGGCATCCTGAAGGCTTTGCTTCACTCCGTCCAGGCCGAATTCTGCAACCTGGCCGTCTTCTTCAACACAGTCGGCTTCGATGAGCCCTCGTGAGACGACCAGAAGTGCCGAGCCTGGCAGCAGGTGACAAACGCCGGCGCTCTGTGTCACATGCGAGAACAGACCGAGCGGCAGCCCGGTTGCCTCGAGCACCGTGATTCCGCTTTTGTCGCGCAGCAGCCCCGGAGTGTGGCCCGCATTCGCGTAACAGACCGTGCCCAGATCTTCGTTATAGCAGCCGAGAAACGCCGGACAGCTTCGCAGACCGCCACTCATGATCGTACGGTTCATCTCGTAACACAGTTCGATCATGGCGGTGGTCTCGTTGAAGTCTTCTCCGGCGAAAAGCTCGGGCACAAGCGTTCGGAACCTCTTCTGCACCGCGATCAGGATTGTGCGCGTGTCCGCTCGCGGGCCGGCGATATCCAGCAGTGCGAACAGCATGCGGGATTTGCCGACCCTAAGGAATTCATAGAAATCGCCAGCCACACGCTGCCCGGTGTATACCGCGGTAATTTCGGCGTAACGCAGAACGGGCGCATCGCAACGGAGCGGGTCGGCGAGAGGCTGTGAGATTTCACGTTCCTCGACCCCAGAACGCCGGAACAGCGAGCGCCAAGACAGGGACGGCTTGAGTTCGTCGATGTGAGGCTTCTGCGTCATAACGCAGCTCCAGAAGCATAGATGCCACTAGCCTTAGGAATGGCCGAAGTTCGCTGCCAAGCGAAAGTGAAGGGAAGAGTCCGCACCTCCCGTCTTTATCGGCACATTGGCTGCAATGCTCTATCGGACGCAGTGCAGTACGGATTACTTCAGTGATCCCGGCTAGTGCGGCAAGTACCCGGATTCTATCGGCAGTTTTCCGTCCACCGTGACGACACCAACACGATCGTCGATGGACTCAGAACCCCATGATGTTGTATCCGCAGTCTACGTAGATGGTCTCGCCCGTGATCCCGGAACTCGCATCGGAAGCGAGGAACACGCCGGTGCTGCCCACCTCGCTGACTTCCACATTGCGCTGCAGCGGTGCGCGCTCGGCATGGCCTTTCAGCATGTCTCCCAGGCCGGAAATCCCACGCGCGGCCAGCGTTTTGATCGGTCCCGCCGAAATCGCATTGACCCGAATCTTCCGCCGCCCCAGATCCTGTGCCAGGTAGCGCACGCTGCATTCCAGCGCGGCCTTGGCCACGCCCATAACGTTATAGTGCGGCACAACTTTTTCCGCGCCGTAGTAAGTCATGGTGATGACGCTGCCGCCATCTTCCATCAGCGGAGCCGCCGCCCGGCAGACGGCGATCAGCGAATATACGCTCACATCGTGTGCCACGCGGAAGCCCTCACGCGTTGTATTCACAAAATCGCCCTTCAGTTCTTCGGCCGGAGCGAACGCCACGCTGTGCACCAGCGTATGCAATTTTCCGTAACGAGCCTTCAGCTTTTCGAAAAGCTGTGCGATTTCCTCGTCCTTCGAAACATCGCACATGAAAGCTTCCGCGCCCGGCAGCGACAGGATCAAGTCCTTCGCTTCCATCTCCATCCGCTCGTTCTGATAGGTAATGGCGAGGTTCACGCCGGCTGCGTGCAGTCCTTGCGCAATTGCCCACGCGATCGAGCGCTTGTTTGCCACTCCGAAGACAACCGCCGTGCGGCCCTTCAAATCTTCAAACATGAACAATTCTCCTGTTGCGAGCCAATAAGAATAGCAGGGGTTGAAGTCCCCTGTGCTCCTCTGTGTTCCCTGTGGTAAAGGTTTCTTCCGCGAACGCAAAGTGGTGTGTTCTAGTCCGCAATCGAGGCCACTGCCTCAGGTGCTTTCATCGGCCAGCACGCGCTGCCGAACGCGACCGCATACACCGCCGCGATCACGCCAAATCCTGCCGTCAAGCTGATCCGCGACGCGATCCAGCCCACCGCTAGCCCCAGTCCCACCTGCAGAAACGTGCCAAAGAAATAAAAAGTATTCTGAACGCGTCCCATAAAATGCGGCGGTACCTGTTCCATCAGGCTGGTATTCATGGCGATGCCGCTGACGCCCCGCGCCGATCCCATCAGCCCATAGAGCAGCACGGCCAGCGCCAGCCAAGGCGAAAACGGCGAGAGCGCCATAGTGAAAGTGAGCAGCAGCATCGAAAGCGCAATCGACCAGCGCGCTCCCACCCGCCCAATCAGTGCCGGAGCATAAAGCGCGCTCAGAAATGCGCCCACTCCCCATCCTCCGTTAAGCCATCCGTAGCCCGTTGCCCCAGCGTGAAAGACGCGATCGCTAAGCGGAGCCGTGACCACCACTCCCGTCATCATCGCTCCCAAAAATAATGCCCAACTCGTCCCCAGAAAAACCACGCTCGGATGCTCGCGCAGAAAGACCAGCCCTTCACGCATCTCGCGCAGAAAGCGTCCGACCGCGGTTTCCGCCGCTTCCAGATCGTGCCGAAGCTCGACGGCTCGCGGCACCACATGCCGTCCCTGCCGCACCGCGAAGTAGCACGCAAAAGAGACGACGTACGTGCTCACGTCGATGAGCAGCACTCCGCCGAGCCCAATGTGTTCATAGACAAATCCCACCAGCGCACCGGCAATCAGCCATCCGCCCTGGATTCCCGCCAGAAGAAACGTATTCGACTGGACGAACTCGCCCTCGGGCGTCAGTTCCTGAATCAGCGCCGTGATCGTCGGCCAGAACATCCAGAAGCCCGCCGCCACCAGCGTATTCATCAGGTACAACTGCCACACCTGCACGCGATGAAGGAAGGCCAGCACCGTGACCGCAAGAATGATGATCGCGCGTAAAGCATCCAGCCACATCACCAGCCGCCGCCGGTCTTCGCGGTCAATGATGACGCCGGTGAACGGCAGCATCAGCATCGCCGGGATCGTTTGCAGCGCGGCAAACGTCCCCAGAGCCATCTCGGAGTGAGTGCGCTGCAAGATTGTCCAGGCCACGGCGGCGGAGTTCATCCCGCTCCCCAGCATCGAGATCACATTCGCCGCAAAAACAAATCGCAGCGAGCGTTTTTGCAGGATAAAGCGCATTATCTGAATCTAACATGGAGGGCTTCTGGCTCTCAGCTCTCAGCTGCTGATGCAAATCCTCTGCCGATGGATAGTAAGAATTTGTCATGCTGAGCGTAGCGAAGCACCTGCTGTTTCCGGCAGCGGATACCGCCTTCGCAATTACTCGAACCGGCAGCCCTGGGCGAATGTCGTCCCGAAGGAATCGATTGCGCTTGTCAGAATCAATGGGTCGATCACATTTAGGCTGGTGCCTATTTCAGGGAAGAGCCACTTGCCAAACTGAAATTCAATCCAGAATCTGGCACTAGCGGCATTAGGCACCTCGATCGTCGTTCCGTTGGTTGGATGACGGAATTTACCGTTTCCTTCTTCTGCCGGGCACGGATCACCAAAAGAGGGCTCACACATTGAGATGACATCCTTTCGAAGGCGGCACAGCACCTCATAGCCGTATGTTCCCTTGAACTCGGACTTTTTCAAGTCTGTGGCTGTGTACAGGACGAATGGAAGAAGTTCTGGCGGACCCTGCCCTGACGCCACGACATCGTAGTCATCGAGGCCTGCCAACTGCTTCGGCATTTCGGTAGGACTATCCACCGTGGCAAACTCACGTATCGGGATGGACAGTTTCTCGCCAGTGAGCGGATGAGAGCCAGTGCGGAACTTGCCGGAGAGTTTGCCGACCCTGAATGCTGGTTCCAAGGGCTCACTACCAAGGTCTGCGAGGCCCTTAAAGAAAGCGGTAACCTGCTCGGGATGCGGAGCGAAGTCCACGAGGGCAGGAATCAGTAGATGGGTATACTGCAGAGACATGCGCCGTTATTCTAAACGGCGTCCAGCATTACAAACGAGATTCGAGCGTCAAGAGACGTTTCGCAGGCTTGCCGATCGCCATGTTGCTGAGAGCTGTTCCTCACTTCTTGCTCCGCGCCAGCTCCGCGCTCCGTTCCGCCGTCTCCTTCACGAGGTAGCCCATCTTCGCGTGCGAAGGTTCCAGGTCTGGAGTGATTCCATACTCGCGGAGGGTCTCGGAGGTGACCGGCCCAATCGACCCGATCACCGCGCGCTGCAGTCCGCCCAAAACTTCCTGGTGCTGTCTCATTTCATCTGCGAACCGGAATAGGTGATGTACCTGCACCGACGACGTGAATAAAGCAACGTCGAATTTCCCCAGCGCGAGATCTCGAATCGCTGCTCGCAACGGCTCCGGGTCCTCTGGCGGTGCCCATTTGTAGACCGGCACAGGAGACACCTGCGCTCCCCGTTCCGCGAGCCCGGCATACAGTTCGCGGCTGGGCACCCCATGTTCCTGCACCGCCACGAGCGCGCCCTTCAGGGGAATGGTTTTCTCATTGTGGTCGAGAGTTTGCAGAATCTCCCGCCAAGTATTGGGTTCGGGCACCATGAGGTGAACGGGTACGCCAAACTCCCGCAACACGGCAACCGGCTTGGGCCCGCGCGCTACCACCGTCACCTTGCTCAGCGCTTCGACCAGCTTTTCCCGCGGACACGCCGGCTCGATCGCCTGCGCCAGCGCTCGCGTCCCCACTCCTGTCATAAAAATCACGATCTGGAATTCGCCCCGAACCAGGCGCTCGGCAAAGGAAGATTCCTCGGCATTCGGCCCCGACGGAATCTCGCGCGTCGAAGCCACCACGGTCGCCTGCCCGCCGCAGTTCGCGATCAGCACGCCCATTTCTCGCGCCCGCCGGCTCTCTAGCGAGAGCACCCGCAGGTTTCCGAACCCTTCACTGCTCATCAACGATTTCCCTTGCTACAAAAGAGTGGGGGTAGTGTAGAACGCGAACACTGGCGGCGGGAAGGGAGAACTCAAACCGCACGCTGGCTCATGCTCGCTCAGCCGTCAGGCCCGATCCGGAGCCGGCCACGTGAAGCGAACCGCTTGACTCTTAGCTTTTGACTTTTAAGTGTTTGCGCGTCGGCTGAGAGCTGAGAGCTGCCTCCCTAATTCTCGCTCTCCACCGGCGCCGCCTTCGGAGCCGGCAGCGCTTTCGTGGCCTTGCCCGGCTTCCCCGGCGCGGCTGGCGGAGCGGGAGGCGCGGGAGGGACGACCGCAACCGTCCCTTTGCGAATCTCGATCGACCCCTTTTCGCAGTTCAATGCCAACCGAGGGCCGTTCGCCCCGAGCGAACCGCTGGCGCTCGATTCTCGGTCGCGATTGTCAACTTTGATTTCGTCGAAGTCGCTTTCGATCTCTCCTTCTCGCGTGCGTGCCTCAACCTTGACCGCCGTATTCGGCGGAATCGTAACCTGCACGTCGCCCTTGCGGTTGTCGATCTGGATGTTCCCCGGCTTGTGCAGTCCGACCGAGACCGTCCCGTTCTGGTCTTCCAGTCGCAGATCTCCGGACAATCCTTCCAGCGTAATATCCTTCGAATGCGTCGTCAAGCGCATCGGTCCGGTCAGCGAATCGGCGCGCAGGTCGCCAGAGTCAAGATCCAACCTGCCATCCAGCCGCGAGAATTCCATTTCCGTGCGTGACGAGCGGAAGGTCACCGCTTTGCTGACCCGCACCAGTCGCACGCTCTCCTGAAACTCTCCGTTCAGGTGAACCGCGCCATCCACATCTTCCACCGCCACTTCATTCGCTTTGCCCTGAATGGTTACGTCGCCTTTCAGGTGTGCGAGTCGCGCGGAACTGCCGTCCAGATTCAGGGTGACGTTCCCGGTGTGGTCGTTGATGTTGACTTCGCCACGATGGTGGGTGATGTCGACGTTGCTGGACATGCCCGCGATCGTCACATCGCCCCGGCCGGAAGTGATCGTCAGCGAGGTGTTGACAGGAACGTAAATATCCATATCGGTGGTCACGCCCTTGTCGCCGGCGCCCTGCGTGTTGGCATTCAGCGTGACGATCTTGTCCGCGACCGTGATCTGCGGCTTGGTCTTGCTGTTGTAGTTTTCGGCGTCCTGTTCTTTTTCCGCGCGGACTTTCTTGCGCACCGAGACCTTCATGGTCTTGGTGTCCGCCACATTGATGGTGATGGTGCCGCGCTCGTCAGTCACGTGCAGGCTGCCGCCCGCCGGAATTTCCTGGCTCAGTTCATCGCTGTAGTTGAAGGTGGACCCGCCAAAGATCTCGTCCAGCCCTTCATCATCGCCAATCTGGATGTGCTCCCCGATATCTTTCCAGTTCAAACGTGCGGCCTGGGTAGCAATCAGTCCGGTCACGATCAGGAACAGCATCAGGAAAACGCCGCCGACGCCAATGCCGCGCGCGGGTTGGCCCAGGCGCTTGGCCTGTTCGTATTCGATCAGCTTGATCACGCCCCACAGGATCAGCAGGGCCGGCCAGAAGCGGGCGAAGAGCCTTTCCAGGCTGTGTATTTCCAGAATCCCCATCGTCCCGCACAGGAACAGCACTCCCATCAGGATCAGCACGACGGGCCCGGCGATCGAACGGTGCGGACGCGGAGTTGGCGGCATCATTGGGCTAGCCACGGTTCACCTCACTGGTCGGTGGAACTGGCGGAACCGGAGGAACCGGCGGCGTCGGAGGAATCGGGCCACCCGCGTTTGGCGGGTTCGTGCCCGACAGCCCTGGGGGAACATGCCCCTCCATCGAGGCGCTCCCCTGCAGCAACTTCACTGCGCCGATCACTAGCAGAATGACCGGCCAAGTGCGGCCGAAGTTCACCACATGCACGTTCTCCAGCAGGAACAACGAACCGATGGTCATCAGCATCGAGGGGCCCATGATCCGCCGTGTGCGACAGCGCCCACATTGGCAGCCCGCACCGCCGGAACCAAGCGCGCCCCAGTTGCGAGCGAACAGCCAGACGCCGAGCACAATCAAAATCAGCGGCCAGAAGCGATCAATGCCGAATTCGGCCAGGCCCAGGGTGTGCAGCAGAAAGATCACGCCGATCAAGATGAGTACGATCGCACCCGTCGGAATTTTGTTCGCCTCGATCTTTGCCCCACCGCCAAAAGTTGCCGCTAAGCCAAAGGGGTCCGGGATCGGTTGCGCCATCTGGATCGCCTTTGCCGAACGTACCGCGTCAAAAATCTGGTAGACGACGAAGAATGCGATCCCAATGCCGCAGATCACCGGCAGCGCTTCACTATTGCCGACATTGCATCCGGCAACCAGCAAGGCGAAGATGGCCAGATGCGCCAGCCCTTTGGCGTATTGCCCGGTGTACACGGCGCCCACGCCGAAGGGGAAGAATGCAGCCAGAATTCCGGCCACGGTCGGGTTGGGGCCACTGCTGCTTCCCGGCGGAGGTGGCGGCGGGGGAACTTGCCCCGGCCCTGCTGCCGGAATCGTTCCGGAGACGAATCCAGAGGTTCCCGCCGGAGTGCCCTCCATCTTCGCTCCCAGGCAATCCTCGCAATAGATCACGCCCCGCACGGGACGTGTACAGTTCGCGCACAGTGCCTTTCCGCAAGTGCGGCAATAGGCCACTGCTGACGCATCAGCATGATTGGCGCAGTTCATACAAACCTCCGTTTCGTGGTCACCGCCACCGCAGAAGGAGCTTCCCGCAGCGCGGCTAGAACCGGCTGGCTGTATTCCTGGGAGTAATTACGATCCTGTCTCTGTTCTGGTTGCCCACTGGTATCGTTCTTGTGATTTTCTTTTGGTTGCTGGGGCCCGGGCTCGGCGGGAGTGTTGGCCCGCTTCAGCTCGCGCACCTTCGATTCGATCTCATACACAAACCGGATATTGTCGTAAAACTTCACCACTCTGATTTGCGCATCATTGTACGCATGCCGCAATGCTGATGGCCGCAGGTCAACCTTCGCCACGTCCGCCGGCTTTACACCCGCCACGTTCAGCGCCAGCGAGAAAGAGAAGAAGATCATACCGAACGACATTACAAACCGCGGCTGCCGCACAAAGGCTGCCACCGGTCTGAAGAAAGAAGCCGAGAAGGAATCCCACGACTCCCGCAGACGTTCGCCGAACGGAGTCGTCCGGCCTTCGCGCGTCGTTGCCAGCGGCCGCGTGCTCACGACTCCACTGGTCGCCGCCAGAATGTTGTGCACCAGTTGCACCGGAGGTTCGACCGTCTCAAGCGATCGCAGCCACTGCCGCCCCGCCTGCACGTCCGCGAACAGCGGACCGCAAACCCCGCAGACCCTCCGATGGGCTTCGAAGCTCTCCCGGCGAGCCGGACTCAGCTGCCCGTCACCGTCCATGGCATCGCTTAGCAGTGCTTCGAACTCGGTGCACTCCATCCCGTGTTTAGTTTCCTCTGGCATCACATCACCTGCCTATATGTACGTTGTAGGAGGCGTGCAAGTTCCGCCCGCCCCCGGTTAATTCGTGACTTGACGGTCCCCTCTGGAACCCTCAGAGCCGTGGCAATCTCCCGGTAGTCCATGTCCTGTAAATCCCTCAAAATCACCGCCTCCCGCAGCTCCGGAGACAGCTTTTGCAGCGCCAAATGCACCATTTCCCGCGTTTCCCGGCTCTGGACCTGGGCATCCGGGGGGAGCGCCCGGTCGGCAATCTTCTCGCTCAGCGGCTGGGCATCTTCATGCTCGGAGGGTACTGAGTCCAGAGAATCCGTGATCCGGTCGCCCTTCGACTTCCGGAAGTGATCCACCAGAAGATTGCGAGTAATGGTAGTGACCCAGGTCATAAACGCACCCTTACCGGAGTCATAGGTGTTCAGGGTGCGGTACATCTTGATAAAGACCTCTTGGGTGAGGTCCTGCGCGTTCTCGGAATCCCCGGCAAACCGGTAGCAGACGTTGTAAATCCGCCGGTGATAGCGCTGCACAATCTCTTCCCAGGCCGCGGCATCGCCCCCAACGCAGCGACGGACCAGCAATCCGACAACCTGGGATTCTTCCAAAACCAGACTCCCTGAATGCCTTAGCTCGTGTAGGGACGGGCGCCCTCGCCCGTCCAAGCCGAGCAAAGCTCGGCTCCGCCGCCAGCACCAATACGACTATAAGGCGTTATTCCAGAAATCGGCGTAAATGAAGGCTGTTTCAGCAACTTCCAAAGCCCCCGCCCGTTCGAACCGTCGCCCCGCCTTTAACATCACACGAGAGGTACGTTTCTGTAAGGCAGGAAGTTCCCTTGAATCATGGAGCTAGCGATTGTAGCAGGAGAAATTGGAAATTAATGTGGGGGGCCCGCTCCTTGCGTTTTTTGCAAGGGGCGGGTGCTCGTAGCGATTGCGCCGCCCGAGCTACTCACCAATACCCATTCAGATTGGCACTCTCCCCAACGCCACGATGAACTGGATGCCGGAAACCTGCTTGCCCTGAAGTCGCTCATCATTGGTGACAAAAAGATCCACGTTCGCGCTTGCGGCGCAGGCCAACTGGATAGCGTCCGGCGCTTTGACAGACCGCTGCGATCGCAGTGCCGCGTACACCTTCGCCGCTTTGACATCGAAGGCAATCATCGTAGCCGCAGCTGCAATCGCGCGTTCATACTTTCCGCAGAGTTCAGAATCGCTCCGCTCCGTGGGCTTCACCAGTATCTCGCCCAGGGTGAGTGTGGAAGTCAGCAGTTGATCGCCGCGGTCGAGCATCTTGGAACGAAGCTGCGCTACCGCCTTGGAGAGCGCTCCGTAGTCCTCGAACAGATAAATGAACAGGTTGGTGTCCCAAAAAATGCGACTCATTCCCAACCCTCACGCAATCGACGTACATAATCATCCGCGTGTTCGTCAGCCCAAAGTTCTTTTCCAGATCCACGAAGAGCTAGCAAAGGATCATCGTCGACTGCTCGTTTGGTGGCATTCGCACACCAGCCGCAATACCACGCGAGGAGCCCTCGGAACCAGTTTTCGGGCAGATCCTCTGGTTTGGGCGAAATCTTCCCTCCCTCTCGTTGCGGATGATAAGCATCGCCATGGCGAAACAGACGGCGGCGTCCAGGTGACGTTTCGAAGAGCATTCTGTAGCGGCCAGGGTTTGGAGGACGATTGGCGACGCAATGCTGTACCACGTGTACATAGAAACCGGGCCGTAGTGGCCCCATAAATCTGAGTTCCTTCGCAGATTCTGCGAATTCCACGATCTCTTCGATCAAAAAATCCGGGCGCTCAGGGTACCGCTGGTGAAGCATGAGGGTTGCAACCCAAACCTCGTCGGCCACTTTAATGGTTGGCTTAGTAATCGTCTGCTTGGTGGTGGCTGTCGTCATAAGTAACTCCTATGGGGCCGGAGTTCGTGTTGTTCGAGCTTGTGGAAGGCTTCGATGATCGCTGCCTGCTTTTCAGTCGGGCAGGGATATTTCCTGACGCCGCGATCAACCCTATTGGGAGCCACGCGCAGCTTCTTGCCCGAGAGTGCGAGCACGTCCGCAATCCAGCATGTTTTCGGAACGAAGCAAAAGGTGATCGTGACTTCGCGTTGAATCGCTTCATAGGTGGGCATCGATGTTTCCCTTCAATCCCTAGTAAAGTAGTTACATCATAACTTGGTAACAAGTACTTGTCAATAAATTCCTCATTTATTGGAATTTTCGAAACGTGGGACGCCGCAGACGTTCCACTTCCGGTGGCCGGAATGCGCGTGTCGGGAGGGAGCCTGTGGACCCGGCCCACCCAGCTAGCACTTCGATTTCATGGGCCGACCTAACTGGCTTAAGCCCGGATGAATGGTGTGACCGCCACTGGACTGGTGCTGATATTTCCACTGAAATGATCGCGCCCACCCAAGAATCGAGAGAGATGATCGGCGTCACGTCACCGGCGTGCAGAAAGCGAGACGCTCTCGAAGCCCAAAGGTTCTGCCGAGAGC
>JAIQFA010000170.1 GCA_020073525.1 Terriglobia bacterium
TTATGACGGTCAAACCGGTACGATCTGGTCGCTGGTACATAGCACATGTAACGATGAGATCATAAGTCGGATTCTCCAAGTCGTACTCACCAGTAAGTCCGGGGCGGTCAGTGGAAGTCGTGAGATCGAACATCGACTTCGTTGATCTCCAGCGGGCGAACGACCTCCGCCTTCACCGAGATCACATTTTCCTGATTTTGGAGCTTGCCCTCGACCAACAGGAATTTGCCATAGGTCACAACGCGTCGATACTGCTCATAGACAGCGGGAGTAATGATTGCGTTGGAGATCCCTGTTTCATCTTCGAGGCTCAAGAAGACAAGTCCCTTGGCCGTTCCCGGCCTCTGCCGGGCAATCACGCAGCCTGCGATCCGAGTCTGTCGTCCATCCTGGAGCTTTTCAAGATCACAGGCACAAACGATGCCCATGCGGGATAGACTATTCCGGTGATAGGCCATAGGATGCGGCCCAACGGTGACGCCCGTACCGCGGAAATCAGCGGCTAGCCGTTCTTCCGCGGTCATTTGTGCGAGTGGCGACTCTTCGTCCTCCTCCGGCAAATCCCTCAACAGCGGCCCGGTGGGACGGCCGGCGTATTCCACTTGCCAGAGCGCATCGCGGCGATGGATGTGTTCCCCGAGCGAATTCAGCGCGCCAATCTTGGCCAGCATGGTGAGATCGTTCTTGCGCAACTCTGGCACGCGCAGCGCGAGATCGTGAATGGAATCAAACGATCGACTCACGCGCGCCCGAACCAGCGCTTCTCCCGGTTCTTGACGCAATCCTCGCGCATAGAGCAATCCGAGCCGCAGCGCGAAGCGCGTAGCCCCGTTGCTGTCCTCCGGCTCAAGAGTGCAGAACCAATCGGAGTGCTGCACGTCGATCGGCTTCACTCTCAGTTCATGACGCTGTGCGTCTTTCACTAGCGTGGAAGGGCTGTAGAAACCCATCGGCTGGTTGTTCAAAATAGCCGCAGTAAAAGCTGCCAGATAATGACACTTGAGATAGGCGCTGGCATACGCAATCAGTGCGAAGCTGGCGGCGTGCGACTCGGGGAATCCATAGAGTGCAAAGGATGCTATTGATTGGATGATCTGCTTTTGTGCCTCCGCTCGAATGCCATTCGCTGTCATGCCCGAGCGCAGCTTCGCCTCCAGCTCTCGCATGCGAGCCTGAGAGCGGCGCATTCCCATTGCGCGGCGCAACTCCTCCGATTCGCCGCCGCTGAAATTGGCGACGATCATCGACATGCGGATCAACTGCTCTTGAAAGAGGGGCACTCCGAGTGTGCGCTTCAGTACCGGCTCCAGCAGCGGGTGCGCATAGGTGATCGCTTCTTTCCCTTGCCGCCGCTTCATATAAGGATTCATCATCTTGCCTACGATCGGCCCTGGGCGGATGATAGCCACCTGCACTACCAAATCATAGAAACGTACCGGGCGATTGCGCGGCAAAGCTGACATCTGCGCGCGGCTCTCTACCTGGAACATGCCCACGGTGTCGGCCCGTTGGAGCGTGCGATAAACCTCGGGGTCGTCTTGCGGAAGCTGAGCGAGATCGAGTGGCTCTTTGTAATGTCTGGGAACCAGATCGAGGCAGTCTTCAAGCACGGCCATCATCCCCAGCCCGAGCAGATCGACCTTAATGATCTTCATGTCAGCGCAGTCTTCCTTGTCCCACTGAATGACCGTGCGCCCCGGCATGGACGCCCTCTCTAAAGGAACGACCGCGTTCAGTTGCCCCGCGCAAATTACCATGCCGCCCGAGTGTTGTCCCAGATGGCGGGGAAGGTCCTGCATCCGTTCACAGATTTCCAGGTACTTGGCGATACGGCGGTGCTTTGTATCGAACCCTGCCGTGCGGAAGCTGGCGTCCAACGTGTCCGCTGGGCCTTTCCATTCCCATGCGCCAACTAACTTTGTGAGCCGGCCCAACGTATCCGCATCGAAACCGAGCGCTTTCCCGGCCTCTCGCGCAGCAGACCTTCCTCGATAGGTGATGACATTGGCCGTCATCGCCGCGCCGAGTTCGCCATAGCGCTGATAAACGTACTGTATGACGCGTTCGCGGCGGTCTCCGCTGGGTAGATCGAGATCGATATCCGGCCATTCGCCGCGCTCGGCGGAGAGGAAACGCTCAAAGAGCAACTCCATGCCGACGGGATCAATTGCCGTGATGCCGAGTGCATAGCACACCACGCTGTTCGCCGCCGATCCGCGGCCTTGAACGAGAATGCCTTCGCGCCGGCAAAACTGCACGATGTCCCAAACGATCAGGAAATAACCCGCGAGTTCCAATTGACCAATCAGCGCCAGTTCGTGGCGAGCTTGCTTTCGGGCTTTCTCGAAAAGCCTGGGGTCGTGCTTCGGCAGATACCGCTCCCGAACACCTTCTTCGACGCGCTTCTCCAGAAACATTTGCATGGTGCCGCCATCTGGCACGGGATAGCTTGGGAAGCGGTATCCGAGATCGCTCATCTTGTACGTCAGGCGTGCGGAAAGCTCTGTTGTATTGGCGATTGCCTCCGGAAGATCGTGGAACAACTCTTGCATCTCACGGGGAGAGCGCAGGTGACGTTCAGCATTCAGTGAGAGCAACCGGCCTGCGGTGTCCAGGGTGCAGTGGTTGCGGATGCTCGTGAGCACATCCATGACCTCACGCTCGTAGGCCGTGGCGTAGTTGACACCATTGGTGGCAATGAGTGGCAATTTCAAGGCACGGGCAATACCGACGGCCGCCTGGTTGCGATGTTCCTCGCTGCGATCGAAGTGACGCTGCAATTCGACATAAACATTACGAGGGCTGAATAGGTCAACGAGTCTTTCGACCTCGCGCAATGCCTCATCGTATCCGCCGCGAGAGAGAGCGGATGCCAACGGACCTTCATCGCCCCCGGTGAGGCAGATCAATCCATCGGCGTGTTCCCCGATGTCGGCAAGGGTTGCTGCGCCTTCGGCCTTCGTGCCTTCCCGCAATTTGTAGCGAGTGATCAAGCGGCAGAGATTCTGATATCCAATTGCTGATTCGACCAGCACGGGAAAGCGCACTGGCTCAACCGGCACCCGATGGGGAACCCACTCTGGCGGATGCACCCTCTCCCCGGCATCACGCACAGCAATCTCGGCTCCGATGTGTGCGCGTGTACCGGCCTTTTCCGCCGTGATGTGAAAGCGCGGCGCCCCGTACAGGCCATTGCGGTCGAGCAGCGCCATCGCGGGCATCTGCAGTTCGGCGCAACGGGCCATCAGCATTTCCGGCAGAGAAGCGCCTTCCAGAAAGCTGAAAGCCGAACGGGCATGGAGTTCCACGTACATTGCATGATCTCAGTCGTAGATCCCAGTCAGGTACCAACAGTGTGCCCTTGGATCTAAGGCGACACGGCAATGCAATCTTTCCTGCACTCCCAGCGTTACGTCCCACTCTTCCCGGCACCAATTCGCGTGTGTCCACCAGGCTCCGCTTGTTTTCCAAGGCCCAGAAGCTTTATGGACGGGGAGCTTCTTACCATCCAGAACGAGCGTGACGATACGTGAACTTTCCATTTCCACTCGCACCGCTTGGGGAGGCCGCAACAGGCGAAGCGCCGATGCATGAATTCCACTGGCAGCGTGTGGAACAGCACCAGGATTGGGAATGAAGGGAACCAAGCGAAACGCATCGGGGTGATGATTGTCGAGGAGTTCAGGCGCACCGACCCGATCCTCACCCAACAGTTTGCGTAGCCGTGCCAGTAATACTTCCAATTGCCCCGCTTCTGGTGTTTGCGGAACGAACAATCCTTGCTGTCCGGCCTGCGGACGTGCCGGTTGCGCCTGCATGTGCAAGCCAATAACGGCTGCTTGCGGCGGGTGCATCTCCAAGTCAAGTTGGATCAATTTCAGCAGTGTGTGATGGCTGCACTCGGGCAGCGCCGGACGAACCACGCGACGATGCTCCATGCGCGACGTACTATCCAGTACCAGACTTGTCTCCACATAGGCGATAGCCAAAGCGCGTTCTGCCGCTCGCGCGACAATCTGTTCCAGCATCCTGCCCAACAAGAACAGCAACGGCTCCAATAGATCGACCGGATGCTCTAGCTCTGTGCTTTCGCTCAGAATGGCGTCTGGAGGCGGTTCCACGGGTACGAACAGGTGTTGATATTCGCCGCGCGCTAGAGCCTGAAGCCGATAGGCCGTTTGCCCAATCCTTGCGATCAGCGCCTTTTCTGGCAGCGCGGCCAACGCCCCAAGTGTCTTGATCCCCCATGACGCGAACGTCTCCTGCTGCTCAGGTTCAAGTTCCAGGACGGTGACAGATAGAGTCCCCAGCGTGTTTGCTTCTTTCCCAGGAGGAATGACCGTGATTCCAGAAAAACCACGCGCGGCCAGCACAGCCGCATAGGCATTACCGGAAGTCGCGATACTCACTTCAAATCCAGCAGCATCCATGTTTCGCCGTAGCGTCATCGCGATTTGTTCTGGAGGACCAAAGAGCCTCTCGGAGGCGGAAACGTCCAGAACGAGTGTTGCCCCAGAAGAGCTTTCTTCAGGAGAGACCAGCACTTCGATTCTGGGCGAGATGCGCTCCCCGCAGTGCATCAGAATGAGGAAGGCTGCATCCTCTTCGTGCTTCGCTCTCGGGGATACTGAGATATTGTCGAAGGATTCCGCTTGCAGGCGGCTCATGCCCAATACCAGCCCAAGACTGCGCGCCCTCGTGTTCAACGCGAACACAGTTTCAAGCGGAGGATCGCCAGCCAGAATAGCCACAGGATGTTTCCGTAACTGAGGCCGAAGTCGGGCCAGCGCTTGCGCTGCAAAATCGCGCACATGGAGGCACAGATACAACGGCGCAGGCATGGCTCATCTCGCCCATAAAGTCGTTTGCTTCCATGAAGTCTCAGTGCACGAAGTTTCAGCGGGAGACACTGGCTTTTTCCCAAACGAATAAGCTGTTTCGCGCAAGGTGCGTTTGCGCTCCGCGCTCACGCTGTATCGAAATCCGGTGAGCAACGGCCAGCCATCTTGATTCTCAGTCGCGGATCGCCATCGCCCCTGTGCCTCTTTGCAATGCAGCACCACGGAAGCACAACTGTTGGCGCACATGGTTTGCGTCAGCAGTAGGAAAAGAGCCTGGGACTTCTCCGCCTGCAACCGATAGCGATACCAGGAGGCCAAGGGTATGCGACGCACTTGCTCGGGGCGGACATCGCCCATATCCAATACAACGACTCGAAAACCCCCGGTGTTGAGCAACAAGTCCGTCGCTCGGAGCGCCCGATCAAGACTTGTCCATACTTCCTTCGCCGAGCGCTTTTGGGACACAGGCAACGATGGCGAGCGCCGTGAAGAATGAGCGGATGGGATCGGGACGACGATTCCTTTGTCCAATACAACTTCGCCTCGTCTTGCAGGCTGACGATCCATCGAAACTTGTTCGACGCGTCGTCCCCGAATGGATTCAGAACAACGCGGCGTGTAGTCAACCGCCTCTACTAATTTACGGTTTGTCGTCCCCGGATTCCCACTGGGTGTGTCTCGCAAAAGACTGGTCTCATTGCGAAACAGACTTTTAACGGCGGCGTCCATCCCATGAGTTTCCGTGCGCGGATGCCTGCCCGTTCCACCACAATGAAGAACCTGTTGCGCCGGTGAAACCGTAGCCACTCGGTGGGGGATATCCATTTGGGCCTCAACATTTTCACAACTAGCCGTCTTCTCAGATCGGCCAGCGCGTAGCCAGAGTAGATGCGCGAGATTGACTCCGATGGCAGCGGCGGAGAGCGGATCGAACGCGTCCGCAGAATCTACATACGCACACGATGCGCCATAGCGTGTAGCTTCAGCAAGAATGGAAGCAACCAGCGTGCTTCTTCCAGAACAAACTGCGCCTGTTATCTCCGTTAGACTCCCGAGAGGCAGACCACCTTCCAGAAGGGTATCCACTTCTGCGATACCTGTGAGCAGAAGTTCTGGCGATTGACGAAGGCGGAGAGACAGGGCTGCGGGAATTCGCGCCGCGAGAGAGGATTCGATCTTTTCCCGGAGTAGAGCTGCCGAGCGCATAGCGATATTCGCCTTTTGTTCGCTTATTGAGGCTATGCACTCGGAATCGTTTTGTCAAATCGGAAGTCCCCCTCCGCTGCTCTATCAGATCAAGGGAAGATGTTTATAGCGAATTTCCACGCATCTCCGCAATGCGCATCGTGACTGCGGTCACGCGACCCAGAATGTCGGCGTCTCCTGGGTAGCGAACGTGTCTCGACTGCTTTCCAGATTGGGCCGAGGGGAGAAGTACCAACTGGCTGCCGTTCACATCGCACCAACAACACACATATAGGTTATCTCGAAGTTCCACAAAGTAGATTGGCCGCTCGAATTCGTCGTGCCAGCCGCCAGGCAGGACGTTCGTCTGCTGGGAGTCGATCTGCACAAACGAACCGGGCCTCAGCATTGGGTAAAGCGTGCGGTCTTCGATACCGATATATCCGTAAAGGGAGTTCCGCCAGTCCATGTGCTGGAGCAGTGCAACCGGAATCTCGCCCCAGCTCTCAAACATCCGCGAGACCAAGTTGGTACTCGCGAAGTCAACTTTCTCTCGGAGTTCCAACGGCGCCACCAGAGTGCTCTTCGCGGCTCCAAGCGTGGGCGTTACCAAGTAAGTGTGCGGTAGTCCCACGAGTTTTTGTTCGGTGCGAGCGTCGCGGATATCAACGCCGAAGAACGACAGAATTTCGTCGAGACCCAACCTATAGATCAGGCTCAAGCTTTGCAGTCTGTAGATATTGAGTTTGAGCCTTCCCCCTTCGACAGCGCCCAGCCAAGTGCGTGAGATGAAAAAGTCGGGAGCGTTCATCTTGAGGGAGATTTCGCGACTAAGGTCTTCCACTTCGCGTATGGACAGACACAAACGTTCCCGCGCAGCTCTGAGCCGCTTACCTGCATCCGCGGCCGATGTCGGGGCCAACATCGCACTGCAACCTCGGAGTTGCGATATGTTACCGCAAATTTCCGCCTTTTCCACAACTTTAATGGATAACTGGGGAAAAGTGGAACTCCGTCGTTGGCGTCAAAGTGCCTGCTACTGGCCATAGTTGACGGGGTTCCATCCTGGTTGACCTCGATTCCGGCCACCTATATGACAGACGCATTCTCGCCTCGGTCACTGAAACGATGATGTTTCTTGGCTGTTCGGACTTGCTGTCCCCAATCGAGGACAGGTTACGAATGG
>JAIQFA010000171.1 GCA_020073525.1 Terriglobia bacterium
TACCGGCGTAGGGCCGGCGACATTAACGCCGACCAGCGCGACCTATGCGGTGCGGAAGGTGGGGACGACCAGTGCAGCGAAGACGTTCACTCTGACCAACAAACAGAGCGCATTCCTGACTGGTATTACGGTCGCAACGACAGGGGACTTCGCGGTCTCCGCGCAGACCTGCCCTGGGAGCCTGCCCCCCACGACCAGCTGCACAATCAGCGTGACGTTCACGCCGACTGCTGTTGGAACGAGGACGGGAACGTTGAGCGTGTCTGACAGCGCTTCCAATAGTCCGCAGACTTCGAGTCTGACGGGCACGGGCAAATAACCAGCAACATACTCTGAAGTGCTTTCCTGACGGGGCTGCGCAAGCGGCCCCGTTTTTTTGGATAGAGATGAGGGGAACTCGTCGGAACGAGCATGCCCCACGTCGCGACTGCGATCGTGTAAGATTCTAGAGGCGAGTACAGTGCACCGCTGGTACGCGGGTTGATCCTGCCGGACTGATTCGACAGGGCCGGCATTCCTTGATCAACCAACGACGATACTCCCCAATTACCAGGTAGAACCCCAGCCTTTGGGTTGGCGGCACATTCCTGTCAGGAGAAAGTGAATGGCAAAAATTGCAAAGACAGCCGACCGGAAGAAGGTCATGGATACCACGAAATCGACCGCATGTCCCAAGTGCGGCAAGGACACTCGCATTGTGAAGCGCGTGAAAGATCGCGATCGCGGAGTGCCCGGAGGAATCTACATTTCGTGCTCGGCCTGCGAATTTTTTGAAAAGCTGTGAGAGGCAGCTCTCGGCTGTCGGCTCTCAGCTCTCAGTAAGAACAAAAGGGTGCGGCAGATTGCCGCGCCTTTGCTTTTTTGCATCTCGTTTTTACTGAGAACTGAGAACTGAGAACTGAGAACTGAGAACTGGTTACTGGTTACTGGCCACTGGGTACTGAGTACTGATTTGTCCCAAAATCGCCCGCGCCTCCGCGGCTGGGTCCGCGGCTTCCGTGATCGGCCGACCTACGACGATGTGCGAAGCTCCCGCGGCAATTGCTTCTGCTGGAGTGACCACACGCGCCTGGTCATGGGGTCCGCTGCCCG
Organism: Terriglobia bacterium; assembly: GCA_020073525.1. Classification (GTDB taxonomy): domain Bacteria; phylum Acidobacteriota; class Terriglobia; order Terriglobales; family Acidobacteriaceae; genus Acidiflorens. Next base: position 1,093 of record JAIQFA010000171.1, read on the forward strand.
CCAGGCGCACTCCGGGGGTCACGATGGCGAAATCGCGGCCAAACTCCCCGCGCAGGGCGGGAGCCTCTTGCGCGGAAGCGACTACGCCCTTGCACCCGTTGGACAGCGCCAAGGCGGCCAGCCTCTGCACTTGATCGAGCACTCCTCCCCGCAAGCCGATCTTGCCCAGGTCGACGTCATCCAGGCTGGTCAGAACGGTGACTGCCAGGATCAGCAAGTCGGGCTTGCCTTGCGCGGCTTCGACGGCAGTTCGCAGCATCTTGCCGCCTCCGGAGGCATGTACCGTCAGCATGCAGACGCCCAGTTCGGACGCCTCCCGAACCGCGGCTCCCACGGTGTTCGGGATGTCGTGATATTTGAGATCGAGAAAGACGCGGCGTCCCGAACCGACCAGTTCGCGGACCATGGAAGGCCCCTCAGCCGTATAGAGCTGCATGCCCACTTTGTAGGTTTGGGCAGAGTCACCGACGGCCGCCACGATCTTCCGGGCGGCCGCGGCCGTAGATACATCCAAGGCAACGATGAGACGCTGGCGCGGGTCCATATTGTCCAACTATCGTTGCCCGAGTGTATCGGTTTTAGTTCAACTTGGCTACGGGTTGCAGTTGCGCCACGGTCGGGTAATTCGTGGGCTGACTGAGGTCCAGGCGGACCCTCTGCACACCGCGCTCTTTGAAGCCCAGTGCGCGCGCTGCGTTGTAGGAAACGTCAATGATCCGGTCGTCCACAAATGGACCGCGATCATTGATACGAACCACTACGGCCTTGCCGTTCCTCAAGTTTGTGACCTTGACGAACGAGCCCAGCGGCAGGCTGGGGTGAGCGGCTGTGAAATCGCGCATCTCGAAGGGTTCTCCACTGGCAGTCTGCTTGCCTTCAAACTGCTCTCCATACCAGGAGGCGGTGCCAACCTGATAGGCCTTCGACTTCGGGCTGCTTGGCTTTCTCGGTTTGTGCCCTCCGGTCTCCATCACCGGTGGCTGTGTGACCTTGGCGGCTTCCAGGCTGCTTGGCCTGGATGCGGCTCCGGCCCCCAGACTGGCAATTGATAAAAGAACCGCCAGGCCTTCGGCTAAACGTCGTCGCATTCAGTTACCTCTCAATCGTGGAAAGTCGTTTCTTGGTCGTATGCTCCTTTGGTCAAACGAACAATCTGCTAATGCTACCGACCCCGCAAGGGTGTGTCAATCAAAAATCCTCAGAGAGAATTAACTAAGTGGTAATTAATCAATGACTTAGCCCAATGAAACATATGGATTTGTGAGCCTATGTCGTTGAAACTAGTCAGTAGGGGATGATTACTTCATAGTAAATACACGATTTCCGTTCCCGCGTAATTCCTGCAAGTTGCTATTGAATGTTGGACTTACGTGTTAATTTAATTAAAGGTATTATAATCATATAGTTGCAACTTGGACTGATGACTGAACCATAAACATAATCGCCCATCGCTTGTTGCATCGGATCAACCTCGCCCTTGTACCTGCAGCGGACCGAATGCGCCCGGAAGTGCTGTTCCCCTGTATGCACTTTCGGTTTAGAGTGACGGCATGGCTGGTACGCCGCCTGTGGTGCTGACGATCGCCGGGTTCGACCCCTCCTCTGGGGCGGGCATTACCGCAGACATTAAGACGATTGCCGCCCATGAATGCTACGGCGTCTCCTGCATCACCGCATTAACCATCCAGTCGACCCAGGGAGTGCGGCGGGTCGAGGCCGTGAACCCCAAGATCATTGCCGAGACCTTGCAGGAGCTGGCTTCCGACGTTGCCATCGAAGCCGTCCACATCGGCATGCTGGGAAATGAGCACGTGGTGGCGGTGGTCGCGGATTTTCTGGGTCAGGCTCGGCTGCCTCATGTGGTGCTGGATCCAATTCTGAAGTCGAGTTCTGGAGCCGATCTGCTGGATGCGGCGGGAACACGGCTGCTAATCGAGAGGCTGATTCCTCTGGCGGAGCTGGTCACGCCGAACCTTGACGAAGCCGGCGTTCTGGCGGGAATGGCCGTCACGAATCTGGACCAGATGCACGAGGCGGCTGCTCGTCTGCACGTTCTAGGAGCCGCGAACGTGGTCGTCACCGGAGGGCATCTGGAGAAGGCGATTGACCTCCTCAGCTTCACGACGGCCTGCGGCATCGAGCAGGAAATTTTTAAAGCGGATCGTCAACGCTCGAATTCCACGCACGGTACCGGGTGTGCATTCGCCACCGCACTGGCCTGCCACCTGGCGCATGGCCGAGGACTCCCTGAGGCGGTGCTTCTCTCCAAAGCATACGTTTCGGCCGCGATCGCAAATGCCCACCCCGTCGGCAAAGGCGTGGGACCGGTGCATCATCTCTATCGCATGAACCAGCAAAGACGGCAAAGTACCGCCATTTCGGAACGAGAGCACGCCCGTTCGAGAAATTGAGGCCCGACAGGCGTGTATGAATTTGCCGTAGAGACGGGGCAAGCCCCGTCTCTACAAGAGGATGATTTAGGGGAAACTGAGAACTGAGAACTGACAGCTATTTCTTAAACAGACACCCGGCGCCAAAAGCAGCCACCGCTCCCAGCAGCCACTCGATCCGCCACAGTTGGATTGCCTGCCAGTCGAGTACGGTCCGAGCGCTGAAGAACACGCTAACCGCCAAAGCTCCTATCACGCAGAAGCCACCTAGCAGAAAAGCGACGACGGCTGGCATCGTGAGGCCGAGTCGTTCTCCGAGCGAGGCGAGTTCCATCAGGCCAGGGATTTCCAGCGTGCGCGTGGCGGTCAGATCGGGACGCTTGGCCCCGCAAGCATGGCAGTACAGCGAGCTGACGATGAATTCAGTACCGCAACGGCAGGTCGCGGTTCGTTCCGGGCTGATAGCAGCCGTGGCCGCCGCCATGGGCGGTCGCCAAAAATCGTGTTGAGCCTGATCGGCTGCTGATGCCATAAGGAGGTCCTTCTCCGACCCTTTTCGGATCGCAAGCGAATCACCAAAGCAAGTGACTACAAATACAACACTTAGGAGCCGACCAGGGGGAGGGAGGCCGCTTTAGAGGGCAAGAATTACGCTATCCACGCCCGAATTTCCTATTTTGCACAAATGGGCATGGCGACGGACGTACTTGGTTTGGTTCCTGGCGGCAAGAAGCTGTCAGCTCTCAGCTCTCAGCTCTTAGCTGTCTGTAAACCTTTAGGTGGTTCCTGAGGACTGAGAGGTGACAGCTGACCGCTGTTTGTCGTGCACGGACGTGCCTCATCGCAGCCCCCAATCGGTTAAACTAATGACGCGTGCTCTATTTCCTCTCCCGGCACCGCCCCGCTTTGACTGCCGTCATCCTGCTGGTTCTTGCCCGGGTTTGCCTGGCGGCGGACCCTGCGGTTTCGGCGACATATCGTCCCTCCGATGCGCTGAACCAGTCGGCCTTCGAGCACTATTACAACCTCGACTACGATGCCGCGATTCAGGATTTCGAGCGGATACTGGCGCGTCATCCGAATGACCCGTTTGCCGTGAATCATCTGCTCTCCGCGATTCAGGTACGGGAACTCTATCGCATGGGTGCGATGAACACCGGGGAATACGCGAACGACAGTTTCCTCGGACAAGCGCACCATCCCGCCGACCCGGCGCAGAAAGAACGCATCAAGCAACTGGTGCAGCAGGCCGTGAAGCTGGAAGACGCCGAACTGTCGCGCAATCCGAATAACGTGGATATGCTCTATGCCCGCGGTGTGACCCGTGGACAGTTCGCGCTGTACACCGCCCTGATTGAGCGCGCCTGGTTTTCTTCCCTGCGCAATGCGGTGGGAGCGCGCCGCGATCATGAACGGGTTCTCGAGTTGGATCCCAAATACACCGACGCCAAGCTGGTGGTGGGAGCGCACAACTACGTGATGGGAAGTCTGTCACTGGCGGTAAAGATCGCGGTTGCGCTCGCCGGGTTAAGCGGAGACAAAAATAAGGGAATTCAATATCTGAACGATGCCTACCACAGCAATGGCGAAACCAGCGTAGACGCTGGTGTCGTGCTCATGGTGTTTCTGCGCCGCGAACATCGCTATGGCGAGGCCTTTCAGATTGCCAGCGCGATTGCTCCGCGCTTCCCACACAACTATCTTTTTCCGTTGGAAGAGGCGAACCTGCTGCGAGCCTCCGGCAAGAACAGTGAAGCCGAGGAACAGTATCGCCGGGTGTGGCAAAACGGTCGCGACGGGAAGTACGGCGGCCTGCACTATGAAATCGCGGCCCTCGCACTGGGCGACCTGCTGCGCAGCGAGAAGAATTATCAGGCTGCGGCCGCAGCCTACGAACTGGTGAGTGAGGTCACGGGCGCCGATCCGGAATTGCAGCAGAAAGCGAACCTGGGAGCCGGCGAGATGTACGACCAACTCCAGAAGCGGGACTTGGCGGTGAAAAAATATGAGGCGGTAGTGGCCGCCAATTCCGGCAATGCGGAAGCAGACAAGGCGCGGAAGAGAATGAAAGAGGCGTACCGGGAATAGAAAATAGAGCTTTTGGCCATGAGCTCTTAGCCTTTCGCTAAAAGCCAAGAGCTAATGGCTAATAGCTGATCTTGGAACATTTTTGCCACAATCGTCGTATCCTTACCTAGGAGACACCACCATGTACTGCAATGCTTGCGGCAAGGTTATCGCGGAAGACGGTCGTTATTGCTCCCATTGCGGCAATGTTGTCGGCATGCCGCCCGTGCCGAAGAAATTGATGCGCTCGCGCACGGACAGAAAGATCGGGGGCGTCTGCGCCGGCCTGGCGCAATATCTCGATCTCGACGTATCGCTCGTGCGCATCCTCTGGTTCTTCGTCGCGTTGGTGTCCGGAATCTTTCCGGGCGTAGTCGCGTACGTGCTCGGATGGATCATCATTCCAGAGGAGTCGGACCTGAGGCCGGTGGTAGCGTCACAACAGCCGGTGGCGAGCTAGACCCGGTAACGATTTCGCTGTAGAGACGGGGCTTGCCCCGTCTCCCGCCGCCGGCGAGAGAACGGGTGCTGCGGGCGAAGACGCGGCAAGCCGCGTCTCTACGGGAAATCCAGCCTGTCTCTGTGTTCTAATCTCCTGCCATGCTCTCCCTGCGCAGCGACGACGCTGAAATCTTCTATGAGATTCGCGGGAACGGCCCGCCGGTCGTTCTTCTCCACCCTTTTCCGTGTCATCACGAATTCTGGAATCCCGTCGCGGTGGCGCTCGAATCGCGCTACCGCCTGATTCTTCCCGATCTCCGTGGGCACGGCGATTCGGAGATTGGAGAAGGGCCAGCGCTCATGCAAAAGCACGCTGGCGACCTTGCCCGCGTGCTCGATGCTGCCGGCATTGGCAAGGCGGCGTTCATCGGATGCTCGATCGGCGGATACATCCTGTTTGAATTCTGGCGTCGCTTTCGCGCGCGGGTAACTGCGCTCGCGCTGTGTGACACGCGGCCTCAGGCGGATACTTCCGAAGCCCGAGCGAACCGCTTGAAGGCCGCAAGCGCGGTTCTGGAGCAGGGAACAGAGCCGTTCATCGAAGCCATGATTCCAAAGCTGATGGGGCGCACTACGGTGGCCGCGCGCCCGGATCTAGTCGAAGGAGCGCGCGCCATGATGCGCAGGATGTCGGCCGAAGATATCAGCCAAGTGCAGCGCGGTATGGCGGAGCGTCCCGACTCGGTCGCCGATCTGAAGACCATCAACGTGTCCACTCTGATCGCAATCGGAGAAGAAGACGTACTCTCAACCGTAGCCGACGGCGAACTGATGCGGCAGAACATCGCCGGCAGCCAGTTGAAAGTGATCCCGAAAGCAGGCCACTACGCGCCGTGGGAGCAGCCCGAGCTGGTCGGCACAGTCCTAAGACAGTTTCTGGATGAGGTGGCGTTGAGATAGACCACGCAGGGACGGACGCATTCGTCCGTCCGGCGGGGCGAAGCCCCGCAAACCTTCGAGACCGCAGCCGCTCACGGTTGCCGCATCAGTTCGTGAAACTCCACGCTCGGGGCACTGGCTGTGTCCGTACCCACGATGTTGCCGCGATAATCCATCCAGTAATAGTTCGCGCCACTCTTGATCTTCAGGTGCTCACCGTTGGCGGTGTCTACCACGTCCTCCTGCCCGCGGTTCACATTCGTCTGCCTGCGGGCCATCTC
>JAIQFA010000048.1 GCA_020073525.1 Terriglobia bacterium
TCATCATCAGCCACAACACCTGCGACAGCCGCAGGTTGCGCGCTTGGATGCTGATGGGCTTGTCTTTGTCGACCCCGGCATCCTGCATGATCTGCCAGCGAACCGAGATGTTGAGCTGCGTGAACTCCCCCAGCCAGTCCACGACCTGCTCCAGCGGCAAGTCCTGAAACGCCACACTATCGTTCAATTGCGCAGGTGCGGTTCTTCGGGCGCCGCCGGCGGAGCTACCGGCTTCGGTTCCAGCAGCGACAACTGCTGCTCCGCCAGCCGCGTCTTGTGCTCGTCGTAGGCGCGGATGATTCTCTGCACCAGATGGTGACGCACCACGTCGCTTTCGTCGAAGTGCACGAAAGAGATTCCGTTCACGCCCTGCAGGATATCAACAGCTTCGATCAGCCCGCTGCGGCGCGCGCTGGGCAGATCGATTTGCGTGACATCGCCGGTGATCACCGCCTTGGAACCAAACCCGAGGCGGGTCACGAACATCTTCATCTGCTCGGAAGTTGTGTTCTGCGCCTCGTCCAGGATCACGAACGAATCGTTCAGGGTGCGACCGCGCATGAAGGCGATGGGCGCGATCTCGATGATATTCTTTTCGAGATAGCGTTCGACGCGCTCGGGGTCGAGCATGTCAAAAAGCGCGTCATACAACGGGCGCAGATAGGGATCGATTTTTTCCTGCAAGGTGCCGGGCAAGAAGCCGAGACGTTCACCGGCTTCGACTGCGGGGCGCGCCAGGATGATGCGGTTGACCTGCTTGTTCAGCAGCGCCGAGATCGCCATGGCCACTGCCAAGTAGGTTTTGCCGGTGCCGGCGGGGCCCACGCCAAACACCATGTCGTGCTGCTCGATCGCTTCCAGGTAGCGGCGCTGGTTGGGGCTTTTCGGCTGGACAGTGCGGCGTCCAAAGGAACGCTGGCGGCCGGCTTCGGCGAGTCCGCGGAGAGTCGCGTTCGGGTCGGTGACCACCACGCGCAACATGCTGCCCAGATCGCCGTTCACGAACTGGTGGCCGGACTTCCGCAGATGTTCGTAGTCGGCGAACAACTGTTCGGCGCGGGCCACGTCGCGCGCCGCGCCCTCGAGTTCAATGCGGTTGGAGCGCAGATCAATGTTGATGTTCAGGCCATCTTCCAGCAGATGGAGATTTTCATCGCGGGTACCGAATAGGGTCGAGATGTCAGGGGTGAGTTCAATATTCTTTTTCATTCAGGATTGTGGCGCCGCCTCCAGCAGCCGGACTGGGCTCACTTTTTGATTCTTGTGACCGGGATGTGGTTGACCGCCGGAATCGGGCGAACCTGTTCCAGCAGTTCTTGCACGCAAATAGCTGGATGAGGAAGTGGAACCAACCGGATTGCGCACCCCGATGACGGGGCGGTTACCAACCATTTGATTCCAGCGTAGCGCGGGCGGGCGGGGGAGTCAATGGGAGGGCTTTCTACCGCAGCCCATCGCCTGTCGAAGAACTGCTCTTCGGTGACTCTTGCAGACGCACTCTCAAGTGCTTACAATGTAATTACCGAGGTATTTTCGAAATGAAGACCGAACTGGTTCGCATCGGCAATTCCCGTGGCATCCGCATTCCCAAGCCCTTCATCGAGCAATGCGGTTTGGGCGAAAGAGTCGAGTTGCGGGTCGCAAACGATTGCCTGATCATCTCTCCCGAACGCCAGCCGCGCCAGGGCTGGGACGAAGCCTTCCGCGCCTCAGGCCACGCCGCGCACGACGAACTACTACTCGAAGTCGCGGAACCCAACGAGTTTGACAAAAAAGAGTGGCGCTGGTGAGTGGGCCGCAGCGGGATGAAGTCTGGCTGGTAGCACTCGATCCCACCCAGGGGGTTGAGATCCAGAAGACCCGTCCTTGTCTGGTCATTTCACCCGACGAAATGAACCGCCATCTGCGGACAGTTGTCATCGCTCCTATGACTACAGTCACGCGCTCCTACCCCACGCGGGTAGCGGTGCGATTTCAGGGGAAACGAGGGCAGGTGGCGCTGGACCAACTCCGTGCCGTAGACCGGCAGCGATTGGTGCGGATGCTCGGAACGGTGTCGGCAAAAACTGCGCAGGACGTCTCCACCACCCTTCTCGAAATGTTCGCGCGGACCTAGATTGGAATCGCGGAACTATGCACGAGACGCTGGATGGCTAGGGGGGTGAGGCGGCGCGTTTCTTGCGACATCTGGCGCTGCTCCGTCGATAGTACCCTTCGGTTTTTCCTCGCCAAGTCCGGTAACATCAAAACATATCTTCCTGGGTTTCTGTTTTTTCTTTGGCCATCCTAGCCATAGCAAGAGAATTAGAAAAAGAGCAGTAAAGCCCGCCATAGACCAATAAGCAGTCACTCGGGATGGTTGAATCGCTTGCGAAAATGGGAATGCTCGAATTGCCAGCCCACCCCAAAGCAAGGTGATAAACAGGCTCACAGTCTGGTTTACTCTGGAAACGGAAAAAGGAAACGCTTCATGTGGTTCGAATATGCACCACCACTTCTCTTTGGACAGAGTAGTTCTATAGAGGGGCCCAATAACCTTTTCAGAGAGAACGTCCACATGGCGTTCCCAGTTTTCCTGCCAGTATTTGCTACCCCTATTCACCAAATACCAGGCAAATGAAAGGACAAGACCAATGCAGGCGATGATAAAAATCGACGGTAAATTTCTCTTCGCGGGCTCTGTACTTTGAAGCGCGAAATAGCCAGCAAATGACGCTGCAATTAGAGTCCAGAAATAGGTCGCACGTTTCCAGTAAAGCTCGATTTCGAACTTTCGGATATCGAGGGCGCATTTCAGCGCATCCTCTCGCCATTTTGCGCCATCAGCTATTCCTCGGGAAAAGAGTGCCTCATATGACTCCTTGGTCGTGATGTCGTTCATTCGCCCCTCCCATTGTGCAAGCCGTCTTATTTCAGCCTTAAGCGTCCCAAGGTCCGCAATCGGGTTGAGCCGCTCGTTGGACGAGTCCCCGTACCTGCCAATCCCGCAATCTCAACACTGAATCGAGTCACCTGAGCATCGCATCGATTCTCTGGGTAATCCTGAGCGCTGCGGGCATTGAACCAGTTTGGCGCGACGCATTCGGGCCCTGCCGCCAAGAGCAACGAAGGTCAAGCGCTAATCCTCTAGCCAGGGCAATTCTTCGTTTGGACCGTAGATGTAGTCATTCTGAATGTAGAATCGGCCTGATTTCGTCGGACCGTAAATGTAGCCATTTTGAATGTAGTACTTTCCGCTATTCTTCGGCCCATAAATATACCCATTCTGGATGTAGAACTTCCCGGACATCTTAGGACCGTAAATGTAGCCGTTCTGAATGTAATATTGACCTGAGCTCATCAGAGTGTCTCCGGCCTAACCCTTTTGTTTGTACTAAGCCATCCCGTGCTAGCAGCTTAAGAACCATGCACTCACGAAGGCGATTCGAATAAGCTGCCATTATAGGCCCCCTTAGGATTTACCTCGGATGTTTTCTACATCGGCTGCAGGCCTTGGCCCCGCCCGCGGCACGGGCTACTCGGAAGGAATCCGATCAGCACACGATGCGACCTCGACGCAACGCGCGATGCGGTGTCACTCGCCTTCGCGTTTTGCTTCCGACAACGATGCCCACACGGCTCGGTCTCTTGCCCAGCCGCGCAACTCGGCAATCTCCTCGGCACGTGTGATCGAGAGCGGCACTGTGGATGAGAGCGCGGTGAGCAGGTCTTCGGTGCTTAGTTCCTGCTTGCGGGCGAAGACTGCGTAGAGAGCGGTTTGGACGGCAGATTCGATCTCCGCCCCAGAGAAACCTTTGGCTGCTTCTGCCACTCGATCCAGATCGTAGTCGGCGGGATTGCGTTTTCGCTTCGTCAGTTGGATCGAGAAGACCTGTTTGCGTTCGGCCGCGCTGGGCAGGTCAACAAAGAAAAGTTCATCAAACCGCCCTTTGCGAATCAGTTCGGGCGGCAGCACCGTCACATTGTTGCAAGTAGCAGCCACGAAAACGGCGGGCTTGCGCTCCTGCATCCAAGAAAGAAACGACGCCAGCAGACGCGACGAAACGCCCGCGTCGGCCGAGGCGGAATCGGGGCCGCTTCCGGCAAAAACTTTTTCCAGTTCGTCAATCCACAAGACGCAGGGGGCCAGGCCCTCGGCCACACGGAACACTTTCTGGATGCGCTTTTCCGTCTCGCCGATGAATTTGTCGTAGACGGCGGCGGTGTCGAATTTCACCAGCGGCAGTTTCCATTCTCCGGCTACGGCGCGGGCGCAGAGACTCTTGCCACAGCCTTGCACGCCCAGAATAATGACGCCCTTGGGGGGATCGAGGCCGAACTGGCGGGCCTTGTCATCCCAGGCACCGCGGCGCTGGGCGAGCCATTGCTTCAGATTCTCCAGACCACCCACACTGGACATGGTGTCGGTCGAGTCCACGAACTCCAACATTTCTGAACGCTTCAGCAACGCTTTCTTGGCGTCGAGAACATCGGTGACGCATTCGGGGGAAAGCGCGAGGCGGCCGACCACTGTCTGCGAGATAGCGCGCTCGGCGGCTTCTTCGGTCAGGCCGCGGAGATTGCCGGCCATTGCGTCTACGCCGCTGGCATCGAGTTGGAGTTTCAGGGTGTGCGTACCGGACATGCGGGTGTAGGTTTCGCGAATAATTTCGCGTAGGCGGTCGCGATCGGGCAGCGGCAGATCGAGAAATTCCACCAGGCCGGCGAGTTCTGGCGGCATTTCGATGGCGGGAGCGGTGAGCACCAGCGTTCTTCGGTTCGCGGAAAACTTCTGCCCGACGTCGCGCAGGCGGCGCACCACAACCGGTTTATCCATGTGCCGGTGGAAGTCCTTCAGTACGAATACAGCTTCGATGGTCATGGTCTCCAGGTTCGCCAGGGCCTGCACCGGATCGGCGGTGTTGTACATAACCGATCTCGGGGCGGCGCCAGCGTCGGAACCAACCGACGACAGCACGGCTCGCGCCAGGCGATCCGCTTCGCTGTTGCCTTGCGGCATCGGACCACGCATCTGCACCGGTTGCGGCGCGGAAACTCCGCTGCCGGAACGAACGAGGCCGTCGGCGATGGTCCATTCGAAAACTGCCATGCTCAGTTCCGAACAGGCGGTGCGCACCAGCGTTAGTGCGCGAACTTCCTCAACTGTCTCCATCACGACGATGGGGGTGGAGGAATTGATGAGAATCTTCAGGCGTTCGAGCGAATTCATAGAACTTCCTAACCATTGGGAACGCCCAAGGTTCCCGCAGGGGCTAAAGCCCAGCATTTTTGCGACGCGTAGCGGCACGGCTGAAGCTGAAGCCGTGCCCTTCCCGAAAATCTATACAGACCAAATCGTGGAACGGATTCCAGGTATTTGACCGGGCGCGACTTGCTCCCGTAGAATACAGCTTCGGTTCCCACCGGAATATCCTCCTAGGCGATCTAGGACAACGAAGGTAATCAAGCCACATGGCGAATCATTTTTCGGCGCTGAAACGCGCCCGTCAAACCGAGAAGAGAACCGCCCGCAACCGGGCCAACACGTCGCAACTGCGCACCGCTCTGCGAAGCCTGCGCGAGAGCCTCGAAAAAGGTGACAAAGCCGCCGCCAGCCAGACTTACCGGCAGACCGTGTCGGCGCTCGACAAGGCGATCCAGAAGGGCGTTTTGCACGAAAACACGGCCTCGCGCTATAAGTCCCGCCTGTCGGCCCGACTGAACGCGTTGAAGTAGGCGACGGTGGCCCCTGAAGGGGTTTCCGATTTTGGGAGATTTGCGGCATCGCTGAAGCTGAAGCGATGCCCTGATACAAACCCTCCACATAACGCTCTGCGGAAGCAGTGGGCTGGAAGGTTATCTGGACGCCGTAAATTCTTCTTGACCCTACCCAGCGGTTTGTTATACTTAGCTGTTCTCAGGACATGAAATGTGTTTTCGCACGGTCCCGACGAACCTCCGCCCCGCGTTGTGGAACTCCTTAAAGAATTGAGCAACTTTCGGGTAGGGCGGGGCATCTATTTGGGTAATTCTGGCAAATCCCGTTGAATCTAGCCCGAATGGCAGTTTGGCTAAACGTACTCGACCATCCCGCATTGGGCGGTGGATGGGATCGTAGCCTAAATTATTCCTTTTGAAGGAGAAAGACCGAACATGCGCTCTGATCGTGTATTTGACGCACTCCATACTTTGCGGAACCGGTATATGCTTTGTCAGCTTGCCTCGAAGGCAACGCGGAAATTTCATAAGCCGAATACCCGCATTCAGGAGACTATGAATCAGGTGTTTGACAAGATCGCCGATGCGGAACGTCATGACATCCTGAGCGAACCCGAGAACTTTGCCGAAGCACAACGGCGAGCTGCCTAAGCAGCTCCGCCGTGTGCCCGCACGGCGGCAAAGCAATCCCATCCCCGCGAGAGAAAACGAAAATCCCTCCCGAAGAGAACAATCCCGTAGGTACCTATGACCATTGCTGAACTAAAAGAAAAGAACATCACCGAGCTCACCAAGATCGCCCGATCGTTGGAGCTCCCCGGCGCCAGCGGACTCCGCAAACAGGACCTCATCTTCAAGATCCTGCAGGCACAAAGTGAAAAAGAAGGACACATCTTCGCTGAAGGTGTGCTGGAGATCCTCCCTGACGGCTACGGCTTCCTGCGCTCGCCCGATTACAACTACCTGCCCGGGCCCGACGACATTTACGTGTCGCCATCGCAGATCCGCAAGTTTGACCTGAAAACCGGCGACACCATCAGTGGCCAGGTCCGCCCGCCCCACGAGGGCGAGAAATACTTCGCGCTGGTCAAGATCGAGGCAGTCAATTTCGAGTCGCCCGACGAGGCGCGCAACAAGATCCTGTTCGACAACCTGACGCCGCTGTATCCGCAGGAGCGGTTGAAACTGGAAACCGTACGCGAAAACATCAGCGCCCGCGTCATGGACCTGCTCACCCCGCTCGGCAAGGGTCAGCGCGGCCTGATCGTGTCGCCGCCCCGCGCCGGCAAGACCATGCTTCTGCAGAACGTCGCCAACTCGATTACCGCCAACCACCCCGAAGTTGTGCTAATGGTTCTGCTCATTGACGAGCGCCCGGAAGAAGTTACCGACATGCAGCGCTCGGTCAAGGGCGAGGTTATTTCTTCGACCTTCGACGAACCTGCTGCCCGCCACGTGCAAGTCGCGGAAATGGTGATCGAAAAGGCCAAGAGACTCGTCGAGCACAAACGCGACGTGGTCATCCTGCTTGATTCCATCACGCGCCTGGCTCGCGCTTACAACACCATCGTTCCACCCTCGGGCAAAGTGCTCTCCGGCGGCGTCGATTCCAATGCGCTGCAGCGTCCGAAGCGCTTCTTTGGATCAGCCCGCAACATCGAAGAAGGCGGCTCGCTCACCATCATCGCTACGGCCCTCATCGACACCGGTTCCCGCATGGACGACGTGATCTTCGAAGAATTCAAAGGCACGGGTAACTCGGAAATCATTCTGGATCGCAAGCTGGTGGATAAGCGCACCTTCCCGGCCATCGATATTCAGCGCTCGGGCACGCGTAAGGAAGAACTGCTGATTCCGAAAGAAGATTTGCAGCGCATCTGGGTGCTACGCAAGGTGCTGAACCCGCTGTCTCCGGTCGAAGCCATGGAGTTATTGATTGAGAGGCTGGCCAAGGCGACGACAAATAGCGAATTCCTGGCCAAGATGAGCCAGTTGTAGTTTGTGGAGGGCGGGCGTCCCGCCCGCCCAGCCCCTGATGGGACGGTAGAGTTTATCGGCTACCTATTGAAACACTCCCTATTTTCGCCAAGAATCTTCAACTGAAACGGGGCTGTTGCGTTACCATGGGACTCGCGAGGTTTGCCATGCGAGCCTGCCTGTCTGTCTTGTTGCTCCTGGTCGTTGCGGGTGCGTTTTGGGTGATCTGGGACAGCTCGCACCGGCTCTACATCACGCCCGAAACTGAAAGCGCCTTTCTAAAGAATTACACGCCCCAGCATGTAATTGAGCGATTCCAGTGCAACGAGTCCTCATCCCACGGGGCCGGCAGCGGCGCTGGGGCGGGGAGAGATTTTGTTAGCCACCAGGCCGGGTTCAATTGGTTTCTTGCCATGCGGTCTGACAAACTCACTTCCCTTATGACGGCTCTTAATGATGACCTGACCGCGCAACTCACCCTGAATAAGGCGCAGATCCTCAGCCAGAGTGGCGACGCCCGCACCGGATTTCACTACGATTACAAGCTCGGCAAGAGCATCGGCAGTGTAACCCTCTCGCCGGTTGCACTTGATTCCCATGTCCGTCGTGCGACACCGCTGCCGAAGTGCATGGTGGATGTCGCGGTGAAGGTTGTTCTGGCTGAAAAGTGGTACCCCAAAGAGCAGACTGCCATGCAGGCGAGCCTCAACAACTCCATACCGTAGCCTCCCGAAAGCTCGCGGCTGCGATACCGGCCTCGTTACTTTCGTATCGAGATAGCGATTTTCCCTGATCTACGGCGCCAGCAAGCCGTGCTAAATCTTGCATAGCCCTCGCAAACTGCGGGCGCTATGCAGGAGCCCGGCCCATGTTGAAGCGTGTTGCACGTCTTGTCTTGTCCCTGACACTATTCGCCATCCCCTCAAGTTCGCAGTCAAAACCAGCCGCCGTGAATGTTGCAGAAGTGCAAAAGATCGCCGCTGAGCGCGAGGCGGTGATCAATGCCACGCCCAGCGACTTGCAGCAACGGTTCGAGCGCGACAAGATCGCGCGACTCGTTGCCGACCGGCAATCTCAGTTACGGCTGGACACCGAAAAACTGGTGGCGCTCACCGCCGAACTCAAGCAGCACGTGGACAAGACCGGCGGCAATATCCTCTCCATGGACGTGATCAAGAAGGCGCAGGAAATCCAGAAGCTGGCCAAGAGCGTTCAGGACAAGATGAAGAACGCCTATTAAACCTTCGAGTAGAGACGCGGCTTGCCGCGTTTCCCCGCCCCAGAAGGAGACGGGGGCAAGCCCCGTCTCTACAGCCAACCATTCCAGCTCCCAATGGTAACTTTCGTTGAAGAACGCCATCCAGTCATGCTGGATGGCGTTCTTCTTTGCGCTTTCGTTTCGAAGCTTACTCCGAACTGATTCGCATCCCGTAGAACGACCGGTAGACGAAGAAGACGGAGACCGCGAAGAAGGCGAGCGCCAGAATGTGCGTCAGGTTGGCGCCCTGGTCGCGGGTCAGCGAGACGGCCAATTCGACCGCCAGCAGTCCGAAGAGCGTGGTGAACTTGATGACCGGGTTCATGGCCACCGAAGACGTGTCCTTGAAAGGATCGCCGACAGTATCGCCGATCACCGTAGCGTCGTGCAGAGGCGTGCCTTTCTGCTTCAGTTTGGTTTCGACGATCTTCTTGGCGTTGTCCCAGGCGGCGCCGGCATTGGCCATGAAGATTGCCTGGTAGAGTCCGAAGATCGCAATCGAGATCAGGTAGCCGATAAAAAAGAACGGCTCGACAAAGGCAAACGTCAGAGTCCCGAAAAAGACCGCGAGGAAGATGTTGAACATGCCTTTCTGCGCGTACTTCGTGCAGATCTCGACCACCTTCTTGCTGTCGGCGACGGAAGCCTTCTCCGCGCTATCGAGTTTAATGTTGGCCTTGATGAACTCCACCGCGCGATAGGCGCCGGTCGTGACTGCCTGGGTGGATGCGCCGGTGAACCAGTAGATCATCGCGCCGCCGGTAATCAGACCCAGGAAGAATGGAGCGTGCAGCAGGGAGAGTTTATCGACGTTCGAGGTCAACCCATTGGTGAGCGCCATGATGATGGAGAAGATCATGGTGGTGGCGCCAACTACGGCGGTTCCAATCAGCACCGGTTTGGCAGTCGCCTTGAAAGTGTTGCCCGCGCCGTCGTTCTCTTCCAGCAAATCCTTGGCGCGTTCAAAATTTACGTCGATGTTGAAGTCCTTCTTGATCTCTGCTTTGACGTTCGGCACCTGCTCGATCATCGAGAGTTCATAAACGGACTGCGCGTTGTCGGTAACCGGGCCGTAAGAGTCGACCGCGATCGTCACCGGTCCCATGCCCAGGAAGCCGAAGGCAACGAGGCCAAAGGCGAACACCGGCGCAGCGATCATGGTGGCCGCCGCCGTCAGGCCCATCTGGCTGAAGAAATAGGCAACCGACATCAAAGCGACCATCGAAAGCCCCAGCCAGTATCCCGAAAAGTTTCCGGCGACAAATCCCGACAGGATGCCGAGCGATGCGCCGCCTTCTTTTGCGGAGGTCACCACCTCGTTCACGTGACGGGAGTTCACCGAGGTGAAGACCTTGACCAGTTCAGGAATCACGGCTCCCGCCAGCGTGCCGCAGGAGATGATCGACGCCAGCTTCCACCACTGCGTGGTATCGCCCCCGAGGTCGGGGATGATGAGATGCGAAACAATGTAGGTGGCGATGATCGAAACAATCGACGTGATCCAGACCAGCGAGGTTAGCGGATGCTCGAAGTCCATTTTGTCCGCATGGCCGTACTTCGCCTTCGCGATGGCGCCGTTGATGAAATAGGCGAGCGCGCTGGCGACGAGCATCATGATGCGCATCACGAAAATCCAAACCAGGAGCTGCACCTGGATGGAGGGATCTTTGACGCCCAGCAGGATGAAGGTGATGAGCGCGACTCCGGTCACACCGTAGGTTTCGAAGCCGTCCGCCGACGGTCCAACCGAGTCGCCGGCATTGTCGCCGGTGCAATCGGCGATGACACCAGGGTTGCGGGCATCGTCTTCTTTAATCTTGAAGACAATCTTCATCAGATCGGCGCCGATATCGGCAATCTTGGTGAAGATGCCACCCGCGATACGCAGCGCGGCCGCGCCCAGAGACTCGCCAATGGCGAATCCGATGAAGCAGGGGCCGGCATAGTCGCCCGGCACGAACAGCAGGATGAAGAGCATGATCAGCAGTTCCACCGAGATCAGCATCATGCCGATCGACATGCCCGCCTCGAGCGGAATCTGATAGACCGGATATGGTTTGCCGGGAAGCGAAGCGAAGGCGGTCCGCGAATTAGCGAAGGTGTTGACGCGAATGCCGAACCACGCCACACCGTAGCTGCCCGCGATTCCTACCAGGCTAAATATCAGGATGATCGCGACGCGTGGAATTTCGAAGTGCCGCAGGACGCCAAAGTAGAGGACGATGACGGCGGCAATGAATGCCCACAACAGCATCAGGAATTTGCCCTGCGTGATCAGGTAGGTTTTACAGGTTTCGTAAATCAGCTCCGAGATTTCGCGCATGGAGCGGTGTACGGGCAGGTTCTTCAGGCGCATGAAAATGGCCATGCCGAAGCCGAGGCCAAAGACGCAGAACAGCAACCCGATCATCAGTAAGCGATGGCCATCCATGCCGAGGAAGGAAACCGTGGACAGGTCAGGCAGTTTCAGGGCCGCCTCGCCGCCTTCTTCGGCGGGTTGCGCCAGGGCGTGGCCGGCGGTCAGGAGCAGCAGAGTAGCAAGGGTTGCGGAAATTTCCACAAAGCGTTTTTTCGCGAACCAGCGTCCCACGGACGCAAGATTGGCGTTCCAAGTGCGCATCAAATCCTCCTAAAGATCCTTATCAAGGGGTCACGACGTGTGTTTTTTTGCTTCTGCGCGCCAACGGCCGCACCGAAGTTCCCAACGCGCTTCCACCGCAAGGCATAACAGTTAAAGAGGAGTGCCGATTTGGCCGCGTAGGAAAAACTTGTGCCGCCGGCATGCAGCCCCTCTTTCAGGTCTACACACCTCGGCACAAAGCACTTGTTTATAGCACCTTGCCAGAAGTCGGGTCAATGACGGGCATCACATAATCGGTTTTGTTATAACCGTCAGCATCGGCCTGTTCGTCGAGCGAGTTCGAACCCGATTTGGAGAAAGCTTCGAGCATCGACTCGCGTTTGGGCCTTAGCTCGGAGTCCGAAGTAGAAACCCTGCCTGGAGCGGGCCGCTTCCGTATAATTGAAAATCTGTTATGCCAGCCTCCCTCGACTCGATTGTGGCCGCCACCCGCCAAGGCGTCTCACGCAGGCGGCGGGATTGCGACCAGGGCGCGCTGGAGAGCGCGGCTGCCGAACACATGCCGCGGGGATTTCGGAAGCAGCTGCGCCGGGCCGCGCAGGACGGAATCGCGGTCATCGCCGAACTGAAAAAGGCCTCGCCGTCAAAAGGCTTGATCCGCGCCGATTTCAGACCCGCCGAACTGGGACGGGAACTCGAGCAGGCCGGTGCCACGGCCTTATCGGTGTTGACCGACGAGCAGTTTTTTCAAGGCTCGCTGGAATACCTCCGCGAGGCCTCGGCCAGCACATCGCTTCCCTGCTTGCGGAAGGATTTCATCGTCGATGAATTTCAAATCGTCGAAGCCAGAGCAAATTGCGCGGACGCTATCCTGCTGATTGTCGCTGCCCTCGATCAGAAAGAGTTGGTATCGCTGGCTAGAATCGCGCGATCGCAGGGCCTCGACGTTTTATGCGAAGCGCATGACGAAGAGGAATTGCAGCGCGCGATCGATGCCGACTGTGATCTGATCGGAATCAACAGCCGCAATCTGCGCACTTTCGAAGTCGATCTCGAAACCGCATTCCGGCTGGCGGACAAAATGCCGGCGACATGCGTCCGCGTCGCCGAGAGTGGAATCCAATCGGGGACGGACATGGCTCGCCTGAGATCGGCTGGTTATGAAGCCTTTCTGATCGGCGAATCGTTGATGAAAGCGGAGCACCCAGGCGGAGCACTGGCGAAATTGATGAAAGAAGCAAGAATAGTGGTCAGTGGCTAGTCGAGCTTACTGACAACTGATGGCTGAGAGCTGACAGCTGTTCTTATGACTTGGATCAAAATCTGCGGGATTACGAACGTTGATGACGCGCTTGCCGCCGTCGATGCTGGCGCGAATGCGTTGGGGTTCGTCTTCTACCCAAAAAGCCCGCGTTACGTCACGGTCGAGACTGCGCGTTCCATCACCGACAAGGCCCCGCAGACAATAGAAAGAGTCGGCGTGTTCGTGAACGAGACGGTGGAGTTCGTAAAGGACGCGGTCAAACAGGCGGGACTCACAACGGTACAATTGAGCGGCGACGAGACCACGGAATTCGGCCGGACGCTGTTCCAGGGACTCGCCAATGGATCCCGGTCCCGGCGTCCAATGATTTTTCGGTCCTATCCCGCGAAGATTTTCGACGCGCCGGCTGAACAATCTGTCGGGTGGGACCCGGTTGCTGCTGGACTAGTCGAACCGGATGAGGCCTACAAAGGCAAACGCGTACACAAGATCCACGTCGCCAAAAATGGGGACCTCTTTCTCGAAACCCACGGCTTCCGCCCGGGGGTGATTTCGGGCGTCCTGCTCGATTCGACAAGCGCTGAGAAACGCGGTGGCACGGGACAAAAGTTCGACTGGGAACGCGTCCAGCCGTGGGCGGGGATCATCAATAGCATTAGCAAACTGATCGTCGCCGGCGGCTTGCGGCCTGGCAATGTGCAGGAGGCGATTCATCTTCTCCACCCCTGGGGGGTGGACGTTTCTTCGGGCGTCGAACGCGAGCCCGGCAAGAAGGATCCCCGAAAAGTCCGCGCTTTTGTCCAAGCCGTGCGGGCCATGGAAGAGGCAAACTAGAAGATGGCGACCGCTACGGTAAGCAAATCAGCCCGCAATCAGGCACCAGGGAAACTTCCGCAAAAAGCCGCCACCGCTGGGCGTTTCGGCGTATACGGCGGACGCTACGTGCCGGAAACGCTGATGGCCGCGCTCGATGAACTGGAGCGGGAGTACGAGAAAGCGAAGCGCGACCGCAAGTTCCAGCAACGGCTGGACCTATTGCTGAGGACGTATGCCGGACGTCCTACGCCGCTGTTCTTCGCCCGACGCCTGACCGAAAAGCTTGGTGGCGCGAAGATTTATCTGAAGCGCGAAGACCTGCTCCACACCGGCGCGCACAAGATCAACAACTGCCTCGGGCAGGCTCTGCTTGTCGAGCGCATGGGGAAGCATCGCGTCATCGCGGAAACTGGCGCCGGGCAGCACGGCGTTGCCACGGCTACCGTTTGCGCGCTGCTCGGCTTCGAGTGCGTCGTCTACATGGGCACCGAAGATATGCGTCGGCAGGAACTCAACGTCTTCCGCATGCGTTTGCTGGGAGCAGAAGTTCGCGGTGTCAGTTCCGGATCATGCACTCTGAAAGATGCAATTAACGAAGCCATGCGTGACTGGGTCACGAACGTCCGCACCACGCATTACCTGCTCGGGAGCGTGCTAGGAGCGCACCCCTATCCGACGATGGTGCGCGACTTCCATCGCGTCATCGGCCGCGAAACTCGCGCCCAGATCCGTAAAGCCGAAGGTAAACTTCCCAAGGCGATCATCGCCTGCGTAGGCGGCGGATCAAATTCCATCGGCATCTTCTACGACTTTCTCAAAGACAAGAAAGTCGAACTCGTCGGAGTCGAAGCCGGCGGTCGCGGCGAGGCGCTGGGGCAACACGCAGCCCGCTTTCGCGGTGGGTCTCCGGGCGTTTTGCAGGGAACCTATTCCTACGTGCTGCAGGATGCGTCTGGGCAGATCGCAACCACTCATTCGGTCTCTGCCGGCCTCGACTACCCGTCGATCGGCCCCGAGCACGCCATGCTCAAAGATACAGGTCGTGCCGAATACGTCCCTGCTTCCGACGCAGAAGCGCTTGAGGCAACCATGGTGCTCGCCAGCACGGAAGGCATCATCCCCGCGCTCGAATCTGCGCACGCCGTCGCCGAAGTCATCAAGCGCGCCCCAAAGATGAAGAAAGCGGACGTGGTGATCGTGAACATCTCCGGCCGCGGCGACAAAGATGTTGGAATTCTGCGGGAAAACCTGAAGCTGGATTAGACTAGGTGCCAAAATCAGGGGGCTGAAATGAAAACGCCGTTACTGGTGCTCGCATTAGTACTGTCATCGCTCGCTCTTGGTCTTCAAATAAAGAATGTCCGAACCGCACCGGTATTCGACAAGTACTTAGTGCCAGCACTTTCTATTCGCCCTAAGGTACTTTAATTCGGCCTGCTGACAACCTGTCCAAGCGGCCACTAGCTGGCGGCTGAGTCAAGCCCTCCTTTGGCTTGAGTGGGGCAGTGCTGCTGGACGGAGTGTCCCCGCCGCTCGTTCGTCAAGCGCGAACAAGATCGCGTCGTTCGAGTCTGGGAAGGGACTGGATGGATTTTCCTGTTTTCTTCTGGGCGAGCCGCAACTCGTAGAGGCTCTGGAGATTCAGCCAAAATTCCGCGCTCGTGCCAAAAAAATGAGCGAGGCGCAGGGCAGTGTCGCCCGTGATGGCTCGTGTTCCGTTTAAGATTTGGGTGACCCGATTGGTCGGAACGTTGATCTTACGTGCCAGCTCGGCGGCGCTCATATTGAGCGCTTTGAGTTCTTCGGCCAGGTGTTCGCCGGGATGGATAGCGGTCAATGCCATAGCGATGCTCCTTAGTGATAATCGACAATTTCTACGTTAGACGGCCCAACAGCCCCGTCCGCCCATTCAAAGCAGACTCGCCATTGATCGTTAATGCGAATGCTGTACTGGCCCTTGCGATCCCTTGCCAAGGCTTCCAAGCGGTTACCGGGAAGCGCCGCAAGGTCCCGAATCGAGGTAGCAGCCTCCATACGGTCGAGTTTCAACCGCGCAGATCGTTCGAAGCCCGAGAAGGCCTTGACCCGTTTCCCGGCGGCGAAGTCCCGGGTCCTCTTGTCTCGATAGCCAAGTATCACTTGTATTTACATTAGCACGAATTACTCGTTACGTCAAGCGTAATGGGCGTCCGACAGTGGATCGGCTTAGGCCGCCTGCAAACCGTTCCGTGTTGCTTTCGGCCATTTGTGAGATAGTTTTATTGCATCTTCATGCCCTTTCATTTTGAAAACAAGCCGTCCCTGATCGCCTACGTAACCTGCGGCGACCCCGATCTCGCCACCACGCGCGAAGTCATCCTCGCAGCCATTGAAGCGGGCGCGAGCGTGATCGAGTTGGGAGTTCCGTTCAGCGATCCGCTCGCCGATGGCCCGGTCATACAGCGCGCCAGCGAGCGGGCGCTCAAGCACGGAGTATCACTGCAGAACGTGCTTACGCTCGCCGCTGAAATTCGCGAATATTCGCAATCTGTCGGTCTGGTCGTCTTCTCCTATCTCAATCCGATCCTGCGCATGGGCCTCTCCAAGTTCTGTCAGGTGGCGCGGCACGCGGGAATCGACGGAACGTTGATCACCGATCTGCCGGTCGAGGAATCTGCCGAGTACTTGCGCGAGGCTCGCAAGAACGATCTGGCCACCATTTTTCTGGCGGCACCCACCTCGACCGACCAGCGTCTGAAGTTGATTGCACAGGTTTCGACCGGCTTTATCTACGCCATCTCCCGCACCGGCGTTACCGGCGCGCGCCAGCAGATGACCGGAGACGCACAGGCCCTGGTGAAACGCATCCGGCGGTTCACCAAGCTTCCGGTGGCGGTTGGCTTTGGAATTTCGACTCCGGCGCAATTCAAAGCCGTCGGCAAGTTCGCCGAAGGCGCGGTGGTCGGCAGCGCTATCGTACATGCCATCGAACAAAATCCCGGACGGGAAGCCGCGACTGTGGCAGAATTTGTACACCAGCTTTCAGCCGTCAGCCGTCAGCTATCAGCCCGGCCTCCTCGGCAATGAATCTGGTGAACTTGAAATTCGCTGGCCTTCCGCATTCAACGTCTCGCATCACAGTTAAACTGACGGCTGATAGCTGATGGCTGAAAGCTCTATGGACATTTCCGATTGGCGCAAGAAAATCGACGACCTGGATCGCAAGCTGGCGGCGCTGCTCAATGAACGCGCTGCCGCTGCGGTCGAAATTGGACGGCTTAAACGCAATACCAGCCTGCCCATTTACGAACCCGAGCGCGAGCGCCAGGTGATTGCCAACGTGCAGCGCATCAGCACCGGCCCGTTAGCCGAACGCGATCTGGCACAGATTTACGAGCGAATCATGGACGTGATGCGCAGCATCCAGAAGCACGAAATCGTTCCCGACGACGGGCCCACAACCCACGAAGCCGAGGTCGATTGACAATTCAAGAATTGAGAAAATATCCAGGAACGCCACAGACTGCGCGATTTACGTGCTGTGGCCTGGCAAAACGAGCGCACTCATGATCGTCGCAATGCAAGATTCGGCCAGTGAAGAGCAGATCCAGCAGGTGATCGATCAACTGGTTCACTTCGGCTTTGAAGTCCACCGCTCGACCGGAGCACGTCAGACCGTGCTCGGCGGCGTCGGAGTGCCGCACGATTTCGACACCCGCGAAGTCGAAATGCTGCCCGGGGTGCAGGAAGTTCACCGCATCACTTCGCCCTACAAGCTGGCCGGCCGCAACTTTCGACCCGAAGGCACGGTCGTCAAATTCGCGAACGGGATTGAAATCGGAGGAAAAGGGATCGTGGTTATGGCCGGGCCCTGCTCGGTCGAGTCTCGCGAGCAACTATTCACCGTCACCGACCTGATCTCCAAGGCCGGAGCGCGCGTGCTTCGTGGCGGCGCCTTCAAGCCTCGCTCCTCTCCTTATTCGTTTCAGGGGCTCGGCGTGGACGGCCTGAATTTGCTTAGAGAAGCGGGCGATCATTTCAAGATGCTGGTGATCAGCGAAGTGATGGAGATTTCCCAGATCGAGCTGATGTTGCCGTATGTCGACATCTTCCAGGTGGGCGCGCGCAACATGCAGAACTTCAACCTGCTGCGTGAACTGGGCAAGGTTCGCAAGCCTGTGCTGCTCAAGCGTGGCATCGCGGCCACGATCGAAGAACTCCTTTGTTCCGCGGAATACCTATTGGCGGGCGGCAACTACGAAATTATTCTTTGCGAGCGCGGCATCCGCACTTTCGAAACCTACACGCGCAACACCATGGACATTTCCGCGATCCCGATCGTTCACAAACTCTCGCACCTGCCTATGACCGCCGATCCCTCGCACGGGACCGGGCGGCGCGACAAGGTTGCTCCCATGGCGCTTGCCTCCGCGGCCGCCGGCGCTGATGCCATGCTCATTGAAGTTCATCACCAGCCGGATAAAGCGCTCTCCGACGGGGCGCAGTCGCTCTACCCGGAACAGTTTGCCAAGTTGATGGACCAGCTCCGCATGATCGCGCCTGCGATTGGGCGCGAGATCGCGTAGACTGCTTTCGCGTGTTAGCTATTCGCTGTTCGTCGTTCGCTCTTCGCAACTCGCAATTTCATCGATCATTGATCCAGTTGTCGAATCATTTGTCGCTGATGGGGTCGCGAAAAGCGATCAGCGATCAGCGAATAGCGAACGACCAACGACAAGCGACCAACGACCTTTTCACCATGCCCTTCAGGCAAGTCACCATCATCGGAACCG
Source organism: Terriglobia bacterium (assembly GCA_020073525.1). Lineage (GTDB taxonomy): Bacteria > Acidobacteriota > Terriglobia > Terriglobales > Acidobacteriaceae > Acidiflorens. The sequence continues at coordinate 18,366 of JAIQFA010000048.1, forward strand.
GCTTGATCGGAGGCTCGCTGGGCCTCGCCCTCAAGAAACGCCACCTTGCCGGGCGGATCGTCGGATGCGATCGCGCCCCCGTTCTGGAGCGGGCTCAGGACTGCGGGGCGATCGATACGGGAACTACCAATCCCGCGGACGCCGTGCGGGGCAGCGATCTGGTGGTATTGGCAACGCCGGTGCTCCCGATCCTCGATCTGGTCGGACGGCTCGGTCCCGCGCTGCCGGCCAAGACGCTGGTCACCGACGTCGGCAGCACGAAGGCGGAAATTGTGCAGCGCGCGGTGAAGTCATTTGGGCGAAACGCCGGCCATCGATTCCTCGCCGGGCATCCCATGGCCGGCAAAGAACACGCCGGCGTCGAATTTGCCGATGCTGATCTTTTCGAAGGCGCGGCATGGCTCTTTACGCCGCTTCCCGGCCAGAACGTTCATGGCGGACAATGCGGAGAATTCATTCACTGCGCGGAAAAGATGGGCGCGAAGATCGCGGTGGTCGATGCATCCGATCATGATCGCTTCTGCGCCTGGATCAGCCATCTGCCGCAGATGATTTCGACCGCCCTGGCGGCAACGCTGGTCGACGAGTTTGGTCCCGACGCGCCGGTGCTCGACATCGGAGGACGAGCCCTGCGCGAGATGACCCGCATCTCCGGCAGCCCGTATTCGATGTGGCGCGACATCGCCATCACCAACAAGAAGAATCTCGCCGACGCGCTGCAGAAGCTGGAGCAACGCCTCGCACACATCCGCGAAAACCTGGACTCGAGACAGCTGGCAGCGGAGTTCGAGCGAGCGCACCAATTGAGGAAAAACCCACCACGGAGGCACGGAGACACAGAGAAAGGCAAAAGTAAGAAGTCAAATTGAAGAAGTAAAAAACAAATGCCAGTGCGGAAGCGATCCACCGGCGTCTTGGGTTTCACTTCTTCAATTTGACTTCTTACTTTTGCCTTGGATTTTCCTTGTCCGTGCCTCCGTAGTGAAATTCCGATAGAATTCCCCTGCTATGCACAAAGTTGTCGCCAGCGCCGAAGAGGCGATCCAGGACGTGTTTGACGGAGCCACCATCATGGTGGGCGGGTTCGGTTTGTGCGGGATGCCGGAGAACCTGATCCGCGCCCTCGCCCGCAAAGGCGTCAAGAACCTCACCACTATCAGCAACAACGTGGGAGTGGACGGCTTGGGCATGGGACTCCTTCTGGCCAATGGTCAAATCCGACGGCACATCGGAACCTACGTCGGAGAGAACAAACTCCTCGAACAGATGGTACTGAACGGCACAGTGCAACTCGACCTCGTTCCTCAAGGAACGTTTTCCGAACGAATTCGCGCCGGGGGTGCCGGCATCCCTGCATTTTTCACGCCCACCGGTGTCGGAACGGTGGTGGCCGAGGGCAAAGAAGCCCGCGAGTTTGACGGCCGCACTTACATCATGGAGCGTGCGCTGAAAGCCGACTTCGCCTTCGTCAAAGCCTGGAAAGGCGACAAGTGGGGCAACCTTGTCTATCGTAAGACCGCCCGCAATTTCAATCCGATGATGGCAACCGCGGCTAAGATCACGATTGCGGAGGTTGAGCGCCTGGTCGAGCCGGGCGAACTGGATCCCGACATGGTTCATACGCCGAGCGTGTATGTGAAGCGAATCTTCCAGGGCGAGCTGTTTGAGAAGAGAATTGAGAAAAGGACCGTAACGAAACCGGCGGCAACTAGCTAGCGAAACAGTCGTTGGTCGATAGTCGTTCGGAGATATTAGAGAAGATCGTCGCGCTCGCAAACGACCAGCGACTAACGACCGACGACTTATCTCCGGACCAGAATCGAAGGAACCATGTCAACCTTGCCCAAGAACACGAAAGATACTGACAAACGTGAACGCATCGTGAAGCGGATTGCCCGCGAACTGCGCGACGGATTCTACGTCAACCTCGGCATCGGGCTGCCGACGCTGATTGCCAATTATGTTCCGCCGGGCATGGACGTGATTCTTCAATCCGAGAACGGGATGCTCGGGATTGGACCTTACCCACTCGAAGGGTCGGAGGATGCCGACCTGATCAACGCCGGAAAAGAGACCGTCAGCGAGCTGGCAGGTACCGCTTATTTTTCGAGCGCTGATTCATTCGCAATGATTCGCGGCGGGCATGTTGACCTCAGCGTGCTGGGCGCAATGGAAGTCGACGAACAGGGCAACCTCGCGAACTGGATGATCCCCGGCAAGATGGTCAAGGGCATGGGCGGCGCCATGGACCTGGTTGCCGGCGCGCGGCGCGTGGTCGTCGCCATGGAACACGCGACCAAAGACGGGCAGCCGAAGATCCTGACAAAATGTACGCTACCCTTGACCGGCGTGAAGGTCGTGGACACGATCGTCACCGAGATGGCCTACATCCGTGTGACGCCGGAAGGCTTGCTGCTCGAAGAGATAGCTCCCGGCTTGTCGGTTGAGGATGTCCAGCTAGCGACCGAAGCGAAGTTGCGTGTTAGTTCTGCACTGAAGACGATGTGAAGAAGCTCTCAGCTCTCAGCTGACAGCTCTCAGCAACTACTCAACACCGCACCATGCCCTCCCGAGACTCAGATTCTTGAGAGATGAAACGGGGCGCTGAGCAGACGCGCGGGAAACATCACTACGGCCCAGACCAAGGCTAGCGCGCCGTGGACGGCAATGCCCACCAGACGGAAGGGCAGCAACAGCAGCCAAACGAATGGATAAAGGATGAGCGCGAGCAGGGCTACCGGCCAGCAGACAATGAAGAGAAAGCACCAGAGCAGGAAAGCGATCATGGAGAGACCTCCTCTCAATCATGATACGCAAGCGGCGGAGGAAAAGTTCGCAGCGAAGAGCCAAAATCTCGACCACAGGGGACACCGAGGGAACACGGGGGAAAACTCTTTAAGCGTTAAGGTATTTCTGGAGAAATTGCAGACTCCTCAGGCCGGCGTCGCGCCAGATTGCTTCGTCCTCGAAACCGTGGCCGGCTCCGGAGTAGATTTTGATTTCGTGGGGAATTCCCTTCTTCTCCAACAACTTTTGCAACTGGTAAGCCTCCTCGACGGGGATGGTCGGATCAGCCTCGCCGTGCAGGATCAGCACGGGGCAGAGGCGTCTCATGAAGAGGTGCATTTCTTTGGGCATGCCTCCGAAGAACTCGACGACGGCTTTCACACGATGGTCGATGGCGGAGTTGGCGAGCGAGAGGTAGGCTCCGAGCGAGAAGCCGAGCAGAGCGATGCGCTCGCGATCGACTCGCGGCTGCGTCTCGACGAAGCTGATTGCATCCCAGAGCGTTTTCATCCACAGCGGAAAGTTGCGCAGGATCGTCGGCTTGTCTGCAGATTCGGTGCCGGTGCGGTCGAAGTAGTGGAGGACATACACGGCGAAACCCTGCGCTGCTAGCGCGCTGGCGTAACGCTCCATGCCGGAGACGTTGCCTCCGGCGCCGTGGAGCGCGACTACGGTGGGGAGTGGAACGCTCGGAGTTTCCGGCAGGTAGGCGTCCACGCGGATGGGTTTGCCGCCGCTTTGGAAGGTGAGTTCGGACTGGGATGTAGCGAGCATCGGGGTTAGTTCGAGAGGAGCTGCCGGGCTTTGCCCGGCTGGACGGCCGAGGCGGCCGTCCCTACGTGAGCTTGTTAGACGCCCGCAGTCGTCCCCTCTCCAGCTAGCTTTCGCAGCGATTCCTCATACGGTGCTCGGGCTATGCCGCGTTCGGTGATGATGGCGGCTACATATTTTGCGGGGGTTACGTCGAAGGCCGGGTTCTCTACCTCGACTCCGTCGGGTACCATTTGCTTGCCGGCGATATGCGTGACTTCCCTGGGGTTCCGTTGCTCGATGGGGATCTTGGTGCCGTCGGGAGTGGCCAGATCGACCGTGGAAATCGGCGCGGCCACGTAGAACGGGATGCCGTGCTCTTTGGCGAGGATGGCCACGGTATAGGTGCCGATTTTGTTGGCCACGTCTCCGTTGGCGGCGATGCGGTCGGCGCCGACCACGATGGCCCCGATTTTGCCTTGCTGCATCATGACTCCGGCCATGTTGTCGGAGATGACGGTGGTGGGGATGCCGTCTTTCATCAGCTCCCATGCAGTTAGACGCGAGCCTTGCAGGAAGGGACGCGTCTCGTCAGCGTAGACGTGAATTTTCTTGCCTGCTTCTACGGCTGCTCGGATCACTCCCAGCGCCGTGCCGTAACCGGCGGTGGCTAACGCTCCGGCATTGCAGTGGGTGAGCACGCCGCCGCTCGCCGGCATTAGCGTGGCGCCGTGGCGTCCCATGGCCTGGTTGGCGGCGATGTCTTCGGCGTGCATGCGCTGGGATTCTTCGATGAGATCCTGCTTGATTTGCGGGATGGGCCGAATGCGGATGCGCTCGAACTTCTCCTGCATGCGGCGGGTCGCCCAGAACAGGTTGACGGCGGTGGGACGGGTCTGGCGGATGATTTCGCAGATCTGGTCGAAATCTTTTTTGAGATCGGCGCCGTTCTCGGCCTTGGAGTTCTTCACGCCCAGGGCAATGCCCATGGCGGCGGCAACACCAATGGCGGGCGCTCCGCGAACAACCATGTTGCGGATCACGTCGGCGACCTGCTGGTGCGTGGTGCAGGTTACGTACACTTCTTCGGTGGGCAGCTTCGTCTGGTCGATGAAGACTACGCCGCGGGAGGTCCATTCCAGGGTCTGAATCATGATTTCGTCGTTGGTCGTTAGTCGTTCGCTGTTCGCTCTAAGTGCTAAGTGCTAAGTGCTCTTTTCGCACTTCGGTTGCGGTGAAGATCGAGATAAAGTTTGCGGGCGCGGCGGCTTTTTCTACGGTGGGACGGCCGTGGGCATCCTGGCGCTCGACCAGACACATGGCGCCGACCACCTCGAAGCCGAATTCCCGCGCGGCTTCGATTGCTTGCACGGTGGAGGAACCAGTGGTGCAGACATCGTCGACGATGACCACCCTCGAGCCCTTTTCGCGGAAGCCTTCTATGCGCTGGCCGGTTCCGTGCTGCTTCTCAGCTTTACGGACGAGGAAGCCGTTGAGGGTTCCGCTGGTGACGGCTACGGCCACAACGATGGGATCGGCACCCATGGTCAGGCCGCCGATGGCGTCCGCTTCCCAGCCCTGCTCGCGGATTTCATCGAGGAACACCTCGCCGACAAGTTGCGCGCCCCGGGCATCGAGCGTGGTGATACGGCAGTCAATGTAATAGTCGCTGGTTCCGCCGGAGGACAACTGAAATTCACCCAGGCGAAATGACTTGTGCGCCAGCATTTCTAACAGCTCTTGTCGTGCGGTGGACATGAAGTTTTAGGTCTCAGGTCTTAGGTGTCAGGTCTCAGGGTATAGCGAATAACGGACTAGTGCCAACTCGAAGTTCAAGCAACCAAGAGGCGAGTCATTACCGCGACGACGCGCTGAAAGCTGAGACCTGACACCTGAGACCTTTTCATTGGTTGAGTTTCTCCAGATGGCGAAATCCGTCGGTGGCAGCATACATCGCTATGGTGATGGTTCCGTTGTACGCCATGTGGATTAGCACTCCGGCAGCGACAGAATTTGTTTTGGCTCGCACCAGCGTCAGAACCGTGCCAACGAGGAAAATCACCAGCACCGGCCCCCAGGAAAACATCAGTTGCGCGCCATGCAGCAGGGCGAAACCCAGCGCGGTCAGGAAGACGGCAAACCAAAATCCCAGACGGCGCGCGAGTACCGGATACAGAAAGCCGCGAAAAAAAAGCTCTTCCATTAGAGGCGCGAGGGTGACGCTTAGGATGCCGAGTGCCCAAGCTTCGGCAGGTGTGCGAAAGAAGTTGTCGATCGGCAGATTCTTCGGGATGGGCAACAGGTGGGCCAATCCTTGCAATCCCAGCGAGAGCGCAAATCCGGCAAGAACATAAACGGCAATGTTCGAGGGCCAGTTCCAGTGGACGGCAGCGAGAAAGTCAGAACGGCCGCGCTCGCGCGTTACCAGAACATACATGTAGGCGAGGATGAGCAGGTATGCCAGGGATTGCCCGGCAACGACAACCAACGGGACGCGCGCGATTTCAGTGAGAGCGGTGTGCGGGTAGATCTTCCAGCGAGCGACGAGTAGCACGGTAAATACGCCTACGAAGAGCGCCACGATGGTTAGGACGACGAGGCGGAGGACATCCCAACCGTTCCACGCTGGGTCATCGGGTGCAACAGGTGCAACTTCGAATCCAACCCCACCATCATCTGAGAAATCTGCCGAGCTGCGCTTGGCTTGCACGGGCGAGGGCGCCCGTCCCTCCACTAGCGTGTCTGCGGGCTTCGATGGGGGCGTTGAGGCCTCCGGAGGACCGTCGGGCAAACTCACGTGAGGTCTCCTGTGCCAGCCGGCGCGAGCACGCTGTTCGTCGAGCCATTTTTCGTCGAGCCATTCTTTACTGACCCGTTAAAATATGCGGTGAGCGCCTGGCCTGTGTAGGACTTTTTCACGCGCGCGACTTGCTCGGGCGTACCCTGGGCGACGATACGGCCGCCTTCTTCTCCGCCTTCGGGGCCAAGATCGAGGATCCAGTCAGCGTTGCGGATGACATCGAGGTTGTGTTCGATGATGATGACCGTGTTTCCGAGATCTGTGAGACGGTGCAGGACGTCGAGCAACTTGCGCACGTCATCGAAATGTAGTCCGGTGGTCGGCTCGTCCAGCAGATACAGAGTTTTTCCGGTCTGGCGCTTGCCGAGCTCGCGGGCAAGCTTGATGCGCTGGGCCTCTCCGCCGGAGAGGGTGACGGCAGATTGACCGAGGTGAATGTATCCCAGGCCAACGTCGACCAGCGTTTGCAGCTTCTGCTTCACCTGTGGAATGTTTTCCAGAATCTGCAACACGTCCGATACCGGCATTTCGAGGAGGTCGGCAATGGAATTGCCGTTGTAGTGGACAGACAAGGTCTCGTAGTTGTAACGGCGGCCGCCGCAGACTTCGCACTGCACGTAAACGTCGGGCAGGAAGTTCATCTCGATGCGGCGTTGGCCTTCGCCTTGGCAAGCCTCGCAGCGTCCGCCAGAAACGTTGAAGGAGAAGCGTCCAGGTTTATATCCGCGCTCGCGCGATTCGGGCAGCATGGCATAGAGGTCGCGAACCGCGGCGAAGATACCGGTATAGGTTGCGGGATTGGAGCGCGGCGTGCGACCGATGGGAGACTGGTCGATACGAATGACTTTATCGATCAACTCCGCTCCGCTGATGGCTTTGTGAGTGCCGGGTTCCTCGCGCGAACGATACAGTTGCTTGGCGAGCGCGCGGTACAGAATGTCATTCACGAGCGTCGATTTGCCGGAGCCGGAAACGCCGGTGACAACGATCATCACCCCCAGCGGAAACACGACATCGAGATTCTTGAGGTTGTTCTCGCGTGCTCCGAGCACGGTGATGGCCTTGCCATTCGGGCTGCGGCGCTGCGGAAGCATGGCGATCTGCTGGCGTCCTGAGATGTAGGCGCCGGTGAGGGAATCAGGCGAGTCCATGATTTCCGCGGGCGTACCACTGGCAACCAGCGCGCCGCCATGACGTCCGGCGCCTGGGCCCAGGTCGATGACGTAGTCTGCGCGGCGGATGGTTTCTTCATCGTGCTCAACCACGAGGACGGTGTTGCCCAGGTCGCGCAAATTCTCGAGTGCCAACAGAAGACGCCCGTTGTCCCGGTGATGCAGTCCGATGGAGGGTTCGTCCAACACGTAGAGAACACCGCGCAGCTTCGATCCGATCTGGGTGGCGAGGCGGATGCGCTGCCCTTCTCCGCCGGAGAGAGTGGCGGCGGAGCGGCCGAGTTGCAGGTAGCCGAGTCCGACATCGTGCAGGAATTCCAGGCGCTCAGTGATCTCGTGGGCGATGCGTCCGGCGATGGTCAGTTCTCTGCCGGTCAATTTGATGCTGCGCGCAGCTTCGAGCGCGCGCGCAATCGGAAGCTCGGTGAAATCGGCAATGGACATGCCGTTCACTTTCACTGCCAGGCTTTCCGGACGCAGGCGCTTGCCGTGGCATACCGAACATTCCGTGGCCGACATGAAATCGAGCAGATAATCGCGATATGTATCGGACGTGGAAGACTCGAGATTCTGCTTGAGGTGCCCAAGAATTCCCAGAAAACCTGTTTTACCTCCGCGCTGCGGCTCGCCGTTCAGCAGCAGGTTCTGAATCTTGTCGGGAAATTTCTCGAAGGGCGTCGCCAAGTCGATCCGATAAGCTTCGGCCACTAACCGCAGACCATGAATCAGGTTCTGCGACGCGGAGCCCGGACCCAGGCCGCCTTCGAGTATTGGCTTTGACCAGTCGACGATCACCTTCCCAGGGTCCAGATCGTAGCGGCTTCCGAGGCCGTGGCACTCGGGGCAGGCACCATAAGCGCTGTTGAACGAGAACGATCGCGGCTCAAGCTGAGGAACGCTGATGCCGCAATCGGGACAGGCGAGGCGCGAAGAATAAAGCGTTTCGTCTCCGTTGACGACGGCGACCAGGACCAGGCCACCACCCAGTTTCATGGCTAGGCCAACCGACTGTTCGAGACGGTGCTCGATTCCGGGCTTCACCAGCAGGCGATCGATGACGACTTCGATGGTGTGGTTCTTGCGTTTATCGAGCGCGAGATCGTCTTCGAGGTTCACCAGCTCGCCATCGACCCGGGCGCGGGGAAAGCCGTGTTGGATCAGCTTTTCCATTTCTTTCTTGAATTCGCCTTTGCGGCCGCGCACGATGGGCGCCATGATCATGACGCGGTCATCGGGCGTCAGCGACATGATGCGCTGCACGATCTGTTCCGCCGACTGGCGGGTGATGGGCTTGCCGCAACTCGGGCAATGGGGAACGCCGATCGAAGAGTAAAGCAGGCGCAGGTAATCGTAGATCTCTGTGATGGTGCCGACAGTGGAACGCGGACTGCGGCTCGTGGTCTTCTGCTCAATCGAAATCGATGGGCTGAGGCCGTCAATCGAATCGACGTCCGGGCGCTCCATCTGGTCGAGAAACTGGCGGGCGTAGGCGGAAAGGGTTTCTACGTAGCGCCGCTGGCCCTCGGCGTAAATCGTATCGAAGGCGAGCGAAGATTTCCCAGAGCCGCTCAGGCCCGTAATGACCGTCAGAGTATTGCGAGGAATCTCGACGTCAATATTCTTCAGGTTGTGCTGGCGCGCGCCGCGCACCGAAATGCTGGTGATGGCCATTAAATGCAATCAACATGGACTTCCGTAACGTGGACGGGTCCTAAGAAATGTTGGAGAGTGGAGATACGCAGTTTCGATTCCCGTATCTTATTTGTTAACAGCAGCGGGGGTCAAATGCGGCTAGAGTTAAACATTTGCAGCCGCGCGATTCCAGAGTGGCTGCCAGCAAGGGCCGGTCCCCGTGAGCGCACTTTTTACCGCTTTCTTAGTCAGCAGCACCGCAATCTTAACTGTTGTTCTGGGTGTATTTGGCGCGTATTGCGCGGTTAGCGGCGTTTTGGCCTCGTTTAACCCCTCTCGACCGTCCAATGTGCTCCGATCCCTGGTACCAAATCAAAGCCACGTAAGCGGCGACTAAGCACGCCCGGAACCGTCTTCCGCTCCGAGTCCCATTCTTCCGCCATACACTGTGAAATCGTGTTTCCCTTGAAATCCCAGTGACCGAGACATCCGCGGCTACTGCTGCGGCGGTATGACCTGGGGATTATAGGCGCCGTTCGGTGACTGCTGTTGCTGTCGGCGGAGCATCTCCAGAATCTGTTCCGGGGTCCTCGGGCCCGCGTTGTGCTGGTTCGGGTCGGTGGGTTGCTGCTGGTCCTGGGAAGCGGTACCGGCGGCCGCCTCAGGCTGTCCCGGCTGGGCCTGATCGTCAGCGTTCTCATCGGTATTATCCTCATCATCCTTGCTATCGTCGGCATCGGCGGTCGCGGGGGCCGCTGCCTGGGCAGGGGCCGGTGGCTGTATGTACCCAGGTTGGATCGGGGCCTGCGGGAAGGGTTGCGGCGCGGGGAAACGGTTTGGCGGCGCCATGTTGCTTTCATATGTGTTCGCGGCGGTTTGCGTGTCACCCGCCGCTGACGGCTTGGACATGAGGATCAAGCTCGAAACCGCCATGGGATCCGAATTCGAACCCAGCATCACGTAATTGAACGCCGAGCCGTTGAGCAATCCCGCCAGAACGTCCCGTGGCGCTCCCGGGCCCAGGCGCGTGACCACTCGTTGATCGTTGGCGTTCTGAGGAATTTCAAACGACGCCCCGGTCAGTCTCTGCACATGGCGCAGGATCTCGCCCAAAGAGGAATTCTGAGCCGAGATGGCCAGCAAACCGTCTTGAAAAGTGACACTCGCAGGCGTCGGCGGGATCTGGTCCATCGGCAACTGTCGCAGCGGACCGCTCGGAAGCGGAGGCAGCACGACAGGCTTCACAGCTTTATGGGACTTGCGATGGTGGTGAGGCGTCGTGGACGGGGCAGTTTGAGCAAGAAGGCTCTGTGCCCGAAAAACGGGAGCTGCCAGCAAGAACCCTAAAGCAATCCATCTGCGTGTCGGCAGCATCAGAATACCCCGTTCCGGAAGCGGCTAGACGTTCGGCAGCCACTTACGCCCTACGTGATTTTACCACCGCTTCTTGAACGCTGGAGGCCCTATTTCTTGCGCGGCGATTACTCGCGATCCCCTGCAGATACCTCTCTTGCAGGCATCCAGACTACCTCGGGATCGGAGAGCGAGTAAAATGCCAGCGGAGGCTATCCCTTTGGGCACTGCGCTGGAATCGTCACTCCGGATTGGGCCGTTTTGCCGACGATGGCTGTGGCTCCTGCTGTTGGGAGCTTCGGCCCACGCCCAGATTTGCCATAGCGCCGCGGATATGGACGCCTCGACACGAAGCGCGCTGGAAGGGGCGGCTAAGCGCTATTTCGACATGTCGGCACGCGGCGATGTGGCGGCGCTGAAGCAGAACTCCATTGCCACGGTGGCTGCCAACTTTGCCGGCATCGAAGGCGCCATCAAAGAAAACCAGGCCGCATTCGCGGGTGCGCAAGCCACGGTTCGGCCTCCCTTTCTGCTGACTGCGGAGGGGCCGGAACCGCTGGCGCGCGCCGAATTTCTGTGCGGAGTCTTCGGAAAGTCGGGTCAGACGAAGGATAGCGCGGTTTTTGTCCTGCCCAATCTGCCGCCCGGCAAGTACGGCATCACCATTCTCGACGTAAGCGGCGGTAAGGCTGCCATGACGCTGACGCTGGTCTTACAGCAGGTAGGGGTGGACTGGAAACTGGCAGGTTTCTACGCCACATCCTCGCAGGCCACAGGACACGATGCCGCATGGTTCATCCAACGTGCGCGCGATTTCAAAGCCAAGTCGCAGAATCATAATGCCTGGCTGTACTACCGTGAGGCAGTCTCGCTGTCTGCTCCGGTGGACTTCATGAGCACGCTGGCCACCGACAAACTTTATGACGAGATCCAGGCAACGCAGCCAGCCGATGTGCCCGCAAATGGCAAGGCCCTTGATCTAAGTGCTGGGGGCAAGACCTATCATCTGACGGATATTTTTCCGCTGCCCGTGGGCAACGATCTCGACGTGGTCGTCAAGTATCAAGCCGCCGATATCTCGGACACCGCGCGCACGTTTCAGGAAAATACAGCCGTGATCAAGGCATTGCTAACGAAAATCCCTGAACTTCGCGAGGCTTTTGGCGGAATTGTGGCGCGAGCTGTCGATCCCTCTGGGCGGGACTACGGAACACTTTTGGCGACGAAGGACATCAAGTAGCCGCTCGCGGTTGCCTTCCCCGCCCGGCCGGACTAGTATTTTTCAAGCTCTTCGTCGCAAACACCTCTCTCAATGTCGTTTTAAGGAGGACTTATGGGAATCGCAGTTTCCCCGATCCAGATTGATGCCCGCGTCAGCGACTTCATCGGCAAGCCGCGGAAAATGCTGATTGACGGCAAGTGGATGAATGCCGCATCGGGCAAGACTTTTCCAACCTACAACCCGGCTACCGGCGAAGTTCTGGCGCAGGTCGCGGAAGGCGATCGCGCAGATATTGACGCGGCGGTGCGGGCCGCGCGCAAGGCATTCGACAGCGGTCCATGGTCGCGTTTGTCCTCGTCGGAGCGCGGCAAGCTGGTGTGGAAACTGGCCGACCTGCTGGAACAGCACCTCGAGGAATTCGCGACGCTCGAAACACTCGATAACGGTAAGCCGCTGACTGTGGCGCGGGCCGCCGATGTTCCGCTGGCGGTCGATATGTTCCGCTACATGGCGGGATGGGCAACCAAGCTCGAAGGCACAACCATTCCGATCTCGGTGCCGTATACGCCGGGCGCTCAGTACCACGCTTATACCCTTCGCGAGCCGGTCGGCGTTGTGGGCCAGATTATCCCGTGGAATTTTCCGCTGCTGATGGCGGCATGGAAACTGGCGCCGGCGCTGGCTTCGGGATGCACCGTGGTGTTGAAGCCGGCCGAGCAGACTCCGCTCTCCGCCCTGCGCTTGGGAGAGTTGATTATGGAAGCTGGATTTCCGGATGGAGTGGTGAACATCGTCCCGGGATATGGCGAGACGGCGGGCGCGGCCCTGGCGGCGCACGACCTCGTCGACAAGATTGCATTTACCGGATCGACGGAAGTGGGCAAACTGATTGTGCACGCGGCGACTGGAAATTTGAAAAAGGTTTCGCTCGAACTCGGCGGCAAGTCGCCAAATGTTGTGTTCCAGGATGCGGATCTCGATGTGGCGATTGGCGGTGCCGCGAGCGCCATTTTCTTCAATCACGGACAATGCTGCTGCGCCGGTTCACGTCTCTACGTGGAGCGGCCGGTGTTTGATCGCGTGGTGGAGGGAGTGGCGGCAAAGGCCAAGAAGATTCGCGTTGGATCGGGCCTGGAGCCGGATACATCGATGGGACCGCTCGTTTCCGAGGAGCAGTTGCAGCGGGTATGCAACTACCTCGAGATTGGGTTGTCGGAAGGCGCCACGGCGATGGCTGGCGGAAAGAAGCTCGGTGACAAGGGATATTTCGTAGAGCCGACCGTGCTGGTGAATACGAAAGACAACATGCGGGTGGTGCAGGAAGAGATCTTCGGGCCGGTGGTGGCGGCAATTCCGTTCGACAACCCGGAAGAACTCATGCCGCGCGCCAATGACACGGTGTACGGGCTGGCGGCCGGCATCTGGACGAAGGACATTTCGAAGGCGCACCGACTGGCCTCCGCAATGCGCGCCGGAACGGTCTGGATCAACTGCTACAACATCTTCGACGCGGCGTTGCCCTTTGGCGGATACAAGCAGTCTGGCTGGGGACGCGAGATGGGCAAAGACGCGCTCGAACTGTATACGCAGACCAAGGCAGTGTGCGCGCGGCTGTAAACCATTCCCTACACGAAACGAACAAATTTCCCATCCTAACGTCGCACAAAACGCGACGTTAGGATTGGTCACCCCCCTCTCCTCCCCGAACTGATTTCCCTCGGTGTACACTGCGTCCGTTCTCGAAATTCATGCAACGGCGAGGAATCATGACAACAATTCTGAAGCGCTTGGGGCTGTTTGTTACGTTGGCGATTGCGCTGGCTCAAGGGCAGGCGGGGGCGCAGACACCAGCAGAAAATGCAGCCCAGAATCCATCCTCCACCCCAGCGCCTCACGAGGGTGACTTTGTCATTCACAATTTCCGCTTTCAATCGGGAGAGACCCTGCCCGAAGTGCGCATGCACTACACCACCTTCGGCGCACCCGTGAAGGACGGCGGCGGACACACCACCAACGCGGTTCTAATCCTTCATGGCACGGGCGGCACGGGACACCAGTTTCTTCGTCCCGTATTTGCAGGCGTGCTGTTTGGGACAGGGCAATTGCTGGACGCGAACAAGTACTACATCATCCTGCCGGACAACGTCGGTCACGGGAAATCCAGCAAGCCGAGCGATGGCATACATGCGCGCTTTCCTCAGTACGACTATGCCGACATGGTTTCGCTGCAGCACGAACTCGTTGAAAAAGGGCTGGGCGTGGACCACCTGCGTCTGGTGATGGGCACATCGATGGGCTGCATGCATTCCTGGATGTGGGGTGAAGCCTATCCAACTCAGATGGACGCGCTGATGCCGCTGGCCTGTTTGCCGGTGCAAATTGCCGGGCGAAATCGCATCTGGCGGAAGATGGTGATCGACGGAATTCGCCAGGACCCCGAGTGGAAAAACGGCGACTATCGCACCGAACCGCGAACCGCGCTCGACCTCAGCGCCGATTTTCTGGTGATTGCCGGCAGCGTTCCGCTGCAAATGCAGAAGGAGTTGCCTACCCGCGATAGCGCCGATAAGTATCTCGATGAAACCATCAAGCGGATCACGTCCGGCCTGGACGCCAATGACTTTCTGTATGCGGTCAGCGCGTCGCGGGACTATGACCCATCTTCGAAACTCGGAGACATTCGAGTTCCGGTGATGTTCGTCAACTCCGCCGATGACTTCATCAATCCCCCGGAGCTGGGAATCGCCGAGCGCGAAATCAAGCAGGTGAAAAAAGGAAAATTCGTCTTGCTGCCAATTTCCGAAAAGACCCACGGCCACGGCACTCACACCTGGGCGGCAGCGTGGCAGCAGTACTTGAAGGAGTTGCTGGACCAGTCGTCGCCTCCAAGTCAGTGAACCGGTCAACTGCGTCGGTGTAGATCCGCGAGCGCGAGGCTGTCCACCTTTCGCGACCCCAAGCACATTTGATTCTTCTGCGAATTGAGAACCAGGTTTTCGCTTTTGACTTTCCTGAGAGCTGAGAGCTGACAGCTGAAAGCTGTTTTTGGAGGCGCGGGTGAGAATCGAACTCACGATAGAGGTTTTGCAGACCTCGGCCTTACCACTTGGCTACCGCGCCTGATCGTTCAAAAACGATACGCTAAAACGAAAAGCCCTCGCCGGGGCAGGGCTTCAAGAAACTGGAGCGGGAGACGGGATTTGAACCCGCGACTTCGACCTTGGCAAGGTCGCACTCTACCACTGAGTTACTCCCGCCCAACTGTATGAGTATAAACGACGCAGTCCCAGGGGGGCAAATTTGGCGTTCACCGGCGGACTACAGCGCCCAGGGTCGCGGCGACCGCAGAAAGCTGCCGAGCTTGCGCTCGGCTTGGACGGGCGAGGCGCCCGTGCCCACACTAGCTCACTAGCCTCAATAGCCTCAACAGCTTTTACCAACTTCTAGTACTTCCCTGCCCCTTGCGTCTGGTTCACGGCGGTGGTGATCTGGTTGCGGACGTCCCAGAGGTCCTTGTAAAGCCAGCTCTCCATACGCTTCTGGAGCACTTCTACAGGCGTCCCCATGGTGCCGACAACGTGCCCACCGATGATGCGCTCGGCGAGCTTGAGATGGTGGAAGCGGAAAAGCTGCATGCGTTCGTCGAAGTCGAGCAGGCGTTCGGCTACATCGTGCAAACCGAAAAATTCTTCGTGACGGCGGTAGAGATCTTCGATGGTGAGGCCAGCGCGACCAATTTGCTCGTGAAAGGCTTTGCCAAGGCGCGGGCCGATGTGGAGCAGCGAAAGGAATCCAGGAGAATCGAGGCCGCTGCCATGGCCGAGGCCGGCGCGAATCAGGTGGTAGTCGTGGGGAGTAATGGTCTCCAGGATATGTAGCAGGCCGATGGGAGGCTCGAGCAATGAGATCGCGCGCCGGATCAGGCGCGTCGTGTTGCCATAGTCGGCATGTTCGAGCGCTTCCAGAGCGCGGCCGAGTTCGAACGCCGCCCCCTTCATCAGCAATTCCGAGCTCTGGTGCACAACCATGAAAGTCATTTCGTCTTTGTGCAGGAGTTCTTCGGGCACCTTTTGCAGGGCAAGCAGCTCGTCGGTGCGAAGGTAGCGCTCGTAATCGGTCGCTCCCTTGCCGGGAAGAATCGGTTTGGTGAATTCGTCGCGATGGGCCATGGAGAACCTGTCAGGATTGCAGATGTTGAGCTGGATGATGCGGCGACCACTGCGGATCTTCGTCGGGCGTCACGATCTGGCCGTCGCGCATGTGGACGATGCGGTCGCCATAAGCAGCGGCCTCGGGATTGTGCGTAATCATGAGCACCGTTTGCCCCAGATCCTTGTTCGACTGACGCAGCATATTGAGCACGATGCTCGAGCTTTTCGAATCGAGATTGCCGGTGGGTTCATCGGCGAGCACGATGGCGGGACGGTTGATGAGGGCGCGGGCAAGCGCGACTCTCTGCTGTTCGCCGCCAGAAAGCTCGTTCGGCCGATGTTCCAGCCGCTGGGCGATGCCGAGCATCTCGGTGATCTTCTTCAGGAATGCGGGATCGGGCGCGGCCAGACCGGCGATGTCGACGGCGATCTCGATATTCGAGCGCGCGCTGAGCGTCGGCAGAAGATTGAATTTCTGGAAGACAAATCCGATCTTACTCTTGCGGAGGCGGGTCCGCTCGCCGTCGGAGAGCGTGGCGAAATCCACGCCGTCAATGGTGACGCTTCCTCCGTCGGCTCGGGTCAGTCCGCCGAGCAGATAAAAAAGCGTGGACTTACCGCTGCCCGAAGGGCCCACGATGGTGACGAACTCGCCTTTTTGTACGCTGAAGGAAACACCGCGCAGGGCTGGCACATCCACTTTGCCAACCCGGTAAGTTTTACGGAGTTCCCTGGCTTCGATGAAGGCCGACATCCAGAGAAAACGATAACACAGCTACGAGCTTCGGGCCGCGAGCCACGGGCAAACCACCTCAACCACGGGGCACACAGAGGAACACGGAGGAAACGAAAGCCAGTCTGCGACTGCAGGCCGCAGCTCGTATCGTGCAACCCACAAGCGACACTAGCACCATCTAAACAATGGCGTTCACGCCACGGTTGCGTGCCGCGCCTCCGCCGGGCGGAACTCCACGTGTCGCTTCGGACCGCGCTTGCGCACCAGCAAGAGGCGAATGCGCTCCAGCAGTTCGGCGGGTTCGTACATCCCCTTGGGAAGAAAAAGATCGGCGAGTGTTTCACGCTCGTAGATTTTGATGCGTCCCGAGATCAGCACCGTCGGCGTCTGGGGAGAGAGTTCCTTGACTTCTTCGATCAGCCGCGAACCATCCACACCCGGCATGATCAGATCGGTGAGCACCAGGTCCACACCACCGCGGCGGAAGGCTTCCATGGCCTGTTCGCCGTTGTTGAAGGCGAGCACGCGGTAGCCTCGCGTTTCCAGCAGGACCTTGCGGATGGAGAGTGCCTGTTCGTTATCGTCCACACACAGAATCGTTTTCTTGGGCTTCATTGACCGCACCGGGAGACTATCGTCACAAATTCTTTTTGAATTTTGTACCTGATTTCTTTTTTTCTAACCGGGAGCGAAGTGAATGCTAAACAGAATTGTTGCGCGGGTAAAGTGCCGTGCTCGCCAATGGCACTCTGGTGTTTGGCAAGATCGTGCCATCGGCCTCGGAGCCGCGACTGTCGCAGCGTTTAACTCCGCTAGAGTGTGAGCGTGACTTCGCCGCGGAGAACTTCCACACAATTTCCACCGACACGCACATTGACGACATGGTTATCACGCCGATTTTCCGGCTTGGTAGCGCGAACAAAAATGCAACTGGGGCGGTGCATTTCAAGGCCCTGCTCGATCAAAACCTGTTCATCACTGGCCGCAACGCCGTGTGCCACCATCCAGGCGGCGCAACAACCGGCGGCGGACCCGGTCGCGGGATCGTCTCCGTTGTAAAAAATCATGCGGGCGTGCAGGCGGGCTTTGGGATCGACGGTCTCGCGGCAGACAAAGTAAAAGAACTTACCGCCGCTGCGCGCAAGATATTCGGCGGCGCGGTCGAGATCGAGGCGGAGCTTCTGCACTGTCTGCAGCGATCGCAGCGCAACCATGGTGAACGGCATGCCGGTGGAAACGGTTTGGATGGGCGCGGAGTCATCGAAATCAGCTGCGCTGAGGTTTGTGAGACGTGCAATGTCCTCTACGTTGTGGATCGCGCCGAATTCCGGATTGTTCTGCGTCATTTCTCCGAAAGCAGGCTGCGCCAGTTTATCGGTGAAGCGCACCGGTACTGTGCCAACGTTCAGATCGAGCCGGATTTCGGATGCCCCCGTCTGGCCCCGCAGAACAGAAGCGGTGCCCAGCGTAGGATGTCCGGCAAAGGGCAGTTCTTCCTGCACCGTAAAAATGCGCACGCGGACTCCTCGGTCTTTCTCCCCGCCGGCCTCTCCAGGAAGAATGAAGGTCGTTTCGGAAAGATTCATCTCGCGCGCCAAGGCCTGCATGTGTTCGGTGCTGAGGCCGCGGCCGTCGAGGAAAACGGCCAGAGAGTTGCCGGTGAGGGCGTGGTCGGTAAACACATCGACCTGCACCATGGAGAGCTTTCGCAGGGAAGAAGCCATAGTTGTGATTTTACCGGGCGTTATTTCGCGAGCCAAGGCGCATCCCTGCGCGATGCGATACCATAATTTGGGCCGGAACCGGCGTGGCCATGGTTGACGGGCTCGTGGCCGCTGGATATTCTAATCTCTACTAATGTAGTGGGGTTAAAAAGACGCGGCAAGCCGCGTCTCTACAGAAACGCTGGCAGTACTTTCAAAGAAACTACGCGAGGATCCCATATGTCTCTACGCATCAATTCCGAAGCTCCGAATTTCACTGCCGAAACCACGCAGGGCCCGATCAACTTTCACGAATGGATCGGCAACGGCTGGGCGATCCTGTTTTCGCACCCCAAGGATTTCACTCCGGTGTGCACGACCGAACTGGGCTACATGGCCGGACTGCAGCCGGAATTCGCCAAGCGCAACACGAAAATTATCGGGCTGAGCGTGGACCCAGTGTCCAGCCACGGCAAGTGGGCCGCCGATATTGAAGAAACGCAGGGTCACAAGGTGACCTATCCGATGATTGGAGATCCTGAACTCAAGGTCGCAAAGCTCTATGACATGCTGCCTGCCGAATCCGGAGCTACCAGCGAAGGCCGCACGGCAGCCGACAATGCCACGGTGCGTACCGTGTTCGTGGTTGGCCCCGACAAGAAGATCAAGTTGATGCTGATCTATCCCATGAGCAGCGGACGCAACTTCGATGAGGTACTGCGCGCCCTGGATTCGATCCAACTTTCGGCGAAGCATAGCGTCGCCACACCCGTGAACTGGAAGCCGGGGGATGATGTGATCATTCCCACGTCGGTTTCCGATGAGCAGGCTAGGCAAAAATATCCAGCCGGCTTTAAGACGCTGAAACCGTATCTGCGAACAGTGGCGCAGCCGAAGTAAATTCGCATTCGGCTGCAGAAGAATAGCGGAAGTGTGTGCGCCGCCCTGAGCCCATTGACGCGCCGGGCGGTGTTGGCTGATTGCAGGCCAGCGCTATGCGGGACTAGGATGACGCAATAAGGAGAAAGTCATGAGCGAGCATCGTCCTAATGAGCAAAACGCCACTGCTTCCCGCCGCAATTTTCTGAAGGCCACCGGTGCGGTAACGGCCGGAGCACTTGCTGGAAGTCTGCTCCCTGAAACAGCGGCGGCATTGCCGGCTGCTCCATTGACTGCCCCGTTCAATCCGGCAACTGCGGGAGCCATGCCGACTCGCAACCTCGGACGCACCGGCCACCGTCCCGGCATCTTCAGCCTCGGCGGACAAGCTGCCATCGAGCAGCCCAACAACGAAGCCGTGGCCGTGCCCATCATCGAGCGCGCTCTCGATCTCGGCGTCAACTACGTGGATACCGCCGCGCTGTATGGAGGCCGCGAACGCTGGAGCCAGCGCTACGTCGGCCAGGTGATGAAGCATCGCCGCAGCCAGGTGTACCTCGCCAGCAAGACGCACGACCGCACCCGTGACGGTTCGCTCAAGCTGCTCGAAGAATCGCTCAAGCTGCTCAACACCGACCATCTCGACGCCTGGCAACTTCATCACATCGACAGCAAGGAAGACGTCGAGCAAATCTTCGGCAAAGGTGGCGCCCTGGAAGCCCTCGTTCACGCACGCGAACAGAAAATGGTCCGCTACCTGGGCGTCACCGGGCACTCCGATCCCGAGGTGCTGATGGAGTGCCTCCGTCGCTTCGAGTTCGATCAGATCCTGATGGCTGTCAACGCCGCCGACTCGCACCACCGCAGCTTCCAAGAAAAACTGCTGCCCATGGCCGTGGACAAACAGATGGGCATCATCGGCATGAAGATTCCTGCCCGCGGACGCATCCTCAGTTCCTGGCAGCCCGACAAGAGCCACGACTCGGGATGGAACCAGCCCGCTCCGAAACCCGGCGTCCTGGCGATGAAGGAAGCGCTCTACTTCACCCTCAGCCTGCCCGTAAGCACGGTCATCATCGGATGCGACACCGTCGCCCAACTCGAGGAGAACGTGCAACTCGCCCGCGACTTCACGCCGCTCACCCAAACTCAAATGGCCACTCTGACCGGCCGCACCGAGCCCATCGCCAAGCAGGCGCTCTTCTTTCGGAATTGGGCTTAAGGGCTGAATGCCTCCTGGTAAGCGGGATGCCCATCGTCTTGGCTCCTACTAAGACCGAGCGGTCTGCGTTTCGCCCCCGAGAAGGTGGCCGGCCGTGATGTTTACTACTTGATACCGGTACCCCCCTCCCCCCCGGTCTAATGAAATCATGGGTTTTGGCGGGAATTTTCTGCTTTGGTCTTTGAATCGAAAGGACTTATATCAAAGTATTCCGGAATAAGGACTTAGAGGACTAAGTTCTTCGTTTCGGTCCCAATTCGGGACATGGGATGCCTTTTCAGATGTCACAAACCAAGAGATCCTTCGCTTCGCTCAGGATTTCGGCGGCGGGCTCCCGCTTCGCTCACGCCCGCCAAACGCCTCAAGTTGTCAAGGAGCGCGGAGAATGGCTTTGGGCGGGATCAAAGGGGCGTCTCTGGAGACGGGGACACTTCTTCCCTGGCCAATCCGATTTCTATTTTCGCGCGTGGCGGGGTTGGTTGTCAGTGATGCTGGTACTGCGAGTTTGTGATGAATCGGGAGTCAAAGGCCCCGCCCAAGCGAAGCTTGAACGGGGCACCCTTCAGAGTTGAGATGGACGCGAAGTCCGGGCCACCCGGCAGGCTTGGCAGTTATCGCACTGCACTCGCTCCCACGGCTTTTGGGATGAAAAGATCAGTGGGAAGTTTGAACCGAGTGCTCAATTTCCGCACTTGTTCTATGGTGAGATTCCTCTGTCCTGAGAGGAACATCGAAACTGCGCTTTCCGAACCAAACTGAGGAATCAGGTCGCGTTGTGTGAGATTCTGCTGTTCAATGAGAAAGCGCACAACCGAAGCCGGATCAGTCGCAGGAATCGAGTAATGCTCCTGCTCGTAACGTTCCACGAGTAAGGTTAGGAGTTCGATTGCTTCCACTTGAGAGTGAGAAGGATTCTCCAGCGCCGTTAGTTGGAAGAGAGCGTCGGCATACGCTTCAAGTTCCGCGTCATTGTGTATGACGTGGGGAGCGCCGCGCGCGATCATTTCTGCCGGGTTTGCGAGAACTGTTCTCATCTTGTTCCAAATCTCCTATCCCAGTTACTGCGATTGTCATATTCCTTGTGCGTCAAGAAAGACCGGATGTAGACGTGCCCTTCAGTCTGC
>JAIQFA010000172.1 GCA_020073525.1 Terriglobia bacterium
CATGGTGCCCTCGGCGACGCTGCTGCGGTTCAACAATTTAGTTCGGAAACCCGATAAAGGAATCTCTTGAGCGGCCATGAAAGCCTCCTCTGTTGTATCGAGCGTGATGATGCGGCAATCAGCTCATCGCGTGTCGCTCCTCCGCACCCACTCATTCATTCTTACCCGGCCTGTCTCGCACGGGAAGTAGGCGCGGAAGCTGGTCGGCCGCTCCGTCGCCAGAGTACCGGGGAGATCGCCAACCCGCGGTTGACCGGATTCCGATGTGTTCCCTCAGGCGCTGAAGCCCCATTAATTTCCACTGAGGTTACGCGGCCCTGAAGGGCCGCTCTTCCACGTTTGGTCGCACATTCATGGAATCCCACCCTAACGTCGCACAGAACGCGACGTTAAGGATGAGGCACCTTGTTTCCCTTAGGGGCTGAAGCCCGATCCAGACAGAGCACTTACCGCCGCGCGGAAGCGCTCCACCCCATCCCGCCAAAACCGGGCGCGCTGGGGGCCCCGGCGCTGCGCCACCCAAAATCAAGGGCCACGGGCGGGGGCGCCCGCGCCACACAAGATCCGATGCAGGCTCACGCACCTGCGGAAGCGCTGCGTCTCCCACAAGCAAGCCATCTCCGTGGGTCCGAACGGCGCGGCTCAACCGTTGGCGGAAAGATTCGATCTCGCTTTGGAGTTTGGGAGGGCACAGCGATTCAGCGTTTGTGGGAGAGTTGTGCCGTCCCCTTCGACTTCGCTCAGGGCAGGCTCTCCGGAACTCGATCCGAGTTCCCACTTTACCCAGGACTTACGTCCTGGGCTAACATATTTCGCCCCTCCGGGGCTGGATTCTCGGGAATTCTGTCCGAACGGCGCGGCTCAACAGCTTGCGGAAAAACTGACGAATGCTGAGCCACCGTGGAAGAGCGGCCCTTCAGGGCCGCGTAAGTTCCGCGAAATCAATGCGGGCTTTAGCCCCAGTCGTCGTCCCTCCAACGCAGATTGCGTTTTTCCGCAAACGGTAAAGGCGCGTCCCTTCAGAACAACGTCAAAATCCCATGCGGCCGGCGGACGTGGAATCCCACCCTAACGTCGCAAAAAGCGCGACGTTAGGATGGGGCACCCGCGCTGGGAAGGTGTGGAGAATCGCGAGTCCCGCAAGGCACGGCACTCCGGCCATGACAACAGACTCCGGAATAATTTTTCATCAGACTGCAAAACTGCGCGCCCTTTAAAACGTCATCCCGTGAAATTTTTCCGCGCGGATTCTGATCACCTGCTGGGGTGATCCCACGCACAGACGAAATACTTCCTAGGACTATCGTTCAGCTGTCTCGAAAATCGAGATTCAACTCTTCTGAAAGCACATCCGGAGGCAATGCCATGATAAAGGCGAGGCTTGTGGTGGTAGCTTTGATCTCGCTTGCTTTTGCTCTGCCAGCGTTCGGCGCCGGCAACAAGACTTACAAGACTACCTATCCCGTTCCTTGCAGCGAGCTTTGGGGCGCGGTCAAAGTCGCCCTCGGCAATCCTGACAACTACAAAGACGTGCAGAGTGACGATGACAAAATGACTGCTGACTACAATGTGAAACACTCCGTTCATTGGTCCATCATCGGAGCGGTCAACCAGGGCAAAAACCACGTCTCCTTGGCGCCGATTGGCACCACGTGCGAGATGAGCGTTGTGTCGATGTATAGCGGGCTTTCGCACAACGACCAGGGCGACTTCAAGAAGCGCGTGGACGAATCCCTGGCGAAGCTGAAAAGCGCGCCCGCTTCTCCGCCGGCGGAGCCAGCGAAGCCAGGTAAGTGATTTCGGCTGGACTCGCGCGTGCCTTGGGCGCGTGAGATCCCTCTCATCGCAGCAGACGCGATTCGTGCGGTAACCCAGCGTTTATTTGGGATGGGAACAGATCAAAGGCAAAGGCAGCGGGCGAGGGCGCCCGCTCTACACAAACTAGGCAGCGTGGCCGCGCCAGTCGGCGATCTCTTTTAGGCCTTCGCCGCGGGCGTGCTCGAAGAGTCTTACTTTGTGGCGGGAATGTTCGAATTCGTGGATATCGGCCCAGACCTCGGCTTGCCACGGGGTTTCGTGGGAAGCGGCCTCTCCGCAACTGGCGCAGCGGGTATGAAAGATTACGCCCTGGCGCGCGGGAGCCTCGACGTCCTGCAATTCGACGAAGACGCAGCGGACTTCTTCGATCTCTTCGTCGGGACCGAGAATGTGTTCGTAGCGCAGGAGGTATCCAAAGCCGAGTTTGCGGGCTTCGACTTCCGCTTCCTCGCGGGTGTGGAACGGCCCGTATTCGGCTCGCAATTGCTCGGTCGAGTCGCAAGCCATCCAGAAAGTGTCTTTGTGAGCCATGCCTACCCCAGTCTCGATCGGAACTGATGTGCGCCGAAGCAATGATCTCTGCGCCGAAGTCTGCTGATCAAGCAGAACAAACGGATCCGCTAGTAACTCAGCAATTTGATTACCGGGATTGGGGCAATTGACAGGCTTGGCAAAGGAGTAGAATCCGGAAGAGATTGGCAGGCTATTTCCCTGAAAATACGGCGCTTAGGCCCACGACTTGGGCGGGAAAGTAGCTTCCGGGAACCAGCTTGGCGCGGCAGCCAGTGTGAAATCCGTTGCCGACAGCTAATGGAAACAATCCCACTCCGCAGCTGGTTGGGATGTCTGGGATGCCCGGCAAACTGACTGGCACTGGAACCCGGCGCGTCGGCCGGGTCCCCAGTTGCTTGATGACAACCCCAGGCTCGGGTCTGCTCTAGTGGCTGCCTCCAGCGGCCACCGCAGCGACCCTTTCTTCCGCATCCGCGTAGGCGTGGCGCTCCTCGCCTGCGGTGCTCCACTCTGGCGGATGGGGCAACAGTCCGTTTCCGAGCTGCACATGCCAGCTGGCTCCGCCATGGCCGGCCACGTAGAGAGCGAGTTCGAGGCGGGTCCAGACTCCCAATTTGTCGAAAGCGGTGCGCAGGTAATTTTTTACGACCTGTTCGCTGGTGGCAAGCACTTGGGCAATGTCTTTGTTGGTTAGACCCTGCCAAACCAGGGTCGCGACTTGAATCTCCTTGGCGGTCAGCCGATCACGGGGTTGCATGGCGGCATCTGCTCCTTGATGAACATGGCGGTGGCGAGTTTCACCCGCTTCCGGCCTTCTTTAATGCCTGCACGCAAAAAAAGGGTGCGCAGGTGTTGTTTGACGGTTCGCGGGCTGATGTTTAAGTGGCTCGCGATCTCTTTGTTGCTACATCCTTGGACCAGCAGATGGAGCACCTGGTTGTCTCGGGGAGTGATCTTGATGGCATTAAGGTTAATCATGGGCGTTTTGTCTGCTCCTTCAGTTCAGTCTTGGGGTCGCGACCCACGATACGGAGAAGCAAGCGGTTCGCCAAACGTTCGCTCTGGGGCGAAGCCATGCAAACCCATGCAGTTACAGGCTTAACTGCGGTTTTTGACGGACGTTCATTAGGCCGTTTTCATGAACTGCTTCCAGAATGGCATCCGCAATCGGGAATCGCTCCCAAATCGTCGTGAGCGTTCTTTCACTTTCAGACGACCCGGAGTTGCACTACAATGAAAGTAGTCTGGACAGTTCTTTCTCCCCTCAATGCTATGTCCGCAACCCGGCCCAACCTGACACAGCCTCACCTGATGCTCGATGAGCAATCGTTTCAGGGCCTGCTGTCCGCCGCCTTTACCATTCAGGAACACAATGATCGGCGGAAACAGGCTCGGCAAACGACGGAAGAGGCGGAATCGCGTCGGGAACCAGAATCTCAAAACGTCTGTCCACATTGCGGCGCTCAGAAGCCCGCGGACGAATCGCGCTGTGGAAATTGCGGCTCGGACGAACTTCGTCCCGGAGAACGCTTACAGCGCAACTGGGCCTCGATGTGGCTCATGAGCCAGGAGCAGGGATTGTGGCCCGAACGCTCTCCCGAGAGTGACGAGGCAACACAACTAACCGGCCCCAACTATCTTGCTTTGCCCATCGCAAAAAAGACCGAAAGAGAAACAATCACGCCGCAGACCGCCGGCACGATCCGCGATCGCGTCGACGGCCAATCCGTGCTGGGAAATTTTGCAGAGGATGGTAACGGCACTACCACGGCAAGCGAGATCGAAACAACTGAAGCCGACGCAATCGAAGAACACGCGAGCAAAGACTTCGCGCCCTTCTCGGAAGATTCCGATCGAACCCTTAAGCCACTTGAGTTGTCCGCAAGCGACGATGGTTATCCCATCGATGCGAGTGCAGACGAGGCAATCGACGCTAGCGATCCCGTCCCCTCCTCCCTGCTTCAGCGGCTGGCGGATCTGCGTGTCACCCTGCGCTTTCACCGCGCCGACCTTTACTTGGGAGTAGCCGTCTTCGTGGCCATGCTCGCCCTATTGTGGCCGGCGGCTGCCGTGCCCAGACGAGCAGCGCTAAGCCCGTGGGACAGAGCGCTGATCAAGCTCGGAATCGCCGAGGCGCCGGCTCCCGTCGTCCATCTTCAGGGAGACCCGTCCATCCAGGTGTGGGTCGATCCGCACACCGCTCTCTACTACTGTCCCGGCGCGGAGCCATATGGGAAGACCGCCGGTGGCCGCCTCAGCAGCCAACGGGAAGCGCAGTTGGACCGCTTTGAACCAGCCGAGCGCAGCGTTTGCGAGTAGCGAGCTGCGGGTAAGATCTCCAAGCAGATCTGTTTTAGTTGCAGTAGCTCGTTCGTTAATCGTGTACGGAGTGCACCCGCTACATAACGGTGTCGCTGAGCGTAATCTAGCCTAGAGGAAAACTGATGCTCCCACGATCCATCGTTGCCGCAACCATTGTTCTGGCCCTGATGTCGGGTGGCCTCCCGCAGACTTTCGCGCAAAATAATGACCCGCAGCACAAGACTTCCCAGCATCCGGGCGAAAAAACTGGGGACGTTGCCCGCGGCAAGTATCTGGTCGAGTCCGTGGCCATGTGCGGGCAGTGCCATACGCCGCGCGACAGCAACGGGAATCTTGACCGTACTCGATGGCTGCAAGGAGCGCCTGTCCCGTGGCTGCCGGCGAAACCCGACCCGGACTGGCCTCTGAGCGTTCCCAGGATTGGAGGCACCCCTCCCACCAATGACGCCGGCATGATCACGCTACTGACGACCGGCGTGTGGATCAACGGCAAACATCTTCGCTTGCCAATGCCCCAATTTCGTATGGATCGCAGCGATGCCGAGGCAGTCGTTGCCTATCTGAGGTCGTTAACTCCGAAACAATAGTCGTCCCTATTGGGCGCACAGGAGCAGACTGTCACGCTGCCGTGGGATGCAGTTTGTCTTCGGGTGTTTCAATATCCTCGATTTTCTGCCTGCGATGCAGGAACACGTACGCGGCGAGCAAGCTAAGCATTAACAGCGACAGAATCATCACGAAGAGCGCGAAGGCAGCTACATTTCGAATGGGACCCGTGATCTCACGCTGTTCCTGACTGGCCACGACGATCCACGACAGGTTGGGGAAAGCATCCTTCAATCCGGCATCGGCGAAGCCGACGAGATAGGGCTCGCCCTTGGAAAATGTGGTGAAAAGGTATCCGGTTTCGCGGCCCCGCAAAGTCCCGAGAGAGTCGCGGATCGCGCTGTATTCCTCGGAGTGTATCTTCATCGACGTAGTTACTCCGGGCGCCTGGATCACGGTTCCATCGTCGCGCACCAGAGAGAGTCGCCCGGTATGCCCAATCTGCTGCCGGTTCAGCTGCGCAAACAGGGGCGAGACATCGACCAGAGCGGTGGCCGCGCCGACGAACCTGCCGGTGCCTTCCTGGAGGATCGGATAAGCGATGCTGATGTAGGGCAGCCGGTTCTGTTCGTCATAGCGCACATCGGCCACGTGGATTGCACCCTGTCCTTGGGCATAGAGCACCGCCCAGTACCCGCGATCCGTCTGAAAATAGTGCACGGGCTTATCCGTGGCTGCGACGGTCGCGCCACTCGAGTCGGCCACTGTGATCTTCAGCAACAGCGGATTCAGATCCCGCATTCGCCTTAACTGGCGGGCTAAGTCGGAGGCGAGGATGTTTTTTGCCAAAACATCGCCCTCCGAGTTGTTCCATTTCTCTTCGAGGGCTCCGACCTTGCTGAGAATGGCGTCCTCGGAAAGGCGTTCGTACGGTTGGTTCGCGGCAGCGACTGCCTGGACGATGCTGGGATTGTTGGCGATCAGGCTCACGTCGCGCAGGCGTCCTGCAATAAATTGAGAAGTCAACTCAGCCGAGGTGCGGGTCACCGAGCGGATGTTCTCGCCAGCCATCTGGCGAATCTGGCTGTCTCCCTGCAGTGCGACGTAGAAGCCAAATACGGTGAGCGGCACCAGAATCAAGATCAGACCGATGAGCACTCTTTGGAGAGAAGTACGGAGTTCCAGAGAATCGAGAGGCATGGGAACCTCCTCTGCGGCGCGACGGCCGCGATGCATGTTTCGTGTACGAACCGCACCTGCTCGTGTGGGAGACCTGAAGGCACAGGTGCTTACCGGCATGCTAGACGGTTCAAACTACCGTGTCTGTGATCCAACGCACAGGTAGACGCGCGGTTTTCGTAAAGCGACGATCACCGGCTTCCAGGCACAATGAAATTGTCTTCAGAGCGCTTTAAAGCCTACAGAGGCACTCGGGTTGCATCAGGTTCGCGTGAAATATTTTTCACTTCCACCACGAAGCGCTCCCGCCCCTAGCCGTAAGATCATTTGCAAAGCGGGCGCGAGAGCACTAGAGTACGTCGAAGACCGCAGGTTCACTGCCGGACTATAGGAGCGGTAGGCAGCCGCCGGAAATCATAGAAGTCAGCTGGAAAGGACACAAGATTGAAGATCTCGCAAAAAGGGCTGTACGCGCTGCAAGCCATCATGACTCTGGGGCGTCGATACGGAACCGAGACCGTCAAGATACGGGACATTGCCATGGAGAGCGATCTGCCGGAAAAGTTTCTTGAGCTAATTCTGCTGGAACTCAAGAACGCGCGGATTGTGGAGAGCGTGAGAGGCGCGAAAGGTGGCTACCGTCTGCGGCGCGCACCTGAGGAGATCAAGCTCAGCGAGATTATTCGCCTGGTCGATG
>JAIQFA010000049.1 GCA_020073525.1 Terriglobia bacterium
ATGCCCCAGGCATGCGGCGAACGCATCATCACGCCCTCCAGCACCGCTTGCCCGCCGACGAGGGTCTCCTCCCCGCTCTCGAGAGCTGGTAGCAGCTGCACCGCCGCCAGAAAACGCAAAATTTGCCGCCAACGTCGCATAGGCATTGGATGTTACTTCGCGGAGGGAAGACTCCAAGCCGTAGAATACCACAGATCGCGCAGATTTCGAGCATCTCTCCATCGAGCGCCTGCATTGCATCTCTTTACTAATCAATTACTTACAGCGTCTTCCCTTTCCTCATCGAGAATGCTCTTAGTACCGCAATCGCAGCCTTGAGCCATAGAATCGAATGGACTCATGCTGCACTTCGCCCAGACCTGCGACGCAATTGCTGCGACCACCAAGAAGCTAGAGAAGACGGCGATTGTCGGTGCCTATCTGCGATCGTTGCCGCTGGACGAGGCCGCCACCGCTGCCATCTTTCTTTCCGGACGCCCTTTCCCGGCCTATGAAGAAACAACCCTGCAGGTCGGGGGCTCCCTGCTCTGGCGTGCCATCGCTGAACTTTCGGGAAAATCCGAACATGAACTGACCGTGATTTATCGGAAATATGGCGACGCGGGATCGGTGGCCGCGGAAGCGCTTCCGGAAAGAAAGGGATCCAGCCTCTCGCTCACGGAAGTGCAGCAATCATTTTCCGGGATCGCCACGGCCCGGGGGCCTTCAGCCAAAGCTTTCCTTCTGCGCCAGCTTCTTGAGCGAGCCACGCCGCTCGAAGCCAAATACATCGTGAAGATCATCAGCGGCGACCTCCGCATCGGACTGAAAGAGAGTCTCGTTGAAGAAGCCATCGCTCGCGGATTCGAAGTGCCGCTCGACCAGGTCAAGCGCGCCAACATGCTGTTGGGCGATCTCGGCGAATCTCTCCGCCTGGCCTCTGCTGGAAAACTGGCCGACGCGCGCCTCCGCCTCTTTCATCCCATCGACTTCATGCTCGCCAGCCCGGTCGAATCTTCCGAAGAAGCCCTGAGCTATTTTCAGAATGCGTCGGTCGAAGACAAGTACGACGGCATTCGAGCCCAGGCTCACATCAGCCAAGGCGAAGTTCGCATCTTTTCGCGTACCCGCGATGAAATTACCGAGTCCTTCCCCGAGCTGCCCGGAGCCTTGGCCGGCCTTCCCAAGGACGCAATCCTGGACGGCGAGATCGTTGCCTGGTCAGGTAGCGCGGGCGCCCCCGCCCGCGATGAATCTGCAAAACAAGCCCTCGCCCGTGGACGCGCTCTTCCTTTCAGTACGCTCCAGCAGCGTCTCGGCCGGAAGAAAGTCAGCGCCAAACTCATGCATGACGTTCCCGTTGCCTACATGGTTTTCGACGCCCTCTACGCCGACGGAGAACTTCTTCTCGATCGTAGCCTCTACGAGCGAGCAAAGATTCTCGACAAACTCATGATGTCCTTGGAACCTTCCACGGCTCACGTAGGGACGGACGCATTCGTCCGTCCAGCCGAGCGAAGCTCGGCAGCTCACGCTTCGTCGCAAGCTCTGTTTGCTTTCGCCACTCCGGAACTTCCCCTCGCCCAAGTTCTCCGAACTCCGGTGGCAACGGCGAGTTCGCCCGAAGATCTCGAGACCCTCTTCACCTCCGCCCGCGATCGCGGCAACGAGGGCCTGATGATCAAAGATCTCGATTCCCTGTACACGCCCGGCCGCCGCGGCAAATCCTGGCTCAAGATGAAGCGCGAACTGGCCACGCTCGACGTAGTCGTCACAGCCGTCGAGTACGGCCACGGTAAGCGTATTGGCGTCCTCAGCGATTACACGTTTGCGGTGTGGGACGGTGACCGCCTGGTGGACATCGGCAAGGCCTATTCAGGACTCACCGACGCCGAGATCGCGGAAATGACGGAGTGGTTTCTGACGCACAAGACGAGCGAACAAAGATTAAGACTCGAAGTGGAACCGAAGATTGTTTTGGAAGTCGCGTTCAACAACATGATGCGCTCCACGCGCCACGAAAGTGGCTACGCCTTGCGTTTTCCGCGCATCGTGCGCCTGCGCCCGGACAAACTTCCCGGCGACGCCGACACGATCGAAACAGCCAGGGAGATTTACGATCGCCAGCGACACTGACCGGCACTACTTCTGCGCGATTGCGATCAGGTGAGCGCTCGCGCCCAGCAGTTCCGGTTTGTTCTCCACCTGCCTCACCAAGGCGAGCAAACGTTGGCGCTGTTTTTCCGAGGCCCACACCTGTTCGAAATTACTCGCGAGCCATCCCGGTCCCTCAACAGGCAACAGGTCTAGTAACTTTAGACCCGATTCGACGATCTCCTCTGTCAACTCCGAAGGACGATGGAAGAACGCCGTGGTGAAGTATTCAGGATTACCCGTGTCATTACGATGCTGGCCGTCGCGCAGATCACGCTCGATGATGGGCACAAAATCGTCTCGGTTGATCAGATCCTCGTGCAACGCAGCCAACAGCGACGCGAAACGTGAAATCGCAGCGGCGAAAACCAATCCTCCTGTCCGCAGGACTCGTCTTGCCTCGCCAAGGCAGGCAAGGCGTTCATTCCGTTCTGTCAGGTGATAGAGCGGCCCCAGAAGGAGCACGGCGCCCTGCGAGCCATCGTCAAACGGCAGTTCCCGGGCGTCTCCAAGTGTGACGCCGGCCAACGGCGCGGCGCACCCGGACGTCAACCTCCGCTTCGCCTGCTCGATGTGTTTGGGAACCGGATCGAGAAGATGCACTTGGTGGCCGAGTTCCGCCAGCCAGAATGCGTAGGATCCCGACCCTCCGCCCGCATCCACGATTGCCGTCGGCGCCGGCGGCAGGTGCCGCAGGATTAGCTCCTTCGTGCGAACAAACTCCAACTGAAAGACGCCCGTACCCAACCGGACGTCCTCCTCAACCGCCTGGTAGTGCGCCACTACTTCCCGCAGAGCATCGTCCGGCATGTCGCTTTTCCCGCTCGTCATCGCTCGTGGGTCGTCGTCAGTGCGTGTGACCGCCGTGCTCCGTGGAGCTGTGTTCGTCTGGCACTGCGATCACACATCCATGCGCTGTCTCGCACACCACGTGTTCCAACTGGATGGTCGTGTGGTGGATCCCAAATCCCTGCCCGAGCTTTTCGTTGATCTCGCGCAAAATCGTATCGCTCTCCGAGGTCGCCATGTCCGCGATCTTCACGTGCGCCGAGAGCGCGTGGTTTTCCGACCCAATGCTCCAGAGGTGCAGGTCGTGCACATCGCTCACACCGGCAATCCTTCGCATTGCCGATTCCACCGCCTCCAGGCTCATGCCGCGCGGCGTGCCCTCCAGCAGGATATTCAGCGTCTCGCGCACGATCCCGAAGCTCGACCACAAAATCAGCGCGCCGATGCCGAACGACAGCGCCGCGTCGATCCAATATTGCCCCGTCCACAGGATCGCAAAGCCTCCCGCAATCACGGCCGCGGTTGAAAGCGTATCGCCCACCTCGTGCAGCAAAGCGCTCCGGACATTCACGTCCTTCCCGGAACGCCACAGCAGCAGCGCGATCACGCCGTTCATCACCACGCCGGCCGCCGCCACTCCAATCATCACACCGGCGCGGACATGCTCGGGATGCTGAATCCGCTGGAATGCCTCGTAGAAAATAAAAAATGACACCACCACTAGCGACAACGCATTGACCAGCGCCGCCAGCACTCCCGCGCGCCGGTATCCATAGGTTTTGGTGGCGCTCGGAGGCCGTCCTTCCAGATAAACCGCGACCAGCGACAGTAACAGCGCCAGAAAGTCGGATAGGTTGTGCCCCGCCTCGGAAAGCAAGGCCAGCGAATGCGCATGGATGCCAGCGACCACCAGCAGGACGACGTAAAGCATGGTGACGGCCAGCGAGATGCGCAGCACCCGCCCCGTCCCATGAGAATGTCCGTGTCCGCCATGCGAGTGCATGTTCTAAGGATAGCGCAAGGTTGCAAGTGTGGGGACGGGGCTCTGCCCCGTCCGTCGCGCGCAGCTCTCCATCCTCCGCGCCAGACGCTCGTGTGGCGCGGACACTCTTGTCCGCGGCCTTTGACTTTGGTTGTCAAAGATGCGGATCGAATCAAACTGGCGCAGACCCCGCCCCTCGCGCTATCCTGCTCTCCACCCCCGGAGGAAAACATGAAGAAGACTCTCGCGATACCAGCCTTGCTGTTGCTGGCCGCGTCCGCGATTGCACAAACAACGCCCGCACAAACCAAGAACCCGGTCAGCAGTGCCCTCAGAGATATCCTGCCGGGCCGTCAGAAAAACACCATTGCCGCCGTCGAAGCCATGCCGGCCGACAAGTTCAACTACAAACCCACTGCTGACCAGGTGACATTCGGCCACCTCGTCGCCCACATGATTGGAGCAAACAACACGCTGTGCAGCAAAGCCGCCGCCGTGCCTGCTCCCAAGATCGACGAAGCAAAAGAAACGGACGGAAAAGATAAGTTGGTTGCGGCGCTGAAAGCATCGTTCGACTTCTGCTCCGACACGCTGGCAAAGATGGACGACTCAAAGCTTGGCGAGACCACGGAAGTCATCCCCGGACACCAGGCTTCGCGGGCCTGGGCCAGCATGGTCCTCGCCAGCAGTTGGGCAGACCACTATGCCGAAGCCGCGATGTATCTACGCCTGAACGGCGTATTGCCGCCGACCGCGAAAAAGTAAGTGCGATTTTGCTGGAGAGGTGTGCGCGTCCGTACCTTCCGTTATACTGATGCGCAGGCGATGGAGTTCGCCGTTAACCGCCCTTCGGGCTGATAACTCCTACAGAACTTTTGCAGGAGAACTCCGTCGTGAACTATCTCGCAAACTATCTCTGGATCGCCGTCGGCGCCGTGGTCGGAGCCAGCGCGCGCTACTTCCTCAGCACCCTGATCGCCCGCGGCTTCTCCACCACCTTTCCCTACGGCACGCTGCTCATCAACCTCACCGGCAGCCTCATCCTCGGATTCTTTCTCGTCTTCTCGACCGAACGCGTGCTGCTCGACCCGCGCTGGCGCCTGCTGGTCGCCGTTGGTTTTTGCGGTTCTTACACCACGTTTTCCAGCTATGCCTTCGAAAGCTTCGCA
Organism: Terriglobia bacterium; assembly: GCA_020073525.1. Lineage (GTDB taxonomy): Bacteria > Acidobacteriota > Terriglobia > Terriglobales > Acidobacteriaceae > Acidiflorens. The sequence continues at coordinate 5,074 of JAIQFA010000049.1, forward strand.
CTGATGGAGCAGGGGCAATGGCTTATGACGGGGATCAACATCGTAGCCAGCAACGCCCTCTGCCTCGCCGCGGTTTTGGCTGGCGCAGCATTGGCGAGGGGGTTGTAAAATGGCAGCCGGCATCGATATGGCCGTACAAGTCACCATTTATCTGACCGAAGGCGATTCCTGGCATCACCGCCCGCTGCATCTCGAAATCCTGAAATATCTGCGCGAAGAAAATGTCTTTGGCGCGGTCGCCTTCCACGCCGTAGCCGGATTCCTCGGGCGAGGCAGAGTCCACACCGCTCACCTCGTCGAAGCGGGAGGCGAGTTGCCGGTCGTGATCTCGTTCGTCGATACCGACGAACACGTCAACCGAGTCTTGCCCAAGCTGCGCGAGATGGCCGCCCACCGGCTCATCGTGCGCGAGAACGTCGTAATCGAGCAGGGCAGCCTGGACTAAATCCAACTCCGCCAGTCCAGTTGGACCAGCAGAGATCGGTCTGAGGTACATTCCCGGTTCTGACAATTGGCCAGTCTGGCGCTGCCCGCTTGCCCATTTTGAATGGGCACTCCTGAGACAGGTCACATCCACCTCCTCGCGGTACTGTAACGCAGAGGCTCGAACGGCTGTCTGTTGTGCAAGCCTCACCGTCAACCAGAGGATCACTATGCCCGCTTCCAACGGTCACACAGTACGGCGCAGCTCGAGAGTACCGATCAAAGTTCCGGTCCGCGTTACCAGCCTGGAGCCGACCGCCCAGTTCTCCGAGGTCTGCGAGACGCTGGTGGTCAGTGCGCATGGTTGTGCGCTCCGCTTCCCGCTGAAGTTGGACACCGGAAGCGCCCTGCGCCTGCACAGCCGGGGAGGCCGGCAAACCACGGCCTACGTCGTTTTCTGCCAGCCGATGGGACCCGACGGACAAGGCTTCCGGCTGGGCGCGCAACTCGACCGGCCGGAAAACTTTTGGGGATTGGAATCCTATCCCGATGACTGGAAGGTGGTCGAAATGCCCTCGCCCGCCGGACTACAAACTCCTCAAAAGCTGTCGGCCAAGTCGATTGTTGTGCACCAGGCGCAAACTCCTTCCCGGGCATCGCGCGACTTTCTCGACAAGATCGAGGAGCAACTTTCCGAGGACCGTTTGCGAGGCATACTTGCCAAACTCGTTCAGCCCTTGCAGGCGGAAGTGACCGCACTCCGCGAGAAGTTGGCCGCCAATGCCAAGCGCAACCGTTTCGAAGTGTCGCTTGGGTATATTCCTCCGGAGTTGGAAGAGAAGCTGTGGGAGCGCCTGCGGCAGGACCTTGGCACGCGCGTTCTGCAGCAGACGAAGGAACAATCCGCAGAGATGCTCGGATCGGCGAAAACGGCCATCGACCAAAAGGTCGGCGCGTCCCTGACCGAGTTTCGCCATCGTCTTTCCGGTGAACTGCACGCCGTCGAACAACGGGCGCAGGTATTGTCCAAAGAGCTCACTACCACGGCGCAACAGCATGTCCGCGCCGGAATCGAGAAACTGCAGCGGCAGGCCTTGGACACGGAAGCCCATCTCAACGCACAAGGCGAGAAGCTGTTGGGTTCTTTGCAGGGACAACTTGTAAACTCGCATGATGCTCACCGCCGCGAGATCGAGCAGATTCACGCCGATGCCGCTGCGAAAACGTCCCAACTTCAGTCGGAAGTGACGGACCTTGGCGCGAGGATTGCAGCACTGAACGAGTCCGTGCGCCGCCTGGAGTCGGATCTTGACGCGCACCTCGAGGGCGTTGCCGGAGAAATCGTTTCCGAAGCGCGAACTCAACTCGAGAATGCTGTCGCTCTGACCCTCAAAGACCTGCAAGCGCGGGGCTCGCATGAAGTCGAAAGCCGCCTCAACGAGATTTGTGGACACCTGAGAACGATCCAGAACCGGATTGAAAGCTCCTTTTCTGGTTCGCTGAAAACCCAGGGCGAGGAAGCCGTACAGTCGATCGCGCAAGAATTCGAGGAACTCGCACAGCAATCGACGGAAAAGTGGCGGCTCGCGCTCGCCAGGGACCTGAATTCCGTGGCGAAGACTCTGGGCCAACAACTTCGCCAGGAACTCGAACCCGAGGCCGGTCAAAGTTAATCTGAACTGCGGAGCGGCTCCACACGTTATCGCGCTTTCTGCCACAGCCGAGGACCGGCCAGCAGCGGCGGAGTTCGTGCTGGCGGCTCTCCCCGGCGATCTGACGCCTTATAGCAATCCTCTCCGCACCATCGCGACTCAAGCACATCAGTAGTGGAACCGATAGCGCAGCTCGACGAAGATTTCGCGCGGATTATTCCAGTGGAAGCCGCCGAATGTAACGCTGTTGTCGAGTTCGATGCGCCGGTTGGCGACGTTCAGCGCGTTCAGCGAAGCCGAGAATCGTTCGCCAAAATCCTTGCCCAATGACAGGTCGAAGGTCGTGTGCCCGGGTAGATAGCCTCCAGGATAAGGCTTGTCGGGAAACGCGTTCAGGAAGCCGGAGCCGTAGTAGACGTTGGTGGAGGCGTAAGAGCGCCACGGGAGTGAGACGTCGGCGCCGATGTTGAGCGTGTTGCGCTGATCATGGTCAAGAGCGCAGAGGCCGGGACTCGGATCACAGAGATTTGTGGTGCCATCCGTCAGCCCTCCGGTGATGGCGCCGCCGCCGTAGACGACCTGGTTCGAATAGGCAAGGTGAAGTTGTGCACGGTGGGCAATGCGCGGCGACCGGAGCGTCACCTCCCAGCCGCGGATGAGGGCTTCTTGAATCGTAAGGGGGAAGAAGAGATTGGATTCTCCAATCACGTCGTGATCGAAAAAATTGTTGACGCGTGTGCGAAAGGTATCGGCGTCTAGCGTCCACCCCCGGAAGGGAATGGTGACGCCGAACTGATGCTCTTCATCGCGCTCGCCGTGGAGGGGGATGAATTTGCAGTCGTTCGACTGGCAGAGTTGCTCGAGTGGACCTGAAGCGGTGAGCAGTGGGGGCGCTTGAAAGTAGTGTCCGTAGAAAGCGCGGAAAGTCCAGCGCAGGCGCGGCACGGTGACGGTCGCGCCGAAGCGGGGACTGATGGCGTTCTCGGAGCTGTTGACGCCGGAGAAATGCGTGGGGCGGAGGCCGGCGGAGAGAGTGAGCCAGGAAAAGGGTTTGAACTTGTCGTCGAGGAAGAAAGCGGCGAGACCGCCGGATGCCGACTCGCGATCGGCGAAAGCCGAGGGCAAGGTTTGGCCTGGGGAACAGAAGTCGTTGAAGTTGGGATCGCCGTTGGTTGGGCAGTTCCATAAGATACCCAGGCGCTGAGCGTCGTTCTGATGAAATCCGTAGAAGCCGATCTGGAGGTCGTTCTTGTTGAAGTTGGCGGCGAGGCTCACCTGCCCCCCGGCGTAGGTGGAAGTGTGGTGGTCGGTGGTTGCGGTGAGGTAGTCGGTGGGCGAACTGTCGTAGTTGGCCGTGTTGCGGTGATAGAAGGGTGACATGGTCAACATGAGTCTTGAGTTGAAGGTGCGAACCCAGGAGACATTGACGATGGCGTCGGATTCACGATTGACGTCGCGCTGGCCGCTGCTGTCAAACTGCGAACTTGTGAGATCGTTGAAGTCCGGGTCGTAGGGAACCTGGTAGTAATCCTTGCGCAACGCGGTGACGAGGCGAAGTTGGTTGGACGGGTTGACGTTGTAAATGAAGGAGCCGAAGCCTCCATAGCCGTTGGCAGCGTCGTGCACCACCTGCGGAATGGGCGTCTGGATGCCAAGATTGCTGCGGTTGCCGTTCACGCTGGCGTAGTAGGCGAAGCGTTCGGTGTGGCTGCCGAAACTCAAGGCGTCGTTGGTCTGGTAGAAATTCCCGGCGCTCAGAATCAACTCAGCCTGATTGTTGCGTTCAAAACCGGAGCGCGGCACGACGTTGAACACGCCATAAGTGCGGTCGCCAAACTCGGCGCCATAGCTGCCACGATTGACTTCCATGTAGTCGATGTCTTTGGGATCAAACTGTGGCCCGATGTTGGAGGCGATGTTCGTATTGGGCACGGGTACGCCGTCCACCAGCCACGTGGTCTGGTGACCGCCGCGGATGTGCAATTGATCGTGCGTGACGTATGCGCCCGGCACATTGTCAGTGATCATGGCCATGCTGTTGGTGCGGTCAGCGCCGGGAGTCCGCTCGATGTCGAGGCGGCCGACGAGAGTGGTTGGAGTGGCGCTGTCAGTGGCGGCAACTGCAGGAGCGCCTGAAACGGTTACTTGTTCATTCGCCAGGGAGACTTGCAACTGAAAGTGAACGACGGGCACGGTACCCGACAAGACCGTGACGTCCTGCGAAGTTTGCGCGAACCCCTGGCTGGCGACGCTTACGGAGTAGTCGCCCAGCGGCACGCCGTTGAACTGGAATTGGCCGGTGGTGTCGGTGGTAACACTTTTTGCCCAGTCCGACGATTTCGCTTTGAGCATCACCATGGCGTCCTGAATGGGCCGATGCTGCGGGTCGTGTACGACCCCGCGAATGGCTCCGTAGACGCTGGCCAAGGCGGCCTGGCCGATCAACAGCAAAGCGACAAATCCGAGTAGCTTGAGGCGAGTCATTTCTGTCCTTTGGAGATGTCGATCTCCTGAGCTCTGAGGAACCTTCGGCATCGTTCATGCCGGCTGCGAGCTACGAGCCGCGAGCTTCGAGCAAACGATTCGCGATCGCTCGCGGCTCGCAGCTCGAGGCAGAGTTGCTGTTTTCAGGACGAATGGAATGAGCTAGCTATGAGGAGGAGCTCGGGCGGAATCACACCCGGAGATATCGCTCGAGTGCAGTACCACCCCTTGCGACAGGCGCGCTGGTTCGATTAGGAGGCTAAAAACGGAAAGCAAACTGGAAGCCGGTTGCGCCCACTCCCGGGTGGTCGCCCCACGGCAGCAATCGTGATTCTGACAGCAGCCGTTAACCGCTTGAAATGAGGCGTCGGAAGTATCGGCCTGGGTCGCTGGAGCCATCCCATGATGGCATGGCATTGCTGGCTGTGCCGAATGCCCGGCCACCGGCTGGCGCATGCAGTGCATGGCTTCCGGCGGGGCGACACGAGCCATCGCCACCGGTCCGAAGGCCGGAGCAAGCATCACCAGCAGCAGAAATCCAGCAGTCCAGCGCGAACCCCACATTGCGAGAAAGAATAACAGTACCCGGTACCCAGTTGCCAGTACCCAGCAAACCGCAACGACTGACAACTGGGAACTGGTTTCCGGTACCATCTCTTCGTGCATCCGCTAGCCGAGCAGCTATTGAAGACAATTCATGAGTCGATCCGCCCCGGGGACCGGGTTGCGGCGGCGGTGTCCGGTGGCGCGGATTCCGTGGCCTTGCTGTGCCTGCTGCTGGAGTTGCGCGCTGACTTGGGCATCGTGTTGTCGGTGGCGCATGTCAATCACAAGCTGCGCGGCGAAGAGTCGGACCAGGACGAGCGCTTTGTAGCGCAATTGGCGCAGCAGCATCGGCTTGAACTGCATGTTCGGGAGGCGCCAGTTCACGGCAGTTGCGGCTCGGAAGCCGGTTCCGGCATCGAGGCGGTCGCACGCGAATTGCGCTACGGTTTTTTTCGCCAGCTCGCGCGAGAGGGTCGCATCGCGAAGACTGCGACGGCGCATACTCTCGACGATCAGGCGGAAACGGTCTTGCTGCGCATTTTCCGCGGGACCGGCATTCGAGGGCTTGCAGGCATTCATCCGCGTATTGTCTTTGAGGATGACGGGCGTGCTTTTGGCGAAGTGCTGCGGCCACTGCTCGGCTTCCGGCGCGCTGCATTGCTGGAATATCTGCGCGAGCGGGGCCAGACCTGGCGCGAGGATTCGTCGAACCGGGATATTGCCTTCCAGCGGAATCGCGTGCGGCATCGCCTGCTGCCGATGATCGCGGAAGAATTTGGCGAGGCCGCCATCGAACACATGGGAGAGTTGGCCGAGATCGCGCAGGCCGAGGAGAGGCATTGGCTGGCCGGGCATCCGGAGGTTCGGGCAGAGATCCGTGGCGCCGCTGAGACGCGGCAAGCCGCGTCTCTACCCGTAGGCGCGCTGCTGGCTCTTCCGCTGGCTTCCCGGCGCCGCTTGGTTCGAGGTTGGATGGAAGCAAACGCGCCCAATTTGAGCATCTCTTTCCGCTTGATTGAAGAGGCTCTGGAGTTGGCTCGCGGAGCACCGGGCAGAAGACTGGGGATAGCAACGGGCTGGAGTCTCCGGCGCGGGCGGCAGGACCTTGTGCTGGAACCGGTCGCCAGCTGCGGAGAAGTCACGGATTATCAGTACCCTCTGGCGGTGCCGGGCGCGGTTGAGATTCGGGAACTGGGTGCACGCATCGAGGCTCGGGTGGTGGATGCGGGCGCCGTCCCCGAGAAGGAGCGCGGGCAATTGCTCGACCCGTCGCTCCTTCCGAGGGAGGTCGTGATCCGCAACTGGCGCGCCGGAGACCGCTTCTGGCCGGCCCACACCGCTGCGGCCAAGAAAGTGAAAGAGTTGTTGAGTGACCGCCATGCGACTGGGGCGGAGAAAAAACTATGGCCGGTGGCCGTTGGCGAAGGCGGCAGGCTCGTCTGGATGCGGGGATTTGTGGTTCCGGCGTCATTGCGGGCGGCCCCGGGCGCTTCGCGGGCGATTTGGATTCGGGAGATTGCAGGCATGATGTAACATGCCATCGACAGGGTTACTGCTTCGTTCGCTTTGTCTGAGAATTAGATTTGTTGACAGTTATTTGCTTCACAGTTTCCACGCCGGAGGCGCCACTTCCGCTATGAATGTTTCGCCGAATGCCGGGTTACGCCAGGTGATCTCGGCCGACCAGATTCAGAAGAGGGTCCGCGAACTGGGACGCCAGATTTCCGACGACTATCGCGGCCAAACCATAATCGCGCTCGGGATTCTGGAGAACAGCTTCCTGTTCATGGCCGACCTGGTGCGGGCCATCGATGTTCCCATCGTCTGCTCTTTTATCAAGCCGAGCTACAAGCAGAGCAAGCAGGGTGAATCCCCGCTGCTGGAGATTCTTTTCAGCCACGAACTGGCCATTGCCGGCAAGCATGTGTTGCTCGTCGAGGGACTGGTGCACTCGGGCGTGACCAGCGAATTCCTGATGAGCGATTTGCGCGGGCGGGGCGCGGCTTCGGTCAAGCTGGTGACCCTCCTCGACCGCCAGTCGGCGCGCCGCGTGCCCCTGCAGCCCGACTATTTCGGGTTTCTGGTCGATGACGCGTTCCTCTGCGGCTATGGACTGGGCAATCCAGAGCAGACGGGACGGAACCTGCCCTATGTGGCGGCGACGATCTAAGGCAGTTGTCTGTGTGGGGACGGGGCTTCGCCCCGTTTCTACACAGGGCAGCCCTCGTTCCGTGACTTCTGTCACTTCCCGCTGGTTTCCCGTTTTCTTGAGAAAGGTCTAGAATTGAGGAGCAGACTTTTCCCAGTCGAAATTCCGCCTCCGGCATCTAATACCAGGTTGACCGTAGCGGCGTTTTTCTATTGGCAGGGATATGCCTGCACTTAGAGGAGTTTTTAGTGAATTCAACAATCAAAACGGTACTTTTCTGGGCGGTTATCGTGGTCTCGGCCTTCCTGCTGTGGCAGGTAGTGAAAACCGGAAGCAATGCCCAGAAAGAAAAAGAAATTGGCTTTTCGGAATTCCTGTCGGAAGTAGACCAGGGCAATATCCACGACGTCACATTTATCGGCCAGGAAGTGAAGGGGAAGTTCAAGAACCCCGACTCGCCCTTTCACTCGATCGCGCCCGCGAACTATCCGGACATGTACAAGACCCTGCGCGAGAAGGGCGTGCCATACAGCGTCAAAGACATCAGCAACGGCACCTGGCCCAGTTGGATTCTGAACCTATTACCTTTGGTTCTCCTGGGCGCGCTCTGGTTCTTCATGATCCGCCAGATGCAGACGGGCGGAAATAAAGCGCTGTCGTTCGGCAAGAGCCGCGCGCGGTTGCTCTCCATGCAGCAGAAAAAGATCACGTTCAAAGACGTGGCCGGCGTGGATGAGGCGAAGGAAGAACTTCACGAAATCATCGAGTTTCTGCGCGAGGCGCAGAAGTTCCAGAAACTTGGCGGACGCATTCCCAAGGGCGTGCTGCTGGTTGGACCTCCGGGAACCGGCAAGACCTTGCTGGCGCGCGCGGTTGCGGGCGAAGCCAATGTTCCCTTCTTTTCGATCTCCGGTTCCGACTTCGTGGAAATGTTCGTGGGCGTGGGCGCAAGCCGCGTGCGCGACCTGTTCGAACAGGGCAAGAAGAACGCTCCCTGCATCATCTTTATCGACGAAATTGACGCCGTCGGACGTCATCGCGGCGCCGGACTCGGCGGTGGACACGATGAGCGCGAGCAGACTTTGAATCAGCTCCTCGTCGAAATGGACGGCTTCGAATCGAACGAAGGCGTCATCCTGATGGCCGCGACCAACCGTCCCGACGTCCTCGACCCGGCCCTGCTCCGCCCCGGCCGTTTCGACCGGCGCGTGGTAGTGAATCGTCCGGATGTGCGCGGACGCGAAGAAATTCTGCGCGTACACACCCGCAAGATTCCTCTCGCCGACGATGTGGATCTGTCGGTGCTGGCGCGGGGCACTCCGGGATTTTCGGGTGCGGACCTGGCCAACATGGTGAACGAAGCGGCATTGGCGGCGGCGCGTCAAAATCGCAAGGCCGTCCTGCAATACGACTTCGAGGTCGCCAAAGACAAAGTGCTAATGGGCGTGGAGCGTAAGTCGCTTCTGCTCACCGACGAGGAGAAGAAAAACACCGCCTATCACGAGGCGGGGCATGCCTTGGTGGCGGCAAAGCTGCCCCATGCCGACCCTGTGCACAAGGTCACGATCATTCCGCGCGGCATGGCGCTTGGCTTGACCATGCAGTTGCCGACCGACGATCGTCACAACTACTACAAGAACTACCTCGACACGCAGATCGCCATCCTCATGGGCGGGCGCATCGCGGAAGAGCTTTTCCTGAACCAGATGTCGACCGGCGCGGGCAACGACATCGAGCGAGCCACGGAACTGGCGCGCAAGATGGTGTGCGAGTGGGGCATGAGCGATCTGGGGCCGCTGACCTTCGGCAAGAAAGAAGAGCAGATTTTCCTGGGGCGCGAGATCGCACAGCACCGCGACTACAGCGAAGCCACCGCCATCCAGATCGACGAAGAAGTCAAGAAGATGGTGAGCGTGGGTTATGCCACGGCGAAGGAGATTCTGTCAGGAAATCGCGAAACGCTGGAGAAGATTGCGCAGGCCTTGATCGAGCGCGAAGTGCTGGATGCTGCCGAGATCAAACTGCTGGTCGATGGGCAAAATCTACCGCCGATCAAGCCACTACCGGCGAAGACCGACGACGGCGTGCAGCAGGTAATCAAGCCCGACCGGGTTCCTGCCAAAGGCGGCGAGCGCCCGGCAACCGCGTAAGGGCATCTGCAAAAGCCATTCGTGTAGAGACGGGGCTTGCCCCGTCTCGCACTACCTAAAAAATCCTGCTTCGCGTAGCTTTGGGAAGACATCACGGGTTGCGGAAGAACCCAAGCTTCTTCTCCACGAACGGGAAGGCGGATAACTTACAGATCAGTTCATTCGGCGGCCAATTGGTCGCCTTTGTTTTTTGCCGCATTGGGCAGCACCGCTGCCACCGCCAGGATCACAAAGAACGGATCAATCGGCCGTCGATAATACACCTCCGGACTCGTGATGTAGTAAATCAGCGGAAACGAGAAGAGGATCAGCGCATAAGGTAGAACGCCGGACCAATCCGCCCGCCACGCCCGCCGCAAGCCGAGAAGCGCGAGAACAGTGAGCGTGGTGCAGAGCAAAATATTTGGCGGATCGAGCGGCTCCTCTTTGAGATAGGCCCGATCCAGGCTCCAGTAGCCAGTCCACAAAAAGATGGCGCGTCGCACTGAGGTCCAGGCAAACCAGCCGGGATTCGCGCGAATGAACTCGACCGCCTGCTGCTTCTTCTTGTCCATGTAACCGAGTTCGCCCAGCTGCTTGAACTCATTCCATTCCTGATCGTTGTGCCACGGTCCTAGCTCGTACGGTCCCCAATAGTCGGTGTTGCCTTTGGTGCCGAGCCGAAGAACCAGTCCCATGCCGTCGCGGAATGGGACGAAACGGTGAAACACTTCGTAATTGCGAATGAACCAGGGAGAGACGACCGCAATAAATGCGATGCTGGCCACGACATTGACCGCAAACCAGCGCTGGCCGCGGCGATGGCGGCGATAAATGACCCATCCAGCCAGAAAGGGCAGTACCGATAGCAGCGCCGGGCTGGTCAGCGCAGCAAGTGCCCAAATCAAGCCGAAGACCACCCAGCCCGAAAACTTATTTTCGTTTTCGAGCTTCAACGTGATCAGAAAAATCAAACAAAGCAGCAGCGTCGCCAGCCAGGTCTCCCAGATGCGCTCGACAGGAAAATAAATAGCGTAGGGGAAGAAGGCCCAGGCCCAGCCCGACCATTTGGCGACACGCTCTCCAAAACTGATGCGAGCAATCAGGAAGACAAGCACGCACGCCAGCGCCGACATCAAGGCATTCAGCGAAAGCAGCACGATGGCGGATGCCTTCGTGTAGATCCCGAAGATTTTGAACACACCGGCGACCAGGTAGGGATAGACCGGCGTCATCCAGGCGGTGGGACCGGTGTCCTCGAACAAGGGACTGCTGAAGCCGCGGCCTTCCACGATGGAGCGGGCGATCCTGCCGGTTTCGTATCCGAAATGCCAGTGGTCGCGCTGCGGCTCCAGTTGTTCGGGCAGCAGAAATACCATGACGACCAGGCGAATGGCGAGCGCCACCAGCACCATGTAGAGCAGAAACGATGGGAAGCGGCGGTGCAAAGACGGGTACGGTGTTGCGGGGGACGCGTCCGAATTGGAGGAGAGCGGCAAGGGCTGACTATTCTGGCTCGCGCTTGATCATAAAGCACGCGGCGTCTCTCGTGGGTCGCTTTCCCCCGTGGAACCCTGTGCCCTCCGTGGTAGATGCGTTTTTGGCATGCGATACTAATCAACGCGAATGAATCTGACCCTCAACTCCAAAGTTGCCCTCATCACCGGCGGATCGCGCGGAATTGGCGCGGCCGCGGTGCGAATGTTTGCAGCCGCAGGCGCGAAAGTAGTCTTCAACTATCAGGCGGCCAAGGCCCAGGCTGAGAATCTGGTGGGGGAATGCGGCGCAGAAAACTGTCGTGCCGTGCAGAGCGATCTTTCGACGACGGCGGCGGCGCAGCAACTGGTCTCGTCGGCAATCTCAGCCTTCGGACGTCTCGACATTCTGGTCGCCAATCACGGCATCTGGCCGCCCGAGGATGCGCCGGTCGACCGCTTGTCCGATGAACAATGGCACCGCACGATCGCGGTAAATCTCGACAGCGTCTTCGCTCTCGTCAAGCATTCAGTCGCGCAGATGAAGAAGCAGGGCAGCGGCCACATCGTGCTGGTCAGTTCGACCGCCGGACAGCGCGGCGAAGCCTTCCATTGCGACTATGCGGCCAGCAAAGGCGCGCTGATCAGCATGGTGAAAGCGTTGTCGACAGAGCTGGCGGTCGACGGCATCCGTGTCAATTGCGTCGCGCCGGGCTGGGTGGCTACGGACATGTCGGCCTCGGCACTGAATGATCCGCCAACGCGCGAAAGGATCTTTCGAAGTATCCCGCTCGGACGCGTAGGAACGCCGGACGAGATCGCCGGGCCGATTCTATTCCTGTGTACGCCCTACGCGGGATTTGTCACGGGCGAGGTTTTTAACGTTAATGGCGGCGCGGTGCTGGTTGGGTAGCAGAGTTCACGTAGGGATAGCCGCCCTCGGCTGTCCACGCAAGCACCGCTCGCCCGACGAGCACGGCCGTTTCTATGTACTCGCTGGTACAGCTAAAATCGGTCCAGGTGCTTCTAACCCAATAGAATCATGAGCCCTTTTCTTGTTATTTCGCTGCTATGCGCGCTGGCTGCTGCTCAGGCCGGAACCTCGCAACCCGCATCCCACCCCGGAGTCAATCTGAACGACTCCGACAATGCCCGCAAGGCGCGGGCGCTTCTGGACCAGACAATCCAGGCCCTCGGAGGGCCAGCCTACCTCACCTACGAAAACAAAAAAGAGGAAGGCCGCTACTACCCGCTCTATCACGGGCGCACCGAGAGCACCGGGATTCCCTACAACTACTACGTCGAGTATCCCGACAAAGACCGCTTCGAAGTCATCCACACCAAGGACATCAATATAGTGCCGGGACAGGTAAGTGTGGGCGGTGTCAAGGTCAAGAACAAGTTCGACATTGTTCTGATTCACAACGGCAATAAGGGATACGAAACGACGTACAAGGGAACGGCGGCGCAGGAACCGGAAGATTTGGAAAGATATCTGCGGCGACGGCCGCATTCGCTGGAGTGGGTGTTTCGCAAGTGGATCCACGATCCGAACGTGGCCTGGTTCTATGACGGGCAGTCGGTGGTGGATGGGAAAGTGTGCGAAGGGGTCACGCTGCTCAATAGCCAGAACGACTCGGTGAGCGTTTCCGTCGAACAGAATACGCACTATCCCATCAAGATCAGCTATTCGTGGCGTGATCCGAAGGACAAGCAAAAGAACGTCGAAGATGAGGTCTATGACAACTACAAACTGGTGCAGGGCATCTGGACTGCTCACTCCATCACCCGTTACTACAACGGGGAGACTTCGCAACAGCGCTTCGTCAACATTGCCAGCTACAACCTCCAGCTGCCAGATTCGATGTTCGAAGCAGCCGTGACGTACGACCCAAAGGTGCCGCTGAAGAAGCGATAAGACCACCGGCAGGACTGAGTCGAATCCTTACGAAAGTACCCGAAAACAGGGCAAGTTTCTCTCCTAGGCACCCCTAAACATCTATAACTGCCTGAACAAGTTAGCCTCAGCGTTGGCTGAACGAGCCACGGAGTGTGGCTATTTTGCCACATACAAAACACCGCCCACCACGGTAAGCTGATAGACAGCAAAAGACTTACATCGTCCTCCCCTTGACACACGAGCAAACAATTCGTGCGGCTGTGAACTGCACCGGGGTAGGACTCCACAGCGGCGCCCCCGTCAGCCTGCGAATTCTTCCCGCGCCTGCGGGAACTGGCATCGTGTTCCACCGCACCGACCTCGACGGTTTTCCGATCGAAGCCAGCGGACGCAACGTGGCCCGTGTCAGTTACGCGACCAGCTTGATGAAGAAGGGCGTGCTCATCTCCACTACTGAGCACCTGCTTTCGGCGTTTACCGGCGTAGGCATCGACAACGCGATCGTCGAACTGGACAACCTGGAGTTGCCCATCCTGGATGGCAGCGCTCGTCCATTTGTCGAAATGATTCAAAAGGCCGGGATTCGAAAACAGCGCAGAGCGCGCACTTACCTCCGCATCGTGCGCGATATCGAGTTGCGCGAGGGCGATAAATTTATCGCCGTATATCCGGCCGACACCTATTCGGTGTCCTATTCGATCAACTTCCCGCACCCGCTCATCGGCAAGCAGAGCTTCTGCGTGCGGCTGACCAACGGCAGCTACCTGAAGGAAATCGCGCCGGCGCGCACATTCGGATTTCTGCATGAAGCCGATGCGATGCGGCAGCAGGGCTTAATCCGCGGGGCATCCACCGAAAACGCCATCGTGCTGAACCGCGATGAAGTGCTGAATCCGCCGTTGCGTTTTGCCGACGAGTTCGTGCGCCACAAGGTTCTCGACCTGATTGGTGACCTGGCGCTGATCGGGAAACAGATTCTGGGCTCGGTGGTGGCGGACCGCGCCGGCCACGCCATGCACACCGCACTAGTGTCGCGCATCTTGCGCGACCGCTCGTATTGGGAAGAGACCGCGCTCGAAGAGGAAACCCCGGCGCCCTCACTAGCGTCGGCGGCCAGTCTGAGCGTCTAGGTGTTAGGTCTTAGGACTTTGTTCTCCTGAGACCTGAGACCTAACACCTGAGACCTCCACTTTCAGTCGGCGGGCTGGGGCACGATCCACTCGTAGGGCATGGCGCGTTCCGCCAACAGGCGCTGCAATTCCGCCTCCGCCTCGGCGCGAACCCGTTCGGCGAAAGCATTGGCGCTCTGCCGGTGCTCGGCGCCCAGGGCGGACAAACGCACATGCAGGTAGGGCTGGTCCTCTTCGAGGCGGCGCAGCAGCCTCTCGGTTCTGGCGATTCTTTCTTCCAATGTAATCATCGTTGAGCCTGTCGGTAAAAGAGACGCGGAAACCCGTGTCTCTACAGTGCCACAGCCGCGGCGGGGCGCAAGTTGCAAAGTGGATGCGTGGGCGCGAGGAGTTTTGGAAACGAGCGAGATTAAGGAAGCGCGGCGTAGGGTTGGAGTCGCCCCGGCATTTCTTCCTGCAGGCGGTCGGTCAACCATTTTTCCAGCTGATACTGGGAGCTCTGTGGCACCTCGACGAATCGAATCCCGGCATGGCCGCTGCCGTCGCTCCAGGCGATCTGGCCTTTGAGTTCGAGCGAAATACTAGTACTGGGAAGCGTAAAGCAGAATTTCGCCTCCGCATCCTTCGGCAGCTTGGCAGGAACGCGAATCGCCATGCCTCCCTCGCTCACGTTGGTCGCCGCAGCGGTTATTTCCTGGGCGTGCGGAAGGCTGATTCGCAGCGGCATGTCCACCGGATGGCGGAAATAGCGGCGCCGTTCCCGCACCATGAAATTGAGGGCCGCATTGAAGCAGCGCGAGGCATGCAGCGGTGTAACCGGTTTTTGCAGAACGAAGTTGGCTCCCGATTGAAACGCCCCCTGGGTGGTCGTCTTCCCATTCACCACCGCAAAAGCTACGGTCTTGGCATTGCTTTGCGACTGGCGCAGGTTCCGCAGAAGATCGAAACCGTTCTGCAGGTCGTCGCAGTCAATGATAACGGCATCATATTTGCGCTTGGCCAGCAGATCGTTGCCCGACCGGGACTCCGCGCAAACCTGTACATCGACCGAGATCTTCTCCAGCGCCGGACGCAACACTCCGAGCAAATCTGCGTCTCGGCTGATGAGGAGGGAGTCCAAATTCATGACCATTCGATACTAGCGGCCGCCAGGGACTTAAGAAAGTGACCTTGGTACCGGCCCGAAGTACCAGGCGAAAAAAGGGTAGTGGTCAATTTGCGAAACCCTTAACCACAAAGGACACGAAGGTACACGAAGAAAACCCTTGCGACGAAAAGCCTTCGTGAAACTTCGTGTCCTTGGTGGTTCATGTTCTTTCTCCGCTATATTGTGAAACTGACCCACCACCGAAAAAAGCTCTTCGGTCACGGCGAAAATTCTTTCGTGCTGGCAGGTTTTTGCTGGATTCTCGCCTCGTTCACCGCGAAACTAGCCTGGTGAAGGAAACCGCTTACCTTTCGGTGGGATCAAACGTCGGAGATCGTGCGGCCAACCTGCGCGCCGCTGTGGCCCAATTGGACGTTGCCGGACGCCGGCTGGCCCTCTCGTCTTTGTACGAGACCCAACCCGTGGACGTCCCCGACCAGCCGTGGTTTCTCAACTGCGTAGCGGCGATGGAAACGGAAAAAACACCGAGAGAACTCCTTCAACTCGCACTGCAGATTGAGGAGGCGATGGGACGTTTGCGCATCCGCAGCAAAGGTCCGCGCAACATTGATATCGACATTGTGCTGTTCGGGGATCGCGTGGTGGATGAGCCCGGCTTGCAGATTCCGCATCCGGCCATGCATCAGCGTCGGTTTGTTCTGGAACCGCTGGTCGAGATCGCTCCCGAGGTACGCCATCCCGAGCTAAAAAAAACTGCGCGAGAACTTCTGGCGGCGTTGCCTGGCGGGCAAACGGTCCGCCGACTCTGAGAGGTATGCCCAAAAATTAAAGATGGGCCTCGTCGTCACTTCAGCCGCGAAGCGGCGGCAAAGGAAAGCCCGGCACGTGAGTGCCGGGAAGGATAAGAGAAAAAACGAGTCCCGCAAGGGACGGCATCTTACCTACGGGATGACGATCCGACTGCCTGCCTCTTCCGGCCCGGCAATGGCCGAATGTTTTTCGGGAAATTGCGCAAACAGAAAATCGACGAACGCCCGCGACTTCGGCCGGCCCGAGGAACGCCCGAATCCCATGCGCAGGATGAACACCAGCGCCTTGAGCACGTCGGAATCCGTTAGCCGCGTGTTGCCCATGTGCTGCCGCTCGGCCTCACGAAATTCCCGGACCATGGTTTCGACTTCGCGGGCGATGCTCTGGTGCGCCACGTTGGCGGTCGCCTCCTCGTAGATGAGGCTGGAATTCACCAGCGTCTGGTAGCTCTTGGCGAGCGAACTCAAAGCCGCAGTCAGGTCCCGGTCCATGAGCGAGCGATCGGCGCGGGCGCTCTTGGCCAAAGCGAAACTCAGGCCCAGGATCAATTCCTCGCGTTGGTAGAGAAACTGCTCGGCGATCTCAACCGCAGGAAACAGAGCTTCACGATCCACTGGGGTCGGCCGATCCGGGTGCGCAGTTGCATGTTCTCGCGCCTGCTGCAGATAAGGACAGTCGCTGGGACAGTCGAGCGTCACCTCGCGCTGCTCGCCACAGCACTGCGGACAGATTTTCCCATGCACGGCCGGGCAAAACCGCTTCTCTTTTCGTTCTTCACAAATTGCACAACTCACTGGCTAGTTCCTCAGATTTTGATTATTTCATGACCGCAGCAAAGGCACTTCGCCTGCGAGCTTCGAACAAGCGGTTCGGATTTGCTCGCAGCTCGTGGCTCATGGCTCGCGGCGTTATTCTGCACCATTTCTTGTGCAAATTGGAAAAGCTAATCGCCCTCATAACCGATTTCTATTTGTCTGGTTGCCGCCGACGCGATAGCCTATCAGGTCATCCCCCCAGTCAAATTTGTTTCCTGGGCAGCGCCCGAACAAGGAGAGGCATGTCAACTGAACTACGGAATTTTCTAGCGATCCCCTACGACGAACTGGAAGAGATGAATCTGAAGGCGAAGAAGCAGCGCCTCGACCGCGTCGCTCCTGGCAAAATTCAGGAGGAGCGGCTGAAATACCTGACCGACGAGTCACGCATCAAGGCCGTGACGGTAATGTTCAGCGACCTGGAAGGCCGTCTCCACATGCTGGACTACGACAAGAAATTCCTGCTGAAAAGCTACGACAACCTGACCTTTGACGGTTCGTCGATTCGCGGCTTCACGGCGCAGCGGGAAAGCGATCTGCGGTTGGGCATTGACTGGTCGGCGTTCTACTGGGGCCCGGCGGATGTGTTCGGACCCGGCAAGGTTCTGGTGTTCGGTGAGGTGATCGACAAAGGTGGCGAGCCCTATTCCGCCGACATGCGCGGCGTTCTCAAGACTTTCGCGGAGGGCTTGAACAAGAAGCAAGGCTACACGCTGAACGCGGCCAACGAAATCGAAGGCTTCCTGTTCCAGGGCTCCGACGCCGAACGTACCTACCACGAAACCGGCAAGTTCGAATATGTGAACACCGGCGGCTACTACCATTCCCTGCCCGGCGATCCCCTGCGCGCCTTCATCGATACGACCGCCGAAGTCCAGCGAGCCATGGGCTTCCAGAACGAAAAAGATCACCCCGAGGTTGCTCCTTCGCAGTTCGAGATCAATTACAGCTATGCGGAAGTGGTGGCTGCGGCGGACCACATCCAGCTTTACAAGTTGATCTGCCGTCAGGTTGCGCGCAACCTCGGCCTGACCGCGTCGTTCTTGCCCAAGCCCGTCGTGGGAGTCAACGGCAGCGGCATGCACACCAACGTCTCGATCAGCAAGAACGGCAAGAACCTGTTCTGGGATGCCAAGGGCGAAGAGAAGCTGAGCAAGTTCGGTTACGAATTTCTCGACCGCATTCTGACCCACGGCAACGACATCTGCCTGCTGCTGAATCCGAGCGTCAACGCCTATCGCCGTCTCGATCCGCACTTCGAAGCGCCGAACCAGATCAAGGCCTCGGCCGTCGATCGCGGTTCCATGATCCGCATTCCAATCGGCAACGAGCGCAGCATGCGCGTGGAAGTACGCTCCGTGGCTCCCGACGCAAATCCGTACCTGGTCATGCTCTCGATCTTCAAGACAGGACTTGAGGGCGAAACCTCGAAGATCAAGAACCTGCGCCAGGCGGAACGGTATCTCCCGGACAACATCTACGACGCACTCGAGAACTTCCGCAAAGCCGATTGGACGTCGGAGTTGCTGGGCAAAGACGTGAAAGCGCGCTACGCCGATCTGAAACAAGCCTCGGCCGATCGCTGTGCGCGTCTGTTAGGCACGTTCGTGAAAGCGCCCGAGGTGCAGTACCACCACGATGTTTATAACCAGTACCTTTGGAACAAGTTCTAGAAAATGCTCGTGTAGGGACGGACGCATTCGTCCGTCCCAGCCGAGCGCAGCTCGGCCTCCCGATACTCCAAATGCCTAGTCCAAAGCTTAGCCTTTCACGGACTATGGTCTGCTGCTTCTACTCGCGATAAGTTCCATGCGGCGCCAATTCTCTACCACAGGGTACACAGAGGAACACAGGGGGAACCTCAGGAGCTCTTCCTCTGTGTTCCTCTGTGTACCCTGTGGTAGAGAATTATGCCGGCCGTGCGTGAAGTTAGTGCATTGCCGCCGCATTTACCAGATTGGCATTCAAATAGCGGCTCATCGCCAGGTCGATAATGGCGCCAATCATCTCCGTGTAGGAAAGGCCGGCCGCCTTCGCGGCCATGGCAAATTCCTGCCGGCTTGCCAGCCACGGATTCGGATTCGCTTCAATCACGTAGACATCGCCGTTCGGAGCCAGCCGCATATCGATGCGTCCATAGTCCCGCAGCTTTAGCGCCCGGTACGCCGCCAGCGCCGTGTCCTCCAGCCGTTTCCGCGTCTCGTCGTCCAGATTTTCCGCAATTGCCGACTTGGTCAGCTTGTAGGCTTCGGTATTCTTTTCGAACTTCACATCGTAGCTGGCGATCTTTGGCGTGCCTTCGGGCAAACGTGACAGGTCGAGTTCTACCAGGGGCAAAACCTGCGTCCGTTCGTAGCTGCCCAGAATTCCAGCGTAGATTTCGCGCCCCTCGATATATTCCTCAATCAGGGCCGGCGAATCGAATTCATCCTGGATGTACTGGATGCGCTCCATCATCTCCTTGACATTTTTCACGACGGCGCCGGCATCGATGCCGATCGATCCGTCCTCCCAAGACGGCTTGACGATCAGCGGAAAAGAAATGTCATGGGCGTGCTCAGTGCGCCCGCGATAGGAAGTCGCGAAGAACGGAGTCTTGATGCCGTGAAACGCGAAGATTTTCTTCGCAATCGCTTTGTCCTGACACATGAAAATGGAGTGCGGCCCTGCGCCGGTGTAGCGCAATCCCAGCAGGTCGACGTAAGCGACCACATTCATTTCCTTGGTGTCGTCGCCGTCGAAGGACTCGGTCAGGTTGAAAATGAGGTCGGCATCGCACTTTGCGAGCGAGTGCAGCGACTGCGGACGTCCATCCAACTCAAAATTCGAAGGCTCGTGCCCGAGCTTCTGCAGCGCTTCAAAAATTTCCTCGCGGTCGGTCTTCTCTTTCTTGACCTTCTTCATTTTCTTGCGAGGCTTGGGTGCGGGAACTTCTTCTTCTTTCGCCGCCGCCGCGACCGGGTCTTCGTTCCACAAGTCATACAGCAGCGCGATTTTAAGTTTTGCTCCGATCATCACGTCTCCTCGGAAACCATCGCTCGTGCTTCGCGGGTCTCAGGTCTTAGGTGTCAGGTCGCAGGAAAATCTTGGACCTCAATTGGTCGTGCGCTTTTCCTGCGACCTGACACCTAAGACCTGAGACCTCTTCTACGGCTGAATAAACTTTCCTTTCGCCACATACGTCATCACCAGCGCGGTGGCATAGGCGGTGACTTCCGCTAAATGTTCCGCGCTGCGCGTTTTGTCGGCGCGCAAGTCAAGTTCCCCGGCGCGCTTTTCGATCGAGTCGATCAAAGTCTTGATCAGCGGACGCTGCGCCCCGGTCCACTGCGCAACTTTGTCGATCACCGCTTTACGATGCTGATGCAGGAACTCATGGGCCGGGAGCGCCGCTTTTCGCCGCTTCGATACCGGGAAAATATCGCGCAAATCCGTATCCGGAGTAAGCTCAGTGACCGCAACTTCTTCCCGCGCATTCTGGTGGTAGAACTCCGCTACCGTCGTCTCCATCTCATCGACCGTAATGTCGGTCAGTCCTCGCCGCCGCGAAGGATCGCTTTTCCCTACCTTCCGGGCCAGCCGGTTCATGTAAAGCAACTTGTTCATCGCGCCCCAACCGCGGTAGCGCTTGCGCCAGTTCGACCGCGGAGTCAGCCACACCGCAAACGTCTCGGCAAAATCTTCGTCCGGATGCTTCTGCGCATACCATCCCGGCAGATGCCGCACATAGTCGCGCGAAAACGGCGCCGGCCGGTAGTTGTCGCGATACGGTCGCCGGAACGGCCCAAAAATCTGTTTCCACTCGGGCTTGTTGTGCAGCTTGTACGCATAAGTGAACGCGTGCCCCGCCTCATGCCGCAGGTACATCATGATTTCCCTCGCGTCTTCCAGGTCATGCGTTTCTTTTTCCAACTCCGCCAGCGCCGCATTCGCCAGGTAAAATGGCACCCCGATAATCGGCTCGCCCGACGGGCACCCCCACTCGTCCGTCAAGTAGACCTCGGGGCGAAATTTCGCCAGCCCCTTGGCATCCAGCTCGCGATAGAGCTGTTCGACAAAGCGCTCCATCGGCGACCCTTCGAGCTTAAGCCCCAGCTCGCGAATCGGCCGGCTCAGAAGTTCCTGGTACGCGGGTTCAGGTTTTGCAGTATCGTGCACAAACGCTCGCTTACAAATAGTCTGCAACCGCGCGGGCACACACGGGGAGGGGCAGTATCACTAAGATCAACAGTAATCGAAAGCAGGGTGATTTAGAAGTGACTGCGGTAATGCGGCCTACGTAGGGACGGACGCATCCGTCCGTCCAGCCGGGCACGGCGCAGCAGGCCTCTGCGTTCTGACCAGACAGTTTGACTCGCAGATTTTGGAAGGGCACGCCTTTACAGTTTGCGGCGAAGACTCGATGGCGCACTGATCTTGTCTCGATGTTGCGTTTGGTCTTGGGTGGCGCAGCGGTTCACCGCTGCGATATCGGGTGCATCTTCAGGACCGGCTTTAGCCGCTGAGGTCAGACTGCGGCGCGCGAGATGTTTTTCCAGCTTTTCAAGAAACCGAAGTCCCCGCTGCTTTTGGTGCCCGCTTGTCCGCCCACTTCAACGCCACGTGCGCGACCTCTTCGGGAGTGATGCCCGTATTCTGCCGCCAGATCATATGGCGCAGGTAGCCGTCCTCAAATTCATGAACAACCTCGTCCGCCGACACCGGCTTGACGTTGTGCCACTCGCGCTGCGTCTTGAACTGCGAGTAGAGTTGGTCAGTGCACCTGCCTTGATCCGCGCGAATGGTCCGCACCCAGTCCGGACAATCGAGCCCGGTGGGCGCAAGGGTAGTCAGAGTGTGGCTGCTGCCATCCGTGTAGCGGCTGGCAAACTCAATCCAGCTTCCCACCCGTGGATGATCGTAGATGTGTGCCGCCACGAACGTTTCCGGATGGTGCATCATGCGGATCAGCACGCCCGGCATCTTATCGACGCTGTAAACGCCCAGATCCTTGAACCCGGCGCTCCGCAACGGCGCGGCCTGCTGTTCGACCGCCGGTCCGTTCGTCCAGGCAGGAGCATCGACGCGCGTCAGCTTGATCTGATCGGGCGTGCGGTGGAGAGCACGACGTCCAATCTCAGAAAGCACACCCCGCGCAACCTTCCGGAACAAGAACTTCTTCAGAACGTAAATTACGCAGACCGCGATGACCAACGCCAACAGAATTGTTAGGTTCATGATGCCCCCAAAACAATGAGCTCGCAGCTCAGCTCATTTCAGCAAAGTCTCGTAGAGCGCGAAAGATTACCGGAGCCGTGAGCCTTTGGGGGATTAGGGATTTGTGGAAAGCTGAAGCTGACCTCCAGCATTTTCTCGAGCAACCGCCAGCGGCAATCCTTCAATGCCAAGCGCTTTACACTTAGTTCCCCATTGTTCTTTAGAAATGACGCCGTCGGAAATTTGCAGCATCACCTTATATGGGTCTAGTTGTTCGTCACCGTGATCGAGATAAAAATCTCCGGGGCTGGAATGCACCTTCCATCCGCTGTTGACCAATGCCAGTCCGAAGGCAGCGCTCAGAAGCGAACGGGCACGTTCCACTCTCTGTTCCGGCGTCAAGAGCATCCCTTGCGGATCGCGAATCTGCGCTGCCATCTCTGGCACCCTCCCTATCATCTCGGGCAGGTTCCCAGCCGTGATGCCTTGGAGGAGAGGAGCATACTCGCTCACAAAACCCGTCCACGACGGAATCAGAATCGTTTGCCCTTGCTCTTCCCATGAGACATGCTTCAAGGTGTTCTTCGGCAGATCTGGATTTAGCGCTTCCAGAAACGCCAACTCCGCAGCACCGCCATCCTCCAGCAAACTCCAGGCGGATTGCGGGTCGTCCGGCGGAGATTGGTCCGGTAGAGCCTCGGCCGCAGCGACGCGATCCCGAAGCGGTGGATGGCTGTCGTAAGGCTCGGTCTTTCCCTCGCGCATCTCCGTTTCAATCCCCTTCTCGACTTGCTTTGCAATCGCCGGCGTGGCCAGAAACTGCGAGAAGCCTCCCGCGATCGAGGGTAGAAATCCCGAATTGAGCATGGGGCCCACTTCCGTATTCCAGTAGGCTGGCCACGCCAAAGAGGCTCCATGGACGATCCGCAGCCCGCTGATCAATGGTTGCGGTCCGGCCACGATGCAGGCCAGTTCATCGGCGCGAAACTCCTGCCGCCGGGAGACAAAATTGATGGCGCGCAAAAACAATAACCAGTACCACTTGAGGATGCCGAACACGATCACATACAGAACCTGCATGAGCGCGACCCGCATCGCCTTACCCACCGACCCCATGTTCTCGAAGGTTCGAATCATGGCCATCTGCGTCCGGTGAAGCCAGGGGCCAAGCTTCGTGTCCCCGCCGTAATAATGCGCGAATTCGTGCGCGAGGATGGCGCGGAACTGTGAAATATTTAGCGCTCCGAGCAGGGGCAATCCCAGCCCCATGACGCGGCGGCTGCCGAAGCCCATCAGTCCTCCACGATCGGCCACCCAGGCATTCGGCGCGCCGATCAGGTAAACCTCGCGCGGCATCGGCTCTTGCAAAGAGTTCGCGATGCGGTCGAGTTCGGCAAACAGACGGGGGTGCGATGCGCGCTCCAGCAGCAATCCCGGGGCTGCAAACTTGTCTCGCCGCGGCAGAAGGGACCACAGCATCGACCCGGCGACGATAATGCCAGCGGCAAACAGCGCAAGCGTCTGGAAGTTAATGACATTCGTGATGACCAGCCAAGGCAGATACACGCACGCGACCGCCAGCAGCAGAATGAAGAGATAGGAAACCACCACCATGAGCATCGCCAGCAAGGCGAAGAAAGCCAGCGAGCGGCGCGGAGGGATGACTGACGCAGACATAAACGTGTGAATATAGCAGGCGAGGGGTGTTAGGGCCACTAAGATAATCTGGGTCAATTCGTGGAGTAAGTGAAGGCGCGGGCCAGGCTGCCCGCGCCAAATCCGCTCGCCAACGACTAACGACAAGCGACCAACGACCGCTTACTGTATCAGCGTCCCATTCCCATTCGGCTCTTCCGGCGGGATCACCACCGCCGCTGCCACCCGGTCTCCCGGCTCCACGTTCAGCAGCCGCACGCCTTGCGCCGAGCGCCCCGATTCGCGGATGAACTTCGACTCGATGCGGATGATCTTGCCGTACTGGCTGATCAGCATCACCTCGGATTTCTCACTCACCTGCGAGATGCCGACCACTTTGCCGTTGCGCTCCGTGGTCTTGACGTTGATCACGCCTTTGCCGCCGCGATTGGTGAGGCGATACTCGTCGGCGGGAGTGCGTTTGCCGTACCCATTCTCAGTAACGGAAAGAATGAGCGATCCTTTTTCCGGAACCAAATCGGCGATTTCGGGAGCGACATCGCCTTCTTTCACGACCGCCTTCGCTTCCGGCTTCAGCGTGGTCGCCATGCCGACAATGTAATCCTTCTCGCCGAGATTCATGCCGCGCACCCCGGTAGCATTCCGTCCCATGGGGCGCACGTCGTTTTCGTCGAAGCGAATTGCCTGCCCGTCATGCGAGGCGAGGAAGACGATCTGGTTGCCGTCCGTCAGCGACGCCGCCACCAGTTCATCCCCTTGTTCGATATTGATGGCGATGATGCCGCGCTGCATCACATGCGAGAAGTCTTTCACCGCGCTCTTCTTCACCGTGCCGTTGTGCGTGACAAAGAAAACGTATCTGCCTTCTTCTTCCAAATCACGCACGGCGAGCATGGTGCGGACGGTTTCGCCCGGCTGCAATCCCACAAGGTTACCCACGTGTTTGCCCTTACCCGCAGCGGCGATGTCTGGAATCTCGTATACCTTCAGCCAGTACACGCGTCCGGTGTTGGTGAAAATCAGAATGTAGGCGTGCGTCGAGGCGATGAACAGATGCTCGACGAAATCCTCGTCGCGCGTCTTCATGCCGGTCCGCCCAGTCCCGCCGCGCCGCTGCATGCGGTAGGTCGAAATCGGCGTGCGCTTCATGTAACCGGAATGGCTGACCGTAACCGCCACCTGCTCATCGGCGATCAGGTCTTCCAGCATGATCTCCGCCGCTTCGTCTTCGATCACCGTGCGGCGCGCATCACCGTAAAGCTTCTTGACCTCTTCCAGTTCCTTAATGATTACTTTGCGCAGTTTCGCCTCGGAACCAAGGATCGATTCGTACTCGGCGATCGCCTCGCGTACCGATTTCAACTCGTTCGAAATCTCGTCGATCGAAAGCTTGGTCAACCGGTGCAGTTGCAGTTCGAGGATGGCGTCGGCCTGTTTCGCGGTAAACGGCTTGTCGGGAGCTAGCTTCGGAGCGCGCCCCGTCGTGTTGATGTCGATCTTCTTACCGCCGAAGAACGCAACCAAATTCTCGCGAGCGTCGGCGCGATTGGCGCTGCCGCGGATGATTACGATCACGTTATCCAGGTGATCGAGCGCGGTCAGGTAGCCTTCCAAAATGTGCTCGCGATCGCGCGCTTTGTTCAACAAATACAGAGTGCGCCGCCGCACCACATCGACGCGATGATCGATGAAGTGCTTGATCGCCTGGATCAGCCCCATCTCCTTCGGCTGCTGGTTGACCACCGCCAGCAGGATCATGCTGAAGCCTTCCTGCATCGACGTGTGCTTGAACAGCTGGTTGAGCACGATCTGCGGCTCGGCTCCGCGCTTCAGTTCGATCACGATGCGCATGCCGTCGCGATCGCTCTCGTCGCGAATGTCAGAGATGTCGTCAATCGTTTTAGAGTTGACGAGGTCGGCAATGCGCTCAATCAGGCGCGCCTTATTCACCTGGTACGGAATTTCGGTGACAATGATTGCCTGCTTTTCCTTGGTGACGTTCTCGATGGCAGCGCGAGCCCGCATCATGAATCGCCCGCGGCCCGTCCGGTAAGCCTCAAAGATTCCGGCGCGTCCGTGAATAATGCCAGCCGTAGGAAAGTCAGGTCCCTGCACAAACTTCAAAATTTCCGGCAATTGCGCGCCGGGATTATTCACCAGCGTGATCGTCGCATCGACAATCTCAGTAAGGTTATGTGGCGGAATCTTGGTAGCCATGCCGACGGCAATACCATCGGATCCATTGACCAGCAGGTTGGGATAACGCGCCGGAAGAACTGCAGGCTGCGTTTCCGTGCCATCGTAGTTTGGATAAAAATCGACCGCTTCTTTATCGAGATCCTCAAGCAGCGCGGTAGAGACGCGCGTCAAACGAGCTTCGGTGTATCGATCGGCCGCAGGCGGATCGCCATCGACCGAGCCAAAGTTGCCCTGCCCATCGACCAGAGGAGCGCGCATGGCAAACGGCTGCGCTAGTCTCACCAACGCGTCATACACCGCCAGGTTCCCATGCGGATGATACTTGCCCATGACTTCGCCGACGATGCGGGCGCACTTGCGCGTGGCCCGTCCCGGAGCCAGCCCCATCTGCTGCATCGTGTAAAGAATGCGGCGATGCACGGGCTTCAGTCCGTCGCGAACGTCGGGCAAAGCGCGGCCGATAATCACCGACAGGGAATAGTCGAGATACGACCGCTTCATTTCCTCTTCAATGTTGACGGGTTGCATGTTGAGGGCGCCCGGACCTTGTCCGTCGCCTCCAGGAGGAGGGGTTAAAGGAAGCTCAGGATTCTGATCGTCAGCCATGAAATTTAGCTCTCAGCTCTCAGTTGTCAGCTCTCAGTAAAGGCTTGTGTGAGCCGGTGTTAGGCTCGTGTGGGGACGGGCGTCCCGCCCGTCCAAGCGGAGCGAAGCTCCGCCCGTTTTGTCTCCCCACAAATCCCGCTAAGTTCTTGCATCTACAGGCATTATCTGGTCGGATTTACACAAGAATTATACCACGTAAGCAGCCCCAAGAGGGTTACGAGTTTGTGTCACCTGTGTGAGCGTGGCATTGCCGCTTACGGCTTGTTAGCGGCACCCTGACCCAGTTCCGGCGCGGGATACTCCGGAAGTTTCTGCTTAGCGGCTTGCGTGCGCTTGACCTGGAGCTCGTCGAACAGAAGGGCTGGGCTGGCGACACTGAACCAGACGGGTTCGGCACGGTCCTCGACTGCGGGCGCGGTTCCGGCGGCCATGAGATCGCTGCGCAGCGAGCGGACGTCGAGGTCTCCAAAAACGCCGCCGCGTACGAGTTCTTCATGCCCGTCCTTGGTCCAGACGCGATAGAGAAGCCGCGGCTCGAGCCTCGGGCCCATGGTTTCCACGTAGAATCCATAGGGCAGCTCGCGATTCTTGCAGAGTTCGATCAACTTCGCCTTGAGCCCGGCATCGGGTTGGGGGTTGGTCGATTGCAGAACGAGATTGCCGGGAGTCGGCGTAGGCGCGGTTGTAGCCCCAGCGCGACCGTGGCCGTTCGAAACCGGAAAGCCGCGAATGGGTTGGCGTCCGATGAGATAGGAGACCAGTTGTCCCTTCTCAATGAGCGAGACGCGTTGCGCCTTCACACCCTCGTCGTCGAGCGTGTAGTTGCCGAACAGGGGCTGGCCGGAAATCGTGGAAATCGTCGGATCGTCGACCACGTTGATGAAATCGGGCAGCACCCGGGACTTGTAGCTGCTCGACCACCTTCCGGTGGTGCGGGCGTTCGCGCCGAGTTCGGGCTTCTTGCCGAGAACGTTGGGCTCAATCAGGTCAGTGACTACTGTGGCGGCGGCATCGTTCGAGAACAGCACTGGGCCGCGGTATTCCTCATCGACCACGGGAGCGTCTCGCAGCAACTTCAGCGTCTCCAGGATTTGGGCAGTGGTCTTCAGAAATTCTTCGCGGGTGGGTAATTCCTTGAGCTCATTGCCATCGTCCCCGTGCGAGCGTTGCAGCAACATGCCGTCCGCAGCCTGGGTCGAGCCGGCAATAGAAATGATGTAATGCGCATGACCGGAGCGGGCAACCGTGCCCTCGGAGTTTAGAAAGTATCGGTTGTCGACGGTGAAACGCAGCGCGGCATCGAAGCTCTGGAGTTCTTTGTCGCTGCGATATTGGCCGGAAGCCTCTTCGAGCAGATGAAGCCATGAAGTGAAGTCCGTCGAAGAAAAGTGGGCGAGGGGCTCAACGGCTTCCACCGGTGTGGCTTTGGCAAAATCATCGACCGGTTCATCGACTTTCAATTGCTTCAGGGCAGCCTGCTTGGCGGAGAGCGCCTCGGAGGCTGCTTTGTAAGCGCGATCGGTGGCCAGCCAGATGCGGTGGCGGATCGCGAAGACGTCGTCATCGGATGGAACGAGATCGATCATGCCTTGTCCGGTGCCGACGAAACTGTCCTGCTTGTAGTCGCCGATGCGAACTACGACGCGCAGCAGCCGGCCATGATCATGCTGCTGGTTGCGCAGCGCCCCAAAAACAGCGCTGGCTTGGTACTCGTCAATTTCCGTGACGCGGTATTCGATGTAGTACGGCGCCGGCACGTTGTCCAATTTCAGCTTGGCCGTGGAGCGATCCATCTCTTCCCGAAGTGCGCGGAGGACGACATCTCCGGAATTGGAATTGCCGGCAAGGGCGGAGGCTGAGAGTCCGCAGATCACGATCGCGCAAGAGATCGCTGAGTGACTTAATGCTGAACTTGATATCGGGTGGCGCAGCGCTTCAGCGCTGCGATTACTGCTTGGGTGTGACCGCGGCTTTAGCCGCTGAGGTCGTACCTCCGCATCGAAAACTAATTTTTTCGCAGCCTCTTTAACCTTCCGCGCAGCAACCTCACCGCAGCGGCTAAAGCCGGAGATAAAAGTAAGCCATTTACCGCAGCGCTGAAGCGCTGCGCCACCCAATATCACGCAACCCAGAATGAAGCGTGAGATCGACAAGACGTGTCTCATCATTTCGCGCCTCCCTTTTCCGCGGTTGCGCCGGGCGGGGGCGGCAAAATCGGAGGACGCGTGTCGCCGTACTTTCGTTTCTGGACCTCCATGTCGGAAAACAGCATGGCCGGGGCTGCCGCAGATACGGGAACGCTCCCGGATTCGGCTCCGCAAATGCCGTTGAAGACGCTGGTGGTATCTCCGGTGGCGGCGATTTGCGTCAACACCGTGAGCGGGGTGCCAACGATGTCCACGCCACGCACCAGTTCATCAGGACGCCCATCCGTATATACACGCCAGACCATGACAGGCAACACCTGGAAAGCTTGTGGCAGATCGCGCGACGTCAGGGTGAATCCGCCCTGAATATCTTCGAAGTAGAGACCATAGGGCTTGCCCTGCTTCTTGATTTCCTCAAGGAACCGCGAACGCAGTTGCGCGTCGGGAATCGTCTTTGAAGAAGTAACAATCAGATTGCCCTGGCGGCCAACGGGCATCCGTCCCTCCTGGCCGCGGCCGTGGCCATTGGAATTGCTGAAGTTCTTGACTGGCAACCGTCCCATCAGAAAATTCTTCAGGACGCCGTCCTTGACGACCTCCACGCGCGAGGCGGGAGTGCCTTCGTCGTCGAAGCGATAAAAGCCCGACAACTCCGTGCCCGCGAGGGTATGCAGCGTGGGATCGTCGGTGACGCTAAGGAACTCAGGCATGATTTTTTCGTTGACCTTCTTGGTGAAGGTCTGGCCTTCGTCGCGGCCGCGCTGGCGCTGTCCTTCGACGCGGTGACCGAGCACTTCATGAAAGAAGACGGCGGACGCGCGACCGGAGAGCAAGGCTGGGCCACTGTACGGTTCGGCGAGCGGGGCGGCTCGCAGCGCGCTTAGATCATTGGCCATTTTTTTCACGCTCGCGGCCACTTCCACTTCAGAGGGCACTTTCTTCGGATCGGAAAACTGGAAGGTTTCAACGCGCACCAGTTGCATGCCGTCGTCGGCGCGGGTTTCCGCCTGGATCATGACGCGGAAGATCGCGTCGGCGGTAACAATCTTCGTGCCTTCCGTCGAAACCAGGTAACTGTGGCTCCTCGCCGCAGTCAGATAAACCATGGATTCTTCGACTTGAGGAAACTGGCGGAAGGAAGCAGAATAACGGCGGGCGAGTTCTTCCCAAGCCTTTTGCTCGGGAAACGGCGGCGACGAAGTCTTCTCCATGTACGTCGAGGGTTTCTCCTGGGAGAAGTCGGGCGAGTCGTCGTCGTCCTTGGCGCGGACGGCGGTCTTGGTCTTCACATTGCTATAGGCTTGGCGCGCCTTGCGGTACTGCTCGTAGGTCAGCTTCCAGAGGACTCGGGCGATGGCGTCGGGATCGTCCCGCTGCGGAAGTTGGCCGGAAGTAATGCCAGAGTTACGTTCCTGACCGTGGGTGTTATCAAGAGTGGAATCGCCGATACGCATACTGACGTCGGCGGCGCGGCGGCGGGTGTGAGCTGAGTTGAGGATGCCTCCCTGGGCGCTGAGGATGACCAGCGATTCACCGTCGGTCACGTTGTAGCTGGTGAAGTAGGGAGCGGGATCCTGCTTGGAAAGCTCGGCCTGGCCTCGATGCAACTCCTTTTCCATGATGGAGAGGAGGAGATCGCCCGCGCCCGTCAACGGCTTTTGGGCGTCTAGCGGTTTCCCGAGAAGGACCACCAGGAACAGAAGAATACTAAGGGAAACGACTTTTTGAGATTTCATTCGAAACCGCGAGTGTACAGGAGCGGGAGTCACAAAAAAAGCGGCCCCTTTCGGGGCCAACCTTTTCAAAGAGGCTTATTGGCAGGAATCAGAGGAGACTAAGTTTTGGCGCCGCTCCGGGGAGTGGGAACGGACGGAGTGAGATGTCGAGAACATCGAGAGTGAAGTTGTTCCAACGGGTACGGCCTCTTCAGTGCCCTATGAATCAGCACTTGCGGAACCAAAGTGGTAAGTCTGGGCGGAACGCATCTCCATTTTGGGAAACCTGCCCAAAATCAAGATTTTAGGGTGAATCCCTTAGGCACGGGACCGGGGGAGGATCACAAAGTAATGTGACCTCGAATGCACAAAGCTGCACATTGGCTGAAGCTAAGGTGGGAACAGGTTTCGCTGTAGAGACGGGGCTTGCCCCGTCTCCGCTCGCTACTGAAGAAGACGCGGAAAGCGAGTTCCTTCCACATCCACTCTGGAAAAGCAAAAGCCCCCTCGCAAGGAGGCCAAGCCTAAATCGGTAACAGGTTTTTAGCTGTCGCCAGCGACAGTCCGCACCTTCCCGGGCAGGAAATGGTAAGGCGGCCACGGACCCGTCACGACCATTTGGCAATTCTTGAGTTGCTTGGCGGCCGTGCTGTAGCGGTTCTGGTATTTTTCGATCGACTTGGTATCGATCAGGTGGGCGATATCCAGCAACATTCCGTCGGCATCGACCTTCTTGCAGCTGATTTCTTCCTCGAGCGGGTTGAAGAGCTTATGCACCTGGACGGAGAGGGCGCGGGCCTTGGTTTGACGCTCGCGCTCGCGAGAGGCCTTCTCCCGAAGCTTGGTGAGGTACTCGCGGCCGACCGTATCGGGCAGGACGATCTCTTCCATGGCGCCGCGGAGCGAACCGTCGCGGACCATCAGCTTGATGCGCATTTCTGACTTGCCGCGAAGACGGGCGACACTTTCACAGAAAGTGCGCCGGTTGGAGCGAACGGCTTGGCGGATGGCATCTTCGGTGTCGAAAATCGTTCCGAAGCGGAACGGAAGGACGGTAGCGGTGCGGAAGCTCTGGCTGACCACGCGGGCATGCTCGAGAACAGACTTTTCATCGAGTTTAGATGTCGCACGGTCATATTCACTGACAATCACTGCAAATTCTCCGCTGGGATAGCTCATGACCGGAGAACCGTTGACACCTTGAATTCCATCTAGAACGAAGGGACGGCGGGCTCGAACACCATTGGCTAGCGTCGGGTGTTCCGTGAGGCAGTACGCGTACCACGACATGCATTCTCTCCGAATTGCACCGGGGCCTTGGGCACCCCTTTAGATTTTTTGACTAGGGCTGCGTTTCTACCTGGAAAGTTTTGGTTTTTGAGACTAGATGAACGCGAAAGTCCGCGCCCAAATCGATATTACTTCCGCCCTGACGATTTTGCAACCTTTGTTGCGATCATTGCATCGGCGCTGGTCTCAATTTGCTACGAACACGATTTTGGCGCGCTAGCAGGGCACTTCGCGATGATGAGCAGCTGCGGGCGTCAGCCCAAGGATTGTGGAAAAGTGCTCTCAAATGTCGCCAGCGGTCATATTCTGACGCTTGATCGACGGGTTGCCGCGATCGGGCTCACCGAACAGCAGATGCACATGCTCAGGCATCACCACGTATCCCACCACCACGAAGTGATAGCGCCTCCGCACCTGCTCCAGGACGTGGAGAAACAGATCCCGGTTCTTCCCGCTACCAAGCAGAGCGCGGCGCTGATAGCAACTGGTGGTGATGAAGTGCAAAATATCCGGCGCCGTAGTAGCGATGCAGTCGTCTCGGCATGGCGGATTTGTAACATGGATGTCCAGTCCTTCGCTGTGACCGGTGAACATGGAGCCGAGGTCCGTAGTGCCCACCTTTCGAAAACCACGAAAGGTGGGGCAGCCTCAATTGTGGTGGCGCAAAGGTGGGCCAGCCCCCACTGTCCTGCTCGTGAGGTCGTTTGGGGCTTGTTCACGTTCAGGATGGTTCGAGTCCAGAATCCTGTTTGCGACTTCGGCAACCGCTACACGCGCCTCATGCACCTGTTCCGTGCTATCAGCAGCCCCCGGTTCCGCCTTGGGATTTGCGCGGAAACCACTGGTTTCGTTGTAGGTCACATTGGTAAGTTCGACTTCCCTCTGGTTGTTAACATTGGCCTGTTCATACTGCGGCGTATTTTACGCCAACTACTGTCAGGTCCCGTCGTACCAATATGTCACCCCCCTTCCGCTAGCACGCTTGACCGCAATGCGAACAGTTTCGTGGCCAGAAAGCATTAAATCGTACGAAGCGCCGGTGGCACTGGGGGCAAGGCCAGACTGCCAAAGCCACGAACGAGGCTAAATAGGTCAGCATTAAAAGCCCACCTACGACGAACCCAGGAACGAAGGACCCGCTTAAATGGAATCCGATTACGGCCACGAAGTAAGCCAGAGGCGCACAGAGCAACAGCGCTGAGATGGTTATCACTCGTAAAATGCGGATTGGTTTGCACCCGTTTGCCATTTCTGTCCTCCCCTATTGGCTCGGCAATGTTGCCGTTCCCGTGTTCGTTTCGGTAACAGCGGCGCAGCAACCCCACCCGAGGGTGATCGTGACGGACGATACGCCGGAATGGCCGGAAGAGATGCTAATGGAGGCCGCCGGGCCGAGCCCGAGGTCGATGTTAAGCGTATTCGTCATCGACTTCATCGCTGGCGCGTTTCCAGCATTTGTGAGAGTTACTCCCACACCGACACCTGCGAAAGCCCCGACCACGAAGGAGTCTTTATCCTGCTTCGGAGTCGCCGCTGTGTGTTGGCCTGCGTAGGCGTCCAGGGACCCGCTGGCCTCGGCTCCGACATGGGGATGCCCCTTGTTATCGACGAATCCACCAATCGGAGCAACCGAGCCCTGCGCCGTGACACCGGCCTTGCCCACTCCGAGGTCAACTGCGCCTGTTCCTGTCGGGAGTATCCCGAAACCCTTCTTCGGAGGCGCAGGTGGTGGCGGTGGTGGCGTAGTTTGCGCCGGAGGCGGAGGTGGCGGGTCTTTATCGTTATCCTTATCCTTCTTCTTGGGGTCCCCCCTTTCATAGTCGAATGTATTAGCAGCGTCTTGATGCCCATCGAGGTCCGCGAACGATTCCGGATCGTCCGCCACCATCGCATAAAGATTCAGCGTCTGCGGATTCGTGAGATTCGCGTATGGAACCGCCACCGGCACTGCCGACCAGTCCGAACTCAGCCAACGTCCAAACCTCCACGAGTAGGAGCGCGCTCCGAATTCATCGTTCTGGGTCTCGCTGTCGCGTTCCTTGCCTTCGAACTTGTAGTTCTGCGGGCACGTCGAAGTGTACGCCCGTTCCGCTCCAAAGGGAGTGAAGTCGGCGTCGTAGCAGAGCGTTCCGTTCGATTGCACAATCACCCGCGAGCTGCCCAGCAGGTCTTCGGCGTAGAACAGCGAACTGCCCGAGGCGGGCACTACAGCAACCCGCTTGCCACCGAAGAAGACATATTCATTCTGCGTGTTGGCGGGTGGCCGACATCTCCGCCGCGAGTATAACGCGGGTTCTCCTTCAATGCTGACAGAGAAATAACTGGGGGTGCCTAACCGCGACGCCATCGGGTTCTTACACAGCCGGCGGTCGCAACTTCCTCTTGAGCACCGTCCAATCATTGACTTTGACCAGACCGCTTGCGCCGACGGTAACAACTGCACGCCGTAGTGTCGTTTTCAGCTTGCCCCCATGTCCACAGCACAGAGGCGC